>CAMDOM010000026.1 GCA_945903645.1 Chryseobacterium gleum
GTAGGCAGCACTGTGAGGTCGAGAATGCGGGTGCTGTCGCAGCCGTTGGCGGCCTCGAAAACATCGGTGTAAATACCAGTCACTCCATATCCCGCGAACTGAGAACCTGAACAGATGGTCTGGCTGATGGTCGAAGTGACATAAGGCAGTACAGTGAGATTTATAGTGACGATACTGTCACATCCAGAATCATCGGTCAGGAGTGCAACATAGACTCCGGAAGCGTTGTAGGTAAAACCATCAGGAGAGGTATAATCACCACAAGCACTCTCAAAAATAACAGAGCTGGCTTGCGTGCCGCTCACCAACCATGCGCAGGTCGCATTGTCGAAAGTGGCCGTCTCCCAGCACTCGGTAAATGGTGCGGGGTCTCGCGTGCCGCTCACAATCCATGTGCATGATGCATTATAGAACGCAGCGGTCTCCCAGCACTCGGTCACAGGCATAGGGTCTTGCGTGCCGCTCACCACCCAAGCGCAAGTTGTCGTATTGAAGTTAGCTGATTCATAACAAGCAAGTCCAGTTGGTGCTGTTGGTTGCGTTCCTGTCACATCCCACTGACAGGTTGTTGGATTCCATGTTGCCGTTTGATAACACAATACCGTTGGGGCTACTGGCTGTGTCCCGGTTACAACCCAAAGACAGGTTGTTGGATTCCATGTTGCCGTTTGATAACACAATACCGGTGGGGCTACTGGCTGTGTTCCTGTCACAACCCACAAACAGGTTGTTGGATTCCATGTTGCGGTTTGATAACACAATACCACTGGTGCTGCTGGCTGCGTTCCGGTCACAACCCACAAACAGGTTGTTGGATTCCATGTTGCAGTTTGATAACACAATACCGTTGGGGCTACTGGCTGCGTTCCGGTCACAACCCACTGACAGGTAGTGGCGTTCCATGTGGCGCTCTCATAGCAGAGCACGGTAGGAGCGGCAGGCTGTGTTCCGGTCACAACCCACTGACAGGTAGTGGCGTTCCAAGTAGCTGTTTGGTAACACAATACCGCTGGTGCTGTTGGCTGCGTTCCTGTCACAACCCACTGACAGGTAGTGGCGTTCCATGTTGCTGTTTGGTAACATAATACCGCTGGTGCTGCTGGCTGCGTTCCTGTCACAACCCACTGACAGGTTGTTGGATTCCATGTTGCAGTTTGATAACACAATACCGTTGGGGCTACTGGCTGCGTTCCAGTCACAACCCACTGACAGGTAGTGGCGTTCCATGTTGCGGTTTGATAACACAATACCGTTGGGGCTACTGGCTGCGTTCCGGTCACAACCCACAGACAGGTAGTACTATTGAACGAAGCGGTCTGGTAGCAGAGCACGCTCGGGGCGGGAGGAGAATTGACGTTTACCGTAACTTGGTCGGTGGTCGAAAGTGGGCACAAGGGGTTTCCCGTGAGGGATGATACCGTATAAGTAGTGGTGCTGGTTGGAGAGGCTACCACATTTGCACCTGTTGTAGCGCTGAGACCAGTGCTTGGAGACCATGTGTAAGAGCCATTTCCTCCCATGACGCTCAAGTTTGCTGATTGCCCAGAGCAAATTGTCACATCATCACTGGCAGTAACAGGTAATTGAACACCAGAATTGGCACTAATGACGTAGTTGGCAACAGCACCGGCATATCCATCAATCATCATGGTGTAGGTTTGTCCTACAGTCAGGCCCGTAGCTGTAACAATATGTGGGCCACCAGGAGAAAGATTGTTATAGCACTCGTGTGTTGAATTGAGATTTGCTGCGCAATTAGCATCTCGAAAGAAGAATAACTGAATGCCCATTCCAGCCGTGTTGGAACTAGGAATCCAAACACTCAGATTCACTGAGCTTGTGCTTGCAACAAACGAGACAAAAGAGTTGTTTTCAACACTACCGCAAAAAGCATCTTCTAATTGAGTCCAAACATCTGATGTGTAAGTGGCACTCGTGTTTCCGCAATATCCGTCCAAGTCACAAATAGGCGTTGCAGTGGCACATGTATTCCCTGCTGACGGGTTATCCCCACAGAAGGTAGGTGGTGGTGGAGCGGGACAGGATGTACACGTCAAGGTGGTCAGACAGCACACACCTGCTGATGTTCCGCAAGCGGAGTTAGTATTGTAATGCACATAGTAGTTGCCCGCAGTGGAGGGGGTAAAACTCAGAGGGGCATTGCCTGCGGAAGCAATAGCACCGTTAAAAGAACCAGCGCGGATGGTGACATAACCTCCACAGCTGCTGCTGATTTGATATGTGCTTCCTGCCACAAGATTGCTCAGCAGGCTATATTCACCTCCTGGATCATTACAAGTGGAGATTGTGACTGGAAAATTGTAAGACGATGGAGTGGCGGAGCCAAAGGAGGTCGTATTAGTGCATCCTGTGGCACTACCTGAGCAAGAGGTGCAGGTGATCGAGCTGGTCCCACAGCTTGCTGCGGTGCCGCACGTGGGAGAACAACTCGTATTGTAGTGGATGTAATGGGTTCCCCCCACCACTGCTGTCCAAGACAATGGAGTGTTTCCTGTGGCAACCACAGGACCTGTTGCACTTCCGGACCGCACAGTGATACAACCACCCAAGCTGTAGGTCGATGAGTATGTGTTACCAGCAACTACACCAGAAACGGTATTGTATTCTGTCTGGTACGTACATGTACTTATTGTAACGGCAATAGTGTTCGTAGGCGCAGTGGCTGTTCCAAACGCAACCGTGTTCGTACACTGCGCTTGTACGGACAGTAATCCCGAAAACATACAAACGGCCGATAGTAGAAATCTAATCATCCTGTTTGATGTAGATGAATCGTCCCTTACATGGATGGGTGCACGAACTAATTGCGGATGATATAGTCGACATCTGCATCAATTATCACAAATCCTAAGGAGCTTAAACATTTTTTGATTACACCCCAATCTATTGTAGCATCACAAACAACCGATATAACGCCCTCACCGTTCGATTTGTTTTTAATCGAAAGGCTTGAAACGGGAATCTGATTCGCAAGTAATCTTCTCGTTTTATCTTCTTGGTAAGTGATGTCACTTTCTGAAATTGAACGGTCTATGGTAATGGAGAATGAATGCAGTGCATCCAATCCTTCATAGGCATGTGACCCGTTCTGCAGATTTTCCTTTATCTTTCTTTCGATAAGAGCTTCTGAGGATTGCGCCTTGAGCTGCTGAACAGCAAGGAGCACAACCACCAAACATGAAAACCACAAAAAAATTCTCATGACTCGTTCTGATTAATTATGTGCACGATTGAAATCAGGGTACTCCATGTTATCAGATATTTGCGGAGCAAGACCTTCAGATATCTGGCACTTGGCCAAATACAAATGACCTGTTACTCTGTCAATTTCTAATAATAGGTGCTTTGGCCCTCTGCGTTCTGTGCGGATATTCTTCAGACAGAAGAAATTCCACCAGGTGTAGCTATGACTGCAGGTGGCAGGGAGCACCACGACCGTGCTGCGCAGTAATTGCAAATGGTCACCCCAGTATTGAGACATGCATGTGCGTGAATTGGCACGACAGCGTCTGCGCAGGACACTAGAACATTGGGGTCTGTTCCGGGTGAACAATTCAGAGGGATATTTAAAAAAATCTGCCATTCACCCGAGAAAATTTTTTAGGGAAGGTAAATATAAATTAATAAATTGTTATCTTGACATAACCTTAAAGAACTAAATGTTGTCTACACGTATAATGCTTATCAGCTAAAAGGTTCAGTCCGCTTGCTGTTTCAAATGGCAATACACCCGCACAGGAAGTGATCGACCTGAGTTCGGGATAAGCGAAAGGCCAAGATTGAACTATCCTATTGAAAAACAGGGTGACAGCCACAGAACCACAGAACTGCACTTAAAAAACCACAGAATTTACTGCGTTGCGCAATGAGCTCCCGTTGGTCGGTTCTGTGGCACTAAGATGTCTTTTATGGTTCTACTCGGTAGCTCTTGCAATAGTATATGATTGATTTTAAGCGAGATAATTAGATAGAAGATTTTGTTTCTTATCCCGAACTCAGATACGTTGCTTACCATGGACCATTCCACCTTAAAAGAACAAGGCGCTTCGCTTGCTGCGCATTTAGATACGCGGAAAGGCACAACCGAGCAGGTGGATGATGTGAGTGTGATGGGCGTACGATTCTGAGAACGCATCTTCTCTCCAAACAAAAACGCCACGATTGAAGTAATTCAATCGTGGCGTTCTTAGTTCTAATCGTTGTTTCTAGCTTCCGCACATCTCGCACCCTTCTGGATTGTCGAGTGAGCAGCTAATCTGCGCTTGAGCGTCTTGCAAGTTGATAGGTTGAGCCACTGGTGTTGGCGTGTAAACCATGGTTGGCTCTGCAACTTTGGCTACTGGCGTAATCATCGACTCGGCAGGTGTGGCATAAGTCACTTCCTTTGGGGCTAGCTGTGCGGCAGCTTGCTCTGCAGCCGTTTGTTGCAACGAAGCGGTGTCCACCGTAAACTTGATTGCCTCCGATGCGGCTTGTGTGCGGAGGTAATACATGCCTGTTTTCAACCCTTTTTTCCAAGCGTAGAAATGCATGGAAGTGATTTTGCCGAAGTTCGGGTTTTGCATAAATAGGTTCAGACTCTGGCTTTGGTCGATATAAGCACCGCGGTCGGCAGCCATGTCAATGATGTCCTTCATTTTCAGTTCCCACACGGTGCGATATAGGATGCGGATATTTTCTGGAATCTCCTGAATATTCTGCACCGAGCCATTGGCCGCTATGAGCTTGTTCTTCATGTTGTCGTTCCACAAACCAAGCTGCACCAAGTCTTTAAGTAAATGCTTGTTCACTACCACGAACTCACCTGAAAGTACTCTGCGAGTGTAAATGTTACTGTGGTACGGCTCAAAACATTCGTTGTTACCCAATACCTGCGAGGTGCTTGCTGTTGGCATAGGTGCCACTAGCAATGAGTTGCGCACGCCATATTTCTTCACTTCTTCTTTCAATACGTCCCATTCCCAACGGCTACTTGGCGTTACGCCCCACATGTCGTATTGGAAAATGCCTTGCGAAACAGGTGAACCCGGATAGCTCTCGTAGTGGCCAAATTCGATAGCCTCATCCTTAGAGCAGGTCATGGCTGCGTAGTAGATAGTCTCAAAAATATCCTTGTTCAATTGCTTTGCCTCGTCCGAATCGAATGGAAGGCGAAGTTTGATGAAAGTATCGGCCAATCCTTGCACACCCAATCCCACAGGGCGGTGGCGCATGTTGCTTTTGCGCGCCTCAGGAACGGGATAGTAGTTGCGGTCTATCACTTTATTCAAGTTGCGCGTGGCTACATAGGTAATCTCAAACAACTTCTGATGGTCGAAAGTTCCATTGGCAGTTACGAACTTAGGCAGTGCAATACTGGCCAAGTTGCACACCGCCACTTCGTCTGGAGCAGTGTATTCCATAATCTCGGTGCAGAGATTGCTGCTCTTTATAGTGCCGAGGTTTTTTTGGTTCGATTTGCTGTTGCACGCGTCCTTGTAAAGAATGTATGGCGTGCCCGTTTCAATTTGCGATTCGATAATGGTGAACCACAATTCTTGTGCTTTCACCTTTTTGCGAGCGCGGCCTTCTTGCTCATATCGCTCGTAAAGGGCTTCAAATTCTTCGCTGTGGCAATCGCTTAGTCCTGGAGCTTCGTGCGGGCAAAATAGCGACCAATCTCCACCTTCTTCCACGCGTTTCATAAACAAATCGGGCACCCAAAGCGCGAAAAACAAATCACGAGCACGTTGCTCTTCTTTGCCATGATTCTTCTTCAAATCGAGGAAATCGTGGATGTCGGCATGCCATGGTTCGATGTAAATGGCAAACGAACCTTTGCGTTTTCCACCACCTTGGTCTACATAGCGCGCTGTATCGTTAAACACCCGAAGCATAGGCACAATGCCATTGCTTGTACCGTTTGTGCCTTTGATATAAGAACCTTTTGCACGTACGTTATGAATGCTAAGGCCAATGCCACCTGCACTTTGGCTAATCTTGGCGCATTGTTTCAACGTGTTGTAGATGCCATCAATGCTATCGTCTTGCATTTGCAATAGGAAGCAGCTACTCATTTGCGGCTTTGGCGTTCCAGCATTGAAAAGCGTAGGCGTGGCATGGGTAAACCACTTTTCGGAAAGCAAATTATAGGTTTCGATTACCGACTTGATGTCTTCTTTGTGAATGCCAACAGCCACGCGCATCAACATGTGTTGCGGACGCTCGGCAATTTGGTTGTCCATTTTGAGCAAATAGCTGCGCTCCAATGTTTTGAATCCAAAGAAATCGTAGCCAAAATCGCGGTCGTAGATGATGGTGCTATCTAACAAATCCGCATTGTCCATGATTATTTTGTGCACATCATCCGCAATCATAGACGCGTTTTCGCCCGATTTTGGGTCGATGTAAGTGTACAGCGCATCCATAGTTTGCGAAAACGACTTCAGGGTCGATTTATGCAAGTTCGATACTGCAATGCGGCTTGCAAGCAAAGCATAATCGGGATGACGCACTGTGAATGACGCGGCAGTTTCAGCAGCCAATTCGTCCAATTGCTGTGTGGTTACTCCAGCATAAATGCCTTCAATAACTTTCATAGCCACTGGAATAGGGTCTACCAGCGGGTCGAGGCCGTAGCACAGCTTTTGAATGCGAGCTGTTACCTTGTCAAACTTGATGGATTCTCTGCGTCCATCTCTTTTTACTACATACATTATATTGAGAAATTATGAATTACGAAATAAGAATTACACGTTGAGTTTTTAGAAATCAGCTTCCATTGTGAAATCGCGATTGCTTGTGTTGCCATCGTTCATCACCCCTGCCTTTTGGTATTCGGCCACACGCTTTTCGAAGAAGTTGGTTTTGCCTTGTAGCGAAATCATCTCCATAAATTCGAATGGGTTGATGGCGTTATATACCTTTTTGCATCCTAAAGCCACCAAAAGACGGTCGGCCACAAATTCAATGTAGGTGCACATGCTAGTGGCATTCATGCCAATAAGCGCAACAGGAATAGCATCGGTTACAAACTCTTTTTCATATTCCACGGCTTCAGAAATGATGGATACAATTTCTGCTTCGGGCACTTTATTCACCAAAGTGTTGTGGAGGTAGCACGCAAAATCGCAGTGCAAACCTTCATCACGAGAAATGAGTTCGTTGCTAAAGCTTAGGCCTGGCATCAACCCACGTTTTTTCAACCAATAGATGGAGCAGAAGCTACCGCTAAAGAAAATGCCTTCTACCGCGGCAAAAGCAATAAGGCGCTGGGCAAATGTTCCTTGACTAATCCAACGCAATGCCCAATCGGCCTTTTTTGCAACGCAAGGCAGAGTTTCAACTGCGTGAAATAGGAAGTCTTTCTCGCGGTTGTCTTTGATGTACGTGTCAATCAGAAGCGAATAGGTTTCGGCATGAATGTTCTCAATCATAATTTGAAATCCGTAGAAACAACGCGCTTCGGGATATTGCACTTCATTCAAAAAATTAACAGCCAAATTTTCGTTTACAATACCATCGCTGGCAGCGAAAAACGCCAACACGTGCTTAATAAAGTGACGTTCGTTTTGGTTCAGTTTGTTTTCCCAATCGTGGAGGTCTTGTCCCAAATCAATCTCTTCGGCAGTCCAAAAACTGGCCTCTGCTTGCTTGTACATTTTCCATATTTCCTGATGTTTAATTGGGAATAGCACAAAGCGGTCGTTGTTCTCTACCAATATTGGTTCTACGGGCAACGAGGTTTTTTGTGGAAGAATTTCTGCGAGATTCTGAGATAGCTGGGTAATGTTTTCCATGCCTAATGTGAGGTTACAAAAAGTTTAAATCATTCATTTCAGAGCTAATTTTTTAGGAGATAAATTCACCTTCGAACGCTCTAAGCTTTCAAAATCAATCGTAATTCGCTAAAAGATTGGGAGTGAGTAGCTTGAAGAATTGTCAAGCAGTACATCTTCCAAAGCCCAAATTTTCAGATTAAATCTTAACCCACCTAACTGAAACAATTAACAATAGAGCCTACTTTTTAACATGTGACCCAAATACCCATCGTTAATAAAAAATGAGAATGCCGCTAACCCTTGTCAGCATTGAAATGGATGGGGCTTGAAGCTGTTTTTAGGCGAGAGAATTCTAATCTATAGTTTTGAAGTGAAGAAGAAAATTGCTTACACTTTGAACGAATTCGTCAGTCGATTTTCATTCATCATGTAGATAATGAAGTTGGTCGTTCATTCCTAGCGATTGATGAACGAAGCGGCCAATCGGTAAGATTTTACCGCACTATGCCTTGTTTGCGCAGCTCCTCGTCAAGCTCTTCTAGTTCAGCAAACCACGCTTCGCCATACTTGCGCACTAACGCTGATTTTACAAAACGGAACAACGGTACCTCCAGCTTGGAGCCGCAGGTGCAAGCCGCTTTGCAAATATCCCAGCGGTCGTAATTCACTGCATCATAGTCTGCATACGATTTTATGCGAATGGGATAAAGATGGCACGATACGGGTTTCTTAAAGCCCACTTTTCCATCGGCATGGGCGCGTTCTATGCCACATATTACCATGCCGCTAGTGTCTATGGTTGCGAAAGCGCATCGGCCATCGGCTATTAAAGTGGTGCCTATATCTCCGTCTACATCTATTTCAAACACGCCTTTTTCGGCTACAGCCGCACGGCCTTCATCATCCATATAAGGCAGCACCAAATCTAATATGTCTTCCAAAATACTTGCCTCTTCATCATCAAGTGGAGCGCCCGAATCGCCCTTAACGCAGCAAGCTCCTTTGCACGCGCTTAGGTCGCAAACAAAGTATTTGTCCAATAAATCTTGCGAAACTAAAGTGTGCTGTATGGCATACATGGAGCAAAGGTAGGCTAGGGCGTGAGCTTAGAAGAAAGGTTTAACTTTTGGGGAGGGGAAAATTTTTCTGTCTTGCGTATTGGATAAAACCCAACCATTTCTACCATGCCACAAATTGCTTACTTGCGCCACCCATTTCAAACCAAGCAATCATATTGCTTTGGCAATTGAAATCAGGCGAATTACCACGTTGATAATTAATGACTGACTTAGAAGTTTATTTCCGGAAAAATGACAAACGCCTTATTCATAAATGGGCGCACTATTTCGACATCTACGACCGGCATTTTGCCCGATTTAGAGACAGAGAAATTACCATTCTAGAAATTGGCGTTTCGCAAGGAGGTAGCCTGCAAATGTGGAAGGATTATTTTGGTCCTAAAGCTAAAATCTATGGCATTGATGTGAATCCACAGTGCAAGCAATTGGAAGAGGACAACATTAAAATCTTTATTGGCTCACAATCGGACCGTGCTTTTTTGCAAGAAGTGAAGCGTTCCATACCGATGGTCGATATTCTTATTGACGATGGAGGCCATACCATGCGGCAGCAAATTGTGAGCTACGAAGAGCTGTTTGACCACGTAAAAGACCAAGGCGTTTACCTCTGCGAAGACCTCCACACTTCCTATTGGATTGAATATGGAGGCGGTCACAAACGCCAAGGCACATTCATAGAATACAGTAAGAATTTTATAGACCAGCTCAACGCTCATCACTCAGATCAAATGGGTTTTGGCCCATCTAGTTTCACTCAGAGTGTGGATTCTATTCACTTTTACGATAGTATTTTGGTGGTTGAAAAGAAGAAGCGCGTTAAGCCTTACCACGAAAAAACTGGTGACCTCAGTTTCGATAAAATCACTACTCAAGAGATGAGTATGCCACGAAAAGTGTTGCGCAAGTCCGCTCATATTTTATTTAAGCCAGTAAATATTGTGTTACGATTTTTTAGACTTCCTAGCGTGTATTGGAGGTAGATGTTTTGTGCAAAATAGGTTAGTGCCCACTTAATTCTTGGTACTGGTTAGCAATACAAGGAAGTCTTATATTTGAACAGAAACATTTCGAACCCATGAGCCACACTACTTTTCAATGGACTACTTCTGATGGTCTTACCCTATTTGCGCAAGCTTGGGCGGTGTCTGAACCCAAAGCCGTGGTAGGCATTATACACGGCATGGGCGAGCATAGCGGAAGATATGTGCATGTGGCGCAAGCCTTAAATGCTGCAAATATTAGCGTTGTGGCTTACGATCATCGTGGGCATGGCCTTAGTGAGGGCCAAAAAGGTCATACACCAAACTATGGGTTTTTGCTTGATGGAGTAGATCAACTAATGGCCGAAATGAATCGCGTAGCTCCCAATGCGCCCAAGTTTCTGTTTGGACACAGCATGGGCGGAAATGTGGTGCTTAATTACGCTTTGCAACGCCATCCGAAAGTGAACGGCATAATAGCTTCTGGCCCGTACTTGCGTTTGGCTTTTGCGCCACCAGCAATTCAAGTGGCGTTGGCTAAATTGGTTAATGGCATTTTGCCTGCTCTCGGACAGCCTACCAATTTGGATGCATCGGGCATAAGTCGCGATAAAGCTGTGGTAGATAAATATCTGAAAGACCGGTTGGTTCACAGTCGCATTACGCCCCGCTTTTTTGTGGAAATGGAGCGCCAAGCCAAATGGGCTTTGGACAATGCAAGCAAAATGAAATTGCCTTTGCTCCTCTATCACGGTTCGGCCGATAAGCTTACCTCACACGATGCTTCTAAAGAATTTGCATCCAATGCGCATGGCGATGTGACATGGAAATCGTGGGAAGGATTTTATCACGAATGCCACAACGAACCTGAGCAGCAACAGGTGTTTTCGTTAATTATCGATTGGATTAACGCCCATCTTTAATAGGTAAGTAGGTTCGCCTACTGTCCTCCTTCAATAAGGATATTCTCTGGGTTTACCTCGGTGCGTACGTTTTCCATTTCGGTGCGATATAACCCTTCAGAGATGATTGCTGTGCCTTTATAATAGAATGTTTCGCCCCAACTGTGCGTAATTCGTGAGTAGGTAGTTTTCATTCCGTAGATGTCGGCAGTGGTGGTTACCGTGGTTTTGCTTGGCTCCACCACTGCAGTTTCTTTTATCGAATTAACCTTACGCTGTTCGCGCACCCGGGCTATTTCGGCTTGTTTGGCCGCTTCCTCTTCTTCTTTCTTCACGCGAATCACTTCGGCAGCGGCTCTTTCTTCTTCTTCTTTCATCCGAAGTCGCTCCACGCGCTCTGCTTCTTTGGCGGCAACTACCGAATCTGCACGGGCTTGCTCGGCCGCAGCAATAGCCGCAACCGCTTGTGCTGTACTATCAAGCACTGCTTTTTTGCGCGCTTCAATAGCTAATCGACTGGCCTCTTCCGCTTGACGTTCTGCTTCTTTCACAGCCGCAATCGAATCTGTTTGGGATTGTTTCTTTTGACGAACCAATTCGGCAGCTAGTTCAGCAGCTTTCCGTTCGGCCTCCTTCTCCACAAGCAACGAATCGGCAACAGTTTGCTTACGCTGCTGTTCTAATTCCTTTGCAATTTCTAATGCTTTACGTTCGGCTTCTTTTACTTCTGCTATTGAATCGTTTTCTGCTTCTTTCTTTTGACGTACCAGTTCTGAGGCAAGCTCTGCGGCTTTCCTTTCGGCTTCTTTCACCACCAATAGAGAATCGGCCACCGCTTTTTTGCGTTGCGCCTCCACCGCTTTGGCTTGTTCGGCTGCATTCAATTGTGCATTTTTTATAGCCAAAAGAGAATCGGCCATCGCTTTTTGCCGCTGTGTTTCCAATTCCTTAGCCAGTAAAACGACTTGTTTTTCAGCTTCTTTCACCGCCAACAAGGAATCGGCAACAGCTTTTTTACGTTGGGCTTCCAGGGCTTTGGCAAGCTCAGCGCCTTTAAGCTGTTCGTTCTTTAATACTTGCAATGAATCGGCCACGGCTTTCTTCCGCTTTGCTTCTAGCTCTTTGGCTAACACTGCCCCTTTTAACTGTTCGTTTTTTAATGCCAGTAAAGAGTCTGCGTCCAATTTTTTACGTTGCGCCTCCAATTCTTTGGCGAGTAATGCTGCTTGTTTAGTGGCCTCTTTTGCCGCTAGTGAGGAATCTTGTTTGGCCCTTAGCGCAGCTGCAAAGGCATCTTTTTGAGCCAGTTCGGCCCGAGTAACAGAATCGGTTGAAGCCAGTTTTATGGCATCCAATCGCTTTTTGTCGCGCACGGCAGCCGTCAACGAATCGAGTTTAGCTTTTTCGAGCGCTTCCTTATTATCCCGTTCCCGAGCCATTTTTTCTTTCATTTTGGCCAAATGAGCTTGCACTTTTGCCAATGAATCGGCTTTGGCTTGTTCGCGCCATGCAGCCATCTCAGTTTGGCGAATCGCGTAATTTGCAATAGAATCTGCCACAAACTGCTTGCGAGCGTTGGCAATAGAATCGAGCTTAGCTTGCGCCCTGCCTGCCAATTCGGCTTGTGCTTGCTCTTCTTTTCTGCGTTTTGCAGCTTCTGCGGCTGCAGCTATATCTTCTTTCACTCGCGTTAAGTCGCGCGATACGGCTACAAACCCCGCAGAACCTTCATTAAACATTACTCCACCAGCGCTCTCTTCCCGCACATCTTTGCCTTTGGCGTCCTTGCGCATGGGTTGCAAATCGAGTACAACATCTTGCTCAAATGCGCCCTCCTTGCCTTTCGGAATCTCGGTAAGAATAGTCATAGACCGTGTAGCGAACCCAGGTTCGGTTACGCTCACGATGTACTCTTGATTCAAATCGAGCGCGGTGCGAAACTTGCCCACATTATTGGCATAGGCGTATTGCAAACCTCCTGAAGCCTTAAAGATTTTCACTTCAGCTTCTCCCAACGGGGCGCCCTGCTTGGTCACCAATCCATTTATGGTCAACTTTCCCTTCTGCCCAAAGGCGGAAAAGCTGAAGAAAACCAATATGAAAAGGAAGATACGAGAGGTCACTAGTCGAGTTCGATGTATGAAAGCTAACTTTTAAGGAAGGGCTATCGTTCCCAAATTTTTTGGAAGACGTCAAAAGTACAAAATCGAGTTTAGCGCGCGAATAGTTCCATTTGGTTGTCACCTACCTATCCTCTTTCCACCGTCAAAAAACAGCATTTCGTCTAAAAGGAGAAACCCAAATCGTAGAAAAAGGTAATACTCCTCACCCCTTAAAATTAAAATCAGAGAAGTAGACTGATACAGCATCTGAAAAATTACCAGCTATGAAAACAGACCTACCTGCAACCAAAATGCTTATTCGGGTAAACTATGAGGTTGTTTCCGTAAATTTTGAAGACATCATTTTCATTAAGGCTTTGGCGGATTATGTTATCGTAAAAACCATTTCGGGTAAATACATTACGCTTGCTGCTATGAAGGATATTCAGGACAATTTGCCGCATCAGACCTTTGCCCGTTCGCACCGTTCATATATCGTCAATTTGGATAAAGTAAGTTTTGTACGCGGATCCAGTATTGAGTTTATTCATGAGGATTATCGCTTTAGCATTCCAATTGGAAGAGCGTTTAAACAAGACTTCAATCTCTCACTGCAAGCTGCTTAGGAAGAATTTGGTTTGGTGTGCTTTAGGCCGTCTTGACCACCTTGGTTAGGCGGCTTTTTTTATGCCAGCAATTCGTCCATTTTTCCCTCAAGCCACGATAAATCAGCCACGTTTGGAGTAGAGGCTACCTTTTTGCGCAGAGCGCGAATGCGGTTTCGGTCTGTGTGGCAACGCGCTAGCGATACCGAAAACCGAATAAGGTTTTGATACACTTTTCGCTGACGATCGGAAATGGTGCGATTGCGCAATAGGAAAGTGCGAAAGGCCGATGCATGGTAGAATAGCGCATCTAAATCGTCCATTTCGAAGTAGGTTTTGAGCAGGATAGACCTCGCATCGAGGCGGTAAAACACATCGTCCAAATCCACAAGTTGCAATTGGGTAAGTGTTTGACTGTAGTGTTTGGCGTGAAAATGAAGATTGGCCATGTTGAACGCAACAGCATTGGCGCGATGCAATTGGGCCAAATTGCTGCTGTAGTCACGAATAAATCCGTCAACAAAATCATTCTCACGCAAGCGTAATCCGATAGTGACGATGTTCTTAAAATCCCATTGCGAAATGATGCCTTCGGTGAGCAATGCATTTTGGAGCAAAGCATTCCGATAGCTTTCAAGCAATTCGCGCTGAAATTCCAATTGACCCGCGTTTATTCTACGGATGCAATAATTGAGAATGTGTTGATACAAATCGTGACGCTCGGATTGAGGCAGGTGCTGTGCATGGGTAGCCGCACCAATTTCCAATCTCCGAAAGGCTTGGGTGTCTTCTGGGTGCTGCAATGTTCGAATCACATCGCGGTAAATAATAATGTATGGCGTATCGGCAAACTGGCCAGCATCTACTTGTTGCATCAATAAATCGAGAAATGGGTCTTCGGCCGTGGTGTTCAAAATGAAGTGAATGTTCAACTTCTCGGCACTCATTTGCAGTTTTTGGGCCACGAAAAAGCGGTCTAATGCCGCAGAACTCCCTTCGAAATGAGCGGTGCTACGTTGCCCTTGGCGCAATTCCCATAGGGCTTTCATGCTGAGTACATCGTAGCGAAGTTTGAGTGCTTCTGGTGCAACGTCATTAGAAGTGTCTAGTTGATGAAGTGCCAAATTCAACGTTCGCCCAAATGCCTTAGTGCAATTTCGGGCTAGCAGTTCTTCCAACAAAAGGGTTTGATTGGAGGTTACGTCATTCGCCATACGCTTAAAGGCGAGAAATTCATATAGCAAACCATTGATGTCTGTTAAAAGGTATCGAATTGTTTTGTCGTTGTAGTTCTGATTTCCAAACACTGCTTTGAACAGCTCTTGTTTCGAGGTTTTTCCCAGCAGGATAAGCGCTTCAATCGCTTTCCCCACTTCTTTCCGCATTCCTGGAACACGAAACGTAATGAATCGCTTGAATTCCTCTAGCTCAGCATTATTCAACGATTCAAGTACTTCTTCCGTAAGCATGAAAAAAATTTAGTCCGACAAATTTAGTTTTAGTCACACAAATTATCCAAGGGTTAAACCATTATATTGTAATTTATTCCCATATATTATTCAATTTTTAATTCTTAATCTTTAATTTTTAATTAGAAATATCCTCCGACAAATTAATTATTTTGTATTTTTTTATTGAATAAGGGCAGCCCACCTTTGTAGCGTGAAATCGTCTAAAGACCAAAGCCATGAACATGAGAGCTAAATTTTTCGGAGCAATTGCAGGAGGTATCGTTTTTCTGTCTGCATCAAGTAATGCAAAAGCACAGTGCCCAACGGTTATGGCAGTTACCCAAACACCATCGAGCTGTGGTGCAGATGTAAGTTTTGCGGTAAATAATCCAAACGGATTCCAATTTGTGCAGATTGCCCTAGATGGCACTCCTATTTCGACTCAACCAATGGGTTCCATTTATTTAGAACCAGGAACGTACGTAATTGCTTCTAGCACTGCTGATGCAAACAATTGTACGCAGTATATAGAGGAGGAGATTACCATTCTTCCTGCGGTGACGGTTCAGTTTCAAAACAACACAGTGGCTTGCAATGGAACATTGGCTTTAAGTGCTGGTGTTTCGGGTGGTTCGGGCAATTATTCTTATGCTTGGCAGCCAAGTGCCATGATGAATGACGCCTCAGCAGCTACTCCTAGCATGACTGTAGGTAACACAGCTACATTGGTATCATTAGCAGTTACAGATCTTATAACGGGTTGCATTCGCACTAATCAAATGTCGGTATATCCAAATCAGGGCGTCAGTCAAACCGTGGAGCTTTGTAGTGGCAGCACTACACTAAGCCTAGATCCAGGATCAGTAATGTACAATTGGAGCGCTAATGATGCTAATGGAGGCGCTATTGATATGACTGGAGTTAATAGCAATGTTTACTTCGCCACCGAACCTGGAACTTACTTGGTAGTTACCTATTACTCGGGTTGCCAAGTTATCTCCCATCAATTTATTGTGGAAGAATGTTCTATTTCTCCATGCCCAACTGTTATGGATGTAGCTCAGACACCATCCGGCTGCGGTGCGGACGTTAGTTATGCAGTGACCAATCCGAATGGTTTTCAATTTATTGAGTTTACTTTGGATGGAGAGCCGCTTTCTACCCAACAAACAGGATCTGTGTATTTAGAGGCTGGAACCTATGTGATTGCCACAAGCACGGCCGATGTAAACAACTGCACAAGTTATTTGGAAGAATCAATTACCGTAGCGCCATCCTTATCCGTTCAATTTCAAAACAACACAGTGGCTTGCAACGGCACATTGGCTTTAAGTGCTGGTGTTTCGGGTGGTTCGGGCAATTATTCTTATGCTTGGCAGCCAAGTGCCATGATGAATGATGCATCATCAGCTACTCCTAGCATAACAGTTGGTAGCTCGGCTGTGGTAGTATCATTAGCAGTTACAGACCTAGCAACGGGTTGCACTCGCACTAATCAAATGTTGGTATATCCAAATCAGGGAGTCAGTCAAACCGTGGAGCTTTGTAGTGGCAGCACTACACTAAGCCTAGATCCAGGATCAATAATGTACAATTGGATCGGCACTAATGCCAATGGAAGCGCTATTGATATGACTGGCGTAACAGGTAATGTGTTTAACGCCACGCAGGCTGGAACCTACCTAGTAGTAACCTATTACACAGGCTGCAACGTTATTACACACCAGTTCGTAGTCGTTCCTTGCGGACAAGATGATGACGTCTGGCCCGGTGATGCCAATAGTGATGGCGAAGCCACCAATACAGATGCGCTTTGGGTGGGACTTGCGTTCAACGAAACAGGTCCAGTTCGCGCTGCTGCTAGCAATGCATGGATAGGTCAGCCTGCCACAGATTGGACTTTTGATTTTGCGCAAAATGGGGTGAATTTGAAACATGCCGATTGCGATGGAAATGGTGTGGTCAACTATGCTGATACGATCGCTATAAGTCAGAACTACGGACAAACACATGGTAAAACCGAGAGTGCTTTGGGTGGAGGTTATCCCAGGTTGTGGGTAGAGGCTACACCCGACACTGTGGGGCTTTCGCAAGCGGTGAACATCACTGTTCATTTAGCAGATGCTGCCATGCCGGTAGATAGTTTGCACGGCATCGCATTTACGCTCACGTTCAATGAAACGCTTGTGGTTGCTGATGATTTAGCCATCGATTTCTCCAACAACACGTTGGGAACCGTGGGTTCGGACGTGTTGACATTGCAGAAACCATTTTTCCCTAATGGAGAAGTTGATGTGGCCATTTCGCGTACAACTTTAGAAAACTACGCAGGCTTCGGACCACTATTGACCGCTCGCATTGTGACCACAGACAATCTAAGTGGTGTTCACGAATTGAGAATTGGAATCAGCGGTGTTACTGCCATCACAGCTTCTGAAATGCCGGTTTTGTTCACCACTATTGCAGATACCGTATTCATTGATTCTGAAAAGGTGGGTATAGACCAAATAGCTGATTTGGACTTCCGTGTGTACCCCAATCCATCGCAGGGAGTTTTCCAATTGGAAGGCTTAAAAGGCAATGTAAATGTGGAGGTAATGGATGCTACAGGCCGAGTTGTTGAGCGATTACAGAACAACGGAAACGGAAAGTTGACGGTTGACATGAGCCACCAACCCGCAGGAATGTATGTGATGCGGGTTTGGAACGAAACTGGATTTGCTGTGAAGCGAATAGAACTGCTAGGGCATTAAGCCTTAGCAGGAGCGGCCACAAAGTAATAGTCGCTGTTGGCGTTGAATGTCTGTACAAACTGCTCGAGTGCCATTGGTTTACGCATGGCGATATAGTCTCGAAGGGTGTAGATTTCCATCTTCACATCCGAAGTGAAAAAGGAATGAATGTGTTCGGGTTGGGTGCCATAATACTCACTGGCGCCTAGCCCACATTCAAAAACAACAATAGCCCGACTGCGATTCAATAGGTTTTTAGCGCCTTTCAACACACCTAATTCTGCGCCTTCCACGTCTATTTTAATCAATGAAATAGGTAAATCGGCAGAGATTACATCATCCAATCGCTTCATTTCCACTTCAATTTCTTGAATATCTGGTTGGGCCACAGCATATTTTCGCTTGTTAATGCCGCTGTAAGCCGGAGCATTCACCACATAATTAAAGGTTGTTTTTCCTTCTGTGTCCGATAAAGCGTAGGGAAAAATGGTACACGATTGCCCGTATTTCCGCTTTAAATTTTCGAAGAGCGGTGGAATTGGCTCAAACCCAAAGTGCTTCCCCTTGGGCGATAGTTCAAGCATAATATCCAAAATCTCGCCTTTGTGGCAGCCTACATCAATGCAATTGCTTGATGGCGTGATAACCTGCTTCATAACAACGCGGGTCAATCTATCGTATTCCAAATTCCGCGTTAGGTCGAGATGCAGAAATTGAAGCGTGAAACGAATAAGGTCTTTAATGCGATTCATTCGGCATTAAAGGAACATCACGTTTGGAATGTGGTACAAGTGGGCAATTGGGTTGACACACATGGTAGGAATTTGCGCATCGTTGTTAATAATGCGCTCGTTGTCTGCACCAAGCACAAATCCTTTTACGCTCACTTCGCTATCGTCTGTTAGAATCACAATCAAATCAGCATTCTTTTCAGACGCGTATTTGATGGTTTGCTTAGCGTGGTCACCACCGCTTTTTGTGGCTTGGGCAACGCTATAGCGCACACCGTTTTTCTTAAACATATTCTCGGCCCAAGCTATGTTATTGTTCTTCGCATTGTTGATGTATTCATCGCTTTCGAAGCTGCCAAACAGAAGAACTTCAGCATCAAAACTCTTGGCCATAACCACGGTGTGAATGACCTTTTGCTTGGTTTCGCGGCTGGCATCAATGGGGAACATGATGGTTTTGTAGCCATGAGCTGCAATTTTTTTGCGTTGCACCACAATGGCTGGAACAGGTGCACTGGTTATTACGCGCACAATCCAAGCACCTGTAATGTGTTGCATGCCAACCACACCATGCGTTCCAATAACCATAAGACGCGCTCCAATTTCTTCGGTCACTTCGCCAATGGTGGTAAATATGGAACCTTCGCGCATGTGGTATCCCGCTTTCACTCCATACGCTTTTTCGATTTGCGCCACTTCCGAAACCATTTTTTTGGTCAAATCGTCCAACGATTCGCCTGCTTTCTTCAGTTTGGCTTTGGTTTCGGTGGTCACCACATGGATAAGTCGAATTTCATCGCCAGCTAATTTGGCAATGCTTGCTGCATGTTGAATTGCAGTGGCTGCTTGCTCTGTAAAGTCGGTAGGAACAAGAATTATAGAATTTTTATCGGCCATGGGAATTGAATTTCATTTGGGTTGAAGTGGTCAAAAATAGAAGTTTTGGTAGATAGCAGAAAGTTCAATTCTTATAGGTTGCCACCAGCTTCTCCACAGTTGCCAAATGGGCGGATTTTACGGCCTCGCGATTGGCTTGTCCGTAGCTGGTATGATACTTATGGGATGACAGGAACTTAACTTGAAGGCGATTCCAGCTTTGTTCATCTTTAATCAAACCCAAATGATTCAATTCGAGGTAAAGATTGGTGCCAATAGCGAAGAAATCATCACGACCTAGGTAATCTAAATCGGCATCGCAGAGAATATCAGCCAGCCGAGATTTGGGTTCTTGAGGCACTTTGGTGGCCATTATCATGGCGCAAATCGCGGTAATATCTTGGGCATCAAATCCAAATGCGGGCAATTGTGCTTGGGCAATTGCGCAACCCGCTAATTCATGATTAGCATAAGTGGTTAGAAAACCGCAATCGTGATAGGCTGCGGCTACCAACAACAGATTTAATTCGTGTGTAGTGACTTGCTGATGAATTGCAATACGCTCGGTGGCTTTCAACACATCTAATGTGTGATGATGACCGTGATAAAGCAAATGAGCTGGAAGTTCCTGTTGAAGTCGTCCCAAGATGTAGTCGATAGCGCCTTGATGGTTCATAGTCAGATGTAAGGGATACGAAAGTCTGCCTATTTCTTAGTTCAGAAGCCTAATTTGGTAGCAATGTAAGTTTAACCTCGACTACGTAAATATGTTACGTATGGCTGGCATTAAGGCGAAATGGAATTATGTTGCATTGAACTATTACTTTGGTAACATTTAGGTAATTACCAAGAATTTAGATTAAGGACGAATTTTTACGACAAGGAAATGAAATGGCTGGCTGCCAGCAATAAGATTGGAGCTTCCAAGGGTATGTTGCGTTCGGTTATGTTGCAGCATAACTCCGGGCCAAGTGGACCGAGGTCTTTAATCCGCACTATTTTGTCTGAACCGTCAATGGTACATTTCACCACGTCTCCTACAAATAGCTTTCGACCTTTGCGGTCTTTGGTGCCGATAAATGCATCTTCAGTCTCAAAGTGAAACGGAGTGCCATTGTACCAAAAGTCATCACGAGAGAAGAACACGTAGCTGCCAACCTGCTTGCGATAGCCCACCACTTGATTTCCACATCGCAGCCGGAATAGATTTGTTCCCATTTTTATGGAAACAGTCATTATTCCTAATTGTTTGCTTTTTGCAGAACTAAGGTTTTACGAACTTTGGCCGCATGGTGATATTCAACTGGTCGAAACTAAGAGAAGATAGAGGGCTACTGCTATTGGTGGTGGATTTGCTAATGATAGCCTTGGTGCTTATAAATCTGCTGTACATCACGGCAGAATGGCATTTTTCGTTTGCACTTGTTCGTGATGAGCTTAAGCAGTATTTGCCCGAATTCTATGATTGGTATGATGTATATCTGCATCGCAACTTTTTGCGAAACGACTTTTATTTCGTTCTCATTTTCGTCACCGAATTTTTGGTGCGGTGGTATTTTGCGGTGCAACGCAAGCGCTACCACAAATGGTTTTTCTATCCTTTTCTGCATTGGTATGATGTACTGGGATGTATTCCTTTAGGCTCATTTAGGGCATTGCGCATTTTCAGGGTGGGTAGCATGGTGTTTCGGCTTCACAAAATGGGGGTTATCGACTTGAGGCAAACCTATTTGTGGCGCATTTTCAATAAATATACCGCAGTTATTGTGGAAGAAATTTCGGATCGCGTGGTGGTGAATGTGCTCGAGGGGGTGCAAGATGAGCTGAAGCAGGGCAGCCCGGTGGTGGGTAAAATTCTGAATGAAGTGTTGCGCCCACAACGCCAACTGCTGGCCGAATGGCTTTCGCATCGTGTGAGGGCGGTTGGCGAGCAGAATTACGTGCAGCATAGCGAAAGGCTTCGGGCTTATGTGAATAGAAAGGTGAGCGAGGCGGTGCATAACAACCGCGAGGTGCGCGATATCGCGTCCATTCCGCTGGTAGGCAGCACCATTACCAATAAACTTGAAAAGGCGGTTGCGGAAATTACATTTGCCGTGGTGCATGGCATGATGCTAGACCTAAAAAGCGAAGATAGCGTGGCCATTATCAGCGAATTGGCCGAGGTGACTATGGAAGTAATGCTTGTTGAAGAGGAAGATTCGCGGCTCAATGCCATTGCACTAGATATGGTGCATCAAAGCATCGAAATCATCAAAGAACAGGTGAATGTGAAGCAATGGCAAGTGCGCGAGAAGCAAGAAAGTGATGCTCCGAAAAATTAAGAGTTATTGCATTTAGCATCTGTAGAATACGCTTTACTTTAGTGCTCCTAATTTTATGTTCATTGCCATGGTTTCTCATGTAGTCGCCTTGGTTCTAGGCATTTTGTTTTGGACTTTTTTGGAATACGTTATTCATCGCTTTTTGCTCCACAAAAAAGGTGTAAGTAACCCAGCAACCGATGAGCATTTGCGCCATCACAGACAGGGAAATTACTTCGCTCCATTTTGGAAAAAGCTAGTTGCCTCCCTGTCGGCATTGGTAATCTGCTCTTTACTCGTTGGATTTGCAATCGATTTTGTACACGGAATTCTGTTTTCGAGCGGCATGGCGGGCATGTATCTTATTTACGAGATTACCCACAAACGCTTGCATGCCCGTGCCCCACTAATAGGGTATGGAATGATTATTCGAAAGCATCATTTCTACCATCATTTCGGAAATCCCAAGATGAACCACGGGGTAACTGTGCGCTTTTGGGACCGAGTGTTTGGAACCTTTGAGCCTACCTTGAAAGAAACCGTGAGTGTGCCGCGCAAGATGGTATTGCCCTGGCTTATGGACAATGATGGCAATGCACTAGCCCGCTATCAGCGACATTTCTTGGTGAGATAGATTGCGGCCATTGCGAATTCTTCCTTTACTAATTCAAAGTTTATACGATTGATGAAAATTCATTCTCGCTTTACGATCTTGGCAGTGCTGTGCCTTTTTGTGGCATGTTCTTCTCCCACAGAAGATAAAATTGCCGAAGCAGTAGACCCATGCACCTATTTGGATGTGAAAACTCCAGGTGAATATCAAACAGGTGGTGTGCAAATGATTCAGCTGCGCGAGGGCTACAAAGTGTGGACCAAGCGCCATGGCAACAGCCCCATGAAAGTACTGCTATTGCACGGTGGGCCAGCAGGAACGCACGAATACATGGAGAGCTTTCAGAGCTTTTTTCCGCAGGCAAATATTGAGTTTTACGACTACGACCAGTTGGGTTCGTATCGCTCGGATCAGCCCGATAGCTTGGGGCTGTATACCATAGCCCGTTTTGTGGAAGAAGTAGAACAAGTGCGGGTGGCGTTGGGGCTGGATAGCACCAATTTTTTCCTTTTAGGCCACAGCTGGGGCGGAATATTGGCGTTGGAGTATGCGCTAAAGTATCAGCAAAACTTGAAGGGCCTTATTGTGAGCAACATGACGGCCGATTTTCACAAGTATGCGGCTTATAACAACAAACTTAGGGAGCAACTTCGCCCTTCGTTGGTAGATACGTTGAAGGCATTTGAAGACAAGGGCCTCTACACCGACCCACTTTATCTGGCCTTGGTAGAAAAGGAGTTTTATGCCAAACATATCTGCCGCATCTACCCGTTTCCGGAGCCTGTGGCAAGGAGTTTCAAGCATTTTAACATGGAGGTGTATGCCTACATGCAAGGGCCAAGCGAGTTTGTGCCGGGAGGCATTCTCAAAGATTGGTCGGTTTGGGATAGACTTAAAGAACTGCATGTGCCCACCCTAACTGTAGGGGCAAAATACGACAGCATGAACCCCAATGAAATGAAGGAAATGGCCACCTTGGTGCAAAACGGCCAATACCATTACTGCCCCAACGGCAGCCACATGGCGCTTTGGGACGACCAACAGGTTTATATGGATGGGGTGGTGAGGTTTGTGAAGAGGGTGCACGGAAGAGGAAATTAGCCAACCACCTCCACCGTCAATCCATCTTCCGTTTTGGTCACTTTAGTCACGCCCAATTTGCCCAGCGCCTTAATGCTAATGTCCCATTGTTTCCCGCTGAGGCCGCTGCGGGTTTTCAGTTTGCTGAGGTCCATAAATGTGTTTTCCGAGAGGATGTCGAAGATGAGTTTCTCATTGCCGCTCAGCTCCACCTTCTTGGATTCTTTCTTCTCGGGCTTCATTTGCGGGAAGAAAAGGATATCCTGAATGGTGTGCTTGTCGGTAAGCAGCATGGCGAGTCGATCCATGCCAATGCCTAGGCCCGATGTGGGCGGCATGCCATATTCGAGGGCGCGGAGGAAGTCCTGATCGATCATCATCGCCTCATCATCACCACGGTCGGCAAGGGCAAGCTGGTGCTCGAATCGTTGACGCTGGTCGATAGGGTCGTTCAGTTCGCTGTAGGCATTGGCAATCTCCTTGCCCGTAGCGAAAAGCTCGAAACGCTCCACCAGTCCAGGCTTGCTGCGGTGTTTCTTACACAGAGGTGACATCTCCACCGGATAGTCGGTGATGAAGGTGGGCTGCACGTAATTCTTCTCGCACTTCGCCCCGAATATCTCGTCAATGAGCTTGCCTTTGCCCATGGTGGCATTCACCTCAATATTCAGATTGGTGCACACTTGGCGCAACCCATCTTCATCCATTTGGCTAATATCGATACCAGTATGTGCCTCGATAGCTTCAAACATCGTAACCCGCGGATAGGGCGCTTTGAAATCCAGTTCCACATCGCCATACATCACCTTGGTGCTGCCATTGAGGTCGGCACACGCTTTTTCCAGCAACTGCTCGGTGAAGCGCATCATCCACTCATAATCTTTGTAAGCCACGTAGATTTCCATGGCCGTGAATTCTGGGTTGTGTGTGCGATCCATACCTTCGTTGCGGAAGTTCTTCGAGAACTCATACACCCCATCGAACCCACCTACAATTAGCCTTTTTAGGTACAGTTCATTAGCGATTCGCATGTAGAGGGGAATGTCCAGCGCATTGTGGTGCGTGATGAACGGCCGTGCCGCAGCCCCGCCCGGTATGGGCTGCAAAATGGGCGTGTCCACCTCCAGATAGCCCTTCGAATTGAAAAATTCACGGAAGGAATTGAAGAGTTTGGTGCGTTTCACGAATACTTCTTTCACTCCGGGATTCACCACCAAATCCACGTAGCGCTGGCGGTAGCGCATTTCGGCATCATGCACTGCATCATGTACCACGCCCTCGGCATCGGTTTTTACCACAGGCAATGGGCGTAAACTTTTGCCAAGGAAGGTGAATTTCAATACATGCACACTGGTTTCGCCTACTTGGGTTTTGAATACAAAACCGCGTATCCCAATGAAATCACCTCGGTCCAAGTGTTTCTTAAACACCTCGTTGTAGAGGGTCTTGTCCTCGCTCGGGCACACCTCATCGCGGTTGAAATAGAGCTGAATGCGTCCCGTGCTGTCTTGCAATTCCGCAAACGATGCCTTGCCCATAATGCGCTTACTCATCACACGGCCAGCTAAAGATACATCCTTCATTTCTAAGCCTTCGGCAAATGTGTCCTTGATACTTTCAGCCGTGTGTGTCACAGTGTATTCTGCTGCGGGAAACGGGTCTATGCCCAAGTTGATAATTTCTTGTAGGGACTCGCGCCTCACTATTTCCTGCTCGCTCAATTCGTGTTGCATTAGTTGAAATTTTGCGCAAAGATAACGGGCAGTTATGGTGAGGGTGTGTTGGCTTACTTTGACATTGTATCTTCGCACCCATGCGCAAATTTGTTATCCTTCTTAGTATTTTCTTTTTCACTTCACTAGTTGCCGAAGCAGGAGATGGGAAGCAGGAGCCAGGCACACTTGGAAACTCGGATTACTCGCCAGAGCCAACCTATAAAGGCTTCAGCTATTATTCGAAGTATGTGCCCATGAGCGATAGTGTTCGGCTAGCGGTAGATGTGTTTTTGCCCAAGCACTTAGAGGCAGGTAAGAAAGTGCCCACCATCGTTTATTTCGTTCGTTATGTGCGTACATTTCAGCTCAAAGCGTTTTGGCGCGGGATAAAAAATCCAGCTTTTGGTAGTGTTGCAGAGGAAGAAGTCAAATTCTTCACATCGCATGGGTATGCCGTGGCTATTGTCGATTTGCGCGGCACAGGCGCATCTTTTGGTCATCGCGATATGGAATTTAGCCCCAAAGAGGTACAAGACATGGGCGAAATGCTCGATTGGATTATTCAGGAGCCTTGGAGCGATGGTAAAACGGCTACTACAGGAATTTGGTACACAGGTACCACAGCCGAATTGGCACTCATCACCAAGCATCCATCGCTCAAGGCATGCGTGCCACGTAGCAACATTTGGGATTTATACACGGATATCGTTTATCCTGGAGGTATCCGTCAAACACCTTTTGTTAAAGTTTGGCAGCTAACCACCAATGCCTTGGACTTCAATACCCTTGCGCCTTTGGGTAAAAAAGTGGAGACGTTTGTGAAGTGGCCTAGTCCTGTAACGGGCGATAAAAAAGGAGTGCTTTTGCAACAGGCTATGGCCGAACACAAAGCCAACTTCGACATTTTCGAAGGGCTCTATCACATCAACTCACGAAACGAAGCAGATAAAGGGTATGGAGCCGAGCTATCGTCAGACGATTGCAGCATCCATACTCGCATGGCTGATGTGCAAGCTAGTGGGGTTCCAATATTTCGCATTTCTGGCTGGTTCGATGGAGCTTTGTCCAACTCAGTTTTCAAAGGACTTTGGAATACAACTAATACCAAGCGCATTATGGTAGGTCCATGGGATCATGGCCCAGGTGAACATTTCACCAACTTCTCAGGAAATAAGAATGAAAAGGACGTGAATATCGACATGGAAATTCTCCGGTTTTTCGATTTCCACGTTAAGGGAATTCAAAACGGACTAGACACCGAATCGCCTGTCAATTTTTACAAAATGGGGCATGAAAATTGGGAGTCTACCAACGTTTGGCCGCCCAAAGGAGTCGATTCGAAAATGTTTCAGTTTGGAAAAAACACCATGAGTTCGTCAGCTGTAAAATCAATTGACACCCTGAGCTATAACTGCAATTATACCACAACAACGGGCAAAGGCACACGTTGGAATTCACTTACTGTACTTTATAGAACGGGCCCTACATTTTACGGTCCTCGCAATGCGCAAGATTCTATGATGGTGGTATTTGATTCGCCAGCATTAACGGAAGACACTGAAATAACTGGTCATCCAGAGGTAACGGTTAATGTAAGTTCAAACACAGGCTACGGCCATCTTTTCGTGTATTTGGAGGAGGTTTTGCCCGATGGCACTAGTCGCTACATCACCGAAGGCATGCTTGACATCACGCATTTGAAGGTTTGTGTAAAAGGCGATTATGAATGTCGTTTTCCTCAACAATCGTTCAAGGTTGAGGACAAAGTGCCACTTCAACCCAACGAATTTCGTCAGGCTTTGGTAAATCTTATTCCAACAAGCTACTTGGTTAAAAAAGGCAATCGCATTCGCATTGCGGTTGGCGTTGCCGATGTGGACCATTTTGACCTTCCGGAGGAAATTAACCGACCAACTAAAATTAAAATTCTTGTAGGTGGAGAAAGTGGCAGTTTTGCCAAACTTCCTGTAAATCAAAGCGAATTAGTAAATTAAAATGGAGAAGTATATCATTGATTTTAGCAAACAGCTAACCGAAGCGATCGAAATAGGTAAATCTTTTGTTGGTTCTGAAACCGATAGAGGTTTTTCCAACGTGGTAATCTCAGGTATGGGTGGTTCGGGTATTGGAGGCACTATTGCTACCGAGCTTGTATTGGACGAGGCCGTTATTCCAATACTTACAACCAATGGATATTCTATTCCAGTATTTGTGGATGAACATACCTTGTTTATAGCCTGTTCGTATTCTGGAAACACTGAAGAAACCCTTTCTGCCACGGAGAGTGCTAAAGCTGCGGGAGCTAAAATTGTGGTAATAGTAAGCGGTGGAAAGCTGCTGCAAATGGCTGATGCCAATGGTTGGGACAGCATTATTATTCCTGGTGGCCAGCCACCACGGGCCAGTTTTGGCTATTCTTTTCCGCAGGTATTGTTCGTTTTGAACGCTTTTGGTGTAATCAGCGATGAGTTTGTAGGAGATTTAGAAGCTTCAATCGAATTATTGGACACCACCGAAAGCGAAGTGTGTGCGGAGGCCAAAGAAATGACAGAAGAACTTTTTGGAAAAACACCTGTGATTTATGCTGCAGAAGGATTTGGCGGTGTGGCAACTCGTTTCCGTCAGCAGGTGAATGAAAATAGTAAGATGCTGTGTTGGCATCATGTAATTCCCGAAATGAATCACAATGAATTGGTTGGATGGCGAAATAAGAACAATGATTTGGCTGTTATTATTTTCCGAAATACTTCCGATTTCAATCGTATTCAAGCTCGAATGGACATCAATAGTACCACGTTTGCTCAGTATACTGATACGGTAATTGAGGTGTGGTCCAAAGGAAAAACCAATTTGCAAAGAAGTCTGTACTTAATTCATATTGGTGATTGGGTATCGTGCTATTTAGGTGAGAAAAATGGTCGAGATGTGCTCGAGGTAAAGGTGATAGACCATCTGAAAGACGAATTGGCAAAGTTGGCATGACGCATCCTGTCCACTTTGAGGACAAAGGGCTTATTCCTTACAAGGAGTGTTGGGATTATCAGCTAACGCAGTTTCACGAAATGGTGGAACGAAAGCGATGGAATAGCAACAATTCTGACCTTGTAAAACCCACCGAAAGCCGACTCATTTTTTGTTCGCATCCTCATGTGTATACTCTTGGCAAAAGCGGAAAAGAGGAGAATCTGCTCCTGCATAAATCTGAATTGAAACTTCACGGAGCGGAGTTTTTTCACATCAATCGTGGTGGAGATATTACTTATCATGGTCCAGGACAAATTGTGGGCTATCCCATATTCGACCTCGATTTCTTCTTTCACGATATACATCATTTTATCGATAAGTTGGAAGATGCCATCATCGCTACACTTAAAGTTTTTGGTATTTCTGCTGGTCGCGGTCCTAAAGGGTTTACAGGCGTTTGGATTGATTGGGAAAATCCAGCAAAGGCAAGAAAAATATGTGCTTTTGGTATGCATACAAGTCGCTGGGTTACCATGCATGGTTTCGCGCTTAATGTGAACACCGACTTAACGTATTACAAGCATATTATTCCTTGTGGTATTGACGACCGCGATATAACGTCAATGCAGAGAGAACTTGGGAATAGTGTGGACGAGAATGAAGTGAAGAGAATACTGAAACTTGAGCTCGAATCGGCTCTAGATGTTCAGTTCGAAAAGTAGTTTTTGCGCACAAAACGCTGTAAACTTGCTTCTGGGTGTAGGTCGCTACCCGAGTAAATGGAGTTCACCAATTGCTTGGCAAAATAGGGGGCAAGCATCACTCCTTTTGAGCCCATTCCATTGAATAAATAAACGTTGCGATGGATTGGATGCGGTCCAAGAATGGGCCTTCTGTCTATACTATTTGGCCGAATGGCCGCTTGCTGATTGAGTACTTCTAGCGATACATCCAATGTTTTTGCCACACTGGTCAACAATTCCTCTTTGGCGGCTACAGTCGGTATTTCGTCTAGATTGTTCCAATCGTATGTGGCACCTAATCTAAATTGATTTTTTTCTCGTGAAGGGAAGAGATAAAATTGTTGGTTGTACACTTTATCTGCCTCTAGGGGAGAATTCGCCTTCACCGTTAGCATTTCACCTTTTGTAGACCGCATTGGAATCCATTTGAAAAACGGGTTTGTGGCAATCGCTTGTCCATCACAAAACAGGACTCTGTCTGCAGTGATATTTCCATAGCTAACTTCAGATTCAGCATGAGAAAGTCGTTCGAAATCAAGCGTTTCTTCTATTAATCTGCCTGTTTTTCGAAGGTAGTTTCGATATGAAAAAATAGCTTCGTCCGTTCTTAAAAAGCCCGAATGTTTAATGATGACGTATCCAATAACACTTTTGTGAAAAGGACCTTTTGGAGGCGTGCGCACCACTTCATCCACAAAAGGTTGAATCACATTTTTGTCGATGGAAGCCTGCCATTCTTCCAGTTCTGCTTCTGAACGAATGGGTTTTAGTATTGGAAAGTTATGAACCAGAAACTTGGTTTCAAGCAATTGCTCCATTTCTCGATAAGCATCTACCAAAAAGGGAAATAACTCATCGGCTTTCCAGCTTTTTATTTTGCGCTTTATAGCAATTGGATTGTAAATGCCACCTGCAATGAGCGAGGCAGAATGGCTAGGACAAGGGTCTATAACGATAAACGATTTGCCCTGTTTTTCGAGTTGATGACAGAGATTGATGCCAGCGATACCTAGCCCAACAATCAGATTCTCCGTATGCATTTCTAAGAATTATGGATACATTTCCAAGGCGCGCTTGGCTGCATCTAATGCATTTACAACACCACCTGTAGCTGAAATCTTGCCAAGAGTTGTTAACCAAGCTGCACTTTCGCTGGAACCAGGTCGCAAGACCTTTAAGTTTGGATATTTGCGAGCCGTTGAAAGCAAAAGTGCTTTCAATTGCACTCCAGTCAATTCTGGGAAATACGATTTAAGCAAAGCTGCAACTCCTGTCACAACTGGAGCGGCCATACTTGTTCCATCTTCAAATTCATAGATGCTTCCTGGTTTAGTGGACCAAATTCTTACACCTGGCGCAAACACATCCACCTTTTTCTTTCCATAATTAGAGAACACGCCTACCAAATTTTCATCACCTGTGTGTGCGGAAGCACCAACTGTAATCCAAGTAGAACAAGGAGCTTTCTGAAAGCCGTAATTTGGATGTGGGAAGTTGGCGCCCTTGTCTATGTTTTCAGAATCATTGCCAGCCGCGTGTATCATCAGCACGCCTTTTTCCTCTGCATAGCGAATGGCTTGGTGCACTGCTTCTAGTTGGGGCGAGTAGCCTTTTCCAAAACTCATATTGATGATTTGCGCACCATTATCTGCCGCATAGCGAATGGCGTTAGCAATGTCTTTATCAAATTCATCACCGTTTGGCACAGCTCTCAAAACCATCAATTCCACATTTGGTGCTATGCCATCCATGCCAAGACTATTGCCCCGAACAGCGCCTACAATTCCAGAAACGTGAGTTCCATGATCGGCTTGCGATGCAGAAACGGCCCCATTACCGTAAAGTCGGTCGGTAGTGTTATCGGCATTATCACCAATTTGAGCACGATCATCAAATTGAGGATTGTAGTGATACATTACTTGATGCTGCAAATACTCGTAGTATTTCATCAAGCTGGCTTTGTCAAAACTTGGGTCTTGCATTAGGCCAGATAAGAGTGCTTTTGCCTTGGCATTCTCTTCGCCTTCGGCATTCCATGTTGAAATAGCCTCTACCGTGTAGTTGGGGCCCAGGGCAGCCGTGGCAAGGCTATCAGCATTCATATACCTAGGCACAAACACGCTTAGTTGTCCATACTGACCATTAGCTTCTTCCAATTTGGCATTTACCTGTTTGCTCACTTCCCGAAAAAGCGCATAATCGGCTTTGTCTTCTTTAGCAACGCTTTTGGCATCTTTTACTTCAGCAAAACGTGGAGCTAGTTTGCGATAGATGCGCGTCATTTCTAGATTGGCATGTTCTAGATTAACTCCTTTGGAATTGCCCATAAAATTCCATCCATTAATATCATCTACATATCCGTTGCCATCGTCATCTTTTCCATTGCCAGCAATTTCCTTAGGGTTTACCCAAATGTTCTTCTTCAAGTCTTCGTGGTCTACATCTACACCAGAATCAATAATTGCTACACGAACTTTTGAAGATTTACGTCCTTTCAAAAGTTCTAGGGCTTTTTCTGAACTCACACCATAAAACCCATCTGCTGCGTCATTGGTATGCCACTGCTTGAGCTCATCTTGTGCGAATAAGCCAGATTGAAAAGCAACAAAAAAGAATGCAACAAGTGCAGTTTGAAAAGATTTTCTAAGCGTCATAAGCTTGATTTGTTAAAGCGTGGAAAGTTGCTTAAGGGCCGCGAAGCTAAGCGTTTTTGATTTTTATTGATTCAGAAAAAAAGCTAAAAAGCACGTGTTTAAATGCGTTCTATAATTGTGGCAATTCCCATTCCACCACCAACGCAAAGCGTAACTAACCCAACTTGTTTGTTTTGGCGTTCTAATTCATCCAGTAGAGTTCCAATGAGCATGGCTCCGGTGGCTCCTAGTGGATGTCCCATGGCAATTGCTCCTCCATTCACGTTTACTTTATGGATGTCAACTTCTAAATCATCTATAAAACGGAGAACTACCGAGGCAAACGCTTCGTTCACTTCAAACAAGTCAATATCAGATGCATTCATTCCTGCTTTTTTTAGCGCTTTGCGCGAAACGGGTGCAGGGCCGAGTAGCATTATAGTTGGCTCGGTTCCAGTAAGAGCCATTGCGCGTATTCTGGCCCGTGGCTTTAGGCCGATATTTTGACCAATAGCTTTGCTTCCTATTAAAGTCAAAGCTGCGCCATCAACAATTGCAGATGAATTGCCAGCATGATGCACATGATGAATCTTCTCCACTTCGGGATATTTTTTCAAAGCCAAACGATTGAATCCCACATCTTCACCTAGCTTTTGAAATGCAGGTCGCAATTCTCCCAATGTATCCGCTGTGGAAGTTGGGCGAATCATTTGGTCTCTATCCAAAAGAATTGCTCCGCTTGAATCCGAAATTGGAAGTATTGAACGCGAAAAACGACCTTCTTCCCATGCTAATGCTGCTTTGCGATGCGAGTCTGCAGCAAAGGAATCTAACTGCCTTCTATCGTAGCCGTATTTTGATGCAATAAGATCGGCCGAAATGCCTTGTGGCACCAGACCATGCTTCATAACAAATTCTCCATCGTCATACATCGCTCCTCCATCGGACGCAATTGGCACACGGCTCATACTTTCTACTCCACCTGCCACCAGCAAATCTGCCTGACCCGACATAACATAAGCTGCGGCCATATTTATAGCCTCTAACCCCGAGGCACAGAAACGATTAATCTGCACACCAGCAGTAGTTTCGGCATATCTAGCTTCAATTGCTGCCGCTTTTGCAATATTCGCGCCTTGCTCTTTCACTGGGCTAACGCAACCAATTATGGCATCTTCCACCAAATTGGTGTCTAATCCATTTCGTTCGCGAATGGCATTAAAAGTGGCAGCCAAAAGCTCCACTGGTTTCACTCCTGCTAAGGCTCCATCGGCCTTGCCTTTTCCACGCGGTGTGCGAACCGAATCATAGATAAATGCTTCCATGGATGATGATTTTTGCCAATGATAGGCATTGTCTTTGAGTCGGAGAAATGTGGGGCGAAATTTTATTTTACAACCCCAAGAGTTACATTTGCAGAAATTTTCAAAAATGCAACTTGATACCTCTTTCGCTAGCGCTATTCATATTTGTGTTTATCTTGAGAAATCAGGGAAAAGATTAGTCAATTCGAAAGAACTAGCCAGTAGTATTGGCACCAATCCAGTAGTTGTAAGGCGAATGGTGGCCAAAATGAAAGCGTTTGGCATTATAAAAGTTAAAGCTGGATTGGGTGGCGGATATGTGTTGGGCCGCTCGGCCAGCAGCATTACCCTGTGGGATATCTACCTGTCAATGAGAAAAGACAATCCGTTTAAACTGAAAGCTGGAAGTAACAAGGATTCAATAACAAATGGCTTGCCCGCTGCGCTAGAAGAAACGTTTGCAGACACGGAGTATGCTATGAAAAAACCTTTAGGAAACACCACGGTTAGGCAAGTATCAAGCAAAATTTCCGCGTTGGAACAGGCTGTGTAAGCTTCAATAAAGAAGGTTGTCGTATGGGTAACGGTCTACGTGAATTGCCTTCACCCGCTCGTAAAGTAAATCGCGCAAGGTTTCTACGTTTTCCTTGGTAGCTGCGGAAATAAACACGCAGTCTTTACCTTCCAAATTGCCCATCCAAGTTTTCTTCAAGTCCTCCAACGTCCAGTTTGCACGTGTGATTGGAGTCAAGTCGTCTTCGTCTTTTTTGATAAATGTGTAGGCGTCAATTTTATTAAAAACCATAATAGTTGGTTTGTCCCGTGCTCCAATTTCCACCAACGTTTCGTTTACCACACGGATGTGGTCCTCAAAGTCAGGGTGAGAAATATCCACAACATGGACCAGTATATCTGCCTCTCGCACTTCATCAAGTGTGCTTTTAAAACTCTCTACCAATTGATGAGGTAGCTTACGGATAAATCCAACCGTGTCGGAAAGCAGAAAAGGCAGATTTTGCATCACTACTTTTCTTACTGTAGTGTCAAGCGTGGCAAAAAGTTTGTTTTCGGCAAAGACCTCTGATTTACTAATAAGGTTCATTATCGTGGATTTACCAACGTTGGTATATCCCACAAGTGCTACCCGCATAATTTGGCCGCGGCTTTTGCGCTGGGTAGCCATCTGTTTATCGATGGTTTTCAGTTGCTCCTTTAGCAAGGTAATCTTGTCGCGAATAATCCTGCGGTCGGTTTCAATTTCCTTTTCGCCCGCTCCACCGCGCGTTCCTGTTCCACCACGTTGGCGCTCCAAGTGGCTCCACATGTTGGTTAATCTGGGTAAAAGGTATTGATAGCGCGCCAAATTAACTTGAGCTTTAGCCTGTGCGGTTTGAGCCCGTTGATGAAATATGTCTAGAATTAAGAGGCTTCGGTCATAAATTTTCCGCTCGAAAATCTTTTCCAAGTTTCGAAGTTGAGAAGGACTCAAGTCATCGTCAAACACAATAACATTAATGCCGTTTTCCTTCACGTAGGCATCAATTTCCAAGACCTTTCCTGAACCAAGAAAGGTTTTCGTATCTGGTTTAGGCAACTTTTGTGTAAACCGTTTTCCAGTGATTAAACCTGCTGTTTCAGCCAAAAAAGCCAACTCTTCTAAATAATCCTGTACTTGCTGTTCGGTTTGATTGCCCTGTATAAGGCCAACTAAAATAGCTGTTTCCGCTATAACCGCAGTTTCATGCAAAGTTCCCAATGTGCGTTAAGACGATCTTTAGAAGTTTTGTTTATCCTAATTCATGCTTTGGAAAGCCCTAGGATGAATGAACCACAAAGATAGTTTAGAACCATCCACGACCCAAAGCTTCGCGAAATGGCCAAGGAATAGTTGCTAAAATAATCAACATGCCAAGGGAGAAATAAATTACGGTTGCCTTAAATTTTTCAGCATCTGATTTTCTACGCTTGTACAATGCGCGGCCAACCGTAATAAGTGCAATGCCTACTATCATTCCTGCTAAATGCTCCACGCCCCAAAACCGTGAAACTTGGTTGGACATCTCAATATTCTCGTAGCGATGGGTTAGGAAATAAAGTGTCAAACCGATAACCAATTGAATATGAGCAAATATCACGGTGAATTTGTTCAATCGGTCATCAATATCATCCACCTCTCGTTTGGAGATTAGACCATTAATAGCATAGCCAATTGATCCAAAGGCTATAATCAGTAACAGCCAGCGGAGACCCGAATGGCTTGTGACGAGGTAACCATGAAATCCATACATGTTGGTTAGTTTTAGACAAATATATATAAAATCTCAATTGTTATGCAGCTGTCATTTAATCTTTTCTGCAATTTGCCTTATCAATGAAGCCCATTGAAATGCTAGCTTCGTGGCCCTTTTAGATTTAGACTCATGGTACAGGCTTTCCTTTCATCTTCCATTCTTACTATTTTTTGTTCAGTTGCGGCTTTAGCTCAAGTTACATTCCCCATTAATGGAGTGAAAGACGATAACAAGACCATTTATGCTTTTACCAATGCAACAGTACATGTATCGGATAAGCGGATAGAAAAAGACGCCACATTACTTATTCAAGACGGAAAAGTGCTTCAGGTAGGTGCGGGCATTGCGATTCCAAAAGGAACCGTAACGGTATCTTTAAAAGGGCGACACATTTATCCATCGCTTATTGATGCATACTCCAGCTATGGTATAAAGCCGATTGAAAAGAAAAAACCCGAACGTGGAGGTCAAAATGACACAAAAAAGCCTGGAGCATTTGCTTGGAATGAAGCTTTGCACCCAGAAATAAGTGCGGCCGACTTATTTCAACCCGATGATAAAGCAGCCGAAAAACTCCGCAACCTTGGTTTTGGAGCTGCTGTGGTGCTGATGCAAGACGGAATTGCACGAGGAACTTCTGCTTTTGTGCTTTGTGCTAATGGAGGGGCTAATACGGCATTAGTTCAAGCCAATGTGGCCACAAACTATTCTTTTTCTAAAGGCACTTCCACTCAAGACTATCCTTCATCTTTGATGGGAAGTATTGCCCTATTGCGCCAAACCCATTTGGACGCTCAGTGGTATTCTAGTCTTAAGGATAAAACTAAGGAGTATAATCTGGGCTTAGAGGCTTGGAGTAGTAGGCAAGCATTGCCACAAGTTTTCGAAGCTAAAGATGTTTTGAATGTGATTCGTGCCCAGCAAATTGGAAAGGAATTTGGCAAACAGTACATTTTTGTGGGCTCGGGGAAGGAATATCAGCGCATTGAGGCGATGAAAGCTACCAATGCCAAGTTCATTGTTCCCTTAAAAATGCCAGAGGCTTTGGATGTGGAAGATCCATTTGATGCGCAATTGGCGCAATATGCCGATATGCTTCATTGGGAACTTGCCGCTACTAATCTAAGAGCGATGAAAAACGCAGGCATTCCGTTTGCTTTAACGTTGTCAGGACTTGAGAAGGAAGCAGATTTTTGGCCTGCATTGCGCAAAGCACTCGAACAAGGATTGGACTCTTCGGCTGCCTTAGCGTCACTAACTTCAGTTCCCGCTGAAATGTTTGCATTAAATGGAGTTGGAAGTCTCACTCCAGGAAATTTGGCCAATTTCCTAATTACAACAAAGGACTTGTTTGATGAGAAAAATTCCATTCTCGAACATTGGATAATGGGCAAACGTCATATAGTAAATCCTGCTCCAGTGGAAGGATTGGCCGGTATTTACTCGCTAAAAGCGGGCAAGTTTTCAGGAAAAATTGAACTAATAGAAAAAGAGGGAAGCGTAACTGCCAAACTTATACTCACCGATACATCTGGCATTGATCAAATGTTAAAAGTGGATGACCACATGGTTTCGCTCACCTTGAAAACAGAAAAGGAAGCTAAATCGGTATATCGTCTTTCGGGTGTTCGCACCAAACAATCCATAAGTGGACAAGGGCAAAATCCAAGTGGTGAGTGGATAGATTGGAGCATGAATTGGGAAAAGCTGGCGGACAAAAAAGACGATAAAGACAAGAAAGGAGAGAAGAAGGACGAGAAGAAAGATTCCGTTTTAGGCGAAATATTGTATCCGTTCCTTCCATTTGGCAATGTGAAACTTCCTGAAGTTCAAACCATTTTGGTGCAGAATACCACTGTCTGGACCAATGAAAAAGACGGGATTTTAAAAGAAACCGATGTGTTGATTTCGGGAGGAAAAATTACTGCATTGGGCAAAGGACTAACCGCACCAACAGGAGCTACGGTTGTTGACGGAATAGGTAAGCACCTGACATCGGGCATTATAGACGAACATTCGCACATTGCCATTAGCAATGGAGTGAATGAAGGCACACAAGCAGTAACTGCAGAAGTGAGCATTGCCGATGTGGTAGATTCTGAAAACATCAATATTTATAGGCAGTTGGCAGGTGGAGTTACGTGCGCACAATTGCTTCACGGATCTGCAAATCCCATTGGGGGACAAAGCGCACTTATAAAGTTGCATTGGGGGAAATTGCCCGAAGACATGAAAATCAAGGACGCTCCAAAGCACATTAAATTTGCTTTAGGAGAGAATGTGAAGCAAGCCAATTGGGGCTCAAATTACACCTCGCGTTTTCCCCAAACCCGCATGGGAGTTGAGCAGGTGTTTTATGATGCTTTTTACCGTGCGCGTCAATACAAGCAAGATTGGTCTGCATTCTCAGGAAAAAAAGAAAGTAGCGCGCCTCGCAAAGATTTAGAGCTTGAGGTACTTAATGAGATTCTAGATTCAAAGCGATTTATTACCTGCCATAGCTATGTACAAAGCGAAATAAACATGCTGATGCACGTGGCTGATAGCATGGGATTTACTGTGAATACGTTCACGCATATTTTAGAAGGATATAAGGTTGCGGATAAAATGGCTGCTCACGGAGTTAGTGGTTCAACGTTTAGCGATTGGTGGGCATATAAGTTTGAGGTGAATGATGCCATTCCTTACAATGCCGCAATTATGCACAAGCAAGGTGTGAATGTGGGTATCAATTCTGATGATGCCGAAATGGGCCGAAGACTGAATCAGGAAGCTGCCAAAGGCGTTAAATATGGAGGCATGAGTGAAGAAGAAGCATGGAAAATGGTGACACTTAATCCTGCCAAGATGCTGAAATTGGATGGTAGTACTGGAAGTATTAAGGTAGGCAAAGCTGCCGATGTGGTACTATGGAGCGACAATCCACTTTCGGTGTATACGCATGCCGAAAAAACATGGGTTGATGGCATCCTTTATTTTGACGAAAAACAAGATGAGTTGGCCAAACAAGCCTTAGCCAAAGACCGTAATCGCCTTATTCAAAAGATGGTGGCTGCCAAAAAAGGCGGAGCTAAAACATCTAAACCTGTGAAAAAGGAAGAACTGTTTTACCATTGCGATACCATGGAAGAACATGGTGAAGCACATGGTCACGGACATTAAGCTGATTTTTCAATTATAACAATGCATTTCATGAAAAACGTAACTCTATTTTTTATTGGTTTAGCGATTGCTGCGGTTGGATTCGCGCAAACACCATCACCGGGCAAATTGCCGCAGAAACCCATTGTTTTAACTGGAGCTACTGCTCATTTGGGTAATGGTGCGGTGCTTGAAAATGCAGCCATTGGAATTGCTAACGGCAAAATTACCTTCGTTTCTTCCCTTAGTGTCATTCGTCTTAACGCGCAAGAAGCTGATATTATAGATGTAAGTGGTAAGCATGTGTATCCAGGTTTTATCAACCCAAACAACACGCTCGGAATAACGGAAGTAGATGCAGTTCGTGCTTCAAACGACTTTGCGGAAACGGGAATTTTTAACCCAGAAGTTCGGTCAATAATTGCTTTTAATACCGAAAGCAGACTTAATTATACGGTGCGAAGCAATGGCGTGTTAATCACTCAAGTTACTCCAAGAAATGGCCGCATAGCTGGTACATCATCCATCGCACACTTGGACGGTTGGAATTGGGAAGACGCAATAGTTCTTGAAGACGATGGCATTCATATCAATTGGCCTAGACGATTCAATCGTTCGGGATGGTGGGGAGAGCCCGGACCAGTTAAAGCCAATGAGAAATATGCCGAAGAAGTAGCCGCGTTGAAAGATTTTATGCTTCGAGCTAAAGCATATTCGGAGCAAAGCAATCCTGAAATGAATTTGAAAATGGCCGCTTGCAAAGGATTGTTTGGCGATACTCAGCGCATGTATTTACGCGCTGATGATGCTAAAAGTATAACAGATGCAGTTCTTTTTGCCAAAGCAGTTGGGGCGGCATTTCCAGTTATTGTTGGTGGCAGCGAGAGTTGGCAGGTTGTGAACCTTCTACTCGAATATAAAGTGCCTGTAATACTTGAGCGCACACATTCACTTCCAGTTGGGACGGATGATGATATAAAACAACCTTTTCGCACACCTGCATTGCTGCATAAGGCAGGTATAGTGTTTTGCTTCAATTATGAAGGCGATATGGAAGCAATGGGCTCGCGAAATTTACCTTTCACAGCTGGAACAGCAGTTGGTTATGGTTTGCCTTACGAAGAAGCTGTAAGCGCGCTTACGGGTAATACTGCTACTATCCTAGGATTAAATGATAAATGCGGAACGCTAACCGTGGGCAAAGACGCTACATTGTTTGTCTCTACAGGTGATGCGCTCGATATGCGAACAAACAATGTAGAACGGGCATATATCCAAGGTCGACTTATTGATTTGGACGACCCGCATAAGCAGCTATCTCGCAAGTACGAGGCAAAATACGCTAAGTAAAAGCCGTTGTCGGCAGCTTCGGTATTTTCTTAGTCAGACAACTCTTTCGGTGTAGTTTAGAAACCGTAGCGAGTTGATTAACGGAAGATTAAAACGATTAAGCTATACTATATTTATGGCTTAGCCATTTATCGCTACCACCTCGGTTACTTCACCAGGCAAACGATTTTTTAGTAATGCTTCAATCCCGTTTTTGAGGGTAACAGTACTCGATGGGCAGCCGCTACACGCACCCCGAAGCACCACACTTACAACGCCATCTTTGAAGCCTTTGAATGTGATATTGCCACCATCTTGCGCCACAGCTGGACGAATTTCCTCTTCCAGAATGCTGATAATTTGTTCTTCGAGTTCGGAAGCAGGTTCAGCATGACCCGCCATAACGCTGGCTTGCTCTTGAGTCACCGTGCTCATGTCTGGCAGTTCGGCAATTACCACACCTCCATCGTTTAGAAAATCGCGTACAAACTCGCGTAATTCTAGCACTACATCTTGCCAACTTACCATGTCGCTTTTTAACACAGTAATAAAATTGGATTGGATAAATACTCCGTTCACAAAAGGGAATTTGAATAATGCCAACGCCATCGGGCTTCCCTTAGCCTCTTCAATAGAAGTATATTCCGCCAAACCGTAGTCGAGTAAAATGCGATTGGCCACAAACTTCATTGTGGTTGGATTAGGTGTGCTTTCTGCATACACCGTATATATGGCTCTTGTTTCTATCATTTACTGGATTACTATGCGCCTATTAAGCACGGCTGTATTAGTGGTCACTTGAAGCAAATAAATACCTTTTACAAATGAGCCGAGGTCAAATTCTTTTTTCCAATACCGCTTTTGAGCTAAATCTTCGCTATAAACGCGCTGCCCCATAGCGTTGTTTAGTTCAATCCGAACATCTGAAGCACTTGGCAAATCCATTACAACAGTGAACAACCCGCTGTTCGGATTGGGATAGACCATTAAGCCATCATCGTTTACTTCTTCGATGCCCACGCCAAATTCTACCACAGTAATGGGTAGCGAGGTGCTTGTGGTGCAGTTGTAGTTTATTGCAGTTAATTCTATTTGATACGTTCCAACTTGGGTGTAGGCGTGAATTGGATTTACATCAGGATTTGGCGAGGAACCATCACCAAAATCCCAAACATATTGGGTTGCATTGGTGCTGGCATTACTTGTGGTTACAGTGCCTGCTGCAGATAAGGTAACTTCAGCTGGGGATGTTGAAAATGCTGCTGTGAGCCCTAAAATTGAGCAATCATAAAGCACGTCAACCACGGCATATGCGGTGTCAGAACAAATGTTGTTGCTAGCAATCATAAACACTGGTCGTTCGCCAACTTGAATAAAACTATGGGTGGGAGTTTGCCCAGTAGCAACCGCAGATCCATCTCCAAAATTCCATGTCCAAGTTGTGGCAGACGGAGTGGTAGCGTCTACAAACTGAACAGGTTGGCCCAATTGCGCATTTAATGGAGCATTGAAACTGGCATTGAGTGTTGGAAATGTGAACACCTCTAATTGATCCGTGGCTTCACATCCGTAGATATTGGTAATGACGATGTCGTAAATACCACCTTGACTGGGTTGAAAGGTTTGCTCCGTAGCACCTGCTATAGTATCGCCTTCAAACAACCATGTGAATGTTGCGCCTTGGTTATTTGCATCAAGGATGGGAAATGCAGCGTTGGCACACACGTTGATGTCAACCCCAAGAAATACGTAGGGCTCACTTACAATCACTTCCATGTCGTCAGTGCCTGTGCAGCCTGATGCCTCAATCACATCTACAGAATATGTACCTGCTAAACTAGCCTCCAATTCAATGGAATTTGTGCCGATTGGATTTCCGTTCACCGTCCAGCTGTAATCGGCATCTTCAATTCCTGCATTAAGAATTGGTAATGGATTTCCAGGGCAAATGGCTTGGTCTAGCCCTAAGTCTACAGGAGTGATGGTGTAAATTTCTACGTACACATCATCTGTCCCTGAGCAACCAGCACCATAACTTACTTCCACGCCATAAGTAGCTGTGAAAATGGTATTTTGAAAACGCGTGTTCGAACCAAGTGGACTGCTGTTCACTGTCCATGCATAAGATGCGCCATCATTTCCTCCACCATCCAACACGGGCAAATCACTAAGGAAGCAAGCGCGGAGGTCTTCTCCTAAATCTACCTCCACTTGGTCGAGTACATGAATGGTGTCGGTGGTTCGAGATGTTCCGCAGCAACTGGTCACCACAAGTTCAACGATATAATCTCCAGCTTGGGCAAAGGACACCGACCCAGGATTTTGGCCAGAAAATGAAGAGATAGAACCACCCGGAATAGTCCAAGCGTAACTCAAGCCATCAAAAGTGGTAGATAAATCGGTGCTTTCGCCTGTGCAAATGGTTGTGCGTGAGGCTTCAATTACTGGAGGAACAAAATCCTCTTCCACCAAAATGTAGTTGGCATAGAAATACGGCACGCCATCTACAATCAAGGTCAAATTTCGCGACCCTAAGAGCCCACCATACTGCACAGTATCTTCCGCTAAAACACTATTTTGAGGAGATGCTCCAAAACCAAAAATCCATGTCAAGTTTCCTGTAGCATCTGTGCTCACCGAAATATTAGAGTTGGTACAACCGAAATATTCTACTGTAATCGTGGGTTCCCATGGGTTATAAATGTTGGGGTCAAGCACAGGATCTCCTTGAACTTGATAGAGTCCTCGGCTGAAACCATCTGAACCCTTTCCGCCACGCCCACCGTTTCCACCTGGCCCACCATTTCCGCCATCGCCTCCTTTGCCCACATTGCAGCTATTTACTGGGCCACTATCTCCTAAATAACCACCTAGGCCACCTTGTCCACCAGGCCCACCAAACCCACCATCACCTCCTTGGCCACCTTGCCCACCAGAGCCTGGGATAAATCGGCAGTCTTGAACCACACCATTCTGACCATTAGCAAAAACAAAAACGCAGAATGAGCCACCTCCGCCCAATCCACCCAATCCACCTAAACCAAATTGGCCGCCTTCGCCACCACCACCACCACCACCGCCAGAACCTGCGGTATTATAAGCTGTGTCACCATTGTAAGGAGACGAGCCAAAAGTTGGTATGTAGGGCATAAGAGCGGCAGGTTCGCAGCCTTTGCCACCACCACCACCACC
>CAMDOM010000027.1 GCA_945903645.1 Chryseobacterium gleum
TCGCTTCGTTGATAATTGAATTCTGCGAAAGTACAGTTCAAATCAATTATGATTTTCTTTTGCATTTATAGAGTATGCAGGAATGCCTCGAATTGTTACTTTAAATCGAATGGAAGAATCTACTTTTGGAGAAACTATTTAAGGCCAAGAAGAACTTGAAGATGAAAATTGTATCGTTTAACGTTAATGGAATTCGTGCGGCTGCCAAAAAAAACCTTGTGGATAGTATTCTGGATATGAACCCAGATATCATTGGTTTTCAGGAAACGAAAGCATCTCCGGAGCAAGTAAAAGAGGTGTTAAACGACTTTGATGGATATCATCTTTACGCACATTCTGCTGAACGGCCAGGATATAGCGGAACGGCAATTTTATCGAAAAAAGAGCCGATTAAAGTGACTCATGGTATTGGAGTAGAAGAGCATGACAAAGAAGGTAGAGTAATCACTGCAGAGTACGCAGACTTTTTCTTGGTAATAGTATATGTTCCAAATTCCGGTCAAGAATTGGCACGCTTGGATTATAGAGAAACATGGGACGTGGCGTTTTTGAACTATCTAAAAAACCTTGAGCGCACTAAACCCGTTATTTTTGGGGGTGATTTGAATGTCGCTCATCGCCCTATCGACATTAAGAATGCGCAAGCCAACTACAATAAATCTTCTGGGTATACCCAAAGAGAAATTGATGGTATGGACAGAATCATCTCATCAGGATTTGTAGACACCTTCCGAAGTTTTCATCCCAATACGGTGAAATATTCTTGGTGGAGTTACAGAATGAGTGCACGAGAGCGAAATATCGGCTGGCGAATCGATTACTTTTTAATTTCCCCAGCACTTTTGCCTCTTGTTACTAACGCATTCATTTTAAATGAAGTGATAGGATCAGATCATTGCCCTGTTGGGATAGAAATCGACTTATAACTAGAAGTGGATTGGATGTATTAGTTCAATTATTACTCCACCGCAGCACTTTCGTTATCGAAATCTAGCTTGGTGATATCCATATCGTTTTTGAAGTAGTAGACTCCTCCCCAATCGTATTTCACTTTTCGGTAAACAAACGTGTGGCGCTCGCGCTTAATGGTAATCTGCTTTATAACTCGTTTCTCTTCTTGAATAATTTCCTCAAAACGTGAAACGATATTGCCCGCCTCTGCTATCGTCATAGGTTTTTCTTCTGCAACTTTTGAAGCTGCTGGAGTTGAGGTGCGCTGTTCTTGTTGGAATTTCTGCTGGGCCTCTTTCTTCCGCTTTTCTAATTCGATTTTGACTTCCGTATCCTTTCGTTTTCTCTTCTCTTCAGCTTTTGCAGCTTCCGCTTCTCGCGCCAAATCTGCGGCTTTAGCTTCTTTTTCTTTGCGTTCAATTTCAATAACTTTTTGTGCTGCTGCTTGCTCTCGCAATTCTTCTTCTTGTTGTATTCCTTTTACACGACTATCTTCAATATCCTTTAGCTGTAATGCTTTTCGCTGCTCTTCAATTTTAGCCAATTGAACAATTCGCGCTTCATCAGCTGCTTTTATTGCCGCAGATTTTCTGGCTTCCTCTTTTTGTTTTTGCTCCTCGGTGAGAACGACCTCTTTCTTAGTGGATCCTTCACCTTTTCTACCTTCTAAAGCGTCTTCTTTCACAAAATGCTTGCTGTATTGTTGCTCTTTCTCCTCTTCCTTTGTGATTAAATCGAACATGTCCTCAGCTCTTTTCCTAGACTCATCTGGACTTGTGACTGCAACGACAGGAGCTACTTTTTCTTGAATAAATCCTTTGGCCGAAGCATCGTATTTGTACTTAACCAAACTGGGCTCATTTACTCCAGAATTTTCCGGCTTTAATTGTGCTGAAACTGTAAGGGTTAGACCTGATGACTGAACTTCCTTTGGAATATTGCCTGTATTTATGGCAATTTGAGTAGATATATATCCAAGCTTTTCGAAGGTGAGCAGGTAATTATTTCCAAATTCTAAAACTTCTGAGTTGACAGATTTCGCTGGTCGCAACAATTTCCAAGGTGAACCGTTCCTGGCAATTGCCAATTTGCTTTCTGTATGGGTTCCGTTACTAATCCCGAAATTGATGCTTAGCGACATCTGCTGCGCAAAGGGCGCATTTAGGGTGAGGAAAAAGAAAATTGCGAAAAAAGAAACCGATTTAATCACGAAGAACTTATGACGTTGGCTTTGTCTGCATCCAAAATGGATGCCAAAAAAATCAACATACAAATGTGCAGTTCTTTATCGAAATATCTATGTCATTTAACACACTTAATGGCAAAGCAGAATGGAATTGGAAGATTGAATTTAGGCCCGCTACTTGAAGTCCAATTCTAAATAACTGCCTTAGTTTCAGTATCAAAATCATACTTGGTGATACTTGCATCATTCTTGAAGTAGTACATTCCACCCCAATCATGCTTCACTTTGCGGTAAATAAAAGTTTGAAATTCTCTTTCAATCGTTATTTCGGTTATTTCCTTAGTTCCTTCTCGATAGGTTTTCTCATTTCGTGACAAAATTTTACCAGCATCTTTTGTTTTTAATGGCGCTTTTTCTAATAGTATCTTGGCGTTAGTAACAGCTGCTGCAGCCTCTGCTTGTTTAACTGCAGCGACATCTCGCGCACGTTTCTCAGCCTCTACCCTAGCCTTTTCTTGAGTTTTTCTTTCCTCACCTGCTGCGGCTGCCGTGCGAGCCATCCTTGCATCTTGCTCGGTTTTTGCTTCGGCTGCTTTCAGTTTTTCCTCTTCAGCTTTTTCTACTGCGGCTTTTCTTCGTAACTCTTGTTCTTCGGCATTTCTAGCTGCCAATCGTTCATCCTCCTCCGCTTTTGCTATGGCCGCCAACTTTTTTTGCTCTTCCAAGGCTTTCAATTCAGCAGCCCGAAGTCGAGCTTCTTCTTCGGCTTTCTTTTGAGCCAGAAGCCTTGCTTCATCATTCATTTTAGCGTCCTTTGCTCTACGTGCATCATCTGCAGCTTTGGCCTCAGCAGCCTTTCTTTGTTCTTCAGCAGCTTTAACTTCTCTTTCACTTCGCTCATCTTCAGCGGCTTTATCTGCAGCTGCTTTTCTCGATTCTTCTGCTGCTTTGGCTTGTTCTAAGTTTCGTTTTTCCTCTTCGGATAATGCCTCAGCTTTTCTTTTATCTTCCCCTTCCTTGGCTTCCAATGCTTTGCGCGCTTCTTCTGCTTGCTGCATTTCCATTTTGCGTTTGTCTTCTCCAGCTTTTGCCTCTACAGCTTTTCGTTTGGCTTCGGCAATTCGCGCAGCATCTGCTTTGGCTGTTGCTTCCGCAGATTTTCGGGCGTCCTCCTGCGCTTTCAAAGCAGTAGCCTGACGTTGCTCTTCTTGGGCTTTTTGTGTGTCCATCAAAAGTGCTGCTTCCGCCTTAGCTTCCTCAGCTTTTCGGGCATCTTCTTGTGCTTTTAGCGCTTCCTTTTGTGCCGAATTATCCTGCACTGGTGGAGCTTGATCGGGAGCCACTGCCACTTGCTGTTTCTTTTCTTCATATTCTTTTTCAAAGGACGCTAAAGCAGCTCGAATACTTTTGGTATAATCGGTATCATATGCAAAGGCATCTTCTTTCGGGTCGTAGAAATACTTTGCAACAGGTTGATTGAATAGCACGATGTTTATGCCCTCATACTGTGCAAACAATTCAACAACAAAGTCAAAGTCCAAATCGTCCTCTTGAACCTCTTCTGGGACATTCTTGGTGCTAATGGAAATTCTCTTGGTTATGTAACCCTTTTTTGAAAATGTAAGTAAATAGTCATTACCAAATTCAAGGTTCTCTTTAATTTTTGCTTTAGCTGGATCAATAACTTTTAAAATGGCACCATTTTTGGAAATTGAAACCTTACTTTCAGAGTAATTACCGTTATCGATATCGAATGTTATGTTTACAGCAACTTGCTGAGCGTTGATTGTACTAGCAACAAACAACAGAATTATTATAGAGGGGATAAACGCTTTAGTCATCAATTTTCTAACCTTGGATAATTAGCCTCTAACCAAATCAATGATGAAAACGTTACAATTTCCCAGTAGATTCTTTATTGGTCTTTTGTTTTTCTTGCAGGCGTCAACCATTTTTGGACAGGAACCTTCTGAAAGAATTGTCAGTATCAACCGGATTATCGGTCCCGAAAATTCGATAGCTATAAAACGTAAGGAGTTTTTAGTTGAAGGTTTTAGGGAAAACATAAAAGTAAAATCGGACGTGGTAAACTACTTTAATCTAGATCCCGAAACTGTAAAATACACTCCGAGTGATTCTATTGTTTCCTTCGCATGTTACTCAGATATTGGAGATTGCGTGGAGCGTCATCTGCATATTGATAATCAAAAAGTATATCGAAAACGTGTTGCAATGCGCGTTGCCAATTTAAAAAATGCACAAGATGTTGTAACTGAAATCAAAGCACTAATCCTCGCCTTACAATTTAAATAACCTGCTCAATGAAAAAACTCACCATCCTGCTTTGCTTCATAACTATTCAATTGCAAGCTCAAAATGAAGAGGTACTTTTTTCTAAAGGAGATTCTTTCTTCGAAGAAGGAGATTATGAAAATGCCGTGGATGCCTACACGAAAGTTTTGGAACAAGACCAAAATCATATAAACGCTATGCTTCAACGGGGTTTGTGCTATTCAATTTTGGGTAATTATGAAGGCGCTGTGGCCGATTACTCAAAAGTGCTTGAAAAACATCCAGGTCATGTGTATTCATATATTAGCCGAGGAAGTGCTCGCAACAAATTGAAATTGTTTGATGCGGCAATGACTGACTTCAATGAGGCATTGCGCATTGAACCAAAAAATCAAGAAGCATTCAACAATCGTGGTTGGGCAAAAAGTGGGCTTGGAAGAGCTGCTGACGCTTGTGAAGATTGGAATATGTCTAAAAAATTGGGTAACGAGGAAGCCAAAATAATTTTGAAAAATAACCAGTGTAAATAACCAACCGTCATGATTAAGATTTTCATTTGGACAGGAATTAGTGTAGCTGCTTTATTCAATGCCGCATCATTTAATGCAGAAAGTGATGCGCCAATTCAAGAATATGGCGACTGCGTAGAGAAATATCGATCAAATTGGGGAGAAGATTGCTCGCAATGCACCAACTGGAATGATAGTTATGTTATTCATTTGAGAAACACGTGCACAGAATCATTGGATGTGATGGTTTGCGTTCAAGAATCCGACAAAACGTGGAGACGTTTTCAACATTCTGGCATGGCGCCCAAAGATTCTCTTCGCGCGTATGCTTGTGTAGGAACTGGAAAATATCTCAGTTGGGCCCGCAAAGCAGGTGATGTAAGTATCACTTTCCCAACGATGGAAGAGGTGAACAAGAAATACAAAGACTAAATTTATCGAGTTATTTCCCTTAGGATTTAAAGGTAAACCGTGCGTTTCTAGATCTTTTAAATGGGACCTACTCTTTCCAAAAGAGGTATTTAGATTACTTCCAAAATTCGTAATAGTTGAACCATTGCTCTGGATTAGCTTTTACTTTCATCTCCACTTGACTCACAAATTCAGCTAGCAAAGCTTCGGGCTTTTGCTTTCCGAAAATTGGTTCTGTGGCCGAAAATGAGTAGCCATTTTTCCCATTACGCATCCCGAAAACAAAACATTTAGGAACATCAAATTTCGATGCGATAGCAAATGGTCCCCGCGGAAACCGCGCCTCATAGCCCAAAAATGGATACTTCAAGGTGCGCATACCTTCGCGAAAACGATCGCCATGAATGCACACAATTTCTTTATTAAGAATGGCCGCAGAAATGGCATAAACGTGGGACATATCGTCTTTTATAGGAATGACATTGAAACGTCTGCCGCCTGTGGTCTGCTCTACCGTACGCTTGATTTGCTCATGTTCCGCCTCATACATCACAACGTTGATAGTGCCGCCATAATTGGTCATGAGGTGACCGGCTACTTCCCAATTGCCCAAATGTGCGCTGATAAGAATACCTCCTGTATTGTTCTTCACCATATTGATGATATGATGATGCCCGTCTGAATGGAGGTCAAAGCGATCTACCATGCCGCTAGCCATCGCCACCTTGTCTATCAGCATTTGCCCGATGGCATAATAGCTGCGGTAGATGCCCAATATGCTCTGCAACTTGCTTTTGAGCAGTCCTTTGCGATAGAAGTTATATAAAGCGCCACTTGTTTTCCAGGAAAATAGAAAGAAATAGGCCACGACAAAATGAAGAAATCCATAGGTGAATCCCAACCCTAAGTTCTTCATAAAGAAAATAAAGAACCAATATCCCAAAGGGGTTCCACGGCTTTTGCCGCTCCAGTTTGACATTAAATGATAGATTTAGATATTCAAACTAGGGTTTCGCCTTCGAGCATAAAACCTTTGGGACATCGCTAATTTACTCGCGCAGCAACGAAATCATAGAATTGCTGAAATGTCTGAACTTCTTTGAAGTTATCAGCAGTCATTTTGAAACCAAAATTCTCTTCGATTAGAACAACCAAATCCACATAGTCCAAACTATCCAAATCAAGAGCTTTGTGCATGTTGGCATCTGGCTGCATTATGGCAGCATCCACCTCAAATTCTTCGATGAGAAATCCGTTGATAGTAGAAATAACCGCTTGCATATCCATTTCAGGCATTGAACTTTTTCAAAATAAGCGTGGAATTAGTACCTCCAAAACCGAAAGAATTCGAAACCACGGTATTCAGTTCTTTGTTAAGAGTTTTTGTTGCAATCTTTATCTTAGATGTATCCTCGTCAGCTTGCGTGAAGTTAATATTTGGAGCTACAAAACTATGTTGCATCATCAAAAGAGAATAAACTACTTCACTCGCGCCTGCCATCCAGCATTCGTGCCCTGTCATACTCTTGGTGCTGCTAACCAACGGGCCATTATCGCCAAACACCTGATGGATGGCCAATGCCTCGCAACGGTCGCCAACGGGTGTTGAAGTGGCGTGGGCGTTGATGTAGTCTACCTCTTCGGGCTGAATATTGCCCATCTGCATGGCCATATTGAGGGCACGAACCTGACCTTCCACATTCGGATTGCTTATGTGCTCGCCATTGGAACTAAAGCCATAGCCCACGAGCTCGGCAAGGATGGTGGCCCCACGCTGTCGGGCGCTTTCAAGGCTTTCGAGGATTACCGTGGCCGCACCACCACTAGGCACAAGTCCATCGCGGCTTCCATCAAACGGACGACTGGCCTTTGTAGGTTCTTCCTCGCGAGTACTGAAGGTGCCGATGCCATCAAAACTTCCAAAAGCATAAGGATTCAACTCTTGAGCCCCACCGCAGATGATGCGTTGCTGCAATCCCATCTTGATGAGCAGAAAGCCCATTCCGATACTGTGTGAACCGCTTGCACAGGCCGCACTGATGGTGAAGTTGACGCCACGTAACCGCAGAATGGTGCTGAGATTCATGGTCACCGTGCAGTTCATACTTTGGAAGATGTTACCCGAGCCGATAAGCGTGGTGTCCTTCTTTTCGCGTAGCAGATCAACACCCTCAATCACTGCGCCTGCGGTGCTGTCGTTGCCGAAAAGGATGCCCACCTCATTGATATCAATAAAGTCCTGGGTGATGCCTGCATGAGCCAATGCTTGTTTAGTGCTGGCAAAGGCATAGAGGGCTTCTTCGGGCATGTTCTTGCGCTCCTTGCGACCGAGATCGGCCTTAAGGTCGGGCATGGGAACATTGCCGATAAGTGCAGAACGGAAGCCTATTTCCTTCCGGATGGGGTCGAAAACGATGCCGGAACGGCCATGGAACAACGCGTCTTTCACCTCCTCGAGCGTTGTGCCGAGGCAAGAATGGATGCCCATTCCGGTGATAACGACCCTATTGTTCATTAGCAATGCAGCCCTCCGTTGATGTTGATTACGTTGCCTGTAATGTAGGCCGCATCGTCCGAAACCAGAAATGAAACAGCAGCAGCCACTTCATCGGCCTTACCAAAACGGCCCATCGGAATCACGCGCGACATTTCCGCCTGATTAAAATCTTTGGTCATATCTGTTGAGATAAAACCCGGAGCTACGGCATTCACCGTCACATTCCTCTTCGCAATTTCTTTGGCCAATGCCTTGGTAGCACCGATTACAGCGGCCTTTGCAGCAGAATAGTTCACCTGTCCAGCATTGCCCATCACACCCGAAACGCTTACTACACTTACAATGCGGCCATAACGCTTTCGCACCATGGGCTGCACCAGTTTGCGGGTAATGTTGTAGAATCCTTGCAACGACACATTGAGCACAGCATTCCAATCGTCATCGCTCATGGCCATGAAGAGGCCGTCTTTGGTGATGCCCGCGTTATTCACAATCACCTCGATGATGGTGTCGGGATTGCGTCCGGCCCAGGCATCCAAAGCCACGTTCACAGCTTCTTTATTAGAAACATCGAAACAAATGATCTCAGCGCTTCCCCCATTCTGTTGGATGAGCAGTACCACTTCGTTAGCGGCATCTCGGTCCGAAGTGTAGTTCACTAGCACATGCAAACCATGATCCTTAGCGAGACGCAGGCATATTGCACGTCCAATGCCGCGCGATCCTCCTGTGACCAATGCTATGCGCGCAACTTCCTTCATATTAGATATCCAGTTTCGGTTCGTTCTCTTTCAGATGTGCCGCCAGCGCAGTGATATTGGCCGATTGAGACACATCCTCGCGGATGGTAGGCACGAATTGGCGCACAGTATCATAAAGGCTTTTACCTGCATCTGACAGCTTATCATAGCATTGCAAATAATCCACACCTTGTGCAATGGCCAGCACTTCGATAGCCATGACCTGATAGGTGTTGTCTATCACCTTCTTAGCGAGAAGCGCAGCATTGGTGCCCATACTCACCACATCCTGATTGTCGTTGTTGTTGGGTATGGAATGCAGATACATCGGATAGGCCAAGGTCTGGTTCTCGGCCGTGGTACTCACTGCGGTGAACTGCATGCCTTGAATGCCGAAGTTGAATCCCAGCTTACCGAGGTTCATGAATGGAGGAAAAATCTCGTTAATCTTGGCATTCATCAAGTAGTTCAGCTGCCGCTCGAGTAACATGCACAGCTTGGCAATGGCAATTTTCACCTTGTCCATTTCCAAGGCCACATAATCGCCATGGAAATTGCCACCGTGATACACATTGCGGCCAGCGAGGTCAACCACAGGGTTGTCGTTGGTGCTGTTAACCTCATCTATCAAAATCTGTTCGGCATAGTCAACCGTGTCTAACACAGGACCAATAATTTGTGGAATACAACGGAACGAATAGTATTCCTGCACTTTCTCTGCAATTGGCGCTTCACCAATGTGATCGATATCTTTAAATAGGCGCTCCTCACGCTTGCGGACCAATTTGCTCGTGGCTAAAGTGCTGCGCATGGCGGCTGCCACTTTGCGCTGGCCTTCATGACGTTTTGCTTGATTCAAAAACTCTGAATAGCTATCGTCAAAGGATTGCACCAACTCGTTAATCACAGCACCAATCACAACAGCCCATTTCACTTGGCGTTTGGCATAGATTACATTCAGAAGCCCAATGCCACTCATGCACGAAGTACCGTTCATAAGGCCAAGACCATCTCGGAGTTGTAATTTCACTGGGGCAATATTCAGCTCTGCGAAAATCTCGGCAACTGGACGAAGTTGGTTTTTGTACCTTGCATTGCCCTCACCTATAATGGCCAAAGCCAAGTGGGCCAATTGAACCAAATCTCCACTTGCACCAACGCTTCCGTGCTCGGGTATGTAAGGATAAATACAATGAGCAATAAAACGCTCCAATTGCTCCAAAATACCCAAGCTAACTCCTGAACCACCCAGTGAAAGCGTATTCAAACGATTGAGCATTACGGCCCTCACATAACTATCTGGAAGACCTTCGCCAACCCCAGAAGCATGACTACGCACCAAATTATACTGCAATTGCACCAACTCTACGCCCGCAATTCGGTATTGCGCCATAGGACCAAAGCCCGTGTTGATACCATAAATAATCTTATCCTTCGAAAATTCACTCAAAAACTGAAAACTGTCCTCAACAACTTTGCGCTGATTTTCGGTCAAGGTTATCGCCTTACCATCAAGAACGTAACGGTAAAAATCCTCTAACGTCAACCGTTTCATCTCCCTACTTTCTATCTCAAAATCCTTTTCGCTCACGGGCACCAAATTTAGCTGATTATCGCGTTTGTTTCCCTAACATTATCGGCCTGTAAAACAATGGGGAATTTGCTTTATATTATATTTGGTAAAACACGCAAATTCAAGGTAATATACTTTCTATTTGCACTTGTCATTATCATTGGTTTTGGCTGGTCAATTTCGAAATTACATATCGAAGAAGACATCACAAGAACGTTTCCACGAACGGAAGAATTCAAAAAATACGAACATTTATACCGCAATTCGTCAATATCGGGCAATGTTGTTGTGGCTATTGGTCCACGGGCCACTTTGGGTACTGACAAACTCATTTCAATCGGAGAAAACGTTGCTTCGAATTGCGTTAAAATTGACACTTCATTAGTTCGTAGTATTCGACTCGGCTATGATGGCGCGAAGTTCGAGGAATCCTTTGGGATTTATGTACGCAATCTCCCGTATTTCCTTCATGCCAATGAAATTGATTCGCTCTTCGCATCGCTTGACGAGAATGGAATTCACAATCGCTTAAACCGCACTTTAAATCGGTTATGCAGCTATGAAAGCATCGGTACTAAAAAATTACTGGCGTTAGACCCGCTAGATATGGCATCGCCTTTGGTATCGCGACTAGCTGATTTACAGTCTGGAAGCGCACTTCGCATTGAAGACGGTTACACCTTTATATCAGATGGAGAATATCTTCTGCTCATTTTATCGCCATCAAATCCTCCTAGCGAAACCGTACAAAACACCTTAATGGTGGACACCTTGGAACGCCTGGTTGAAACCATTCGAGTGGACAATCCATCAGCAGACATTATTCTATTTGGTGGCCCTGTGATTGCAGTGGGCAATTCGCGCCAGATAAAAAAGGATACTACCCTTGTGAGCTGGTTGGCAGGTGGCAGCATTCTTCTTTTGCTGATACTCTATTTTAGAAGTTTATGGATACCGATTTTGTTCTTTTTGCCACCATTGTTTGGGTTGATTTTCGCTCTTGGAATCATCGCCCTTTGGAAAGGCAGCATTTCGGCCATTAGCATCGCAGCAGGCACAATTGTGATGGGGATTGCCATAGATTATTGCTTTCATTTCTTCAATCATTATAAAGAAACTGGCTCGGTTTCGACCACGCTAAAAGAGATTGCATCGCCCATGCTGTTGGGCTGTTTCACTACGGTGATGGTGTTTTTCTGCCTCAACTTTCTGCATTCGCAAGTGTTGGCCGACTTCGGAACTTTTGCAGGATTGAGTTTGATTGGAACTGCTGCGTTTGCACTAATTGTGCTTCCGCATATAGTGCCAACTGGGAATGAAAAATTACGAATTAGGGACGAAGAAACGTGTCAGAATTCATCCGAATCTCGTCTCGCGTCTCTTTTCGCGCGTCACTTGGGAAAGCTGAAACTGGCAGGTTTTGTAACAATCGTTTCGCTCACCATCTTCTTCTGGCAGTTTGCTGGGGATGTCCAGTTTGAAGATGACCTCAATCGCATCAACTATTTCCCGGAAGAAATGAAGCGGGCGCAGGACATCATAGTGGGTAAAAGCAACCGTGAAAGTCTATTCGTATTAAGTTCGGCAAACACCCTAAGCAATGCAATTGGCGGGATGAGTTCGCTAACAATTGCCGACACTTCCGCGCGGATTACCAACCTCGCAAATGTGTTTCTATCGCCAACAGAAGTAACCAAAAGTGTGGCTGCTTGGAACCGAAATGTTACCAATTCACAACTGTTATCTCAGGTGCGACTGCAGGGAAGCGAACTTGGTTTTCGGCCTGAATTCTTCGCGAGTTATGATTCGATATTGCAGCCTGTGGAACTGCCAACCGAAGCATTCTATAAAAAGCAGCTACTTGAAAATCCTACCTACCGCGATTTGGTCTTTACCGATGGCGAACTGTATTCTGTGATTTCCACTGTCAATATTTCGAAAGAAAACAAAGAGACTTTCAAGCAGAAATTGGCCGAAAGTGCCCCAAATCTGGAAGTGGTTGCCAGAAGTTCATTAGCGCTCGATTTGGTCAATACCGTAAGCAGAGACCTCAATTTCATTCTGATGCTCTCTGCTGGAATGGTGTTTCTCATATTGTTGCTCACCTACGGGCGTATCGAACTTGCAGTTGTTACATTTCTGCCAATGGCCGTAAGTTGGATATGGATTATGGGACTTTGCGGACTGCTCCATATCAAATTCAACATGGTGAATGTGTTGATTACAACCTTCATTTTTGGCCTAGGCGATGATTACTCTATCTTCATTTCGGATGGCATTCTAAGCAGATATAAGTATGGCATCGACAAGCTAAAATCGTTTCGTAGCAGCATCATTCTATCGGCTATCACCACCATTTTAGGAACTGGCGTACTCATTTTTAGCAAACATCCTGCGCTGCATTCCATTGCCGTGTTATCGGTTTTGGGCATGGTTTGCGTGGCGATTATTTCATTCACATTACAGCCCATTTTGTATGGCGTACTGATAGAATCACGAGTGAAACGCGGGTTCGGGCCACTTACCCTGGTCGATATACTTACATCCGCGTTGGCTTTCGGATGGTTCGTTATCGGATGTTTAATCCTCACTTCTATACTTCTACTGCTCATTCCAATTCCAATCGGAAAGCAGCGCAGACAGCGAATTATGATGTTCCTGATTAGCAAACTGCTGCGCTCGGATGTAGATATAATGGTGCATGCCCGCCAGCGTTGGCTTGGCAAAGACGACCTGAAAAAGCCCGCCATTCTCATTGCAAATCATTCTTCGTTTGTTGATTTAATGTTGATGATAGGCAGCAGCAACAAGCTCCTTTTAGTCACCAACGATTGGGTATGGAACTCGCCTTTTTTCGGATTTTTCATCCGATACGTTGAATACATCCACGCCAAGGACGAAACCTCGTACAATCTTCCAAAAATTCGCGAGAAGATAGATCAAGGTTATTCCATCCTCATCTTCCCAGAAGGCACACGCAGCCGCGATGGCCGCATTGGTAGGTTCAAAAAGGGCGCATTTTATCTGGCAGAACAGATGCAATTGGACATTCTACCCGTGGTATTGCACGGGGTGAATAAGGCGCTACGCAAAGGGGATTTCGCAGTGAACAAGAGCCTTATGACCATTAAATATCTGCCACGCATCACACCCAATGATACGCGTTTTGGAGAAGGATACAGTGCACGTGCAAAGGCCATTGCACGTTATTTCAAAGAGGAATATGAAGTGGTGAGAGCCGAGGTAGAAACGCCCCATTTCTTTGCTGACCAAGTAAGGCGAACCTACTTCTACAAAGGCCCTGTTTTGGAATGGTACGTGAAGATTAAACTGATGTTGGAGCGCAACTTCGAGGACATCATTCGCTATGTGCCCCAGCAAGGAACGGTGTATGACTTGGGCTGCGGTTACGGATACCTCAGCACACTGCTCGCAATGCAAGGCCGCAACCGCAATGTGGTGGGCATTGACTATGACGATGAAAAAGTGAAGGTAGCGCTAACGGGCTACTACGATGGCGGTAACTTGAGTTTCGCAACAGGCGATTTAATGCAGTTTTCGCCACAACCATCCGACTGTTTTATCATTAAAGACGTGTTGCACTATATGCCTGTGGAGGCGCAGGAGCGCTTGTTGATTGCGTGCGCAATGAAGTTGAATGCAGGCGGAACAATCATTGTGCGAGATGGCATGCAAGCGAATGACGAATTACGAATGACGAATTACAAATGGAAACAAGGAACAGGGAAGGAAGTCCAGCATTCTCCATCAGCAATCGACAATTATACAGCAACTCCCAAAAACCGTCATTGGGTCACCAAGCTCACGGAGTTTTTTAGTATCACCGTGTTCGGGTTCAATAAAGCGGAGCATGGAGTCAATTTTCCAACGGAGCAGCGGATGAAAGATTTCGCAACGCGCCATGGATTGAAGGCGGAAATAGTTGGGAATAAGGCGAGTTCGAATGCTGTGTGGGTGTTCAGGAAGGATTGAACCTATCCATGCTAAGACATAATAAATTGGCTGTTTTTGTCTTTCAAACTAAAAATCGGCAACATGCAATGCCCTATTGAAAAAGCCAAAGGCCGCAAAGACCGAATTGCACCGCTACCCAAGTTTATTGTAGAAATGTTGCGTGAATACTATAAGCTCTATCGCCCATAGCAATGGCTATTTGAAGGACAACGCAAAGGCGAGCAATACTCTGAGCAAAGCCTACAGCAAGTATTTAAACAGGCGTTGGCCAAAAGTGGAGTAAAAAAAACAAGCAACACTCCATTGGCTGCGTCACAGCTATACTACCCATTTGCTAGAAGGCGGCACGAATTTACGCTATATACAAGAACTATTAGCTCATCAAAGCAGCAAGAAAACCGAAATTTATACCCATGTGAGCACCAAGAAACTAACCGACATTAAAAGCCCTATCGAAGGAATGGACATTTGAATAATATCTGTAATTTCACAGCTGTAAAATCAAAAACATATACATATCCCACCAAATTAGATGGGTTATGTCTGTAAAATTAATGGGCGTTACAGACATATAAACAAGTTACCTGCAAGCTTAAGAGCACTCGTCCTAAAATAGGTTGACTAAAATTAAATATAAATGAAAAAAGAAATTAAAAACTATTTATTAAATATAATTACAGCTATATTCTTTACGCTTTCTGTAAATGCTCAAACTACAATTTTACCAGTTAATTCCTATGGTGTTTGGGATAGATCAAATGCATATGACATTTCAGTTAATACTGATTACAACTATTTGCGAGGTAAAAGTGCTGATGTAAACTGGGAAGATGTACAACCAAATAACACAAATCAATACGATTGGTCTGAGATTCAAACTATATTACAAGCAGCTTACAATAACAATCAGATGGTTAATATAAGCGTAGGAGTTGGTCCTGATGCTCCAGTTTGGATTTACGCTAATGGTGTGCCGAGTGTCACTACTAATGATACACAACATCCAAATTGGACACAATATCCGTATTATTTGGACATCAATTATAAAACATATTATTTCAATATGATAGAAAATTTCGGCAATTTCTTACGAACACTACCTACAAATCTATTTAGTAAAATTGCATATATTCAAGTAAAAACTGGATGCACAGGGGATGAAGTTGCCTATAAAGGAACACCTCTTAATTCTTCTTATACTATTTCCGATAATCAATGGCGTGCATTCCGTTTAGAAGTATTTGAAAAATTTAGACTAACGTTTAATACAGGTAATAATAACACCCAAATTGGACTTCTTTTTAACAATATTGATCCAGTTGACGAACCCTTGGAATGGCAATGGGTAACCAATAATGTAACTTATGGATTTGGAACAAAAGGCGGAGCCTACGCAAGAGGTCACCATCTTTCAGATGAATTAGATTTTAAAACTACTTGGACACCTTATCTTGTTAATCCACAAGGATTACATTTATTTTCTGCAGCAGAAATGGACCAAACATGGACTAAACCATTGTACCAAATTAATGTTCCATTAGGGTTTTATTGGGGTGCATTAAGCGGGCTTAATACGGGTCTTTCCGTTTGGCTCGTTACCCAAAGTGCTTTGCAAGAAGCACAATCAAGACCAGAATTACATGACGTTTTTAAGATGTTTAATAAATATTCCAAGCAAGTTTATCCTAGTACTACAACAGCAGCTTACTCTATTTTTCATGAAGGATTAAATTCTCAAAATACTGTTAAATTTCCAGAAAATATATACGGTCAAGCCAACCAATCAAATCAAGCTCGTTATACTGCAATATGTAATGCTTATTCAGCCAGAGGTGCACAAATGGATCATGTTTTTGCAGCCACTAAAGGTCAAGTTTGGCAACGTGATCAGCAAACAGGGTATAATGATGCTGGATGGAATATTGAAGAAGGGAATTACGAAAGATGGATTACTCAAATAAACCCTGACGCTACCTCAATTGGTCTTTTCAGGGTAAGGGGTGTTATTAATTCCAGCTCATCAAAATACGACCGTTTTGCACGTTCTTTTGAAAGCAGTAGTGGAAAAAACACAATGTATTTTAATTTCCATTCCGATGTATTTACCCTTTCAGATCCAGACAGTTTAACATTTAAAATTACGTGGCTCGATAAAAACGCAAATTCAACTTGGGCATTAAAATATTATAATTCATCAGGCTTACAAACTGCCATAAATATAACAGGTATTGGTGATAATCAATGGAAAACAACTAACGTAACAATACAGAATCCAATTATTACCCAAAATGGCGTTTTAGGTTGTGATTTTATGTTGGTAAATACAGATAATATTGATGATATCTTTCATGGCATTGAGGTAGATATTACGCGAACAAGTACCTTATCTTCTATTGATTATAATTCTCAAAACTCTGAAACATTAATTTTTCCCAACCCAACATCGTCTATAATTTATTGGAATAAAAATATTGTGTCAGATGAAATTATTATTTATAATTCAAAAGGGCAAGTAGTTTCAAATGTCAATAAACCTGAAAACAATTCATTTAGCTTAATAAATTTGGAGAAAGGGATTTATTTTATTGTATTTCTTAAAGAGAAAAAAAGAGTATTAACCAAGAAAGTAATAAAAGAATAACAGGTGCTATAATTAAGAACAAAGCCAGCAGGTAACAAGGGTTTGGCAAAAGTGGGGCTGAAGTGCTAACTTAAACATTTGTGCTTTTTATGAACATTTGTGCTAAATCGAACATTTGTGCTTTTAATCCCCCACCTTCGCCAAGCCCCAAACCGTTAATCCTACTCCCCGTACAAAAAAGCTATTCATCCCACGTAAAAAAAATGGCGGGATAGGTTCAGTTTGTAAAATCTAGTCTCCGAGTTGCTGGCAAACTGCCTCGGCCAAGGCAATAACCGCCTCAGGGCAATTGCGCAACCATAGTTCGGGCTCTATCAGCTCCAGTTCCGACACCGCTGGCAGATTATCATTGTCCCAAATCATATCCACACGGGCATATACAGGCGCAGGATGGCACAACGTTACCACGTGTTCGGCCAAATCTATTTCTTCTGGGCTAGCAAGGTATGGAGCTGCCGTACCTCCAAAGTCATCTTGCACGCGGTAGTCGCCTTCTTTGGCTGTTTTAATAACAGCATGGGTATACTTGCCTCCTATTACCATTAGGCTTACCTCACCTCGGGTAACCACATTGTACTGAAACGGCTGCAACAGCATCGCCTCGGCATGCACCAACGACCGAAACACCATTTCGTGCGCACCAACATTCGTAGGGTCGAGCCTATAGGTGTGTCTGCCACCGCCAGATATGGCTGGCTTTAGCACAGTTTCGTCCCAACCGGTAGCGTTGTGCAATTCGGCAAGGGTTACGTATTCGCCCTTTTCTAAAAAAATGGTTTCGGGTATGCGAACCCCATTGTTTTCAAGATATTGGAGGTAGTGCTTGTCCCAATTCCAACGGATCAATTCGGGTGCGTTAATGAGTTGGGTAAGCCCCTCTACCCTATTCATCCACGCCACAAACTCCTGAAAACGATGGAAATAGTTCCACGTAGTGCGAAACATGATAGCTGTGGTGCTGCTCCAATCAAAATTAGGGTCAGCCCAATCCTTGCGAATCACGCGTTTGCCATGGTTTGCCAACGCTTGAATAAGCAGGGCATCATCATCCAAAATTTGCTGGGTGTACCAATCTGGCGTATCGGTATCGAGATAGCGCTCTTCGGTAAGCAGTGCGAGGTCGTATAGTTTCATAGGGCATATATAGAGGCATTTGCCTTTCGAGCGAAATTAGGTATTGATTAGAAGCGGCACTTGCTTCAGCAAACCACATTTCCTTCTCACCTTCGCAGCATGGATTTGTATTCCAAAAAGCAGCGTTGGAAATTGGTGCTCATAGGCATAGCCATGTGCATTGGTATTGGATCGTTGCTTTACACCAATAATTTGGTAACCAGCCTAGCAGAACAAGAACGCCAAAAGGTGGAATTGTGGGCAAAAGGCACCACATTTTTAGCCAATAGCACGGATGCCAATACCGATTTGAGCTTCGTGTTTGAGGTGATAAAAGACAACACTACCATACCCATTATTCTAACCGACCAGCACGATACCATTATCTCCATCAGAAATTTTGATGAGGAAAAAAGTTTAGACAGCGCCTACCGAAGTGCTCAATTGAAAGAAATAAAAGGCCGCAATGCGCCCATTGTAATTGAGCTGTATGGCGGAAGCAGCAACCGTATTTACTACGATAACTCGGTCTTGTATTACCGCCTTAAGTATTATCCTTATGTTAGTTTGGGTATGATTTCGATATTCATATTGGTGGCCTATTTTGCCTTTAGCATTTCGCGTAGGGCCGAGCAAGACCAAGTATGGGTGGGAATGGCTAAAGAAACTGCCCACCAACTTGGAACTCCATTATCCAGTTTAATAGCATGGATAGAGTACCTGAGATTGAAAGATGTGGATTCTGCCACATTGGACGATATGGCCAAGGATGTGAAACGGTTGGAAACTATTACCGAACGCTTCTCAAAAATTGGCTCGGTGCCCGAATTGGAACCGAACGACATAGCCCATGTGCTGGAAGAAAGCTTGGATTACATGCGCACCCGAAGCTCCAAAAAAGTTCAATTCACCCTTGTGAATCGATTGGAAAGTGTGGCACAAGTTCCCATTAATGTACCACTATTTGCTTGGGTTATCGAAAATTTATGTCGCAATGCAATAGATGCCATGGAAGGACATGGAAGCATAGAAGTAACGCTGCACGAAGATGCAGAAAAGATGTTGATTGATGTGCGCGACACAGGCAAGGGAATTTCAAAAGGCAAGTTTGAAACGGTTTTTCAACCCGGTTATACCAGTAAAAAACGCGGTTGGGGTCTTGGGCTTTCGCTCACTCGCAGAATCGTGGAGCAATACCACAAAGGCCGCATAACTGTTTTGCAATCGGAAATGGGCAAAGGCACCACCTTTCGAATTGTGTTGCAACAGGCGTAATGGCGGGGATTTACGTTCACATTCCCTTTTGCCGCAGAGCATGTCACTACTGCGATTTTCACTTTAGCACCAACACGCGCCAAATGGAGGCATTGGTGAAGGCGATAGTGGGCGAAGTAGAATTGCAGACGAACTATTTTGGCACCGAACCCATCCAAACCATCTACTTTGGAGGAGGCACGCCTTCGTTGTTGCCTTCCGAATCAATTGCCGAATTGCTGAATGCGATTCAAAACCAGTTTAAGGTAAGCACTACCGCAGAAATTACATTGGAAGCCAACCCCGAAGATTTGAGCATTAAAAAGCTAAGAGAGCTGAAAGCTTTGGGAATAAACAGACTGAGCCTTGGCACCCAATCGTTTATTGCCAAAGAATTGGTTTGGATGAACAGAATGCACACCCCAACGCAAGCGATAGATTCTATTCGCGAAGCACAAAGCGTGGGTTTTGACAACATCAGCATCGACCTCATATTTGGTCTGCCCGAGCAAACACTGCAGCAATGGGAGTGGAATTTGAGCACGGCTTTGGGGCTTGATATTCAGCACATTTCATCCTATGGGCTGACCGTGGAAGGAAAAACCAAGTTGCATCATTCCATTCGCAAAGGCACACAAAAGCCACCAGAAGAATCCATTGCTGAGGCTTGTTTTCGGATGAATATGGAGGTGTTACCTGCAAATGGATTTGAGCACTATGAGATTAGCAATTTTGCTAAGGATGGATTTATTTCAAAGCATAATTCTGCCTATTGGCAAAACGCCAATTACCTTGGACTTGGCCCTTCGGCACATTCATACAACGGCACTCAACGCCATTGGAACATACGCAGCAATGGTGGCTACATGCGCGGAATTGCTTCATCCAATGCCGCTGTACAATCGGAAGAACTTACGCTACACAACCGGATTAACGAGCATATTATGACCGGATTGCGTTGCAAATGGGGCATTAATCGCGAATACTTGCAAGGAATTGATGCTCAAGCTTGGGAACGAATCGCAGTTGCAATTCCGAAGCTTGGTAGCCATTATTTTGAAATGGATAACAACCGCATAATACTTCGACATGAAGGCAAACTGCTGGCAGATAAATTGGCTTCAGAGTTATTTGTATAGCCAAATTAACGCACAGCCTCCCACCCTATTTCGTGATGGGCATGCTCCGTAACGCGTCCATCGGAGTGTAGCAGGTTGAGCAACCCTGAATTTTGGGCGCCTAGCACTTTTACCACTTCTTGAATTCCGTTTACGTGAAGCAAAACTTTCTCGCCACTGCAAAACAGCAGCGCATTGTAGTGTTCCATCAATCGCTCGAACCCCATCGTTTTAAGCTGAAGATATCGGTTGTCTAGATTTTGATTTAGCTCCGATACAACTTCATCCAAAACGAAGTTTTTGCCAATGATTTGTGCAAGCGAAGTCGCCTTCAAATCAGCAGGAAAATCAACTTGATTTACGTTGAGACCGATGCCAACAATGGATGAATCGATTGCTTTGCCACGCAAGGTATTTTCAATAAGAATTCCAGCAATTTTTTGGGTTCCAACCAACAGGTCGTTTGGCCATTTTATTCGAACTTGAGCTGGAGTGCGGTTGAAAAACCTTAAGACAGTATCATGAACTCCCAAAGCAATTGCCGCACTCAACATGAATTGGCGTTCTGCTGCCAAAAAGACAGGCTTCAAAATATAACTTGCAGTGATGTTTTGGTTGGGCCCGCTTTCCCATAGGCGTTGACGTTGTCCGCGTCCTACAGTCTGATTGCTGGCTGTAATGAGTGTGCCCTCTACTGGCAAGCTGTCTTGTAGCAATTGGCGGGCATAGTTGTTGGTCGAGTCGACCTCACTTAAATGGATACGTACTCGACCGAGCACAGGGCTGTTGGACAATGGGGCGTGATATTGTGGTAACTTTGCAAATCTAAACAGCATTGAATGGCCCGAACTTCGAAGGCAGAAGAAATTGAACAATTAGTATCGACCATCATACATGGCATACAAGAGCGGAAAGGCAAGAACATCGTTTCTATGGATCTCCGCAATATTCCGAACACAGTTTGCGATTTTTTTGTGATTTGCACAGGAGATTCAAGTACTCACGTAGAAGGTATTTCAGGCAGTATTCAAGAGGTGACGCGCAAGCAACTTACCGATAGACCATGGCATGTAGAAGGTATGGGGCATTCGGAATGGGTGCTGTTGGACTACGTTAACGTAGTTGTCCACGTTTTTCAGCGCGAGCCACGCGACTTTTACAATATAGAGCGCCTTTGGGCAGATGCCATTGTGGTAGAACATGCCGAGGATGGTTCGGAAAAGATGATGCCACCACTCGTAAAGAAAGTGGCGGTGAAAAAAATTAAGAAAGACAAGCCAAAATCCGAAAAGAAAGCTGTTGGAAAATCGGGTGTTGCAAGGAAAGTAAAACCGGCATCTGCTCCAAAAGCCATAAGTAAAGCTAAGGCAGTGGTAAGTGCCGAAGTTGCCGCAAAACCGCGCGCAACTGCTAAACCGAAGTCCGTTTCAAAAGCTGAGTACACTGGTAGAACTAAGGCTACACCTAAGTCTACCGGAGCAACTGATGTAAAATCTAATGCGGCTACCACTCAGTTTACGTCTAGGTCGAAGTCTGCATCTAAGCCAGCAACTGTAAAGAAATCTGATTTTGCTGCACCTGCAAGGTCTGCTAGGTCTACGCCTGCAACACAAGCTAGCAAAGCGAAAGCGGCTGCAAAACCAAGAGCGGCTTCAAAAGCAACTTTTGAAGATAAGCCAGCATCCGCTGCTAAGTCACGAACTTTATCGAAGGATAACGGTTTAGGAAAGGCAAAACCAACTTCTAAATCCGCTGAAGGGAGCAAAACTCGTCCTAATTCAAAATCAACAGTTGGAAAAAAAACAAAATCTTCCGCAACAACAGCTACTAAATCGCCTACAAAGCCCAAAACTGTTGCAAAACCCAGTAAGCGGAAGGATTAATTGTGCGGTTAGTGTAGATTATCGGCAATAGAAATTTGCCAGTTTATTCATTTAATCCCAACCGTGTAAAGACGTAAAACGTATTTCATTACTACATTATGGCAAACGAAACCAAAGAAACTAAAGAAAAGAAAGCTCCAAACGCGGAACCAAAACCGAAGAAGGACAAAATGCCCAAATTCACATTCAATATCTATTGGGTGTATGTAGTCATAGCAATCTCATTTATTGCAATGACGTTTCTTCCTTCCATTACCGAAGATCAAAAAACACTGAACGACCAGAGTTTCAGTCAAATGATTACGGATAAAGAAGTAGAGAAAATTGTAGTAGTAAACAAAGAAATTGCTGAGATATACCTACGAAAAGAAGTTCTTAAGAAAGAGAAATACAAGCATTTGTTAGAGAAACCTTTGCTTGGTGGTCAAGGAGCACATTATACTTACCAAATTGGTGATTTACAGAATTTTGAAAATGAAGTTACCCAACTTCAACAAGATATTCCTCCAACTGAAAAGGTTGTTCTGAGCAATGAAACCCGCAAAAATTGGGGAGGTGAATTCCTTATGTGGATTCTGCCGTTTGCGCTTCTTATTGGCGTTTGGATGTTTATTATGCGCAAAATGAGCGGTCCTGGAGGAGGACCTGGAGGTCAGATTTTTAACATCGGAAAATCACGAGCACAGCTATTTGATGGCGACACAACCGTGAATATCACGTTTAGCGATGTGGCAGGATTGGAGGAAGCCAAAATTGAAATAAAAGAGATTGTTGATTTCCTTAAAAACCCTAAGAAATATACCGATTTAGGTGCCAAAATCCCGAAAGGAGCTTTGCTTGTAGGCCCTCCGGGAACTGGAAAAACCTTGCTTGCTAAGGCTGTAGCTGGCGAAGCAAAAGTTCCGTTCTTCTCGCTTTCTGGCTCCGACTTTGTGGAAATGTTTGTGGGTGTAGGTGCAAGCCGCGTGCGTGACTTATTCAAACAAGCCAAAGAAAAATCACCAAGCATCATTTTCATAGATGAGATTGACGCCATAGGTAGAGCCCGAGGAAAAAGTATTTCTCAAGGTTCGAATGACGAACGTGAGAATACCTTGAACCAACTGCTCACCGAAATGGACGGATTTGGCACCAATAGTGGAGTTATTATTCTTGCTGCAACCAACCGTGCCGATATTCTTGACCGTGCGTTAATGCGTGCGGGTCGATTCGACCGTCAGATTTTGGTGGACATGCCCGACTTGGAAGAACGCAAAGAAATTTTCCAAGTACACCTTAAAAATCTGAAGTTAGACGATACCGTTGTGGTGGAATTTCTATCCAAACAAACTCCAGGATTCTCAGGTGCTGATATTGCCAATTTGTGTAACGAAGCTGCGCTTATAGCTGCACGAAAGGACAAAGAAAGCATTGGAAAACAAGATTTCCTTGATGCTGTAGACCGCATTGTAGGCGGATTAGAGAAGAAGAACAAGATTATATCCATTGAGGAGAAAAAAGTGATTGCCTATCACGAAGCTGGTCATGCTTCTGCTAGCTGGCTTTTGGAACATGCATCACCACTTATTAAAGTAACCATTGTTCCTCGTGGACGGTCGTTAGGTGCTGCGTGGTACTTGCCCGAAGAACGCCAGATTACCACTAAAGAGCAAATGCTTGATGAGATGTGCGCTGCTCTTGGTGGTCGTGCTGCGGAGGAAGTTGTGTTTGGAAAAGTGAGTACTGGCGCATTGAGCGATTTAGAAAAAGTGACCAAGCAAGCGTATGCCATGGTTACAGTGTATGGCCTTAGCGATAAAATTGGAAACGTTAGCTACTACGATAGCAGCGGGCAAAGCGAGTACAGCTTTAACCGTCCATACAGCGAGAAAACTGCCGAATTGATTGACAGCGAAGTGAAGGTTCTTATTGAAGGCTCATATCAACGGACCAAGAAAATTCTGCTGGATAATCGCGATAAACTTGATAAACTGGCTAACGAACTCCTAACTAAGGAAGTGATATTTAAGGAGAATTTGGAAGAGATTTTCGGAAAGCGTCAATGGGAAAAGCCGCTGCAAGACATGGTAAAAAAGGTAGAACCAGAAGCTAGTGCCACTACTGTAGCCGAAGATAAAGCTCCTGAAATTTCAGAAACACCTACTATTGAAAGCTAGTGCTTACGTTTTTGCTCGGAAGCCATAATTTTTCGGTTCTTTAGTTCCAATGGAAAAAGGCTGGATTCAAGTGGCTTCATATGCAATGGTAGCCGTTGCCGAACTGAAGAAATCAGTTTTGGAAAGCGCAGGAATTCCAGCAATCATAATAAACAAGTCTGATTCGTCTTATCTTTTTGGAGAATTGGAACTTTACGTAAAACATGACGATGTCATTCGTTCAAAAATGATTCTTGATGAAGAAGTTGCCTGATTTACTAAAGCGATTCGTGACGGCCATTGTGGCTTTTGCCGCTTTTTTGGGGCTTATTTTTTGGCACGAACTCGGATTTCTAGCACTTTTTTCGTTAATTCTTGTTGTAGGTCTGCACGAGTTCTATAACATGATTGATATAGCTGGTTTCAAACCACAACGTATTCTGGGCTATGCTTTAGGATTGTCCATGTTTTGGGGCAATGCACTTTATACCATGTTTGAATTTGACAAGCGGTTTCTACTGCTCCCTTTAGCCTGTATGTTCCTCATTCTTCCTGTTGAATTGTATCGCAAACGCGAAAACCCGTTTACCAATATCGCGCATGGATTTTTAGGCATTGTGTATGTCGCTATTCCTTTTACATTGCTGGTAAACATCACCCATTTGAATGATGCTTTAGGCTACAAACCCTTGTTTTTGGTTGGTTTTTTCATGATGATTTGGGCAAGCGATACTGGGGCATATTTTACGGGGAGTCTATTTGGAAAGCATAAATTATTCGAACGTATTAGCCCAAAGAAAAGCTGGGAAGGCGCGATGGGTGGAATGCTTTTAAGTTTGGTGATTGCAGCAATTTGGGCCCAATTTCTCGATTTCATTCCGCTTCATCATTGGCTCATATTATCCGTGATCACTGTGATTGCAGGAATTTATGGCGACTTGGTGGAAAGCCTTCTAAAACGCAACACAGGAGTGAAGGATAGCGGTAAAATACTTCCCGGTCATGGAGGTGTGTTGGACCGCTTTGACAGCATAATGTTGGCCACTCCATTTGCATTCGTTTATCTTCAACTTATCCTATAATTATTTTAAGGATTCAAAACCTATTTTTGCCCGTTCATGCCAAGAATGAAAATACATAAGGAAGGGTACCGTTTGCTCAGTTTCATGGGCAGTACCATTCTGATAGCAGTGCTGGTTGTAGTTTATGGTTTTCCCGGTCGCACGTTGCTTCATGTGGCTGTAGGAGTGCTCGGCACTAGCTTATTTCTGCTGATTTTACAATTTTTCAGAAGTCCAGTTCGCCAAATGGCCATCGGCAATCGTAAGGTGGTATGTCCTGCGGATGGAACTGTGGTAGCTATCGAAGAGGTGATAGATGCGGAATATTTTACAGATGAAAAACGAATTCAGGTGTCCATTTTCATGTCGCCATTGAATGTGCACCTCAACCGTTATCCAATTTCGGGCAGGGTGGTGTACTCCAAATATCATCCCGGTAAATTTTTAGTTGCTTGGCATCCAAAATCGAGTACTGAAAATGAACGGAACACGGTTGTTGTTGAAACCGATTATGGCGTTGAGGTACTAATCCGTCAAATTGCTGGCTTTGTAGCGCGAAGAATTATTTGGTATTGCGAAGATGAAGACCAAGTAGAACAATGCGCGGAGTTGGGCTTCATTAAATTTGGCTCGCGCGTAGACTTGTTACTTCCACTTGGGTCAGATATTAAAGTAGAACTAGAGCAAAAAGTGCGCGGTGGCGTCACTGTAATTGCAGAACTGTAAATCGAGTCTATTCCATTCTTGAGTAAGCACTGCTTGGATAAGCGGGCTATTCCCAAATAAATATATCTGGAACATTCATAGGACGCTCTGCCTCTCTCCAACGAAATCCTTCTAAAGTAACATCTGTGGGCTTTACATCTTTCACTGGGTAAAGTGTGGCATCTGGAGCAGACATAAACGTGATTTGCTTTACTTTATTCTTCTCAAGGATAATCACCAATTTGCTGCTTTTAGCCACGTTTACGCTCTCGGGTTCCGTGCCTTCTTCACTTCCATAATAGACCGTTTCTCCATCGCCATCTACAAAAACGCGGTGCAACTTGCTATTTTCAAAATAGCCAATCATTTCACGGCCTTTGATTTGATTGTAGAACTGCAAAGCCGAATCTTCTTCAGAAATAATCATGGCATTTTGCCTCATAAATAGTCGATCCACCTTTTGATTGCGCATTTGAATCCATGTGCTTTCTGAAGTAAGCTGATTTTCCTCGCTCCATATAAGCGGATCCTCATAGAGGCGAATGGTGCTGTCAACATAAGAATATACCAACGAATCGCATTTGCCTTGCATGTCCGATTTGAAGAACTTGACGCGATGAAAGGCAAACAGCAAGCGCCTGTCAATCAGTGTATCTACAATGCTTAGCAATGTGTCGCCATGAAGAAATAAGGAATCGCCATCCATCTCCTGAATCATTAGAGCACTATCGGTCATTAAAACCAAATCTCCTTTCTCAAAATATTTGGCTCTTCCGCCAATGAGCAAAATATTCTCGGATGTGTCAGAAACTTCTACGTGCCCGATGGCATGCCCAAATCCGTAGTTCTTGTTGTAATAAATGCTATCCCCAGTTATGCTCTGCTTCTTACTCAGCATCACTGGATTGTGGCTAAATTGAGAAATATCTAATTCTGTATCATACCAACCTCTAGTGCAGAGCACAGTATTTTCATCGCTCACAATTCTTGTTGGACCTACAAAAAAGGCCACTTCAGTGTTTGAATTGTAGCGCAACGTATCTGAATACAGCGTGTAGCGGCTATTTACCAGTTTAACGGAATCCTTAAAAAACACTTCCTCCAGCTTACTAAAATAGAACCCTATGCGGCTGGTAAGTGTGTTTTCGGCATCTACAATGGTTCCGTAATCTAGATACCACGCTTGGTCGCGCGACATGTCATAATCTAATGCTTGCGAGCTTATGGTCATTTTTCGATCCACCAATCGCACATTGTGACGTGCTTTTGCTAGTTCGGTTTCACCATTGTAATTCAAGGTTCGACAAAACAGTTTTATACTATCTCCTTTGTTTATGCGTACATTGGAGAAGGCGTCCAAACTATTATTCTCATACAAATAAGCGCTATCGCAATACATCAACGCGCCTTGATGCTCGAAAATGACATTACCAATTAACCTACGCGCCTTCTGACCTAAGGTCTCGTTATATTCCAACACATCGGCATTGCGGAGCTCAATTCTTCGCTTTTTCGCTTCTTGCGCAAAGGCATATTGCCCAAAAGCAAGGTGAAATACAACGACTAGAAATACTATTCGAATGGGCATAACCTAATTAAGAATGACAAAGATGCATGACCTATGCTAAGTTAGATGCTGTGGTAATAGAGCGTTGCTAAGTCCAATCCACGCTATGCCTCCCCGCTCCTACTATCAAAACGTTTTTGAGCCGCCATAAATGAAGTGTACATCGCATTGAAATGTGTCAAGCACTCTTGCATAAACAGTTGGTCTAGAAATACTGCCACGTTATCTAACCCGCCAATGGTATCCATAGGCAATTTGTAGCTCTGCTCCATTGGACCGGCTTCCATCTTTACGATATACTTCTCATTCATACCAAAAACGGTAATCGTGATGCTGGGATGGGGAATTCGGGATAGTTGACGCACGAATAAAATTATGAATTATGAATTACAATGAGCGTTTTGGATAACACATTCGAATTGAATTTTCCAAAAAATGAAGCTTATAGTGTCTAAAACTTAGCAATCAGCTTCACGTTTAGCTGTCGCGAGGTGAGGTAATTGGGTACTGCATATTGACGATTGCTGATGTCAGAAATCCATAAGTACGATAAAGTATTATTGGTACCCAACAGGTTGAATACTTCCATACTTACCCAAAGTGATTTGAGAAAATGTAACGGGTTCTTCTTCGGGAAAGTGCGTTTCTCCCCTTTTATCATGTAGGAAAAACCTATATCCACTCTGCGATATGGCGGAATGCGCAAGGTGTCTTTGTATCGCTCGTAAGTTGGCGGACCAAAAGGCATTCCAGTTCCAAGCACCAGATTGAGATGCATTTTGAACATGGGTAATCGCGGTACATAATCCTGAAAGAACAATGCAAAATTGACCCGCTGATCTGTTGGACGTGGTATGTAACCGGGCTGAACGCGAGTGCTATCCACAACAACATTATTCTGCGTGACGCCCACTCTTATCTGCTCGCCATCCGAATTGTAATAGTTGTAATAGAAATCATCTTTTATATCTTCTTGAACCGTCATTAAGCTCATGCTGGCCCACGATTCTATGCCTTTCACAAATTCACCATTCACCTTCAAATCAATACCAGTTGCATAGCCTCGTGCATTGTTGGTCGCATAGTAGCGAATGCGCACATTATCAATTTCGTACGGCACAATGTTGTCCAAATACTTATAATACACTTCAGCCACAAGCTTAAACGGTCGGCCCCACGCACGGAAGTTCCAATCGGCACCAATCACAGCGTGGTACGACTGTTGGGCTTTTAGATTTGTATTGAGCTGACCATTCAAATCGCGCAACTCGCGGTAAAAAGGGGGCTGATAATACATGCCTCCAGATGCGCGAAACACCACATCTCGCTTCCACTTTGGATTGAATGAGTACGTAGCGCGGGGCGTAGCAATAAATTCCTTGTTCACATCCCAATAATGGAATCGCACACCAGCGGTTAACGTGTGTTTGCTGGTATCGGAAAAGAACCATGAGTTTTGCAGAAATCCACTAACGCGATTGCTTTGTAGGTTAATGTCCGTTTTAAGCACGTTAAACATTTGCAATTCGTTTGAATTAACAGGCAAGCTATACCCTGCGGAATCAATCATATTCCACTCGCTCAATCTGTCGGAGATATTCTCGTATTGATACTTGAGGCCCCAATCTAGCTTGCGATGTCCGTCCAGCCAATGACCAACATGGCTCAAACTTGCTACGTTGGCAGTAAGGTAGTTTCGAGCGTGGTCGAGAAATGTGCCTATGCCACGATTAAAGGCTACCTCACCCAGATTGTCTGACCCAAAGTTATTTTCTAACTGCCCCAAGTAATATTGGCCTTGCACGTCAAACGTTTCGCTTTCGTTGCTGCGATAAGCCGAGGCAATCAACTTATAGCGCAATTTGAGATTGGGCCTATACTCAGCCATCAACGCGCCAGTCATGGTTTCGAAGGTATTCACTTCTTGACCATCAAAATAGACAGTAAAGCGCAATGCCTCGCTAATAGTACCAAAGTCAGTTTCACGATTTACAGGCACAAACTGATATTTATTCTGCGAGTAATGCGCCAAAATGCTAAAATTCCACTTGGCATTAAGCTCATAATTGAGTAGTGATTGTACGTCCCAAAATTGAGGACGATATTGACCATCGGTGTCCAAACTGCCCAATATATATTGGTTGGTTCGGTAGCGCACTCCTACCAAATAAGAGAACTTGTAATCTTTAGTTGCACCTTCGAAATGGATACCACCTCCAAGCAAACTCCCCGAAAGTGTGGCGGCAAACTTTCGTGGACGTCTGTATTTCACATCCAAAACTGACGACATCTTATCGCCATACTTGGCCTCAAACCCTCCTGCCGAAAAGCTTAACCCTTCCACTAAATCTGGGTTGATGAAGGTGAGTCCTTCTTGCTGGCCGCTGCGTACCAAAAACGGACGATATATCTCTACATCATTTACATAGATAAGATTCTCATCGTAGTTGCCTCCCCGAACATTGTATTGCGAACTAAGTTCGTTGTTGGAACTTACGCCTGGCAATGTTTTTAATAATGCTTCTATACCACCTCCTGAAGTTGGGATAATGGTTGCCATCTTGGGATCGATACGTTGCATGGTGCTTTTGCGATTTCCTGCATCGGAAATAAGCACCTCATCCACCACGTTGTCCTTTAGTTTAAGAATGCGTGTTAAGTTTTTCACCTCACCTGTCCGCAAATCCAAATCATAGGTTTGCCCATCGAAACGAATGTGCGAAAAGGCCAGTTTTATGGGTTGGTTTGCTGGCACACTCAAACTATAATTCCCCACACTATCGGTAGAACTTCCTGCTGTGGTGCCAACAACTGCTACACTTGCATACGGAATAGGCTTACCTTGCTCGTCCTTTAATGTTCCGCGAATGGTGGCCTTATCCTGCGCCAAAGCCGAACAAATGCAACCAACAATTACAAGCAATAGAACGAAAAACCTACGCATGTAAATCAGACATAATAGGTGAAACTAGTGGTAACGAATTAGTAAAAGCTGCTAGTTTAATAGACATACCTCGCTCCTACTTCTTTTTCTTTCGCTTAAAATCGCCATTCTTCCACGCCTTAATAAAGCGTGCCCAAGCCAATGGATTGAGCAAATTGTTTGGAGGCAATTGTCCCGCATAATAAAGTCGGGCGGCATTTTGCTGCATGGCAAATTTGAAGTTTTCACTACCATCCATGCCCATTATTTCCATGCGGTCGCGCATATCGGCACGCTCCAAGTTGCGCATAGCAATTTGCTTATCGTCTTCGGGCAGCCGCAAATCCAAAAATGCTTGCCGGAACTGCTCTTTGGTTGGCCATGGATAGATAACAGCCTCTTGTAACAAAAAGGTATCGACACTCATCATTTGTATCAGCGAATAGTTCTTATTCTTTAAAGTATCTGGAATAACAAACTCGCTATCCTTAAATCCTACATAAGAAAACACAATGGTATCGTGAGGTTCAGCCACAAACGAGAAGTAGCCGAAATAATCGCTAATGGTGCCTCGGTGAGAGTTTTTAATAATGATGTTAGCAAAAGGAACCGACTCTAAACTATCAGCTGTGAGCAATACACCCGAAAACTGGATAAGTACTTTTTTTTGTTCCTGAGCGAAAATGCTATTGACCCAGAAACCAGATAGTACACAAAGGGCAAAAGCCAGAAAATGTTTGGTAACGTGGATTGATTTCATTTTTACAGGCACTACAACGCGAAAATGTGGCAAATATTTAGTGTGCTCATTAATTTTCTTCAAATCCCCTCAAAATACCGCTAATACTGACATATAAATCTTCCATTTCGGTTATTTCCATTTCAGAAAGCGCATCACCGAAGCGTACAAGCTCTTCTTTTAGCATCAATTGATCGGCAAAGCCGTCCCAGTTTTCAATAATGGTAAGCACCTCAAGCACCTCCATATAATCGCCAATGATGGCCACATTGAGTAAATCGGGCAGCCGATGACTTGAGTCTAACCCACACTGCCAACAGGCCTGTAGCATTTGTACCCGAATATTTTCGTAGCTCGGATTGAGCAAATTGTCGATTAACCTATTCAACGCGGCAGCATCCTTCAGATCGAAAAGAACTTGGCTAATGGCTTGTGCTGTGGGCAGATGCGCTGTTGTTGCCAATGTGCTTAGTAAATCGGGGATTACTGTAGCATCGCCCTGCATTTTCACTTGCGTAATAGCGTCTTCCACTTGGAGGTCGTTATTGCTTTTAAGTAAACTAAGCCATTGTTCGCGATTCATAGAGTGTGGTGCTTTTCCCTTTGCGGGGCTGCGAAGATAACCAGAAAGGTGGGTGGGATATCTACAGGTTCTAAAGACCAGAAAAGAGCGAATTTGTGATTTCGTTCCTCCAAGAATATTACTAGTTAGTGGTGGTTCTTATCCCTATCCAACACACGATAATGCAGCTTCAAAAAAATTCACACCAAATTGCTATGTTTTCTTTCCAACGCAATATCTGCTATAAAAGTATTCGAGGCTTGAAAACCACTACTGAAATACCACAGTTTTAGAGGCCCAATTTCCTGCGCTCAACGTCACATTCAAAAAATACATTCCAGCTACAGTGACAGGGGTAGTTAGAATGTGTTGTCCTCCATTTGCAAAATTTTTCACCATGCACAATCTACCTTTTGCATCACGCAATTCCACGCGAATGTTGCTTTGATTTTCAGGCAATACGATATTTAAATTTTTGCCATATGAAGGATTTGGGAATACCGAAAATTCAAATCCAGGATTGTATTCTTCAACAGATGTATATTGCTGAATGCGCTGCCAACGATTATCACCAGCTCGGCAAACGCGCAAAGCATCTAGAACCATGCTGTCGGATAATGTGAGGATAGGACAAACAAAGGAGCGTCCCACCAAGCTATCGTCAAAAAGGGTTACTGTATTGAACCCGTGGTCGTATAGGTTGAGATAATGCTGCTGATGATTGGCATTCATAGAGTTGGTTTCGAGTGTAGTTCTGAATGAATAAGGCAACCCTGATTCATCTAGGTTTCCACGCGTGAGGCTTGTTCCCATCATTTCTATGGCAACACTTCCTTCACCAGTAATACTGTCGTATTCCAAAGGATTAAATGGGTTAAGACTCAAATCGCTCCAGATATTCATGTGAAAATCACCGCTGAGCACAACCACATTATCAATATTGTTGTCTTGCAAATGGGAAAGCAACAGAGCACGGCTTTGAGGGTATCCATTCCAAGTTTTTGACAAACCGCTACCTGGCAAAGGCGCTCCAAGCAAATCCCATTGTGCCATTAGCTTTTGGCTGCCAATACATTTCCACTTCGCTGTGGAGTTTTGAAGTCCATCTAAAAGCCACTCGAACTGTTCATCCGACATGGCTTTCAGATTACCTACACCAAAACTATCCTTACCTGCTTCTGTGTTAATATCAATCATAAAAAAATCAACCAAGGGCCCCATAGAAACCTTGCGATATACCTTTATAGAATCAGCTTCGTCTTCGCGAAAAGGCACAAATTCACGAAATGCCTTAGCTCCTGTTGCGGGATTACTGCGATAGACATCATGGTTGTCCCATGTAACTATCCACGGGAATTTTCTGCGCGCTTCGCGCAAATCAGGATCACTGAGATAAAGACGATGACGGACTCGCCAATCTTCCACTATGCTGTCGCGTGGGTCAAGTTCTGAACCTTCAGGTACACGCACCATTTCTTCGGGATCAACAGAATCGTAAATCACATCGCCAACATGAACCAATGCACGCATGCCTGGCATGGCGGCCATTTGGCGATAGGCATTAAAATAGCCAGAAAACAAACTGGAGCAGCTTACCAAGCCAAACTTCATACTATCGAGCGAGGAAGAAAAAGCGGTGTAGGTAATGCCCACTGTAGAATAATTGCCTGCATGTTCGAAGCGATAATAGTAGGTACTTCCTTGACTTAGCCCAGTAACATCGGTTTTCACCGTATACCCTTTGCCGCTGTCTATGGTTAGCGTGCCGTTATTTAGCACAATGGCAAACAACGAATCTGCACTTATTTGCCAGTTTATAGATGCGTTATGAAACGCTATGTCTGGCGTTACAGCGGTCCATATTAGTACGCTGTTCTCCGATGGGTCGGCCGAGGCCACGCCATACACAAAAGGAGCGTGAGCATTATCAAGCCATAAATTCAACGATTGGCAGCGCACTGGAGTAATTGCCACGCATAATACAGCAGCAGAGAGAAGTAGTTTTTTCATAGTCAATATTCGATTAATGCGATGGCTAAAGGAACGGATGAAATATCAATTTCTAATGAATTTATGAAATGTGCAGCATTTCCTTGTGCGGAATGCCATCTTCCAAATACTCCTTGCCAGTGGTTTGGAATGCAAACGATTCGTAAAAGTCTTGAAGATAGGCCTGCGCTGAAATGCGAATTGGAACTTGTCCGTATTGCCACTTAACTCGCGCAAGGCATTCCAGCATTAACAAACGGCCATAGCCCTGCCTACGAACTCGAGGTGAAGTAACCACTCTGCTAATGCACACTTCTGCATAATTGACTCCCGGAGCCAACACCCGCGCGTAGGCCACGAGTCCAAAAGCATCGTAGCCCAACAAATGGAAGTTACCTGCATCGCGCCCATCGGCATCTAAGTAGGGGCATTCTTGTTCCACCACAAACACCTCTTGCCGCAGTTGCATGGCTTCATACAGCTGGATTTTTGTCAATTCATCAAAATGGAGGTAGTGCCAGTGCATTAACTTGTGATGTGTGATGTGTGAGGTGTAGCAAAACACCTAAAACCTATTTCTAAATTCCAACACCTCACTTCCCTTTCTCTAGCGAAATAAGGTTAACCAACAGGCGGTAAGCACCAGGTACACCCTCAGGCAATTGGCGGAAGAATGAAATGCCCGTATAGACAAAATGGCCTTTGCCATAGTTGGCAACGAGTAAACTACCATCTTTTGGAGTTTCAGCACTGTCGTTCATGCTAAGTAGCGCACTATAGTTGGCGTCCCACTGACTGGGGAAATAGAGACCGCGCTCTTGTTTCCACCCTTCAAAATCGGCTGTAGTAATGCGATTTGGTATAGATAATGCAGGATGCTTAGGTTGCAATAGCCTTACTTCAGCCTGTTCTTCGGTTACACGATCTCTGCCCAACGTGAGCGGAAAAGGCAGAATTCCTTCCGTTTTCAAATCACGAGAAGTATTATATTGCATAATTACATTACCACCCGCTTGGGCGTATTCCAATAGTTTGGGCATAATGAAGGCATGGCGGTCATTTACGTTCAAAAACCGAATTCCTGTCAGGATTGCTTGATAGCGAGCAAGGTTGGTTGGCGTAAGGTCGGCTTCGGTAAGTTCATCCACAATATAGCCAAGTATGCGAAGTCCATCGGCCACACCATCGCCAGCGCCTTCTACATAGCCAATGCGTTCGCCAATACGTTTGACATCTATAGGCACCAACTTGGCTTCGGCTTTAGGGAAATGCACCTGCGTTGGTATATGGTCGTAGGCAATGGTGCGTTGATTAAAGGAATAGGAAGTTCCATTTACTAGGACAGCGGCTTTTAAATCAGCAGCTTTTGCGCCTTCGCTCGGAGTTATGGTAACCTTAAAGCGCTGCTCTTCGCCTTTAGTACTTAGTTGTAATGGACATTTGGTCTGCGAAAGCGTCCAACCATCGGGGGCAGTGAGCAGCAGCTCTGCCTTAAGATTATTTACCGCAGCTTTAACGATTACTTCGGTTTCGATGGGGGCATTTTTGGAGAATAGCAACAGTTCTTGGTCAAAACGCACCAATGCTGGCGGAGTGATTACAACTTGACGGTAGCATTCGCCCTGCACGGGGTCGTTCCACTTATAAATAAGCGGTATGCGGTAGCGCACCTGTTCTCCGTTAATAGAAAGCGTTACAATAAAGTGATAGCGAGGTTCACTTTCTGCCAGATTAATGAGGGTTTGCCTATTTACGCTATACGTTCCTTCAGTACCCTTATCGTCCAACCAAAATGGCTGCGATATTGAAGTGAAAGGCGGCAACACAACAGTCACTTTCTCTTCATTCAGTATATTATTTTTTAATTCTTTAAAATTAGCTATTCCAATTTTCAGTTCACCACAAGTAATTCCGTTAAGCGACACAGGAATACCGCTTCTGTTTATCGCCTCGATGGTCACTTTTACAGAATCGCCCGAAGCGTAAGAATGTGCATCAGCTTTGGCTTCTAGGTAGAGACCCAAGCAGTGCTGAATTAGCTTATCCACATCGGACAATTTGCGTGCCGTCCAATATCCCTCTGGCAAGGCTTGCAAGGCTTTGCGCAATTCGAGCAATGCAGGCACACTCTTTTCGGGTGCTTTTAGATCGAAAGTAGCTGCTAGTTTTTCGCATTGTGCTGCAATGGCACTTGCACCTCCTACTCTACTCCAATTGACAGCTATACCCTCAAACACCGAAGAATCCGCACGTTCACCTTTAATGTGTTCGAAATATTCGAGCAGTTCGCCACGTGTGCCTGTAGTTCCAAAACCTTGACTCTTGTGTTGGCTTCTACTAAGAGCGGCCAATTCGTTGTACGATTTTCCAATGAGCACATTCAGTCCACCAAGATTTTCTCCCACAATGTTTGGGTCGTCCACATTTACTTCGGGGCTCCACCATCTGCCAGTATTGGTCACAATGCGTTTTGCCTGCCAAGGTTTCACGTAAACCATTTGTTCGGGAAAAGCAGTGGGGTCAGCCGCCAAATCATAGGCTTCAATAGCCAATTGTGCTGAGGCAGAATGATGGCCGTGTCCAGCGCGTGAATCTATTGGAAAGCGGCAGACGATAATATCTGGTTGAAATAGTCGAATGGCCCAAACCACATCGGCAAGCACTAATTGCTTATCCCAAATGCGAAGGGTTTCATCGGTAGTTTTAGAAAAACCAAAATCGTTGGCTCGAGTAAAAGATTGCTGTCCACCGTCTAATCTGCGTGCAGCCAAAAGTTCTTGCGTACGAATAATCCCTAACTCTTCGCGCAGTTCGGGGCCAATTAAATTTTGTCCGCCATCGCCACGCGTAATCGACAAATAGCGGGTCTTAAATAGCTTTTCGTTGGCGCAATACCCAATAAAACGGGTGTTTTCATCATCGGGATGCGCTGCCACATAGAGCACGCTTCCCAAAACGCTTAGCTTCTTGATTTCCTGAAAAATCTCTGAAGAAGTAGGCTGATAGGGCTTTTGAGCCTTTAAAGACAGCGAGAACTGAATTAGGAAAATTGATATTAGGGCAATTAGGCGAAGTAGCATTCGAAGCGGAAAGAAAGATGAATGCACGAAAGTAACTATCTACTTTGGGAAGCGCTTTTTAACATGGCTATTACCACACGGTCGGCAGGCAACGTAACTAACGTATCGCAAAGTACTGCGATAGGATACCACCGAAAAAGCTGACCTGCCGCCATCACATCATTAGCAGAAGGTGATGGCAGATAAAAAGGCAACTCCACATCGGTTGGGACTGAAACCCGATAATAGATGGAAAGAATTTGGTCTAAAGGATTAAAAGCCGATGGCAAATAGAAATCGGTAGTATAGAAATGGTTGTCCACTTGAATGGCGATTCCCAATTCTTCCATGAATTCACGGGTTACTGCCGCTATTGTGCCTTCACCAAACTCTAATCCACCACCGGGAAATTTAGCATAGACATTATCTGCAATACGTTCGTGCGAAATAAGCACATTACCATCGCGCTCTAAAATGCCATAAACGCGAATATTAAATCTTTCATGTTCCATTTGTTCAAGTGAACAATGGAAAGGGCATTCAGTTCAGAAAAACGATATTAGTGTCCTTCATCACTTCAGACGATTGCACCTTATGTGCTGTGCTATATGCCATTGCGCGCTCTACTAATGCTTGTGGTGCGATGAACAACACTTCCGAAAACTCGTTGGTCAAATCTTCTAAAAGCTCTTCATCTGTAAAGGATTCATTGGAGGCACAATCAGTTTCGGAGGGCGATTCAAGGTTGGCAAGATTGGGTTGAGTAGATGTTTTAATCATGTACGTGTTTTGAAATTTGAAAAGCTGTAACGGGATTCCACGAACTTTATTGCGTGAAGTTGAAAATAAATTTTGAAATAATTAGGGCGTGTTGTCCAATTCAAATTGTCCCTCTGTTTCTTCTTCCTCTTCTTTCATCGAAAATCCTTTCTTTTTTGGCTTAGAAGGCTGTTCTACTTTTGTTTCTGGTGCAGTTGCGGGCGAGGTTTCCTGTAAGCGAAATTGTACAGGTTCGTCTTCTACAGGTACAGATTTATTGCGTCTAGCACCAAATTCGTCTTGAAACAATTGCTTGATACTGCTTCCCTCCTTGCGCAATTCTTCTTTCACTTTAATCCGCACTTCTTTTTTATCAAACCCTACGGTGATATCACCCGGCTTGCCTCGAATCCATAAATAGAGCCGCGTAGTACCACGTTCGTCTTGAATTTCGTGGTCTTCGAAAAACTTCTTTTTGCGCGCCTTTCTGCGAATAAGATTGTTGAGCAACAGATTTACATGGTAATCTAACTCCTGCTTAAAGCTATGCTCGCCATACACCTCCACATTCAAGATGCTGCTATTCACTTTCATGTAGGGAATAACCAAGCGTTGGTTGCTGATGCTGAAATGATTGACGATGGTATCGAACCGCACATGCTGCAATTCTTCAACCGCTATAAACCGAGAAAGCGCTTGCAACGGCTCGAAATTGATTAGCTCACCACCAGAAACGCGTAGGTCACATTCTACAAGTAAATCATTCATTTTTAAGTTATCGATTGCGTCTAACGGAATTTTTAGTTGCATATCGGCATCCGCTTTGCCGCGCAAATGTTTGGAGGTAATTGTGGTTTGTCCGAAGTTGTCCCATTCGCTTAAAAGTCGCGAAATATCAATGCTTTTTAGCTGGGCATCAATGTAGAGCTCAGCGCCTTCAAATTGAGGTGTGTACTTCAAATCGGCCATGATGGTGCCTCCCAATGCATTTAGACGAAGGTCAGTGGCTTGCAGTTCGTGGCCGTTCACAATTAAATTGCCTTTTACTTTATCGGCCGTAAAGTCTTTGAACACCACCTTGCCCACATCAATTTTGGCATTTAACACAATGGGGCGATTGCCCTTGCCCGATTTCTCGGTACTCATGGTCCATTCAGACGGCAATTTCTCAACATTAATTTCATCAATAGAAACTTCGGCTTTCAGCTGCAACGGATGTAAGGGATTGGCCAGCACATCGCGAAGTTCTTTCAACTCCATTTGCCCATCGAACACCAAATGACCCAATTGACCAGAAAATTCGGTGATTCTCGTAGAAGTTTCGTCCATATCTACCTGCCCATGAAAATCGGAAATGGGCGGAATGCCGTTGCCAAAGGTGAGTTCAACATCCGAAAACTGTGCTGTTCCCGACCAGCGCATTTGCTGCAGTTCGGCTTTGGTGGTTTTGAAATTCTCGCCTAGCGACCCTTCAAACGCTACATCCCAAAGGATAGCACCAGCGCCTTCAATGCCAGAACTATCGCCAATAATGGAAACAATTTCTTCAATGCGCGAGCGGCCTTTGGTAATAATGGAAAGTTGCGGTCTATTGAGGTTAGTGAGTTTGCCACTACCACTTACTTCCCCTTTGGGTGTACGCAGACTGAAGGTTTTGAAGGTAAGTTTGGCATCTTGCGCCCGTTTCACATCGGCCATGTGAATGGTGGCTTCGAAATTTAGATTGGTGATAGGCAAGGTGCGAAACACAATGCCGCCATCTTCCATTTTCCACGAAGCTGATAGCTTGGGGCCGCTGCCTGTGCCTATCGGACCTTCGAGAGTGAGTGTAATATCGCTTGTGCCTTCTATCTGCATTTGCCGCACAGTTTCCGGCATGGTAGGCCAAATATGAGGCAGCAATTCATCGGGTTCGAGGCCTTCGCCTTGCAAGCTTAGTCGAATATGGCTGCCTTTGCCCAATTGCTGCCACAACATGCTCCATAGCACCTCGTTGCCCGCCAATTCTGCATTTCCCATTTCTACTCCAATGGTTTTTCCTTCGTCTTGAATGCGCAATACACCCGTTAGATTCAGCGGTAAATCCTTGACTCTCAAATTCTCGGAGGTAAACAAATGAATCATTTTACCATCCAATGTCAGCTCTATATTGTGGGTTTCATCGGTGAAACGACCGCTCATCTTAGCCTCGTAGGCCATCACATCAAAGCGAAGGCCGCTTAATTTGGAGGCAAACCGAATATCCATATCCTCCACCGCCAGCAAATCGATGCTTACATCAGTAGCACCGCCATCCGTTTCCGATTTTTCCCAAACGGCATAGTTCCAATCGCCTTTGCCATTTTGGCGAATGTGTGCGAATCCATTGGTAACGCGAATGCCTTCAATAACCAAACGGTCGGTGAGCACCTTTATAATGTCGAACTGAACAAAAACGCTTTGCGCCTTAAGAAGGGTATCGGTGCGAAAGGAATCTTGCACCCACACATCGCGAAGCTCTACGGACACACGCGGAAAATCTTTCCAAAACGACACCCTGATATCATCGCTAATACCCATTTGGGTAGTGATGTTGCTGCGCGCGGTATCGATAACGAACTCCTTCATCCTATCGCCATACACCCACACGATGATGATTCCGCTAGAAACAAGCAGAATAAGCGTGATAAGAAGTGTGATAACTATCCGTTTGAACCAGACCATGCCATCTAATTGGGTGCATCAAAGATATTGGTGCGCAACGGAGAACGCGATTTGACGGGAAAAATTGGCAGAAATTAACTACTTCTTTTTCCGTTTGGAAATTGAAGTCCATCTGTCTCGATTCTCCGCATCTATCAAAGCTTCAAATATGCCATCTGTTGAAACAAATCGAACTCTCTTATTGCCTGTTAATCCTGAAATCAATCGCTTATCTCCCGTCCAAAGAGGTGCTTTGAGATATAATCCTAAGGCTACAAATGCAAAATCATCAGGATCTACATTCTCACAGAGTTTTTCAGCTTCCACCAAAACAAACTCAGGAATGAGTTTCATGTCGATAATGGACACATTTCTGAGTAAAAGTCTATGGACTTCTTGAAACCCCTCCTCATTGAGGCTAGACAGTTTCATAATTCGAGACTTATGTAACGCAATCTCATCCTTGAGATAATCAGGCGCGTAAAATCTGAAGAAACTTGAACCACTTATTAGCGGCTGAGCTATGCGACTCGAAGTGTTCAGAAACGCGCTGAACACGATATTGGTATCAACGACCGCTTTGGTCATTACCTTTTAGTCTGTCGTGAATGCGCTTTAATCTTCCTTTTTTAGATTCCGCAATTAGTTGGTCTGCGTCCTCCTGCGAAGCAATTGAACCAGATGTCAATTCTTCAAAACGCAAATAATCCAAAATTCCTTGCAATGCTGCTGCACGCATGGTGGCTGGAAGACGTACCACAATCTCATTATTGTTTCTTTCTACAATCATGATGGAGATTTTGTTCAAATTTAAGAAATCTTGTGCAGTAATCCATAAAAACACTCAGCTACGCAGGACAGCCTTTCCCTACTTTTGCCGCCTATAAAAAAGCTGTGAAATGAGCGAGATTGCTAAGACCTACGAGCCAAATAGTGCTGAAGATAAATGGTATGCCTACTGGATGGAGCATGGATATTTCCATTCCGAACCAGACGAAAGAGAACCCTATACCATCGTAATTCCTCCACCGAACGTGACGGGTGTGTTGCACATGGGCCACATGCTAAACAACACGATTCAGGATGTTTTGGTGCGCAGAGCACGCATGCAAGGCAAAAACGCATGTTGGGTTCCTGGCACCGACCACGCCTCTATTGCTACAGAAGCCAAGGTGGTGCGCAAGCTGGCCGATGAGGGCATCAAGAAGTGGGACCTTACCCGTGAGCAGTTTTTAGAGCATGCGTGGGAATGGACACACAAGCATGGCGGCATTATCCTCGAACAATTGAAGAAGCTGGGCGCAAGCTGCGACTGGGAGCGCACACGTTTCACGATGGAAGATGACCTAAGCGAAGCGGTTATTGATGTGTTCATTGACCTGCACGCCAAAGGTTTGGTGTACAAAGGCCATCGTATGGTGAACTGGGACCCGAAGGCATTGACTGCAGTTTCGGACGAGGAGGTATATCACAAGGAAGTGAACTCGAAGTTGTATTTCGTGCGTTATGCGGTAGAGACCTCCCCTGACCCCTCCTTGTCAGGAGGGGAATTCGTGGTAATAGCCACTACCAGACCTGAGACCATTCTTGGTGATACAGCTATCTGCATCAACCCAAATGATGAGCGATTTACCCATTTGCATGGCAAGCGCGCCATAGTGCCGATGGCCAACCGTAGCATTCCTATCATCTTAGACGAATATGTGGAGATGGAGTTCGGAACGGGCTGCCTGAAAGTGACACCTGCGCACGATGCGAACGACTATGAGCTGGGCAAGAAGCACAGCTTGGAGACCATCGACATTCTGAATGCTGACGGCACGATGAGCGAGGCCGCTGGGTTCTATATGGGCGAGGACCGGTTCATCGTGAGGAAGAAGATCGCCAAGGAACTGGAGGAGCTTGGCAACTTGGTGAAAACCGAAGACTACCTAAACAAAGTAGGCTATAGCGAGCGTACCGATGCGGTGATTGAGCCGCGATTGTCAGAGCAATGGTTTGTGAAGATGTCCGAAATGGCCAAGCCTGCGCTGGAAAACGTAGTGAACGGCAACATCCAATTTCATCCGCCCAAGTTTGTGAATACCTACAAGTATTGGATGGAGAACGTGCGTGACTGGTGCATCAGCCGCCAATTGTGGTGGGGACAACGCATTCCGGCTTGGTATGCACCCGATGGCCAGTATATGGTAGCGAAAACTGCGGAGGCCGCGCTG
>CAMDOM010000028.1 GCA_945903645.1 Chryseobacterium gleum
TCCTACTGAACCTAATGGGCGCACTTGCAGCCTATTCTTTCTTTGAGAAAAAACCCAGCATCACCCCAATTGTCAAGGAAACAAAACCAGCCGAAATCTACGCCAATGAAAGCCAATTGCTATTGGCGGCTTAACCCGAACTCAGGTTAGTAATAGAAGGATGCAGAATTGAGATGTGAAGGTGTGTTAAAAGTGAGCAACGAAGCATCCGTCATTACGAAGGAGGAACGACTGAAGCAATCTCACTAAGAATCAATTACATCACTCTACTCCCTATTCCAAAGTCTCATCAAACAAGTCCTTCCATTCAGGATTCATTGCATTTATCAATGCCTCTTTCTTCTTTCTCGAACCTGCTTTGATTTGCTTTTCACGGGCAATAGCCTCTTCAATTCGGTGGAATCCTTCATAGTAAACCAGCAGTTCCGTGTTGCTTCGGTGTTGGACATTGCCAAAAAATCATTTCCCTTTCAAGGTGCCGTTATTAAGAACACCTTCTCTTTGCCCAGTTTCAATCAAAATTTTGATGCTGAAAAAGGAATAACGAACCCCGAATTATTAGAGGATTTGAAGGCCATCATTCAAGAATTCAACGCCTAATGGTTGTGCCAATAGCAAAGAGGAAATAACCGAAATCTGCTTATTTGCCCTAAGCCTGTATGGCGATTGCAGCAGCTTGCACCAGTTACAGAATCTTATACAAGATTTTGAAAATGCCATAATAGATGTACCTTTGGACAGATAGTTCTTTGCGATGTAGTAATCTCGAAAGTCATCAACCCAAACTTTCAACACATTTATGCGCAGCATTCGGGCATGGTGTATAACCTGTGCCTCAACTATTTGCAAAATGCCCAAGATGCCGAAGAAGTAACACAGGATGTATTTCTAAAAGTGCACGCCAAGTTGGGTGGCTTCAAGGCCGAATCGGAACTAAAAACTTGGATTTATCGTATTGCCGTAAATCAATGTTTGGATTTTTTGAAAGCCAAGAAGCGCACCAAACGATTCGTTTTTATTCTTTCTATTGGCAAAGAACTAGCAGAAGATGCTGCTCCATTTGCCACATTCAATCATCCGGGAGTGCAACTAGAGCATCGGGAAGAAACCGAGCGCATCTTCAAATGCATCAACCAACTGCCCGAACGGCAAAAAACGGCACTGCTGCTCAAAAGCATGGAACAACTTTCGCAAAAGGAGATTGCCGAGGTAATGGCGCTTTCCGAAAAAGCAGTGGAATCATTGCTTTCGCGTGCCAAAGCCAATTTGAAAAATGCATTGCACACAAGCGAAGGATTATAACACAATAATCGTCTAACTCGTAGAGCACCATGCCACACCCAAACGAAATAGAACTAGTGCAACACGTAAATCGGGTGGCGGTTCCACCTTTTCTTTTCACGCGAATACAGGCACGAATAGAAGCGCAACTGCAGGAACAGCTTCCTATTAGCTGGGTATGGGTTTCGCTAAGCACCCTGCTCCTACTTGTTGTTGTAAACACGCTCATTCTGCGCGATACCACACCGCTTCCTGAAGCATCGAACAGCAGCAGTTACCACATTTCGGAAGAAATGGGAATGCAGACATCCAATCAGCTTTACTGATGAAAAAGACACAATTATTGGCCATTTTGGTGGTCGTGTTGGTGCTACTAAATGCGGCTACACTTGGTTTTCTACTCTTAGGCAGACCGCATGGGCCACATCCGCCACACATGAAGAGCGAACACGGACCCAAAGCACGAATAGAAGAACGCCTTTCATTCACAGCAGAGCAGGAAAAGGCCTTTCAGGGTTTGATTGAAGCGCATAGGTCGCAGATTCGGGCAAAGGATGAGGAAATGATGGCCGCCCGAAACATGCTCTACGCACAGTTGTCGGATGGCGATACAGCCCATACGGATTCCCTTTTGGCAGCAATCGGCCGTATTCAGCAAGAAGTGGAACAGGTTCATTTCGCGCATTTCGAACAGATTCGTGGCTTGTGCACATCAGAACAATTGCCCGCTTACCACGAACTGACCAAGGAATTGGCTACGTACTTTGGTCACCCAAAAGGTCCAAAGCACAAGCATTGAAAAGGTTCGTCCTTAGTAGCTTTCTTCTATTCGTTTGCGGAACGCTGTCGGCACAAATCCTTCGGTTTCAGCCTTCGTTTCATCAACCCCCATTGGTGTTAGATAGCACCTATGTTACCGCCCAAGGCACTCCAGTGGCTGTTTCCGTGCTGCGATTCTACGTCTCCCATGTGCAGCTTTTGAACGGAAATGCAGTAGTTTGGCAAGAACCCGATAGCTATCATCTGGTAGATATGGCCGATTCGGCTTCGTTACGCATAGCCCTACCTTCCAACGTCACCGCCAATAGGCTTTCATTTCTTTTGGGAACAGATAGTCTTGCGAATGTTTCGGGTGCCATGGGTGGCGCTCTCGACCCCAGCAAAGGCATGTATTGGGCGTGGAATAGTGGTTACATTAACTTCAAGTTGGAAGGAACGAGCCCAGTCTGCACTTCTCGGAACAACGCATTTCAATTTCATTTGGGTGGATACTCCTATCCGAACGCCACAGTGCAGCAAGTCAGCTTAAAATTATCGGATGCTTCTGTTACGGTCGTGGTAGATGTCGCTCAATTGTTGGCAGCCGTAGACCTGAAAGTACTTTCCAAGGTCATGTCTCCCTGTGCGGAAGCTGTTGCCTTATCCAAGCAAGCTGCCACCATTTTCCGTGTGAAAGATGAAGAGTAGAGCCGCTATGCTGCTGGTTTTAGCTGCTGCGTTGCTCTCTGCCACGCAAAGCGGTCTGAGCGAAATAGAACTGGAATACCCCGAATATTGGCCAAAGCCGAGCTACGATTTTGAAAAAAGTCCGTTAAGCAAAGAAGGTGTTGCCTTGGGTAGAATGCTGTTCTACGACCCAATTCTCTCGGTCGATAGCACCATTTCGTGCAGCAATTGCCATTTGGTGTATACTGCATTCACGCATGTGGATCACCAGCTCAGTCATGGCATTCGCGACAGCATAGGAACACGCAACTCGCCTGCATTATTGAATTTGGCATGGAGCAAACACTTTATGTGGGATGGTGCGGTAAACCATTTGGACATGCAGGCTTTAGCTCCTATAACCCATCCGGCCGAGATGGGAGAAACCCTGCCAAACGTACTTGCCAAACTCCAACGTTCGTCCAGCTATCCACAGATGTTCCACACTGCTTTTGGTGATTCCATCATCACAGGGCATCATTTACTCAAAGCCTTGGCGCAGTTTCAACTGACCTTGGTTTCTTCCAATTCAAAATACGATAAGTTCAAAGCGGGCACAGCAGAATTTACCGAACAGGAGCAACTTGGCTATGCGCTATTTAGAAGCAAATGCGCCTCATGCCATACCGAACCTTTATTTACCAATGGAGAATTTGCCAATAGCGGTCTACCAATGGATACCACATTGAATGACTTGGGTAGAATGCATATCACCAAGAACACATCAGATTCGTTACGCTTTAAAGTGCCCACGTTGCGCAATATTGAATTCTCGTACCCCTACATGCACGATGGACGATTTAATACCATCCGACAAGTGTTAAACCACTACGATGCAGGCGTGGTGCACTCCAAAACCTTGGCCATCGAACTCGAAAATGGCACACCACTCTCAAGCAAAGAGAAAGCAGATTTGACTGCTTTTCTGCTCACCTTGACAGACAAGGACTTTCTTTTCAACCCAGATTTCGCATATCCAAAAAAATAATATCAAACCTAACGAAGGATGCGCGGCATCGTGTCGTCTAAAGAAAACAATTATCAAACTAGCCAATCCAACTGCCTTCATGAAAAAAGTAATCCTCATTGCTGTACTGGCCATGTTCGGACAAGCACAGGCGCAAAGTCCAGCCATCACCTCGTGGCTACAAAACACAACTACGTATGGTAGTTATTATACAGGTGGTAACTACACGGCTATTCCTATGACGGTGCTTGCCAACTGCCAAGAGGTTAGTTATTCTAACAATTGGGTGTATGTGAAAACAAGAGGTATTCCTGCATATCCAACCGGAATTTTTAGCGGAGATGGGAATCCAAATGTTGCTGGCGATCAGAATGCGATTTACAAATTCCCTCTAAACCCTTCGGAAAACACTGGAAATCCGACCGCTACAACCGGAGGAAATATTGGTGTTTTCATCAATGGAGTCTCCTTGTTTGACTACCGAGATGGGGTGGCCTATAATGCCAACGCTACGAATGGTGTCTGCGGTGGCCCGCCACCAAACGCTATGTGCCCAGGCGGACCCAGTACAACACAAGCTTGGAATAGGGATGCAATTCCAGCTGAAAAGTTGGGTTTCGATTGTTCAAAAGGCCATCCGGCTGGAACAAATTATCATCATCACCAAAATCCAAGTGCTTTCAAATACGATAGCGAAACCTCTTTAACATATTCTGATATCTGCGATTTGTACGACTCTGATGGATTATACACCATCATCCAAACCGAACACTCTCCGTTAATTGGATTTGCTTATGATGGATTCCCCATTTATGGCGCTTACGGTTATGCCAACACGGATGGAACTGGTGGGATAACAAGAATTAAATCCAGCTATCAGTTGAGTAGCAGCACTACAAGAGTTAATGGACCCAATGTTAATCAGGTAATTGGGACACAGACTTTCTTCAACGGCTATTTCCGAGAAGATTACTTGTACACCGCAAATGCTGGGCAAGATTATTTAGATGAACACAACGGACGGTTTTGTGTAACTCCAGAATATCCAAATGGAATCTATTGCTACTTCGCCACGGTAAATGATGATAATTCTTCTGCGTACCCATATGTGGTTGGCCCAACCTTTTATGGCAACAAAACCGCAGCAAAAGTAACGAGTATCAGTGAAGCAGTAACCGTTTACACGCCATCTCTAACAGGGATAACTCAGACCAACGAGGATAAACTAAACGTTACTATTTTTCCTAATCCATCGGCAGATTTTATTGGGGTGCAAGTAAACGGATTGGTGAAGCAAAACATTCCTGTAAGTATTTATGACGCAACTGGAAAACTGGTTTCCGAAGGAACAATTTTAGCCGGTACTACCATCTGGTATTTAGATACAAAAACCCTATATGATGGAACTTATATCGTTAAGGTAGGAACCCAAGGAGCCCCCAAGCTAGTGGTGTTGGCAAGGAATTAAGCACAATTTCCCTCACTTAGCTAATTCCTACCGATACTTCTTTCGAATAGGCGCTAAGAACCCAATGCCCACATTAAAATTGAGCAGATAGTAGCTAAACAACCGCGCTTCGGCTTGGGCGCGCAGGTCGGTGGCTTGGTCGGGTTTGCCCAATTCTCCATCAAACAATTGAATGTAAGGCCCAATGCCTGTGGGCACTATTCCCAATTGAACGCCCGAGCGCAATACCAAAAAATCGAAAAATACACGCTGCCGGCCATAGGTTAACGAAAGCATGGGAGTAATCACGCGCTCTTCGTGCCCCATAGCCATGGATTTCTGCTTGTCGTACGGTTGAATGCGGGTATCCAACACCATCACATCAAACTTCACGTAGCCACCAATAGGTGCAATTCCACCCTTTGAAGGGTTGGTAAACACCTTGTAGTTGATGCCATAGCCATAGCCCCGAATTTGTGCATGGTCATAGCCTGCATCAATACCTGGAATAAGCAATCGGGTAAATTCTAGTGTGCTCCAATTGTATTCCATTCCAGTAAAAATCAAATCGAACGTTACGCCAATAGACCCATTGCGTGCCACCATATAATCCATATCAATGGTGCTGCGAATGTTGACAGCAAAACTGCTCAACCCCTTTTCCATAAAGTGATTGGGATGAAACAAAGCATTGAAAAAACTAGCCTCACCAGTAACCAACAAGCGCTTGCCCATATAGCCAGGCGCTTGGGCATAGGACCATTGGCCTACCAGCATCAATGCTATGACAAGCAGATTTCTCATCGCTTTTTTCGGGGTCGTGTTTTCATTTGCCACATGCTATCATAAACATTGCTGTTAATGAAATCGGGCGAGTCTTTCAACCTAAAATTGCTGTAGGCAATCATGCTCGGTTCGCCAGTGCTTAGGTTGAAAGTGAGGCAATAGTAATAGGTGTCATAATTGGGCCGAGCCATGTAGTATATAGCCAGTGGAATGGCGGGCGGCACTAGTATATATAGCAAATGCAATGGGGTAAACTGCTTGTTTTCGCGGTAATTGATAACGCCAGTCCACGAAAAATTCTCGGTGCTATAATCCTTAATAATAGCAGCAATTCGCTCGCGGTCTAAACTCACCATATCCACATCCATATGGAGCAGGCGCTTGTCTACCCATTCATTTAAGAAAGCAATGTCATTAAACGTTTTCACGCTATTGGAATCGAGCATGGTGGCTTCCAAGATTATTGTTTCGAGCGAGAGCAGCTTTGCGCTCTTTTCTAATTTGGAAAACAACTCCAACTTGGCTGATTCCGCATCCAAAAAGTTGTGCTGCTGCTGCTTGCGCATATCCAATTTGGTATACGCTGGCGATATCATCACCACCTTATCAATCCCCAACTTAATGCCCGAATTACGCCATTCTCGTTTCTCTTCACGGTTCTTTTTATCTTGCTCAAAAACTGATTCAGTCGTTTTATTCCCCATCCATTTTTCGCGTTCCCATTGATCGAATTGGTTGCTGAAGGTGGTATCGTTAAACAATTCCACAAAGGCATAGCGCAGCATAGAATAGCGTGGTTTTTCCATTTGTCTAAGGCGCAAACGGTCGTACCTGCTCATTTGCTCCAGTTGAATTGTATCCAAGTGAGCCGCTTGGAGTTCGGGGGCTGTGCGGCTAAACATGCCGGGCATGTAGTGATCAAGCATCAGTTGTTTCAGCAGGTCGTCCGCCATAGCAATAAGGTCAGCATCGGTAGGATTTTTAAGCCGTAAGCGCCAAATATGACCCAAAGCCAACACACATAATTCGTCCGCTTGCAGTTGATAAAACAGATGGTACAACTGCTGCGATTCGCCTTCTATGGCGGTATATCCGGGATGCACATAACCCAATTTGCCTGCCATCTTAAACTTAGCAAGTGTATAAAGCGAACGAGCCACTTGCTGATGAAGAAAAGGATTGTTGGGATGTTTGCGCAGCAGCAAATAGGCGTTGTAAATAGCCATTATGGGCTGGTCGGTCATTTGATAAAGGTGTGTAAGCTCAAACCTCGCTGTTTCGCGTAGTAGCAAAAAGTCCTTTTCTGAAAGCAAGAAATCCTTGCCTTTAGACCCTCCCGATTTTAGCATCAATGCATTTATAATGGCTTGCCGTTCGCTTGGGCTGGGGTGCGTGGCGTCATCAACATTCTTTTCGTCCACAGGCTCGGGGGTCTTCACTTGGTCGAGAAAAAAGCTTTTGTCAATCTTAAAATCTTGATAGTTGAAAAAGGTTTGATCAAACTTCACATCATCAAACGGAAGGTGGGCATAACGCATCACATCAAACACTTTGGGGATGGATTGGGTGGAATACCCCGAACGCAAAAACCGGTCTAACCCTTCGCTGTCTGCGGCTTTTTCCAATTCCTTGGAATAGCGACTTCGGGCCAAAATGCGCTCGTCAAAAGAGGAACGCCCATGCACTCCTCGGCCTTCCTTCATGTCTAAGTTTTCTACATACGCATTGATGATATGATGCCGCTGAAAATGCACCAATTCGTGGCTTAGGATGTAGGCCAACTGGGCTTCGTTTTCCAACTGCGCCAGCAAACCAAGACTCACCAGAATAACTCCATCATCGGTCGTAAAAGCGTTGACCACAGACGAACGCAACGCGTACACCCGAACACTGTCGCGCAACTCAGGTTCATCCTTCAGCACAATATCCAGCACTTTAGACAAATAGACAGACACAGGGTCATTGAAAAGTACGCGCCCGCTGGTGAGCACTTGGTTCATTACAAAGTTGCTTTCCAGCAAGAAATTGTCTTTGTCGCGGGTGCGTTGCTTGCCATCGCGTTCACGGTTCAGCTTCTTTTGTGCCGTTTTATACTTCTCGGTAGATAGCTGACGAAACTCCTCAGGAATGGGATTCTGCGCTTGTAGCGGCTGGTAATTGGTCAAGTTCTGCGCCAGCAAGCCAAACGGCAGCAGGAAAAACAACAGAAGAGCGTACCACTTGACCACGTATTGCAGGTTTGGGCAAAGATAACATCTGCAAAAGGTGTGGGTATTGATGTTTGTTGCTACGAATTCGGTTGATGAAAAAGAATTCTAACGCAATCCAAATTTCAAAAACTGAACAAACCAATAAATCAAATTCCTACTCCGCAATTTCAGCCTTCGCTATTCCGCTTTTGAAAAGATGCATCCGTAGTGTGATTTCGTGGCTGCCGTTGCTGTAGGCACGGAGGCGGCTGGTGGTTATATCATACGAATAGCCAACCCGAAACCATTTAAACACCACCTCACCCGCAACCATTACTGCATCGTCAATACGATAGCCCACTCCAATATTGACCCGATTTAGATAGTTATTCAAATTGTCGAACCCAAACCATAAGGATTGGTCAAATTGGGCAGATGCACCATCTGTCTTGAAAAACGATTGGGGCTTAAGTCGAAATACTCTTCCAATCTTAAAATCATAACGAATAAGGCCATAATAATGGCGAGCTACTGTAACTTTCGAAACAGTGCCACCATCTGCATATTCCAAAGTCTGCCCAGTCAAGTGATTCGCACTGAAGCCTACCACAAGCCCCTTAAAGCGGTAGCTTAATCCGATTCCCATGTCAAATGCTAAACCGCCTTGATTACTACTAATAATATTTTGGTCACCAGTTTGAATTGGGTTGAGCTTTGACCCGTCCAATGTGTTATACAACATTCCAGTATAAATCCCTGGAATGATTCTATGCTCACCGATTGTGATACAATATGCATAGTTGAACCTTACAGCACCTGAATACTGTGCTCCCAATTTGTCACTTAATACAGTGACACCAAAGCCACTCTTTGAAATGGTTTTCAGGAAATTTCTCTTAAGCCAACTACCAGTTTCTGGAACTTTAACTGTAAATCCATTTTCACCCCTGTTAAGGTCGACCGAGATATTAACGAGTGTTGATATTGGTCTTCCATCAAAACCAACCCATTGTTGCCTGTGCTGCACATCAGCATTCAATTTATAATCGTTGACTATGAACTATGGATTGATGAATGCGCTGTAGTCCTGATACTGCGAAAACTGTGGATCCTGCTGTGCACGCATGTTCAGGCTAGCAAGAAATAGTAGGGTTAGAACTTTTAGGAATTTCATTGTGGAAAAGTAACTAAATGAACCCTTCCATATAAAATCACGAAAGCATCTCTAGTTAACTCGTAGTATACACAGTATACCTCACCCACACTTACTATGCCCGCAGTTTTTGCAATTCAGGCAGCCTTCTTCGTAGATTAAAGCTGGTTGGTGGCACTCGCTGCAAATGGCATCGGCTGGGCGAGTTCCGTCTTCTATGTAGCGTTTTAGAGACCGCGCCACACCGTTTTTCCAGTTGTTGAGCGATGGGGCATCCAAATGCAAATTCTCCACTAGGTTTACCACATACGGCAATGGCATTCCGTGGCGCAATACGCCCGAAATGAGCTTGGCGTAGTTCCAATATTCTTTGTCGAACATGCGCGATAATCCCTCTATGGTGGTGCCATAACCTTCACGATCGGTGTAGCGAAAATCGTAGCGCGATCCTTTGCCAACACGCTGTTTAAGCACCTGGCCATGCTCAACCCATTCTGGCAGTCGAAATGAATCTTTTGATTTTCCCGTGAAAATTTCATACGGATGCCCTTCTATCAATCCCATCACAGCAATCCATTCTTCTTCGCCATTGCGGAAACGAACAACATCGGCTTCGAGCACATCAGGGCGTTTGGCTGGACGCGCCTCCACCTCCATTTCGCCTTTGGTTTCTTTCTTTTCGTCATTGCTAATTAGCACACCCGAACGCGACCCATCGCGATAAACGGTAATGCCTTTGCAGCCTGTTTCCCAACCTGTTCTGTATATGTCAGCTACCAGTTCTTCGGTGGCATTGTTGGGCACATTCACAGTAACGCTGATGCTATGATCCACCCATTTTTGAACGGAACCTTGCAGGCGAACTTTATTCAACCAATCTACATCGTTGGCGCATGCCATGTGATAGGGACTTTTGGCAATAAGCGCCTTCATTTCGGCCTCGCTGCTTTGCGCCACGGTATTGGGGTCGTAGCCATTTACTTGCAGCCATTGGGAAAACCCATGGTGCAGCACATGAAATTCTTCCCATGAATCGCCCACGCCATCTACAAAATCTACTTTAATGTTGCGGTCGTTAGGATTCACTTTGCGCCTGCGCTTGTAGGCCACCATAAATGCAGGCTCAATGCCCGATGTGGTTTGCGTCATCAGGCTAGTAGTTCCAGTAGGCGCAACGGTGAGCAAAGCGATATTTCTACGACCATATTTTTTCATGTCGGCAAAAAGGTCGGGGTCTGTGGCTGCAATGCGCGCTATGAAAGGATTACCCTCTTCGCGCTTGGCATCATAGATTGGAAATGCACCACGTTCGCGCGCCATCTCTACCGAAGAACGGTAGGCTTCGACCGCCAATGTTTGATGCACACGCGTGCAAAACGTTACGCTTTCGTCCGAGCCATAGCGAATGCCCAATGCTGCCAGCATATCACCTTCTGCGGTAACGCCAACTCCCGTTCTTCTTCCTTGAATGCATTTCTCACGGATTTTTGTCCACAGGCCAAGCTCTACCGATTTGAGGTCGACTGGCTCAGGGTCTGAATTTATTTTGGCTAGTATCGTATCAACTTTCTCCAATTCGAGGTCGATGATATCGTCCATGATGCGCTGGGCAAGCTGCACGTAGCGACTAAATCCATCAAAATTGAACTTGGCTGATTTGGTAAATGGATTTTCCACAAAACCCATAAGGTTGAGTGCCAACAACCGACAACTATCGTAGGGACAAAGTGGAATTTCGCCACATGGATTGGTGCTCACTGTTTTGAAACCCAAATCGGCATAACGGTCTGGCACCGATTCGCGAATAATTGTATCCCAAAACAGAATGCCCGGTTCGGCAGACTTCCATGCGTTATGAATGATTTTTTGCCAGATGGCAGCCGCATTTACCTCTTTGGTCACTTTTGGTTCAAGGGCATCAATAGGAAACTGCTGCACATAGGTTTTTCCGCTAATCACGGCTTTCATAAATGCATCGTCAATGCGCACCGAAACGTTGGCTCCAGTCACTTTGGTACCATCCATTTTGGCATCTATAAATTTCTCGGCATCGGGATGTTTTATAGAAACGCTAAGCATCAAAGCGCCTCTGCGGCCATCTTGCGCCACTTCGCGTGTGGAATTTGAGTAGCGCTCCATAAATGGCACTAAACCCGTGGATGTAAGCGCACTGTTTTTTACAGGAGTTCCTGCCGGGCGGATGTACGACAAATCGTGCCCCACGCCACCTCTGCGTTTCATCAACTGCACTTGTTCTTCGTCCACGCGCATAATGGCACCATACGAATCGGAGTTTCCATCGGCACCAATTACAAAACAATTGGACAGCGATACGATTTGATAATTATTGCCAATGCCCGTCATTGGTCCACCTTGCGGAACTATGTAGCGAAATCGGTCTAAAGCATCAAATATCTCTTGCTCGCCTATAGGATTTGGATAGCGCTTCTCTATTCGAGCAATTTCTTTGGATAATCTGCGGTGCAAATCGGATGGTGTGCACTCGTAAATATTGCCATAAGAATCTTTGAGGGCATATTTGTTTATCCAAACACTGGCGGCCAGTTCGTCCCCATTGAAATAAATGATGGAAGCCGCCAAAGCTTCTTCATACGAATAGGTTTGTTTTGGAGATGGGTTGTTAGGCTCGTTAGTTTTTGGGGTCGCGATATCCATAGTTTCGGCTTCGATGCTCATTGCTTGAAATAATTGTAGAAGGTTCCCCGTGCAGATTGACTTTCAGAACTCAGGAACAGTTTTTCAAAGAAGCAAAGCACCAAGGAAAATGACAAGTGAATGTTCTGAACATTCGCGAAAAGTTATTCACCTCCGCACAAATTATAGTCTCGTTTCAGAGCTAAATAAAATCGAACCGAGAAGGAGAACTGTGAAATTGAACATCACTAGCCCTACAACAAAAAAGCCTTGCACGCACCGCGAGCAAGGCTTTTTGAATGGGAAAAAGCTGTTCTATCTCTGAAGTATAACCTGACGAACCGCGTTTACTTCTTCATTAGCGAATCGGATGAGATAGATTCCGTTAGTCAAATGATCAAGCGCTATGGTTGAGTTATTAGTCACGTTTCCTTTTGTCATTATTACTTGACCCATCATGTTTACCACGCTAACTTCCAATGGATTTTTAACATTAGAAATGAACTGAACCGCACCCGAACTTGGGTTTGGATAAAGAAGCACCACATGCTGTTCTGGCTCCGTTGCTATCCCGACCACTGTAGTGTTAAAACAAGAAGACGTTGCGCTGCAACCATTTAGTGTAACCACTACGGCAAAGTTTCCTGACACGGGAGCAAGATACGTTTGCTCCGTAGCATTATCTATTGGCGCATTAGTATTATCGCAATCAACCCATTGATACGTAGCTCCTGCTGCAACGGCAGCCAACTGATTTCCTGTTTGCTCCACAGACGCATCCACAGCTTCTAGCACAGTAACCTCAACCGATGCTGTGTTTGAACAGGCAGTAAATCCGTCAATTCCAGTTAGACTATATATTGTAGTTTCAGTTGGCGAAACCGTAGCGCCATCCGCGATATTATTGTCCCAGATGTAAGTGTCTGCACCACCACCGCTCAGAACGACATCATCGCCCAAGCAAATGGTAGTTAAAGAAGCGTTTGCAGTGACTTCTGGCAGCGCGTTTATAACAAGATCAATTCCGTTTGAATTGCCTATAGCTGGCGTTGCAGAAGAAACAACCCGAATGCGATAGCCTGTGCCGCTGGCGGTTTGCAACGGAATCAAAACACTAATTGTGCCTGACGTGGCCGAAACTACTGACCCAATATCGATTGGATTCGAGAAATCGCCATTAGCATCAGAAAGTTGAGCGGTAAATGTATTTGCGCCACTAAAGCTTCCCACCGCGCTGAAATCTACTAGGGTGGTTTGGCTAGCACACAAGGTATTTAACTCCACATCAAGAGTAAGAATTTCGATGCAAGGATCGGGTTCCGCAGCCAACTCAGAAACGTTGTCAGTCACTGAACCACTCACGCTTTCCACTGTTCCTGCGCTACCATTTGTCCCAGCTACACCAGCTGGAGAGCCCGAACCGCCAAGACCTTGATCGCCAGCCAAACCACCTGTAAACGTAGTTCCGCTTTGATTAATCGTAGAGTTATAGCCATAAATGCCAAAGCTTGAACCAGCAGCACCACCGCCTCCGCCTCCGCTATTGCCACCTGCGCCACCATCGCCACCATCGCCACCTATTTGCGAATCGCCTACGGATGCACCTCCAGGACCTCCAGTTCCACCAGTCGTTCCTACTCCGCTCACACCGCCATTTCCACCATTTCCACCTACACCAAGAATAAAACTACAATCGACAAAAGAACATGCAGAGGAAAGCAAAAACACAGCAACAGAACTTCCTCCAGACAACCCAGCTGTGCCAGCCAATGGAGCAGCTGTACCACCCGAACCACCACCTCCTCCGCCAGCACCATAGGAATCGGTACCGCTATCGCAACCACCAGAACCACCGCCACCGCCACCTCCAGTTCCATCTAATCCAAGTGTTCCGTTACTTCCACCAGTAGCAAACCAATAATCACCACTTAAGCTAAAGGCATCAGCGGCCCCAACTCCTCCTGCACCATGAACTGTTTGACCATCTGAACCGTCAATTCCAGCCGCACACGTGCCCGAACCTCCACCAGGTTGGCCATATCCTGGACCAGAAATAGTAGCATTTACACCACCGATACCGCCAGTTGCATCAAAATCTGGAAATCCGCTGCAATCCGAATCCATGTACCCACCGCGTCCTCCATTTCCTCCACGCGTATTAGGATTAGATAGCGTGGCACCCACACCACCTGCACCCGAAGAATTATCGTTGCAAGCTGTGTTGAACTCATCAGCGCTTGCGCCAGGAGTGCCATTTATACCCGGTATATCAGCATTTGTACCTGCGCTTCCAATAGTGCCCGAAGAGCCAATACCACCTCGAATTGTGGTACGCTGAAAAACCAATCCCGTGCTGTTCTTTACATGAACTCCGTATGAACTTTTGCCAACGGTGAGCGCATCTGGAGCGATGATTTCAAAATCCGAAATTATAGTAGACGAATTAATGTTCTCTCCTTTCATGGTGAAAAACTCAGGACCTGACGTGCCTCCTGCAATAACAGTTAATCCGGTAACAGCCCATTGGCCGTCAAATCCACCCCACAAACTAATACCATCGGCAAGGTTTATTACCTCGTTGTAGGTTCCAGATGCTGCTACCCTAACATCCGAATATCCTTCGGTGAGGGCACGTTGGATACCCACATTAATTTTGAAACACGGGTTGTCTTCACCGCCACATTCAGGAGAGTTTACTCCTGTTGCACCATTCACATGAATGATAAACGAACAACTCTGTTGGGCAAATGAGATTGACGGAATAAAGCCAATACTAGCAAGTACAAGGCTTTTGGACAACTTCGTTAATGTAGAAAATTTCATGGTAAATGAATTAAATGACTCGTGAATAAACAAAACCAAGCATTCCTTTGGAGATTGGAATACTTGGAGTTAGTAGCCTCGAGCAGAATCGAACTGCTATCTAAAGTTTAGGAAACTTCTATTCTATCCGTTGAACTACGAGGCTGTAAAGCGCGGCAAATATACCGTTTAGACGAAACGGCTATACAAAGTCAGGATTGCATTAAATAGGTTGTTTTTTTAAGGTCTGCAAGGCTCACGCTTTGGCGCGTTTTCTCCACATTATTTATGAGTACAGCCATAGGACACAGTCTGTATGAAAAAGGGGAAGCGAGACGTAGTTTTGTCCACTGCGATCATTCTACTCAGGCTGGTCTCGGTACGCGAACACATCGAATGAGCCTTTTTTCTCCTTTGGAACTGTTACGAGCATTGTCGGTTCGCATCCATGAAAGATGGGTCGTGTTGGCCTTGCTCATCTTAACACTGGTTATTGCCTTCAATAAATTGGATAGCAGCGACATATCGGACTATGACGAGGCCCGCCAGATTGTCAACGCTGTAGAGATGAATCGGAATGCCAATTGGCTCAACCTGTATTACAATGGAGAGCCAGACACATGGAATGCCAAGCCACCTCTATTTGTGTGGTCGATGGTCATCTCGATGAAGGTCTTTGGCACATCCTTATGGAGTGCCCGTTTGCCTGCCGCCTTGTCAGGGACTGTTACGGTGTTATTATTCTATCTCCTTATCCGGATTCATCGTGGACAGCTTTTCGCCCTTTTCACTTGCTTATTGTTGCTGTCATCAAAAGCGGTGTTCGGTTCTCATCTGGCCCGAACCGCAGACTTTGATGCCATGTTTGTGATGTTTCTAACTGGTGGGACCGTAATGTTGGAACTCGGCCTTAGGAGGTCGATGAAGTATGGTATCCTAATGACAGGATTATTTTTCGGACTCGCTTTTCTGACAAAGGGTACAGCTATTTTTCTTGTCATACCCGGAATTGTTGCGTACCTTTTTTTTACTGGGCAATTGAGAGGACTCGTCCACAGACCGCAGACATACTTTGCGACTCTTCTTTTCCTTACCATCTCTCTTGGATGGCTGATACTTTCAGCACAGTCTGGAGAAACATTCGTCTCTGAAAAAAGCCTGTATGGGGCATCGAGTTCTTGGCACACACTCATTTATCACGATACCATTGGCAGATATTTCGGACTTACAGGCTTTGAAGCTGGTAAAGGACATAGACCTCTTTTCTTTTTTGTCGCTTTGGATCTCTTGTTAAATGTATGGTGGTATCTCATCCTCATTGGCCTCGCTGTCGGAATCTCAAGAATTAGTAAACAAGGCACGGCATTCCTACGCGAGTTATTTAGCCGCGAAAGGCTGATTTCTATTTCCGTGTTCGTCACAATGCCTTTGGTCGTCCTACTGTCGATGTCAGCCACGCAATTCGTTTGGTATTACGGGCCAATCACCCCGTATCTGGCTATTTTAATCACCTACAGTGTAAGATGGCTAGTCATCAACCATAAGGCCTCAGGATTCCTTGTGTCGGCCATGATGGTTGCGCTTCTTGGTCGAGAGCTCCTTAGAACGGAAACGTATTCAGAGGATAAAGCGAAATGCTTCAGGCACTTGCAAGATGACCTGCACACAAGCCCCATCAAATTTGTTGACCTAAGCCTCGGACCTGCTTGGCTTGCTTTGGTCAAACTTCACTCACCTCAGGCGTTAGGTATAGATATTGACGGGCGATTTCAGGAATCTGGCATTACTTTGAAGGCGCATCCGTTGGATACGGAGCACCCTTGTGGTGTCGCCATTGCCACAGCCCTATTACAGACCCCTCGTGTAGCTGGTTCCTGACTACTTGAGCTCTCGATTGCATCTGCGTCAAAGCATACTGACAGGTATGTTAGCCAATAGGACACCAGTGACAACGATTCTCAAGTCGGAAAATCTTTCTTAAAAAAAGAGGCTACGCAACGTTAGAACCAGCCCTTACCGCCCTATCAGGAGCAACAAACGTCAGCTTTCCATCAGCGTCTTCGGCCATTAGCACCATACCTTGGCTTTCGATGCCCTTGATGTTGCGCGGGGCGAGGTTGCACAACAAGGTCACCTGCTGACCGATGATGTTTTCTGGCGAATAGCTCTCGGCAATGCCAGACACTACAGTGCGTACCTCCGTGCCAATATCAATCTTCAATTGCAGCAACTTGGCAGTCTTCGGCACCCGTTGCGCTTCTGTTATAGTACCAATGCGAATGTCCATTGCCTGAAACTGCTCGAAGTTCACCGTTGGTTTCACAGGAGGCAAGGCTGTAACTGCATTCGTCTTGGCCTTTGCTTTCAGCTTCTCCACCTCATTGTCCACGTCAGCATCTTCAAAACGGGTGAAAAGTAACTCGCCTTCACCTATTATATGATTAGCAGGAAGCAAGACGGCAGGCACTTCGCCCCAAGTATATTTCGCATCTAACTTCAACATGTCGGCCAACTTCTGCGCTGTGAATGGCAGAAACGGAGCCAACACCTGCGATAGATGCGCAGCAATTTGCAACGAGGTGGCAATCACCTTGGCGGCAGCTTCAGGGTCGGTTTTTATGGTCTTCCAAGGCTCGTTATCGGCCAAGTATTTATTTCCTAGCCGGGCAAGGTTCATGGCCTCCGCCAATGCTTGACGAAACTGAAATTTCTCTAACGGTGCCCCTACCTTTTCATAAAAAGACAACGCATCTTTCAATACTTCGCTTTCCGTTTCTACGGAAGGAATCTTGCCTTCATAATACTTGTGTGTCAGTACCACAGCACGATTCACGAAATTGCCGAGAATAGCTACTAGCTCATTGTTGTTGCGCGCCTGAAAATCTTTCCATGTGAACTCGCTGTCTTTGGCCTCTGGCAAGATGGAGCATAGCACGTAACGCAGCGCGTCCTTGCGGTCGGGATACGATTCGATGTATTCGTGCAGCCATACTGCCCAGTTACGGGAAGTGCTCAGCTTTTCGCCCTCCAAGTTCAGGAATTCATTAGCGGGCACATTCTGTGGCAGGATGTATTCACCATGCGATTTCAAAATTATCGGGAAAATGATACAATGGAAAACGATGTTGTCTTTGCCGATGAAATGGACGAGGCGGGTGTCGTCACTTTTCCAGTACGGTTCCCAGTTCTTGCCATTGTTGGCCGCCCATTGCTTTGTGGCACTGATGTAGCCGATGGGCGCATCGAGCCACACATAAAGCACCTTGCCATCGGCACCCGCAACAGGCACTTTCACGCCCCAATCGAGGTCGCGGGTCATGGCACGCGCTTGCAAGCCACCATCCAACCACGAGTTACATTGCCCCACCACGTGGTTCTTCCACTCGTTGGGGTTGTGATGTGGCACACCGTCAATCGTGCCTTTATTGATCCATTCCTTGAGCCACTCGCCATGCTGCTCCATGGGCAGATACCAGTGGGTGGTTGTCTTCATCACAGGCGGTTTGCCGCTCAGCACGGATCGTGGATTGATAAGATCCGTGGGACTCAATGTACTTCCGCATTTCTCGCATTGGTCGCCATAGGCATCCGTGTGGCCGCATTTAGGGCACGTACCCATGATGTAACGGTCGGCAAGAAACTGCTGTTGCTCCTCGTCAAAATACTGCTCACTTTCCTTGACTGTGAAGGTACCCTTCGCCAACAGATCAGTAAAAAACTGCGATGCCGTTTCGTGATGCAGCTCGGAAGATGTGCGGTGATAGATGTCAAAGCGGATGCCGAAATCAGCAAATGCCTTCTCGCAGATGGTGTGGTACTTGTCCACCAATTGCTGAGGGGTGATACCGTCCTTCTTGGCACGTAGCGTGATAGCCGCACCGTGCTCGTCCGACCCGCATACGAACACCGCGTCCTCTCCTTTCAGTTTCAGATAGCGCACATAAATGTCGGCTGGCAAATATGCCCCTGCCAAATGGCCGAGATGGACAGGCCCGTTCACATAAGGAAGGGCTGCAGTAATGAGATGGCGTTTCGGTTTAATCACGAATTCTGTAAATCAGTTTTGTTCCTTTGCAGAACGCCAAAGATAGATATGGCAATTCGGCATGACACTACCTCCCCACCTTCATCTTGGCGACACCATCGGCATTGTAGCCACTGCACGTAAAATGAGCTATGAAGAAGCCACTCCTGCCATTGGAATGTTGGTGGACGAAGGCTTCAAGGTGCGCACTGGACAACGAATGTTTGGTGAAAAGAACCAATTTTCTGGAACGGATGAAGAGCGCACTGCCGATATGCAACGCATGTTGGACGACCCCGAAGTGAAGGCTATTCTCTGCGCTCGAGGTGGCTATGGCACAGTGCGCATCATCGACCAACTGGATTTTACTGAGTTCTGCAAACATCCAAAATGGATTTGCGGATTTAGTGATGTGACTGTGCTTCATGCACACATCAACCAAAATTTCGGGATTGCTACGCTTCATAGCTCCATGCCTGTGAACATGAAAGCCATGCGCCCAACGCACCTCACCTTTCGTTCGTTGATTGATGCGTTGCTGCATCGCTATTCGCCTATTGAAACGCCAACGCACTACTTAAATCAAATAGGGCACTGCGAAGCCGAAGTGGTGGGTGGCAATCTCTCCATTCTCTATTCGCTATTAGGTTCCGCTTCGGATGTGAATACCGATGGCAAAATCTTATTTCTTGAAGATTTGGATGAATATCTCTATCATATCGATAGAATGATGATGAACATGAAACGCAACGGACGGCTTTCAAACCTTGCCGGACTTATAGTGGGTGGCATGACCGATATGCGCGACAACGGCATTGCCTTTGGCGAAACAGCCGAAGAAATTATCAAACGCCATGTTTCGGAGCTATATATTCCTGTGACATTTCGGTTTCCAGCAGGGCATCAAGAGGACAACAGAGCGCTTGTATTTGGCAAAAAAGCCGCCCTAAGAGTAACGGAAAGCGGCTCTCATTTTAGTTACGTTTAGCTACGCATTCTCCCAAACCTTCGCGAGCTTATCTACTCTATTATTTCTCCACTTTTTCGAATCCTGCTGGGATGGCGAACATTTTATCGTCCAATTTTTTAGGCTCTAATTTATCCACCTTGATAAAGCCTTTTTTCTCACGAAGTAACGACATCTCGTCTGCCATCATAGGGAATTTGCGGTCTAAATCTGGAAGCGAAGTATAAAAAGCACTGTAGTTATCCTTGCGTTTTAAGATTTTCAACAACTTGGGGAAGAATGAATAATAGCCTTCTGCAACCCAATACGACACTTCGCTATTCAGCTCTTTGCTTTTAACACGAAATTGCTCGCAGTTCTTGCCCATTATCACTTTTTCGAGTTCGCCCTTTTTCAATTCCAACCCTTTCACTGGAGCCAATTCTCCAGATTTCGGCCGTTTTAAATAAAGATTTCTTTCGTGGCTTAGCGCAGTCATTTCTTTGGTTTCTAGATTCACCAAAAGGGTGGCGACAAGTTTGTCGTTGCCGTCAATTATCTCATCTATCCGAACCATATTTCCTTTTACGTGATAGGCATATTTGGTGGCCTCTACCATATTGGATTTTGTAAAATAAATAGACCCCTCAAATTCTTGAGCTTGGGTAAATCCGCTAAAAAAGATGGTAAAAGCGAGAATTAAAGTATAAATGAAACGCATGTTGGGCTATTTTTAGGGACTGAATTGAACAAAATCTGTGCTGCCAAAGTTGGCAAAAACTATGCAATCGAACCATGGCCGAACATAATGATTTGGGACAACAAGGCGAGAAGCTTGCCGTGGCCTATTTGGACTCGAAAGGCTACATTATTTTAGCCACAAATTGGCGCAGTGGGCGCAACGAATTGGATATCGTTGCGCAGCATAATGACATTATTGTGTTTGTGGAAGTGAAGGCGCGTGCTACCGGCTTTTTTGGCGAACCGTTTCACGCAGTGCTGCGAGAAAAACAGCGCAGAACCATAGCCGCGGCCAATGCCTATATGGAGAAATTTGGAGTGATGTTGGAGGCGCGCTTCGACATTATTTCAATTGTAATAACCGAAGACCGCCATCGTATTGACCACTTAGAAGAAGCGTTTTACCCCATAGCCTAGCCCCGAAACTGCCCCTAGCTTCTGCTTCTATCTTTGCGCAAGCGCAACACCATGGAAAGACCGAAAAGAAATGCCGCCTCCAAACCCAGTGGAGAGTCGAAAAGAGGACGTAAATCAACTGGCGATAAACCCAAAGGAGCCAAGCCACCAACTCCATTTTATGGGCCAGAGAAGAAACTGAGCAAAACCCTTAAGCGCAAGGAAGAACGCGATAAGTTGCCACCGCTTGAAATGGAAAAGCCCAAGCGCACCTTTAAAGGGGGCAAGGCAATAGGCAAAGTGGTGACGCCAGTGGACGAAGCCCCCACAGAACTTCGCTTGAATCAGTTTATAGCCCGAGCTGGTGTTTGTTCGAGGCGCGAGGCAGATGAACTTATTGCCAACAACCTGATTAAAGTGAACGGCAAAGTAGTGACCGAACTGGGCATGCGAGTGAAATACACCGACCGTGTGGAATACAACGGAAAGACCTTACAAGGAGAGCGCATGGTGTATGTGCTGCTCAACAAGCCCAAAGGATTTATTACCACCACAGCTGACGACAAAGAGCGTAAAACTGTGATGGAATTGGTAGCCAGCGCTTGCGAAGAGCGCATTTATCCAGTCGGACGATTGGATCGCGCTACAGTTGGACTTTTACTCTTCACCAACGATGGAAAACTGGCCGAAAAACTGACCCATCCATCCAATGCCATCCGTAAAATCTATCATGTTTTCCTAAATAAAACCATGAAAGAGGAAGATTTGGACCAAATTGCCAATGGAGTGGAATTGGAAGACGGTTTTATAAAACCCGACCGCATCAACTATGTGGTAGAAGCTTTAAACGGAGACGAAATTGGCATTCAAATTCACTCCGGAAAAAACCACATTGTGCGAAGAATATTTGAACACATGGGCTACGAAGTGGTGAAACTGGATAGAACTCTATTTGCAGGGTTGACCAAAAAAGACCTGCCACGCGGCAAATGGCGTTTCCTTACCGAAAAGGAAGTAGCCATGTTGAAGATGCTGGCAAAGTAGGTTTGCAGCAGATTAGTTAGGTAGTCAGGTTATGGGATATTCGCGCACGTTAGGAATACTCATGGTGCTGATTATCGCAGCGCTAACCCAATGGGCATTCCGTTTCGTAATGGCGTCCACGCCCGTGGATGCATTCGTCAGGCTTTTGGTGCTTATGGCCGATGTGCTCTTGTTTATTCCTGCAATCGCAGCGCTTCTTTCCGCCAAAAGTATTTCTGACACCGTTAGAAACTGGCTGCGAAAGAGCCCTCGATTCGCATCCATTTATATAGGTTGTGCAATTGCATTTGGAATGGTGCTCGCGGTAGAGTTCGGATGCCGCTATTATTTCAAGCACAAATACACCCCGCCTTACACTGAGCGCACCGAATGGAACCCAACCCACGACCCGCTAAAAGCCAAAGGCGACACCATTCACCACCGCTGCTTTGTGAACGATACGCTTATTTATGACATTGATTATACCATCGATACTCTGGGCAGAAGGCAGGTACCGAACGCCCATGCAGATTCAACCTATCGGGAATTTGCAATGCTTGCGGGCTGCTCCTATATGTTCGGTTATGGCGTGGAAGACAGACAAACATTCGCTTTTGCCCTGGATAGCAGCAGTGGATTGAAACCATACAATTACGCCAAATCAGGACAAGGCCCGCAGCATCTGCTTACCACATTGAAGGCAACAAACCTCCACCTTCAAATAAATGAACCTAACGGAAGATTGATTTATCTCTTTATTGATGACCATTTGCCGCGCCTCATCGGTTCGCGCAGACTGATTAAAATGTGGGGGCGCGATTTCCCGTATTTCTTTCTCGAAAATGGCGAATTGAAGCAGGATGGCACTTTCACTACCGGGCGCCCCATCACCACCGCTGTTTATCGCATACTGACCCAAAGTGCGTTTCTCGACCTGTTTGATATCGACATCCCTTGGAGCATCAACGATGCGTATTTGGAACTGGCCGCCAAGGTATTCGCAGCCTCTCAAAAAGAGTTCTTGAAACAGTATCCCAATGGCGATTTTGTAGTGGTGATAGGGCCAAACAGCACGCTTATCACGCGACTAATTCCACACTTAAAAAAAGAGGGCGTGACTTATCTCGACTGCTCACAATTGCTAGACAAGGAAAAACCTGAATACAAACTATTCAGAACTGAGGGCCATCCTAATGGGCTTTATTATCAGCGGATTGCACAAGAATTGGCAGTGTATTTTGAAGGGAAGCCGTAGGAAAAATAAACCAATTTTCGTGCCATTGACTTGAATTCTTGTAGAGCAAATAAAAACCTACAGCCCGGAAGTCAGCAAATCTTGCTCATTATCCAAGTCACTAAGTTGAGGTAACATTTTGACATGAAGCCCTAATTTAGAAACTCTCGCTAAGGTATCTTCTAACACGGAAGCATTGCTCCACTTCATGTTTTCAAACAGGGAAATATTTACTGTTTTCATCCCAATCAAATAATAGCCACCGTCTTCGGCTGGGCCAAGCACTATATCGTGGCTTTCTAGAGTATCAAAGGCAGTTGAAATTAACGCTGCAGAAATTTCAGGACAATCGCTACCAATAAGCACAGCCGTGGTTGCACCTTCGGCAAATGACGTGCTAAACGCATGATGCATCCGCGCTCCTAAATCTGCCCCTACTTGCCGATGCTTTTCAAAAAAAACATTGGGCCACGCATCGTCCTGTTCTATTGCACTAGAATAATAAAGCTGACGTTGGCAATCTACTCCAAGAGAGGCGATGCGGGTTATATTCAACAACTGCCTATAAACCTGCAATGCCCGCGCATTGCCAACAGTTACTGCCAACCGCGTTTTGACCTTACCCAACACTGGGTTTTTTATGAAAATGATAAGATGTTTCACCACACAAACCTACAGTTTGAATTGCCTTCCATCATCGTCACACTAGCGCCAAATGCCCTTCAACGAAAACTGCAACAATTCCCTCGAAAAATTATTCATTCGCTTTTAACTCCCATCCGATTCTAGTACCTTAGGCGGCCTTTGCCAGCACGGTATTTTAGTTCAAACCCACGCATTTACATGTATCACATCGGAGTTGCCAAAAAAGATATTACCGCCTTCAAGCTCGGTGTGGGCATGATGGGCTACGGCATGTATTTAAATATTGTGAAGGGCGTTGACACTGACCTTTTTGCACGGGCAGTTGTGATTAAAGACAGCGCCTCAGGCAAGAAAGTGGCTATGGTGAATGCGGAAATCTGCTTCATCACTATCGCCATAAAAAAAGGGGTGATGAAAAAACTTGACCGCAAGCATCCTGAATTGGGCTATTCGGAAGATAATGTGATGCTTACGGCTCAACACACGCATAGCGCTCCTGGTGGATATTCTCATTTTGGGTTATACAATATGGCGGTGCCAGGCTTTGTGCCCGAAGTGTATAAAACCATAGTTGACGGCATTGTAAATGCGATTATTGAAGCAGAGGCCAGCGCTGTTCCAGCAACAATTAAACTTGCGAAAAGTGAAATCGCACCAGATAAAGAGGTAGGGTTTAACCGGTCTGTTGGGGCCTACAACCAAAATCCTGAAGTAAAAAAAGTAGCGGAAGATGAATCTCAATATGCTGTTGACCGCAACATGCTATTGCTTCGATTCGATGACTTAGAAGGTAATCCCATTGGAACATGGAATTTCTTTGGAACCCACACCACCAGTATCAGCAACGACAATACGTTGATTTGCTCTGACAATAAAGGATATGCCGCACTTTTTATGGAGAAAGCGCTCCGCAAAGAAGGAAAGCCTCAGGATGTTGTTTCAGTGTTTGCGCAGCGCAAAACTGGTGATGTTACTCCGAACTATGTTTGGGACAAGAAAAAAAGTTGGATACGCGGCAAATTCGAAGATGATTTTGAAAGTGCTCGCTACAATGGAAATCTTCAATTCGAACATGCAATTGACCTGTATACCAAGGCGTCAAATGAAAAAAGTATTCCGCTCCAAATAGATTATGAAATTGCATGGGTGGACTTTCGCACCACAATTGTTGACCCGGAATTTGCTTGGGGCGACCCAGATGCTCGCACGGGACCCGCATGCCATGGCGTGAAATTTTTTGCTGGAACCAAAGAAGGCCCTGGCATGGCAAAACCACTTGCCGCATTGGTTACTGCGTTAAGTCGCGGCTTCAAAGCCTACGAACTTATGGCTGCCAAAAAAATGCCTAAAGAACAAGCGGACAAAATCTATTTGAAATATAAAGTTCAAGGGGCAAAGGACATCCTTTTAGAAGCTGGAGAACGAACTATTTTGGGCACACATGATATAAAGAATCTAGTTGTTCCAAAATGGGCAGACGGCACCATAGCGGCTTTCAAACGCTACCATGCTAATGGCAGTCTTGGGGATCAACCTTGGACACCTCAAGTGTTACCGTTGCACCTTGTAATTATTGGCAACTTGGCTTTTGCTGGCATTCCTGCGGAAGCAACAACCATTGCAGGACAGCGCATCGAACAATCGCTTTTGGATATTCTGCAGGACCACGGAGTAACAGAAGTAATAGCAACCACCTACTGCAACGCCTACTGCGGCTATATTACCACATATCAGGAATATAAAACTCAGCACTATGAAGGCGGACATACCGTATTTGGCGAACATACGCTGGGCGCGGTGCAAACCAAATTTAAGCAACTAGCATTAGAGATGTTAAAGCCGAAAAACGAGCGAATCGCTATTGACGAAGGCCGTCCAGCCACATTTACCAAAGAGGAATTGGCGCTTCGATCCTTCAATGTAAAATCAAGAAGGCGCCAACTTAAAGGTCAAATGCCAATATAAAATAAAGACACCAAAAAGGTATGAGTATAACCCCTAAAACCTACGCCTACTATCGCAACATCGTACAGGGAAAGCAGTTTCCACTCGCTTATGTTGACCTCGATTTGTTTGATGCCAACGTGACAGAATTGGCCACTATGGCGCAGGGGAAAACCACTCGAATTGCATCCAAAAGTGTGCGTGTACCAGCCTTGTTGCAGCGCATCCTTAAGCATTCATCGGTCTATCAGGGTTTGATGTGCTATTCGCCACGCGAGGCAGTATTCCTTTCGCAGCAAGGCTTTGATGATTTGTTGATGGGCTATCCTGCATGGAACGAGTTGGACATACTCCCAATCATAGATGAATTAAAAAAGGGCAAGACCATCATTTTGATGATAGACCGCCCCGAGCACATCACGCATCTCGACCGCATCGCTAGGCGCGAAGGCGTGCGCGTTCCCATTTGCATGGATATGGATATGAGCACCGACCTTCCGGGACTGCATTTCGGGGTATGGCGGTCGTCTGTGTTTGGGGAGAAAGAAGCGGTAGCGTTGGGCAAGGTCATCCAACAGCATTCGAATGTGGAACTGGTGGCCGTTATGGGATACGAAGCTCAAATAGCTGGTCTTGGCGACAATGTTCCTGGTCAAGGCGCCATGAATGCAGTTGTTAAATTACTCAAAGGACGCTCGGTGAAAGAAATCGCGCAGCGCAGGAAAAGTATCGTTGCGGCTCTCACCGCCATGGGATTCAACCTCCGCATTGTGAACGGTGGCGGCACTGGCAGCATGAACACCACCTGCAAAGAAGAAGTAGTGACTGAGGTGACAGTTGGCTCTGGTTTTTTCAGCCCAGGTCTATTCGATAATTACAGTCATTTCAAGATGGAACCATCAGCGGGCTATGCCATCGAGATAGTCCGTCAGCCCAAGCCGAATATCTTCACTTGTCTTGGTGGCGGTTACGTAGCTTCAGGCGAGATTGGCAAATTGAAGCAACCCAAAGTCTTTTTACCTGAAGGCGCAACGCTTATCGCTCAAGAAGGCGTGGGCGAAGTGCAAACCCCGATAACCTATTCTGGCAAAGAGCTTGAATTGGGCAGCCCCGTGTTCCTTCGTCACAGCAAGGCAGGAGAATTGTGCGAGCACTTCAATACGGTGCATCTCATCTCGCAAGGAAAGATTGTTGACGAAGTAAAAACGAATCGGGGTTTTGGGGAGGCGTTTCTCTAAGCCGTCTATCTTTGCCCCATGCAGTTGTTAAAAGGAAAAGTTGCACTAGTTACTGGAGGAACCCGTGGCATTGGCAAAGGCATTTGCCTCAAGTTGGCCGAGCACGGTGCCACAATAGTATTCACTTATGTTTCAAGTGAAGATGCCGCAAAGGCTGTTGAAGCCAAACTATGCGCAATGGGCGTTACAGCCAAGTCAGTTCGTTCCGATGCCGCCAAGCTAGAAGAGGCTGAAAAACTCATTGAAGATATCACCACTGAATTTGGCGCGTTGCATATTGTGGTGAACAATGCTGGCATCACCCGCGACAACCTATTAATGCGGATGAAGGAAGAAGACTGGGATGCCTTGATTGATACCAACCTCAAATCGGTGTTCAACATCACCAAAGTAGTGCAGCGCATCATGCTAAAACAGCGTGAAGGAAGCATTATCAATATGAGCAGCATAGTTGGGATTGAAGGCAATGCTGGACAAGCAAATTATGCTGCAAGTAAGGCTGGAATTATTGGTTTCAGTAAGAGTATTGCAAAAGAACTCGGTTCACGGAATATTCGTTGCAATGTGATTGCTCCGGGTTTTATCGAAACCGAAATGACCAATGCACTCGACCCAAAAGTGGTTGAAGAATGGAAAGCTTCTATTCCTTTGAAGCGCGCAGGTACTGCCGAAGATGTAGCCAATTGCGTGCTATTTCTCGCCAGTCCGTTGTCGTCCTATGTTACTGGACAAGTAATTCCTGTTTGTGGAGGAATGCTGACCTAGCGTATGGAAATAATCTTCCAATATCCTGCATGGTTCGTCATCTTTTGCCTTTTGGCAGGAGTTGGCTATGCATTGGCCATGTATTTCCGCGACCGAAAGACATCAGAATTTGCGCATTGGATGGTGCGCATGCTTGCTGCGTTGCGCGGGTTATCGGTTTTCATTATTGCTCTTCTGATTATTGGCCCGTTGCTAAAAACTACTCAGAATAGAACGGAGAAACCAATAATTATTGTTGCTCAAGACAACTCCACTTCCGTTCTACTCAATGCCGATTCCACATTTTACCGCACCATCTATTTGGAATCGCTTGAGAAGTTGCGCTTAGAATTGGGAGAAAAATACGAAGTGCATTCCTTCAACTTTGGTGGTTCGGTAAGCGAGGGCGATGCCACCAATTTCTCTGAAGCAAGAACCGATTTTTCTCAGTTGTTTGAAGAATTGGACAATCGCTATGCAAACCGAAACGTTGGTGCTGTAATTCTTGCATCCGATGGAATTTATAATCGCGGTGCCGACCCTGTGTATAGTCCGCTCAGAATAAAAGCTCCATTTTTCGCCATTGCTTTAGGCGATACTACAGTAAAGAAAGATGTTATTCTAGCCAAAGTAGACCACAATCGCTACGCCTATTTGGGCAACGAATATCCAGTAGAAATCACCATTGAAGCAGCCGAATTTGGCGGTCAAAATGCTCTGGTTCAAATTACAGGAGATAAGGGCATTCTTTGGGAAGAACGGATTTCCATTTCCTCTACATCTTTCCGAAAAACATTACTCGCAACTTTAAAAGCAGACACTCCAGGGCTTAATCGTCTGCGGATAAGCGTCCAACGTTTGAAAGGAGAATTGTCCTATGCCAACAACACCCAAGATGTGTTTGTAGAAGTTTTGGACGGACGGCAAAAAGTGTTGATTCTAGCCGCTGCCCCACACCCTGATGTTGCAGCATTAAGACGTTCCATTTCTTCCAATCAGAATTATGAAGTAGAAGCCGAAATCATAGGGAAAAGCGAAATTATTCCAGACAAATACGATTTGATTTTACTGCATCAATTGCCGCAAACGGGCAGCGAAGGCAAGGCCATTGTGGAGCGCGTTCTGGCCAGTGATGTGCCCATATTTGTAATTGTTGGGGGAAAAACTGATTTGAATGCCTTCAATGCCTTGAGTCTTGGGCTTCGCATTAATTCGGGAAGAAAAACCCAAAACCAAGTGCAGCCTCTGTTAGCAAAGGGTTTTTCGTTGTTTGCCGTAGATGAAGAATTGCGCAGAATGCTAAGCCGTTATCCACCACTCAATGTTCCTTTTGGAGAATTCACCACAAGTGGGTCGGCTCAGTCCTTATTTTCCCAACGCATTGGCAATGTAGAAACGGAACAATCGCTGTTGCTATTCAACGATATTTCGGGGAGAAAAATCGGCATTTCGGCTGGAGATGGCATTTGGAGATGGCGAATGAAAGATTTTCAGGATAACGCCTCACATGAAGTATTTGACGGTATGCTATCGAAAATAGTGCAGTATCTCGCTCTAAAAACGGATAAAAGTTTGTTCCGCGTTGTGACGAAAAATCGGTACAGCGAAGATGAACAGGTGGTGTTCAATTGCGAACTCTACAACGAAACCTATGAACCTTTGAATGAACCAGAAGTGACTTTGACCATTCGAGATGAGAAAAGAAAAGAATTTACATATGCGTTTAACCGCACCGAAACCGCGTATCGACTAAATGTTGGCACGTTCAAAGCTGGTAATTATACCTACATGGCCTCTGTAAATCACGCTGGAAAAGTGCATGAAAGCAAAGGGCAGTTTATGGTGGCCGCATTGAAATTGGAAAGTGTGAATACCTCGGCCGACCACAGTTTGCTAAATCGTTTAGCAACACAAGCGGGAGGAAAAGTATTCTATCCCAAAGAATTGGAAAAACTTTCAGCCACAATTCTAGCAAACGAAGATTTACGAAATGTGATTTACGAAGAGACTTGGTTCAAAGAAGCCATTCACTTAAAATGGCTCTTCGCACTTATTATGCTGCTGCTTAGCATAGAGTGGTTTGTTCGTAAACGCGGAGGAGCCTACTAACCTCGGCCCCAATTATTGAACTTGAATGGTACTCAGTCGCGCCAAACAATCGCGCGTTTCTTGTTCCATCTTTTCTACAATGCCCTTTACGGTAAGAATTTCATCAATCATTTCTACCGATTGCCCTGCGCACCATAAGGTTTTGTACGATGCAGGTTGCAATGCATTTTCCAAGCGTTTCATTCCGCGAAGCTGAACGAATAGTTTGAAATATTTTTTGGTTTGCTTGTTGGTTGCCAATTTGCGCTCAAACCAATTCTGACGAAGTCCAATCTTTTGCGCGTAAGGCGTTTGAATTATGGTGCAAGGCGTTCCACTAATCTTATCGGTCATCACAATATCTTTCATTCCGTATTCCACAATGGCATTTTTGTACCCATCGCCCACCTCCGCCTCAGTGCAAGCGATAAATCGTGTGCCAACCGAAACACCCGAAGCACCTACCGCTAGCATAGAAACTATTCCTTCACCAGTTGCAACACCGCCAGCCGACACAATTGGAACATTCGGGAATGCTTTGCGAAGCGCTGGCACCAAAATCTGTAATGGATATGGCCCAGCATGACCTCCAGCTCCCTGTCCCACTGCAATAATGCCATCGCAGCCTAAATCAACACACATGCGAGCGTGGTCCACATTGGTCACATCGCAAAACACCTTGGCGCCATAGCTGTGCGCTTTCTCAATTACATCCTTGGGACTGCCAAGTGACGTAATAAAGAAAGGGACTTTTTGCCGAACAGATGCTTCCAAATGTCCTTCCAACATGGGATTTGTTTTCTGAACAATAAGATTGACCCCATAGCTTCCAGATACATTATTCGCTTCGCGAAATGCATTTAACCGCTTCAACACCTCTTCATATTCGCCTTTCTTTCGATAATTAAGTGATGGAAAAGTTCCCATAATTCCCGCCCGCATTGCTTCTGTAACCATTGATTCATTTGAAACCAAAAACATTGGTGCCATTATGATGGGAAAATCTATGCGCAGAAGCTCGCTTAAGTCATTTTTTAAATTCATGCCGCTTGTAGATTTCAAATGATAGATTATTTTTGGGGTTCAGTCTTCTAAAGAATAATTTCAAAGTTAACCCTTAAACTGTAAAATCATGAGTTATCCATTGCCGTTAGATATGATGTATCGTTGGGAAAAAGAATCTCCCAACTTAGTATTTATGCGCCAACCCATAAATGGAAAATGGCACGAATGGACTTGGAAGGAAACTGGCGAAGAAGTGCGGAAAATGGCAGCATATCTCAAGAATTTAAATCTTGAACCAGGTACGCGCATAGCAATGATTTCTAAAAATTGTGCACATTGGATTATAAGCGATTTGGCCATTATGATGGCTGGCCACACAGGCGTTCCTTTGTATCCAAATCTTAATGCCGAAACAATTCGGCAAATCTTGGAGCACAGCGAATCGAAAGTTTTATTGGTTGGAAAATTGGATGGATGGGCCGCCATGCGTTCGGGTGTGCCGGAAAACGTTCAGTGCATCGCTTTCCCATTTTATACCGAACCTGGATATCCAGAGTGGTACGAATTGATGAAAAACGTGCAGCCGTTGAGAGATGATGTGCATCGCGACCGGAACGACTTAGCCACTATTATCTACACATCCGGCACAACTGGAATGCCGAAAGGGGTAATGCATAAGTTTCATAACTTCGGTTGGGCTGCCAAACAGGCAATGGACGAACTTCAATTGAAGCCTCACACCCAGCGCTTCTTTTCATATTTACCACTGTGCCATATCGCTGAGCGTCTGTTGGTAGAAATGGGAACTATTTACACAGGGAGCGTGGTGAGTTTTGCAGAATCACTGGACACTTTTGCTAAGAATTTAGCTGAAAGTGAACCAACCGTTTTCTTGGGCGTTCCGAGAATTTGGAGCAAGTTTCAGCAAGGAATTCTCACCAAAATGCCCCAAAAAAAATTGGACTTGTTTTTAAAAATTCCAATTCTAAACGGAATTGTGAAGAAAAAAATCAAAGCAGGACTGGGATTAGCAAATGCTGAAAATGTTTTTACTGGTGCTGCACCCACTCCAGCAGCATTAATAAATTGGTTCGCAAAACTTGACATCAATATTCAAGAGGCGTATGCCATGACCGAAAATTGCTGTTATAGTCACGTGACTCGCAATAATGCAATCAAAGTAGGTTTTGTAGGTCAACCATTACCGGAATGTGAAGTAAAACTTAGTCCTCAAAAAGAGATTCTGATAAAGCACGAGGCAATGATGGATGGATACTACAAGGAGCCTGCCATGACTGCCGAAACCCTTGTAGACGGGTGGTTGCATACTGGCGATGAAGGATTTATTGATTCGAAAGGCTTTTTAAAAATTACAGGTCGCGTTAAAGATTTGTTCAAGACCAGCAAAGGCAAATATGTTGCTCCGTCTCCAATAGAAATGCGCATTTCTGCCAATGCTGATGTGGAGCAGGTTGCTGTAGTTGGCGATGGAATTCCTCAACCAATTGTGCTTCTGGTGCTTTCTGAAAGCGGAATGAAAAAATCGAAAAGTGAGATTACTGACAGCCTACTTAAGACCATTGGTGAGGTTAATACTCAAATAGACCAACACGAGCAAGTGAAAGTTGCTATAATCGTGAAAACGCCTTGGACTGTTGAGAATGAACTGCTTACACCCACAATGAAAATTAAGCGAAACCCGATTGAAAAAATCTATCGTTCGCACTACGAGAAATGGTATGCTTCTAAAGATGCTGTTATCTGGGAATAGTTGAAATCATAGAATTGAAAGCCCGAAGAACTTCATGTTTCTTCGGGCTTTATATTTTCAAGTCATCAATAGTGTTGTCTGTAGGTTCGAAAGTCAGAAACAGCGTCACTTTTTCACCCAATAAACAGGTCTAATTGCGCACGAATAGTTTATCCCTACTTTAGCGCAGTATTAATTAGCCAATGAATGAGATTTTGCTCAGTTGTTATTTAAAGCCATTGACTGCGCGGTTGCATAGTGTAATTCAGATTGGGATTCTAGCTTTGCTAGTCTCTTCAATTGTTTCTTGTGGTAACAGTGAGAATCTTACGAAGCCCGAGGCCATTAAGGAAGGGGTAATCATCTATGAATTGACCTATCCTCAGTTCAAGGAAGACAACATTTTCACTTCCATGTTTCCGAACGAAATGGCGTTTAAGTTCAAGGACAATAACACCAAAAGCGAGTTAAAAACATCAATGGCTGTGTTTAGCACTGCATTATTGGCAGAGAAAAATAAAAAAACACTAACCCATTTGGTTCGTATTGCCAGCAAATATTCTGGGTTGGTTATGGACAGCACTCAAATTGTTCAGGAGTACGGTAGAATGCCGGATGGCATGGTGATTACCCCCACAAGCAAAACCAAAACCATTGCAGGATACGTCTGCAAAAACGCTTTGATTACGTTTTCCAATGATTCCACCAAAAATTTTGATGTGTATTACACCGATGAAATTGGCATAGAAGACCCGAATTGGTGTACTCCATATCACAAAATAAAAGGTGTATTAATGGAGGCTACAGTGAACAAGTTTAACATCGATATGCACATGGTGGCAAAGAGTGTTACTGCCCAGAAATTCGAGGACTCTGAATTTCAAATCAGTCAAAAATTCCAGCCAATTACCGTGGAGGAAATGGCAGATATTTTCCAGAGTTTCTAAGTCAAACGGTTATAATTTTCTCGTTTTCAGTAGTTTGTATTTCCATTTTTTAATTAAAAAATGGAAAACGGTTAGCTCAGCACTGCGGTTAATAAGCCCAATCCTAATTGGGATGGATGTCATCGAATTTTCTACTTTTGAAAACCCCCGAAAGATGGCTGAGCAGAAAGAAAAAACCAAAGAAAAAAAGCCATCTAGTGAACCTAGTAAGGGTTCTTCTCCATCAACACCCAAAGCATCTTCAGACGGTGACCTAAAGAAAAGCACTGTTCTTGGGCTTTTTCTGGTTCTTGCTTCCGTTTTTCTTGCACTCTCGTTCACTTCCTATTTGATTGACGGTTTTTCTGACCAAAGTCAATTGGCCAATTTGCAATTGACAAATCCTGAGGAGAAAGTGAACAATTGGATGGGAAAGATTGGCGCATGGGTTGCGGACCAAATGATGTACAACGGCTTTGGAGTGGCCGCTTTCGCATTTCCATTTCTCCTGTTTGTCGTTTCCATGCGTGTACTGTTGCGCAAATCAGTTATTTCCATTTGGAAAGCGGCATTACACTGTATCTTTTTCCTGTATGTATTGCCACTTACAATGGGATTTGTGTCCGCAGCAAACCCAATGTTGAGCGGTGCTTTAGGATTTCAATACAACCGCTGGGCAACTTCACTTTTGGGAAGCGCTGGTACTGGAATGATGCTATTGTTTGCATTTCTGGCATACGCGGCAATCGTGTTTCATTTCTCAATTGAGTCTATTAAACCATTGTTGCGCTACTTATTTAAATCTTCGCCCAAGCCGATTGTACCTGCAAGTGCTGCAGCCGCAGCAGGATTAGCTGCATCTGCTGCCCAAGCAAAGGATGCCAATGTTGATCCATTTCTTCCCGTACCCGATGTTACCATCAAAACCAATGACCTCGATTTGACCACGGTGGCCGAAAAAGAGGACGACTTTGAAGATTTTGAAGAAAGCGAATTAGAAATTGAGGTGAATGAACCCGAACGTACAGTGATTCCAGAAGTTCAATTTGGACCAGTTGCAGGTCTAAATTCTGATGGAGAACCCATTGCCTTTGAAATTCAAACCATTACCTCGTTTACGGAAGAATTGGTGGAAGATGGCCAAGGAGATGGCCCTGGAGAATATGACCCAACACTTGATTTGAGCCATTACCGCATTCCGCCTCTCGATTTGCTAGAAATGTATGGGGAAGGTGGTGAGATTAAGGTAGATAAAGATGAATTGGAGTCGAATAAGAATCGCATCGTTTCTACCTTAAAGAATTACAATATTGATATTGAACGCATTAAAGCAACCATTGGTCCAACGGTAACACTTTATGAGATTGTACCTGCTCCTGGAGTGCGTATTTCCAAGATTAAAAATTTGGAAGATGATATTGCCTTGAGCCTTTCAGCACTTGGCATTCGCATTATTGCACCAATTCCAGGCAAAGGCACTATTGGCATAGAGGTGCCAAACTTGAAGCCAGATACGGTTGCAATGCGCACTGTACTAAGTTCTGAGAAATTTCAACATGCTAAGATGGAATTACCCATTGCTTTGGGAAAAACCATTAGTAACGAAACCTACGTAACTGACCTTACCAAAATGCCCCACTTGTTGATGGCGGGTGCAACTGGTCAAGGAAAATCTGTTGGTTTAAACTGCATTCTAGCCTCCATACTTTACAAAAAACATCCCGCTCAGGTGAAGTTTGTTTTGGTGGATCCGAAAAAAGTTGAACTCACCTTATTCAACAAAATTGAACGCCATTTTTTGGCGAAGCTTCCAAACGAAGAAGAAGCCATCATAACTGACACACAAAAAGTGGTTTATACCCTCAATTCATTGTGCATTGAGATGGATAACCGTTATGATTTGCTAAAGGAAGCCCAGTGTAGAAACCTAAAAGAATACAACGCTAAGTTTGTGGCACGCAGGCTAAATCCAAAGGATGGGCACAAGTTTCTTCCCTATATCGTATTGGTGGTTGACGAATTTGCCGATTTGATAATGACGGCTGGCAAAGAGGTGGAAACACCAATTGCTCGTCTCGCACAGTTGGCAAGGGCTATCGGAATCCACTTAATCATTGCAACACAGCGCCCTTCAGTAAACATTATAACTGGAACTATAAAAGCCAATTTCCCAGCGCGAATTGCTTTTCGGGTAACGTCAAAAATCGATTCGCGCACTATTCTCGATTCTGGTGGAGCTGAGCAACTTATTGGTCGTGGAGATATGTTGATGTCTACTGGAAACGACCTAATCCGTTTGCAATGCGCGTTTGTTGATACGCCTGAAATTGAAGCAGTTGTAGATTATATCGGCAATCAACAAGCATATCCTACCGCTTTTGAACTGCCCGAATATGATGCAGGCGAAGGAAATACTCCCGAAGCTGGAGCCGTGGACTTGGACAACAGAGACGCCATGTTTACCGAATCGGCTCGCATAGTAGTGCAGCATCAACAAGGCTCGGCCTCGCTTTTGCAGCGAAGGCTTAAACTAGGCTACAATCGCGCTGGACGTATAATAGACCAGTTGGAGGCCGCTGGTATCATTGGCCCATTTGAAGGCAGCAAAGCCCGTCAAGTTCTCATTACCGATGAAGCATCTCTGGAACGGATATTGCAAAGCCTGAATTAAGAATTCAATCCAGTTAACATTCGGAAATCCACATTTTGAAACAACTTCTTCTCCTTCTCATTCTGCCAAATTCGCTACTTTTTGCGCAGCCAGACGAAAAAGCAACAGCTATTTTAGCCAAAGTAAGTACTATAAATAAAGCCTATTCAAACATTGATGTTGCTTTCGATTACACCCTAAAAAATCCTGCTGCCAAGGTTAATGATAAGCGCGAGGGTAGTCTTTTGTTATCGGGGCAACAGTTTCACTTGGTGCTAATGGGGCAAAAAATTACCAGCGATGGCAAAATCGTTTGGTATGACATGGGCGAGGAAGTGCAGATTAAAACGATTGCAGAATTTATGGAGGAAACGGACTTGGATCCTCGAAACATATTTACCCAATACACCAAAGGATTCAAAACGAAATACAAGGGCGAAAAAAAGGTGGGCGGGAAAGATGTTCACGTAATAGACCTCTACCCCGAAATTCCTGGCAAAAAACCGTATTCACGTATTGAACTAAGTATTGATAAAGCCACGAATCACATTGTGGCTAGCACCACGTTTGGCAAGGATGGAACCAACTATACATTGATGGTAAAAGCCATGAAAACAAACACTGCGATTTCCGCTGGACAGTTTATTTTCGACAAGAAAAAATTTGAGGCTAAAGGTTACGATATAGTGGATTTCCGGTAATTACCGAAGCAAATTCACATGGCCCATGTGGGTGCTTTCCTCGCCCTTTGCATTTAGAATAGTGATAGTGTAGACATACGTTCCCGTTGGCAATTCTTTGCCTTCAAAGGAACCATCCCAACCTAGACTGATGTTTGCAGTTTGAAAAATCAACTTCCCCCAACGGTCGTAAATGGACATGTCAAATTGCTCAATACCAACTCCTTTGGCTGAAAATGAATCGTTTCTTCGATTGCCGTTTGGCGTGAAACTATTGGGAATATAGATGAACGTTTCTGGGTCGATGGTAACGGTTTGCGTATCAGTGCTGGAGCAAATGCCGTTGATAGCGGTTAGGATAACTTCATAATCGCCTTCCAGTCCATAGCTATGCATTGGGTTGGTTGTGTTGCCCGTGGCGTCATCTCCAAAACTCCATAAAAACTGCAAAGCGTCTGTTGAGGTATTATTAAAAAAGATGCGCGGATCTAACATGGATACATCCGTTGGTTTAAAAGTGAAATTTGCTGTTGGGGTTCGAAACACCTCCATTAAATCGGCTAAAATCACCGTATCAGAACAAGTGCTTCCCGCGGTAGTCGCAATAAGTGAAACATCAAACACGCCATTCTCGGTGTAGGAATGTGTGGGAGATTCTAAACTCGAAACTACACTATCACCAAAATTCCATTCATAACTTCCGATGGTATAGCCTACAGGAATTGTTGTTGTGTTGAGAAAATCTACTTCAAATGGTGTGCAAACCTGAGTTTCTCCGAACGTAAATTGAGTTTGTGGATAGGGATAAACGTTTACGATTGTAGTTCCAACACCAACACAACCACTATCCGAAACGGCAGTAAGCTGAACAGCGTATTCACCATGATTGGAGTAATTGTATTGCTGATTCACCCCAGTGGCTTGCTGTCCATTACCAAACTGCCATGTGTATGATGAGATAGCACCACCATTAAGTGTGGTTCCATTGGAAAACAATACTGGCGTGCCGAAACAAACGTCATCTCCACTGATTGAGACCTCTGGAGTTGAATTTACATACACCTGTAGCTGGGTTGTATCTCTGCAGCCTTCATCACTTTGCGCAATCAATTGAACGGTGAAATAACCATCGCCCGTAAATAAATGAACTGGATTTTGCGTGTATTCCAGTGACGCTCCATCACCAAAATTCCATTCCCATCCACTTATTGTTCCAGTTTGAACGTTAGACAAATCCGTGAATCCAGTGTTCTCACCATAGCAAACAGGAGTGCTCCAAAAATTGGCGGCAGGATTATCGTGAATTGTTAATGATTGAGTGAGCGTATCAAAACACTGATCTGCGGTTCCTACAACAAGCGAAATAGTATAAACACCAAAAGATGCATAGTTTATTTGTGGTTCGAACGAGGTGCTCGTTGGGCCAGAAAGTGCTGCGCCAAAGGCCCAGTTGTACGTTGTAATCGGACCTGAACTTGAATTCTGAAAAGCAATTGTTTCGTTCTCACAAAAATCGACTCCTCCAAGAATTGTGAAATCCGAAGTTGGCCCATCAATAACCTCTGCCGAGCCTGTGGTGGCATCGCTGCAACCATTATTGCTAATCACGTCAAGAGTTACAGTGTAGACTCCAAGTCCGGGATAGACATGCGCTGGAGTAGCTCCTGTGCCAGTGGTTCCATCACCAAAATCCCAATTGTATATTGCCACATCTCCAGACGAAGTGCTGTTGAATTGCACAGGATTGCCTTCGCACACCTGAGTTGGAACGGCAAAAGATGCAAGCGGAATCACATCTACATCCACCACCAAACTATCAATGCTTTGGCAATTGTTTCCATCTGTAAGCGTTACATAATACGTGGTTGTAATGTTAGGCGAAGTGGTTGGATTGAGAATGGAAGTGTTGCTAATGGCCGAAAGTGCACTCCATTGAATAACTCCCACTCCAGTAGCATTCAGTTGCACAGGGTCGCCTTGACAGATATTTTGATTAGGACCAGCATCCAATAACGGTAACGGAAGAACGTCAACTTCAACTTGATCTGTTGATGTGCAATTATTAGCGTCAGTAACGGTTACGGTATAAACAGTGGCCACAACTGGCGTGGCAATTGGGTTTGCTACTGTGGCATTTCCCAATGAAACGGCTGGCGTCCATGAATACACCATGCCACCTGATGCTTGCAGTTGAACTGGGGCACCTGCACAGCTTACTTCATCAGCCCCTGCATTAGCTGTTGGAAGTTGATATCGGGTGACTAAGATGTTATCAGATGCTGCACACCCTGTACTATTGGTGAAAGTGAGCGTGTAAGTTGCAGTGGCTGTTGGTGTAACTATTGGACTAGCAATAGTTGTGCTATTCAAACCAGTGGCAGGCGACCAAGCGTAAGTGCCTGCTCCAAGCGCATTTGGAAAATTTAGCTGCGCTGACAATCCAGCACAAACTCCAATATCTGCTCCCAAATTAACCACTGGAAGAGGCGCAATTGTAATGGGGATAATTGTATCCTCGGTGCATCCTTCCGTGGTAATGGTCATGCTGACATTGTATGTACCTCCTGCAGCATAGGTATGATTGATGGGAGCACCATTTGAAGTTTGCCCATCTCCAAAATTCCAAACATAACTACTTATGTTTCCTGACGAGGTAAGTGATGTATTTTGAAAACTGACTGGCGAGCCAGCGCAATTGTTGTTCGCACTGGTGGTGGTATAGATTGGCAAAATGGAATTGCAAAAGCGCTGGTAGGCACTGATACTGCCCGTTCCAGCCGTCCAGCCCCAATACACCATAGAGTTTCCTCCAAAAATGGTATTGATAATGTTGCCGTTATAGCTTAATCGAAAAACTCCATCGAAGAAAATAGCCAGTGTTTGAAGTGCTGGATCCCAGACAAACTGGATTGTGTGGTATTGGCAGTTTTTTGTTGTTGCTTGAGAAGGAATAGCAGCTACTGGACCAGCCAAATTATTTGCTGAAGCATGGTCAGTACTTCCATTTTGCATGATTGCAATGTGGTCATACTGAGGGTCGGTCATAGTAGCATCATTCACCCAAGTATCAACCTCAATGGCTAAGGATGGGCTAATGCCGCCATAGCCAAGAGAACTGGAAATACCTCCCTGGCTAACATTTAGAGGTTGGAGCACAAACGCCATTCCGTCAGCATCCCAATAATCGCAACCCGTAAAAATTTCAAAATTGTAGTTAAAAGGATTGTTCAGATTGATTTGGTTCACATTCCAAACTGAGCCTCCAGCATACTGAACATCTGGCGTAAGCTGATAGCAATTGCAGGAAATCTGGCTTGCATCTCCATTGATTTGATATTGCCCAAACGACAGTTTACTTACGAATAGAAAAAATACGAAAAACCCGCGAAAGTAGATTCGATTCATTCTAAATGCAATGCTACTTCTTAGGTTTTGTGCAATCATAAATCAGCGATTCTCACCGCATCAGATTCACATGACCCACATATTCGTATGGGTTGCCTTTCACGTCTATAATTTTGAACATATAGGTGTAAACCCCTTGCTGAACTGGATGCCCGTTTTTCGTGCCGTCCCAATGCAAATCCATGGCACCTGATTCAAATACCTGTGAGCCCCATCGGTCGAATATAACCATCGCGTAGCCAATTACTCCTACTCCTGTGCCATAAAATGTTTCGTTGCGACCTTCGTTGTTGGGTGTAAATGTATTTGGGATGTAGAAATAAAACTCCGGGTCTACGATAACGGTAAACTCTGCTGTGTCCAAACAGCCATATTGGGTGGCTACATATTGCGTTATAGTGAAAGTGCCAGTATCGCTATACGTGTGCTGTGGATTTTGCGCTATTGCTGTGGAGCCATCTCCAAAATCGTAATTCCAGATTGATACATTACTACTGCTTAGGTCGGTAACTTGCATTCGTGCAAAAAGTAATTCCGCCCGCTTTGGATCTACATCAAACCAAGCCTGTGGTCGCGGATATTCGGTCATATAGTTGGTGTATGTGGCAGATGAAACGCATCCATTGCCCGATGTTACTGTAAGTGTAACCGTAAATACGCCTTCTTCAAGTGGGCCTAATGTATCTGTTAGATACGTGTGTACCGGAAATTGTGCTGAAACCAACTCCGAGCTATCTCCAAAATTCCACTCCCATCTACTCAAATTGTAGGGTGATGGAATGGTGGTTTCATCCAAAAACTGAGCTCTAAAGGGTTGACATCCGCGTGTTGTGTCTGCTGAAAATGCAACTCTCGGAAGTGGATATATTTCCACCTGATGCGTGACTGTATCAGCGCATCCATGATTGGTCATTACTGCTAGCATTGCATCATATATTCCTTCGTTGGCATACAAATGTGTTGGATTAGGAATGGCAGTAGTGTTGCCATCGCCAAAGTTCCATGTCCAAAACTCTAATGTGTCTAGCGGATAATTATCTAACGTGCTTAGGTCTGTGAAAAAAGTACTGTCTTCATGGCAATTGGCAATCGCATCATCAAAAATTGCCCTCGGCTTAGGGTGTACTCGTGCTGGTCCAATTGTCGTGTCGTATACACAGCCGTTTTCGCTAGTCACAGTGAGCGTTACAGTGTAATCGCCCCATTGGCCATAATTGTGCAACGGGTTTTGAGTTGCATCAACCCCAGCATCGCCAAATCTCCAATCCCAATTGGTTATTTGATCAGTGCCCAATATGCTGCTCAAATCTGTAAACGTTGTAGGCAATGGAAAACAAGCCGTGTCAAACGTGAAATCGGCCAACGGAACTGCGAATACTTCCAA
>CAMDOM010000029.1 GCA_945903645.1 Chryseobacterium gleum
CAAATGGATGCTTTTATTGCAGTAACCGAAAACTCTGAAACCAATATTATATCGTGCCTAGTGGCAAAAAACCACGGGGTAAAAAAGACCATCGCTTTGGTAGAAAACATGGACTACATCCACCTTTCACAAAATATTGGAGTAGATACTATGATTAACAAAAAACTGATTGCGGCCAATTTCATTTTCCGTCATATTCGACAAGGAGAAGTGATTTCGCTTACCAGTTTGCATGGTGTAGATGCCGAAATTGTGGAATTTGAAGTGAGTGCAAACTCCAAAGTAAATGGCCGGGCATTAAAAGATATCGGCTTTCCAAAAACGGGCTTGGTTGGCGGTGTAATTCGACAAGGAAAAAGCATTACTCCAAATGGTGATTTTGTGTTTCAGGCGCATGATCACGTGGTGGTGCTTGCCAAACCAGAGTGCATTCATAAAGTGGAAGGATTGTTTGCATGAAACTAGACTGGCGGTCGGTAATTCATGTATTGGGCATGTTGCTCATGATAAATGGGGCATTCATGTTCTTTTGCCTGCCCGCCACATTTTACTACCATACAGCCGACCTGCTCCCAATATTATTAAGTGGAGCGATTACCGTTGGCACTGGTTTTATGGCATGGATACTGAACCGACCTTCCGAACGCCCCAACATTAGAAAGCGTGAGGCATTCATTATAGTTACGTTAGGTTGGATTGTTCTTTCCGTTTCGGGGGCGCTACCCTATCTGCTTAGCGGCAGCATTCGCACTTTTACAGATGCCTTTTTCGAAACCATGTCGGGCTACACCACAACTGGGGCTAGCACTATTGTAAACCTTGATATTATAGCTCCCGATATACTGCTTTGGCGTAGCGTTACTCACTGGATTGGAGGTATGGGCATTATTGTGCTTGCAGTTGCGATTCTACCCATTCTTGGAATTGGAGGAATGCAGCTATTTGTGGCCGAAGCCCCGGGCATAACCACTGACAAAATTTCCCCGCGCATCACTGATACCGCCAAGCGCTTGTGGCTCATTTATGTGGGGCTCACCGTTGCGCAAATCGTAGCGCTACGATTGGCTGGTATGTCTATGTTCGATGCCTTAAACCACTCTTTCGCCACTATTGCCACTGGCGGATTTGGCACCCACAATGATAGCATTGCAAGTTTTTCGCCCCTCATTCAATACATTATTGCATTTTTTATGGCAGCCGCGGGTGTCAATTTTATCCTCTACTATTTTGCGCTTAAGGGAAAGGTTCTCCGCTCTATAAAAGATGAAGAACTGCGCTTCTATATTCTAGCCATTGCCCTATTCACTTTAATTTCTTCAATCACTGTGCTTAGAGTTACCGATATGGGTGTAGAAGAAGCCTTCCGCCATTCGCTGTTTTCGGTAATATCACTTATGACCTCCACCGGGTTTGCCACAGCCGACTATACTCTTTGGGGGCCAGCCATGAATCTCATGTACTTCCTCTTGTTATTCAGCGGGGCTATGGCGGGCAGCACCACAGGTAGCATCAAAATAGTGCGGCATGTAGTGCTAATGAAAAACATGATTTTGGAGCTGAGGCGCCAATTGCACCCATCTGCCATTTTGCCCGTGCGCCTCAATGGTCGCGCCCTTCCGCAAGACATTGCCAATCAAGTTACCACATTTGTTATGGTCTATATAATTATTTGGGCAATCTGCTCAATGCTTGTGGCCTTCACTGGGGTAGAAGTAACCACAAGTATGAGCGCGGTGGCTACCTGCATGGGTGGTGTCGGGCCTGGCATTGGCGATGTGGGCCCAGCCACCAACTTTGAAAAACTACCCGACATTGCTACTTGGATTCTAAGTTTTGCCATGCTCGTTGGTCGATTAGAACTCTTCACGGTGCTCATACTTTTTACCCCATACTTCTGGCGTAGCCGAGGATAGTACGGGATGAAAGAATGAAGTTTGTGAACGCTTCATCCAAAACGCGCAACGAACATGATTGAATTCACAGCCCGTCTCGATAAAATAGATTCCGACCTCTGGCAGTATCTGTTTCGGGTTGAAAAAGAAACAGCCGAGCAGTTTATTGAAGGGGACAACAGGCGAATTGTTTGCACCATTAATGGCAAGGTTAAATTTCATGCTGCTTTGCTACACGATGGGCTTGGCGGCTACCTCGTGCTACTTAACCAAGAGCGCAGAACTATTCTTGGACTGCGTCAAGGGGATACGTTCTCGGTTGTTTTGGAAAAAGATAGTTCCCAATACGGCATGCCAATGAGTGACGAATTTCGGGAGGTGCTGAACCAAAGTCCCGAAGCCAACGCCATTTTTCATGCGCTAACACCAGGAAAAAAGCGCACACTTATTCACTTGTGCGATAACGTAAAAAGCTCTGATATCAAAATTAAACGTGCTGCAGTAGTTAGCAATCATTTATTCGAACAGCAGGGAAAAATTGATTTTAAGCTCTTGAATGAAGAGATGAAAACAGCGAACAAAGTCGCCAATCGCGGGTAACAATTCTGCCAAAAACCCGTTTCCTTCCTCCCTAAAGGAAATTACAGCAACTTTACCTGTCCATTTAGCAAGGTCGTGCGCGCAGTTTTTGTTCTATTTCTTTTTGTGCAGCTCGGATATTTTGCATCCCAAGCTCAGATTAGCTGCCCAGCTATGGCCATTACCAAGCCAAAAATTTCGCACAAAAGGATGATGAGTGGCTTTGGTAGTTTCCGCTCTAGCAAAGGGAAAAAAGACCAAATGGGCGATTTTTTCGCCACCAGAAGTAAGAACCCCGCCAAAGTTCGCGAGTTTTCGGAGTTTGCTAGTAAAGGAGGTCGCAATCGCTTTTTTAAGGATATAGACGAATTTGCCACCAAACGTTCGGGAAGTGGCAGCAAATACAAAAGTTTCGATGAGTTTAGCACCCGCAGTCGCTCCAATCGCTTTCGGGATTTTGACGAGTTTGCAAACAAACGCAAAGGTGCAGACGGCCCAAGCACAGCTAGAAAAGGCAAACGAAATGTTAGCACATTTCACCGCAAGCGACAAGTGGTTAATTCGCAAGACACCCGCAGCGCACGTGGCAAAGCAACCAAGAAAGAGTATTCCCCCTTTGCCATTACCCTATCTTCAAATGGGGGTGAAATACAACATCGCGAACCGCAAATGGGCCTTTGGGGCGGCACAATTGGCAAGCGCAGTGGTAAAGACAAACGCCCTATGCAAGCCCTGCCGGAAAAGAAATCGGAAGAGAAAAAGTAACTGCGAAGCAAGGAATATCCGGATACTTAGATTCCGTAAATTCTCCTCTTTACCCCATCGTATTCCCGTAGTTTTGACCCAAACAGAAATGGCATGATGCAATTGGATTTATCAGGAAAACACGCACTTGTATGCGGCAGCACAGCAGGCATAGGCAAGGCCGCAGCAATGCAAATGGCAGCTTGTGGCGCCACAGTAACGCTGGTGGCCCGCAATGCGGATAAGTTAGCGGCTACTTTGGCAGAACTATCCACTGCGCATAGGCAAAAACATGAATTCTTAGTAGCCGATTTTGCCCAACCCGAACAGCTAAAAACCGCAATAGCTGCACACATAACCTTGGGAAAAGAATACCATATCCTGCTGAACAACACAGGCGGACCAGCTGGCGGCAAAGCCATAGATGCCGAACCGTTTGCCTTTGAAGCTGCTTTTAAGTCGCATTTGCTATGCAATCATATTCTTGTGCAAGCAGTGGTGCCAGGCATGAAAAAGGCTGGGTATGGACGCATCATCAATATCATTTCCACATCGGTGAAAGTGCCGTTGCCAGGGCTTGGTGTGTCGAATACCATTCGTGGGGCAGTGGGCAATTGGAGCAAAACACTTGCTACAGAATTAGGACCCTTCGGGATAACCGTTAATAATGTGCTGCCTGGTGCTACAACCACCGAACGCTTATCATCTATCATTACCGCAAAAGCAGAAAAAATGGTGGTTGAAACCGATGAAATAGAACGCCACATGCTGGCCGAAATTCCTGCTGGACGGTTTGCTAGTGCAGATGAAGTAGCCGCTGCTGCAGTATTCTTGGCTAGCCCGTTGGCGGGCTACATCAATGGCATCAATATTCCTGTAGACGGAGGACGGACGGGTTGTTTGTAGTTGAAATCTAAAGCAAAAAAGGGAAGAACTGGATGACAACTTCATTCTTTACCACACCAAACAATTTATGTTCCGTCCTTCTTCGGAGATGGTAATGAAGTGGACTTGCAACTTTAATTTGGACAGATAGATAAGACACTAAGCTGCTGTTTTCCAGGTTTGTAAAAAGTTGTTGTATTGGTTAGGTGTCATGTAGTTTTGGTCAGCAGCATCGGTTCAGGTTTTTAGCAGTTCGCACCACTAAATTACCCAACACCTTTGCTACTATTTATTTGTATATCAACTATTTATTCACAAATAGTTGCGATTGTCTTATCCCGAACTCAGGTTATTAGCCTAATTGTCTGATGACGAGTCACCTTTCCGATGGTAATATCCAATCTAGAATATGCGCTCATAACCGTCTTCTAATTGTTGATGTAATGTATGAAAGAATTAGAGACCTTAGATTGGAACTTACGTGCAATCGCATGAAATAAGGGCAACAATTCCTGCCCTTACTTCCCTATCCCCGCTACAAAATCCTTTAAATAATACGGTTCAAAGTAGGCGGTATCTTCAACCAATCCTTGAGCGAGTTTGGTTTCGGCTAGGGCAACCATGCCGCGCGCGCTGGGCCGAATGTCTGGGTGAAAGCGCGCGTTGGGATGGGCAAGGTGGGGGCTGCATTTTTCGGCTCCATCGCCTACAAATAGCACAGGGCCTTGGCTCAATTCATCGGTAAACGATTGTTCGTCTACAATGATTGCCGCAATGGGCACTTGCAGCACGCCTTGCAAATCGTAGGCAGCGGCATACACCTCCATTCTGCGGGCGTCTATCATTGGGCGAATGGCAACAATGCTTTGCCGCTCTTCGCTGCTTAAATGTTGAATGGTCCACAATGCAAGGCTATGCAAGCTATCTACAGCCAATAGCGGAATTTCTAATGCATAGCACAATCCTTTTGCAGCCGATACTCCAATGCGCAACCCTGTGTACGACCCTGGGCCACTCGCCACACACACCGCTTCCAGTTGGGAGGGAACAAGGTCTGCTTCGTGCAGCAATACTTCTATGTAAACGGTCAGTTTTTCGGAATGCGAATAAGTACTATCGTGGCTTTCGCGCAGGGCAATCACCTTTCCGTCCACAGCCAACGCCACCGAACAGGTAAGCGTAGAACTTTCGATATGAAGGATTCGGGGCAAACCCGATTATTCTTTTTCCGCTTCTTCCCCTTCTTCAGCAGTGAAGAGTTCCTCGGCAGCCACCACTTTTATGGGTGCTCCGTTGGTTAGTTTTTTGGCAATGGCGCGGTAGGGAGCCACAATTATCTCATCCCCTTTTTCCAACCCGCTAAATATTTCAATAAACTCGCTGTTTTGTATGCCTGTTTTTACCTGCCGCATCACTGCTTTGCCGTCTTGGTTCACAAAAACCACTTCCACAGCATCTTCGGCAATTTCTACCGCAATGTTATCCTCCTCGCCCTCTTCTAGCTTTTTCTCCTCTTTTTCTTCGCCTTCAGCAGCGGGCTTCAAATCGGCTGCACTGCGGGTTGTAACTGCTTGAACGGGTATACCCAAGGCTTTTTTCACCGTACGTGTTTTTACATCTACAGTGGCAGACATGCCCGGACGAAATGGCGAAATTCCTGGCTGCTTGGCGTTTACCAAGTGGGCATACGAATCGCGCAGCAAACGCACTTTCACCTCAAAGTTGGTCACTTGGTCGGTGCCCATTTCGTCTGTTTTTGCCGAGTTGGCTATGCTGGTTACAATGCCTTTAAACGTTTCGCCCAAGTAGGCATCTACCTCCACATCGCAACTATCGCCCATGCCCACACGAATTATGTCGTTTTCGTTCACCTCTACCAGTACCTCCATTTCGTTCAAGTTTGAAATGGTCATAATGTCTGAACCAGCCATTTGCGAAGTGCCCACCACGCGCTCTCCTTTTTGAAAGTTGAGCTTAGAAACTGTGCCGTCAACGGGCGAATAAATCTCTGTACGCGTCAGGTTTTTCTCTGCTTCGCGAAGACCCGCTTGAGCACTTTTCACGGTAAACCGATTGGCTTCCACACTTTGCTGAGCGGCATCTACTTCGCTGCTGGCCACTTCAAACTCGCTTTTCGCCAAATCAAATTCCGATTGCGAAATCACCTTATCAGCATAGAGCTTCTTACTGCGTTCAAAGCTAGCTGTGGAGTTCGCCAACCTTGATTTGGTTTGCGTGAGTCGCGATTCCGAGTTAGACAAATTGGCCTTGCTTGTATTTAGTGAAGCTTGCAAACGCTCCACATTCGACTGCTGAATATCTGGATCAATTTTCACCAACAGTTGGCCCACTTTCACTTTGTCGCCTTCCTTCACCATGAGGCGCATGATTTCGCCCGCCACATCGGGACTTATAGCCACCGCTACTTCCGATTGTATTTTGCCGCTGGCAGAAACAGTTTCGGTAATGTCTTTCAATTCGGCTATTTCGGTAGCTACTTCTATGGGAGGCGCAGCACCTACCAAGCCTTTTTTCTTTGCCACCACCGCCACTACTATCAATATAATAGCGGCAATAGCCAGCATTAGGAGAACACGTTTGTTGTTCATTGGTCGGATGAGAAAGAAAGTGGTTTGCCCTGATAGAAATCAAGGATTTTGGTGCGGAACATATAATCGTATTTGGCGCGAAGTTGCTCTGATTTTGCGATAGCCAAGTTGTTTCTGCTGATGTTAAAATCCACATCATTCATGCTGCCAACCGCTTGGCGCTGTTCGGCATAGGAAAACGCCCTTTCCGCAGCGGCCACACTTTTTATACTGGCTTCATATTGCCTATTGGAAGCCGAGGCATCGTTGTAAGCTTGTTGCACCGAGCTGTACAGCTGGTTTTTGGTGTCTTGCAATTCCAATTCGGTGTTGATGCGGTTTAAACGCGAGCGGTTTACAGCTGTGCGGCTTTGTAAGCCGTTGAAGATAGGAATACTGAGCGAAAGGCCAATGCTTTGGCTTAGGTTACGGTCTAATTGGTCACCGTAGGCAATATCCCTAGCCTCAAAGGTTTCGAGGTTGTAATCTTTGTAGGAACTAGAATACAACGTACTTACCGAAGCAGAAGCGCGCAACGTTGGCGTGTAACTCGCAAAGGCAATCCACTCGCTGCGTTTAGCGCTATTCAAGCGGGTTTCTCTCGCCTTAATTTGAGGCCAATTTTCCATCGCCTTTTCATAAATGGTAGTAACCGTTGTTGACGAAATATCTACTACCGGTAAATCAACAGCAGGGCGTTCAATGGCAAATGGCTCTGAGGTTTGAAGGTTGAGCAGCTGTTTCAGCGCTACAATGGAGGTTTGCACAGCATTTTCGCCATTCACCACCTGTAATTCGTTGGTAGCAAATTGCGATTCCACATCCATAAGATTTCCAAGGGGCAGCGAACCTGCTTCCACTAATTTAGCCGTGCGTTCCAATTGCATCTTCGTGGAGGTAAGGCGTTCGCGGGTCACATTCAGCAATTCTTCGTTGAACATAATTTGCATGAAAGCCGAAGCGATATTCATGCTAATGTCGTTGCTCAAGCCCTGCATATCGTAGGTTGCAGCAAGCACATCCAATTGCGATTGCCTAAAAGAGTTCAATAATCCAAAGCCATTGAATAAGGTGACGCCTGTTCCCAACCAAAAATTATTGGAATTCACCGTTTGATTTACGAATGAGTTGGTGCCCGGGTCGATGCTCCTACCAAAATTGCTGTTGTAGCCAACATTGGCATTTAAATCGGGAAACATAAGCGCCAAAGCCTGCTTTTTACCTTGCTCGGCCGACTGCTGATTGAGCATCGACTGCTTAAGTTGAATATTGTGCTCCTTGGCATAGAGCAAGCACCGTTCTAAAGACCACGTCTCTTGCGCTGTTACCGAAATCGTCAGAAAACACAAAAGAACAATACTACAAGCAGATGAAAAAAGACGCATTCGTTGTGCTAATGGATAATGCGCAAATTTAACCAAATGGGTGTGGGAGTGAGGATAACAGTTAGAGGTCTTTCAAAAATCTTGTTAAACCCCATTTAGAGTCAATTGTTTGCTATGCCACCGTGATTTTACCCGAATTCTGAAACGATGAATTTCGGACTTTAAGGTTGCGCGGCTGTCGGTTTGTAATTTTCTTATGTTTGCACCACGAAAAAAACAATTAAAACTGAACAAAATGTCCGACATCGCATCTCGAGTTAAGGCCATAATCGTTGATAAACTAGGCGTTGACGAAAATGAGGTTACCCCAGAAGCAAGCTTCACTAACGACCTCGGTGCCGATTCACTCGATACAGTTGAGCTTATTATGGAGTTCGAAAAAGAATTTAACATTGCTATTCCAGACGATCAGGCCGAGAATATTGGCACTGTTGGTGATGCAATTACTTACATTCAAGCGAACGTCAAGTAATTCTGGCTTTCGTACAATCAGAGTGGTCATAGTACCCGTTGCTTGCCGTTGAAATGAACGCAGGCAACGGGTATTTCTTTGTAAAACAGGATGGAACTTAAACGAGCAGTGATTACCGGTATGGGTGCATTAACACCCATTGGCAACTCTCTAGATGCCTATTGGACTGGCTTGCGCACTGGAGTGAGCGGGGCAGCGTCTATTACACATTTCGATACCGAAAAATTCAAAACTAAGTTTGCTTGCGAAGTCAAAGGCTTCGACCCATTCGACCATTTTGACCGAAAAGAAGGCCGAAAACTTGACCCATTTGCCCAATATGCCATCGTTGCGGCCACCGAAGCTTGGGAAAATTCGGGATTGGATGTGAATACCATCGACCACGACCGCGCTGGAGTTATTTGGGGTTCGGGCATTGGTGGACTCAAAACGTTTTATGACGAATGCTCGGAATTTGCCAAAGGCGATGGCACTCCACGCTTCAATCCGTTTTTCATCCCAAAGATGATTGCCGACATCGCTTCGGGTCACATTTCTATGAAATGGAACCTGCGAGGACCCAATTTCACTACCGTTTCTGCGTGCGCATCCAGCACAAACGCGCTCATTGATGCCTTTAATTATATTCGTTTAGGAAAGGCTGATATTTTTGTGTCAGGAGGTTCGGAAGCTGCGGTGAACGAAGCTGGCATTGGCGGATTCAACGCCATGAAAGCCCTTTCAGAGCGCAACGATTCGCCAGCTACAGCATCGCGACCATTTGACTTGGATAGAGATGGATTTGTGTTGGGCGAAGGTGCGGGCTGTCTTATTGTGGAAGAATTGGAGCATGCTTTGCGCAGAGGCGCTAAGATTTATGCCGAAATGGTAGGCGGTGGAATGAGTGCGGATGCACACCACATTACCGCACCGCACCCTGAGGGATTGGGCGCCACCAACGTAATGCGCAGCGCCTTGGCCGATGCGGGCATGTTGGCTTCCGAAATTGATTACATAAACGTGCATGGAACCAGCACTCCACTGGGTGATATTGCCGAATCGAAAGCCATTTTATCAGTGTTTGGCGAAAGTGCCTATAAGCTCAACATTAGCTCTACCAAAAGCATGACGGGCCATTTGCTTGGTGCTGCAGGAGCGGTGGAAGCCATTGCAAGTGTGATGGCGGTGTATAGCAATATTGTGCCGCCCACTATAAACCACTTTACAGACGACCCTCAGTTTGATGCCCGGTTGAATTTCACCTTCAACGCAGCGCAACATCGCACGGTAAATGCCGCTTTGAGCAATACGTTTGGCTTTGGCGGACACAATGCGTCCCTTATCGTCCGTAAGTTCAAAGGGAAATAGGATGTCAGCATCACCATTGACTGAATTGCAACGCGGGTAAATGGCTGGTCTTAACGATTTACTTCGTTTATTTAAACGGCCCTTTGCTCAGGATAAGGTGTTGCGCACCAATCTGAACAATATGTTGGGGTTTCATCCTCGAAATATGGCGCTCTACCATTTGGCACTCACCCATAGCTCAGCTGGATTGGTAGTGAAAGATGGTATTCCCCTCAGTAATGAACGCTTAGAATTTTTAGGCGATGCCATACTAGGAGCGGTGACAGCCAAATACCTTTTCAAGCGATTTCCATTCGAATCGGAGGGATTCTTGACCGAAACACGCTCGAAAATTGTGAGCCGAAAAAACCTTGGGGGCTTGGCAAAAAAACTTGGACTTCGAGAATTGGTCACCAAAGAAAACGCATTAAACAAGAGCGATTCATCCTTGGGCGGGGATGCTTTGGAAGCTCTTGTTGGGGCAGTTTTTCTAGACCGTGGTTATGAACGTACCGAAAAATTTGTTATCAATAGACTCATTGATACCTACATCGACTTGGACAAACTGCTGAAAGAGGATGCCAATTTTAAGAGTAAGATTATTGAGTATTGTCAAAAGAATAGGGTGCCTTACACCTTCGAAATGGCGAGCGAAACCCAAAGCAAAGGAGATACCATGTTCGAATGCCACATGGTTATAGATGGGGAAATAAAAGGCAAAGGCAGGAATAGAACCAAGAAAGAAGCAGAGCAAATAGCCGCCAAAGAGGCCTGCAAGAAACTGGGGATTTTAGAAGACTGATTTGCACGAAAATTTTACAAAATATGTTACACTGGAAAAGGTGGATTGGCTTGCTATTAATAGAATAGTGAATTGGCTATCTTTGACCGATTAATTCGTGTATGCCGAATTTGGAAAAGAATCCTTTTGTACCGGGCAAGTTGCTTGCTCAGGTTAACTTTCCTTCCGATCTCAGAAAGCTGAGTGAGGACGAGTTGGAGGGTTTTTGCAACGACCTTCGGCAGTATATTATTGATGTAGTATCTGAACGTGGTGGCCACTTTGGTGCTAGTTTGGGTGTGGTGGAATTAACCACTGCTTTACATTATGTGTTCGACACACCCTACGACCAATTGGTGTGGGATGTGGGACATCAAGCCTACGGACACAAGATTATCACGGGCCGCAAAGACGTGTTTCACACCAACCGAATCTACAAAGGCATTAGCGGTTTTCCGAAGCGCAAAGAGAGCGAATACGACACTTTTGGCGTAGGCCATAGCAGTACATCTATATCTGCGGCATTGGGTATGTCGGTTGCATCGCGGCTTAAAGGAGATAAAAAAAGACAGCATATTGCGGTGATTGGCGATGGCGCGATGACAGGCGGTATGGCATTCGAAGGCCTGAACCATGCTGGGGTCGAAAACTCGAATCTACTGGTTGTTTTGAATGATAATTGTATGAGTATCGACCCCAATGTGGGCGCTCTAAAGGAATATCTTACCGATATCACCGCATCTCCCACTTATAATAAAGTGCGCGATGAATTGTGGAATTTACTGGGAAAAGTGAGCAAGTTTGGTCCGAATGCGCAAGAAATTGCTTCTAAAATTGAACATGGCGTAAAAGGCTCGTTGCTCAAACAGAGCAATATGTTCGAATCGCTCAAATTCCGCTATTTCGGACCCATCGATGGCCATGATGTGAACCACATGGTGAAGGTGATGCGCGATTTGAAGGATATTCCCGGCCCAAAAATCCTGCATTGCGTTACCGTAAAAGGCAAGGGCTACGATTTGGCCGAAAAAGACCAAACCAAATGGCACGCACCTGGGCTGTTTAATAAAGAAACGGGCGAAATTAAAGTGGTGAAACCCGAACAGCCCGAGCCTCCTAGATATCAGGATGTTTTTGGACACACCTTGGTAGAATTGGCCGAACGCAACGATAAAATAGTTGGGGTTACACCCGCTATGCCCTCCGGCTGCTCGCTCAATATTATGATGAAAGCTATTCCCGACCGCTCTTTCGATGTGGGCATTGCCGAGCAACATGCGGTAACGTTTTCCGCAGGATTAGCCACGCAGGGCTTGGTGCCTTTTTGCAATATCTACAGCACCTTCATGCAGCGTGCTTTCGACCAAGTGGTGCACGATGTGGCCTTGCAGAATCTCAACGTGGTATTCTGTCTCGACCGTGGTGGGCTAGTTGGTGCGGATGGCGCTACGCATCATGGCGTATTCGATTTAGCCTACATGCGCTGTATTCCTAACATCATTGTGGCATCGCCCATGAACGAGGAAGAGCTGCGCAATATGATGTATACCGCCCAACTGCCGGATGCAGGCACATGGAGCATTCGCTACCCACGTGGCAATGGTGTGATGACCGAATGGCGCACCCCTTTTTCCACGCTAAAAGTTGGCAAAGGCAGAATGGTGCAAGATGGTACCGACATCGCCATCCTAACCATTGGCCCCATTGGGAATTCGGTAGTGGAAGCATCGGCCGAACTAGCCAAGCAAGGAGTTTCTGTGGCGCATTTCGATATGCGTTTTGTGAAACCATTGGATGAAGATTTGCTGCACACAATTTTCAAACGTTTCTCCAAAATAATTACCCTCGAAGACGGGTGTCGCGCAGGTGGTTTTGGAAGTGCAGTAGTAGAGTTTTTGGCAGATAATGGCTACTTTGCGCATGTGGAACGCATGGGCATTCCCGACCGATTTGTAGATCATGGCACGCCAAAAGAACTGTATATCGAATGCGGACTGCACAAAGATGATGTGGTACGCACTGCAATTCGCATGGTGGCAGCCCAAACAGCAGTTGAGGGCTAGTTCGTTCATAAAAGGAATTGGTATTTTTCTGCTTTTTTGCGGATTTGCATTCCATACCAACGGACAGAATCTGTTTGTAAAAGGCGCAACCAAGGGCACTCCCGACCACGCGCTCTACCTCGAACTTGGAGGCACAGGCTACTATTATACCCTCAATTACGAACGCAAACTACTGCAACGCTCTGCCTTTGCCATGTTTGCCCGTGTGGGCTTAGAATACCTTCCTGTGCGCCAAGCCGACAAAATGATTCATATTCCGCTGGGCGCAAGTTTCACCTTTGGCCAACGCAAACACCGATTCGAAGCTGGCTTGTCCGCCCTTTTCCGCATCGATTTTAACCCAGGTGTTGGCTTTGGCGAAGGCTTTTACCTCACCAATCCACCAACGCGCATTTTTATCGCACCCTCCTTGGGTTGGCGCTTTCATGCCAAACCCAACGAATATGGCGAGTCATTTTTTCTTCGTGTAATGTTTACCCCATTATTAGGCATGGATGTGTTTCAAAGTAATCCGTATTTCCTTCCGCATGGTGGCATTAGCATTGGCCGTACATGGAATAACCCCAATCGAAAAAAGGGATGAAAACATCCGTAGCAGTTAACCTACTGCTAGAATCATGGACTGACGAACAGCGCCAAATGTGTGACGTGCTGCGCGGCATTATTCTCGATGCCTCCCCGTCAATTCTAGAGAGCGTCAAATTCAACATTCCATTTTACACCATGAACGGGTTTCTGTTTTAAATCAGCCCAATAAAAAAGGGAGGTGTGCAACTTGCATTTTGCCAAGGAAGGTTAATGGACGACTTTGACGCAGTTTTTACTGGTCACGACAGAAAGGATGTGCGGCATATTGTGTTGCCAAGTATGGATTATTTAGCTCCTTTCGATGTGATTCAAGCCTATGTATATGAAGCTGTAGCGCTGAATAAAACACGCAGAAGTTTTACCAAGGATAAGGCATAGCACAATGCGCTGCTTTTGGAACTGTACTGTACGAACATCCTGTGTTTCAGAACCATTTCCAATCGGTTTTGTTATTTCTTTTCATGCCATTATTAAGAACCGTTCTAAATAAAATGAGGAGTGAAGGGTTCTTTCATCGCATGTTACATTTGCGCCTCGATCGCAGAATTTGAGCGTATTCTAAATTAAAACGTGACTTCGATGTCCATTTCCATTATCAGAAAAGTAGCGATGGCCCTCTCAGGGTTTTTCCTGCTGGTGTTTCTTCTCCAACATTTAATCATCAATTTGTTGTCGGTAGTCAGTCCCGATGCCTTCAATAGCGCCTCGCATTTCATGGGCACCTTTTGGCTGGTGCAGTTCATTTTCCAACCCATATTGGCCTTTGGCGTGGTATTTCACCTCAGCTTAGGCTTTGTTTTGGAATTAAAAAACCGTAGCGCCCGCCCAGTGAAATACGCGTTCAACAACCCATCGGCCAACAGCACATGGATGAGCCGCAACATGATTATCACTGGTATAATGATTTTGCTTTTCCTCGGCCTTCACTTCTACGACTTTTGGTTTCCAGAACTGATTCACAAGTATGTTGATAAAGAAGGCGCCTACATTATGCTGAATGGTGAAAAAGTGATGAGATACCAACACGAATTGCATGAGAAATTCCATGACCCAATTCGTGTAGGTATTTACTGCCTTTCGTTCGTGTTTCTTAGCCTGCATTTGATGCATGGTTTTCAATCGGCATTCCAATCTGTTGGATTCAACTATAATAAGTATACACCAACCATCAAGAAAATATCGAATATCTATGCTATCGCAGTGCCGCTCGGATTTGTGGTAATCGCTGTATTTCATTTTTTGACGCAATCATAAATTAGTAGCCATGTCATTGAATTCCAAGATTCCCCACGGCCCAGTCGACCGCAAGTGGACCGATTACAAAGACCATGTTCGTTTAGTTAACCCAGCCAACAAACGCAGCATCGATATCATTGTGGTCGGCTCAGGGCTAGCGGGCTCCTCCGCTGCCGCATCGCTTGCCGAAATGGGCTACAGTGTAAAGTGTTTCTGCTTTCAAGACAGCCCACGCAGAGCACACTCCATAGCAGCGCAGGGTGGCATCAACGCAACCAAGAACTACAAAAACGATGGTGACAGCACCTATCGCCTATTTTACGACACCATCAAAGGTGGTGACTACCGCTCACGCGAGGCAAACGTACATCGTTTGGCCGAGGTGTCTTCCAATATCATAGACCAATGCGTGGCACAGGGCGTTCCTTTTGCTCGTGAATATGGCGGACTGTTGGATAACCGTTCCTTCGGTGGAACCCAGGTTCAACGTACATTCTATGCCGCAGGTCAAACGGGTCAACAATTGCTTTTGGGCGCTTATTCTGCCCTTTCAAAAGAAATTGCGAAAGGATCAGTGAAGATGTACGCGCGCCATGAGATGCTTGATGTGGTAAAAATTGGCGGTAAAGCTCGTGGCATTATTGCGCGAAACCTTATAACCGGAGAAATTGAGCGTCACAGCGGTCATGCAGTACTGATGTGCACAGGGGGCTACGGAAATGTGTTTTTCTTAAGCACTAGCGCTATGGGAAGCAATGTTAGTGCCGCTTGGAAGGCGCACAAACGGGGAGCCTATTTTGGTAATCCATGCTACACCCAAATCCACCCTACTTGCATCCCAGTTTCGGGCGACCATCAAAGCAAGCTGACGCTCATGAGCGAATCGCTTCGCAATGACGGCCGCATTTGGGTTCCTGCAAAGTTGGAGGACGCTAAAGCAATTCAGCAAGGCAAAAAGAAAGGGGTTGACCTTGCCGAGGCCGACCGGGACTATTACTTAGAAAGACGCTATCCTGCGTTTGGCAACCTTGTTCCGCGCGATGTGGCCAGCCGTGCGGCCAAAGAGCGTTGCGATGCTGGTTTTGGAGTAAACGCTACGGGCGAAGCGGTTTACCTCGACTTTGCAGCATCATTCGAGCGCTATGGTCACATTGAGGCCAGCAAGCGCAACCTCGTGAATGCCGACCGGGCAACCATCATTGCTATGGGCAAAGAAGTGGTGAAAACGAAATACGGCAATTTGTTCGACATGTACATGCAAATATCGGGCGAAAATCCATACGAGATGCCGATGAAGATTTACCCGGCCGTTCACTACACTATGGGCGGTCTTTGGGTCGATTATGAGTTGATGACGAGCGTTCCGGGGCTTTACGCCTTGGGCGAAGCCAACTTCAGTGACCACGGTGCAAACCGCCTCGGTGCTTCTGCATTGATGCAAGGTCTTGCTGATGGTTACTTTGTTATTCCTTACACCATTGGCGAATACTTGGCCGATGACATTCGCACAGGAAAAATCGCTACCAACACACCAGAGTTTGATGCCGCGGAGAAAGAAGTGAAGGAGCGAATCGCGTTCTTCATCAACAACAAAGGCTCAAAAACAGTGGATAGTTTCCACCGCAGATTGGGAAAAGTGATGTGGGACAAATGTGGCATGGCCCGCAACGCGCAAGGTCTTAAAGAAGCCTTGGCCGAGATACGTGCCATCCGCGAAGAATTCTGGAAAGAAGTGCGTGTGCCAGGATCGGACAAACACTTCAACCCTGAGTTGGACAAAGCAGGCCGCGTAGCCGATTTCCTTGAGTTGGGCGAACTGATGTGCCTCGATGCACTCACCCGCGAAGAATCGTGTGGCGGTCACTTCCGCGAAGAGCACCAAACTGAAGATGGCGAGGCCGAGCGCGATGATGTCAACATGGCCTTCGTGTCAGCTTGGGAATTCACAGGCAACCCGGGAAAAGCCAACCTTCACAAGGAAGAATTGATTTACGAGAACATTAAGGTTGTTCAACGTTCATACAAGTAAACGGAGAAAAGATTAGAAAGCATGGCTGAACATGGAATGAACCTCAAACTCAAAATCTGGCGTCAAGAGGATCCAAAGTCTCAAGGGCAAATGAAGGAGTACCCTGTTTCGGGCATATCTCCAGACATGTCTTTTTTGGAAATGTTAGATATCCTAAATGAAAGTCTTGTCCTAAAAGGCGAGGTGCCAGTAGCATTCGACCATGATTGCCGCGAAGGTATTTGTGGTAGTTGCTCGCTCTACATCAACGGACAAGCCCATGGTCCACAGCGGTTGGTTACCACCTGCCAACTCCACATGCGCTCATTCAAAGATGGCGAAACCATCTATATCGAACCGTGGAGAGCGGAGGCTTTTCCTGTGGTAAAGGACCTTGTGGTGGACCGCAGTGCGTTTGACCGCATCATTCAAGCCGGTGGCTATATAAGCGTCAACACAGGTTCAGCGCAAGACGCTAACTGCCTCCCAGTAAACAAAGGCGATGCCGACAAAGCCTTCGCTGCTGCCACCTGCATCGGTTGCGGAGCCTGCGTAGCCACCTGCAAAAATGCCTCGGCCATGCTCTTCGTATCGGCCAAAGTTAGCCAATTGGCCTTCCTACCCCAAGGCCGCATCGAAGCCGAACAGCGTGTGCTTAGCATGGTTAACCAAATGGACCTCGAAGGCTTTGGCAACTGCACTAACACAGGCGCCTGCGAAGTAGAATGCCCCAAAGGCATCTCCCTGCAAAACATCGCCATGATGAACCGCGAGTATATCTCTGCTGCGTTTACAGGAGAGGAGTAACTCGTTTCCCTTTCAAATTATAAGCCTCTAATCGCAAATGGGATTAGAGGCTTTTTTATGCCCTACCTCTTCCCAATCCCTCCTATCACCGGAATCCTGTCCTTCACCAAGCGGTCTACCTCGGCCTGCATAGCGTGCAGCACTTTCGCGTTCAATTCAGCAATTATTAAAGGGTCATTAGCTGCGTCCTCCGCATATTGACTAGTGTCTATCGGCTCCAACACACTAACCGTAACCTGAGTGGGCAGCGGCAATCCGAGCGTGGGAAAATGCCCAATGTGCCACCCGAACGGAAACGACCAAAAGACAGGCCATGTATGAATCTTAAAATACTTCTTAAGGCCCGACCACTCAGCAAATCGCGACCCAGAAGTGAGCGTAAACACCGATTCTCCTCCACCCACGCCAACCACAGGCACTATCGGCACTCTGGCATTCAACGCCAACTTCACATAGCCCGTGTGGCCAAAAAAATCAATTTCATTCCGCTCATAAAAAGGCTTCGCATTGTCCCGATCTCCCGCAGGATAAACCGTCACAGCACATCCTTCTCGCAGCGCTTCATGCGCACTTCCTTTTTCCGCATCCAAAATGCCCAACGCATGAAGCGGTAAGCGCAACTTCTCCGCAACTTTATACACAAAATCATGCACCAGCGTATACATCGGCCGATGTTCATGATTTGAATGATACTTACACAACCATAAAAACGATTCAGGCATATAATGTATGCCCGTATGGTTGCCCACTCCCAAAAAAGGCCCGTCAGGAAGTTGTCCAATCCTATAAATTCTGCGCGGTAATACTTCTCCAAAATGGGCAAATACCACTTGGCCACTTTATGCACCAAAGCTGGGTCAAAATCTTCTATAAGCCGAAAATCAGCAGAGCCGTTGGGAGTTTTATAACGTGTCATACCGCAAGAATAATCAGGCCGCGCCTACCAAAACCTGACTTTTGGCATATTCTGACTATCTGGAATCTAGAAAGATGCAAGTTTTGGCTAGTGCTCCCCCCACCTGTACCCTTTCAGCTCAAATCCCGCCAAGGCCAAAGCTCTATCTACCACTGTAAGCGCCAACTCTTCAAAGTTCTTCGGATGGCTATAAAATGATGGACTTGCAGGTGCAATGATAGCCCCAGCCTCGGTCACTGTCTTCATGTTATTGATGTGAATCAAACTCAAAGGCGTATCACGCGGAAGTAAGATTAGTTTCCTTCGTTCTTTAAGCATTACATCAGCCGCACGCGTCATCAAATCGCTCGAAACTCCTGTGGCTATTCGCGCCATGGTGCCCATGCTGCACGGGCATATCAGCATGGCATCGTACCCAGCCGACCCCGAAGCAAAAGGGGCGAAGAAATCATTTGGAGCATACACTTTAAAGGGCAATTGCTCAAACTCGCGGTTCTTCAATTCATACTCCCAAACATCTTTAGCGTTGGAACTAAACACAACGCCACAAGTGTCAATTTGGTCGTGCAGCTGTGCCAATCGATCAAACAGCACCTTGGCATAGATGGCTCCACTAGCACCTGTTACACCCACCACCAACCGATGTTTCTGCATTATCAATTCTTTAGAAATAGAAACCAATCACACCGCAATTTGTTGCAATAGTTAATAGCCAACCCCGTTCATTCCAAGCTGCGCACACTTTTTTGTTTGCTAGCACCTGCCACGTAGGTAGTCTTAAACCACCATCGCACCGAAAAGGCAAACAGCGAGTTGTATTGCCGTGCCACAGGCCAAATAGCCGCAGCCTCTATCCTTTTCACCCGAATAGGAATGGCCGAAATGGCATAACGTGCATTTATTTCCAATCGGCTTTTTAGCAAATAGTAGCTTAGGCCAACAGCAGCGCCAAAATCAACCCGCTCAAAGGCATTATAGTTGAGGTTTGGAAAATCTCCAAATTGATCCCATTCCTTATAACCCAATAACACCGCAATTTGAGGTCCGATTTCTACACTCATATTCTTAATACCCCACCATCTGTACAATACTGGAATTTCCAAATAGTTGAGATTAACTCCTATGTCCGCAAGATTGTTAGATATTTTCGGCAACTGCCGTGTACCTTTCTGAATAAAGGAAATCTCTAATTGAAGTGTAGATTTTGGAGTAAATCGATAGTCTGTGAAAGCCCCACCAAAAAACCCAACTTTATTGTAGGAAGAAGGCACACCTTGCTCCAATATGTGACTGCTAATGAGTCCAACATACACTCCGCCACCAAAGCGCTGGCCATACATCACAAAGGGCAAGCACAGTGTTGTAAGAAGAAAGATTGATGTAGCGCGCCAAAACTTCATGGAGCAAAGTTACTCCACAACCGGACGATACTCGGCCTGTATCACCTCTTTGGTGTCTTGCCTGTAAATGAAAGCCACCACATTGCAATGGGCATCTCGCCAATCTGGGTTCAATTGCAACGAGTAGCTCACATTCACTATTTGCCCAGCGGCAAGATTTCCTGTTCCAACTTGGGTGCCCCAAGTGCCATTGAAGTTCACACGGTGGGCATGATTGTGCACATAACCCGCTATGTTTTCATCATCCCCAAGCTCATAATCCTTTTGCCAATCTACAATGCTGTCCTCAGTTAGAGCCACAATTATAAAATAAGGGCCATTATTCAAATTGTTCAATACCGAAATATCTATGCTTGTATTCACCGTACGCGATGCTTCGCTGTAGGTGTTTTGCATGGTGAGAAACGCCTCGGCAGGTAAAGCCAATTCGGCTGCTACGTGTTCGGCCCACACCGAGCGGTCTTGAGGAAATTGACCAGAAAACGATTTGCGATTTACCAAACCGTTGGGCAATCCCAATGCGCTATTGCCAAAAGTGGTGTTGTATTCATTTCCCTCAGCTGTTCTATGGTCGGTGGCATAACTGCCGTTTGCGTTGGTTTCGGGCAAAGCAAAAAATCCTGCATGTATTGCCATCGGCACCACGCGGTCGCCCCACTGGCATTCCAATTCTTTCAACTTCTCGGCCGCTCGTGGGCAGTTGCCGCAGGTATGACCAGTGTAATCTTCCACCAATACCTTCCGCACATTGGCGTAGCTACAATGGCAATCGTTCACCAAAGCTGTAGCGTCATAGTTCGTAGCCGCAGTATCTGTACAGCCTCTAAAAAGGGATGGGTCGTACACACAAGTTCCATCATCGTGTGTAGCATTGGCGTTATAATTATCGGCCAATGGATTGGTGCAGCCGTAGTAAGGGGCATCCAACACATCGCAAGACGAAATCATTAACAAAACGCCAATGAGTGTCCCAAACAGGGAACTAGTGGTGCGTATGTTTTGAATTTTGAACATGGACATCCTTTTCAAAAACTTGTGGTTATAGATAGCGATATGCCATTGCTTGCTGGAATGTTGCGGCATATTCCTCCAACGCAAAGAATACCTGCGCGCTGCCTACCATAGCCCAAGGTTACGCGAGTGGCATTATGGATATATCCAATAAAAATAGAGGGATACACCAATCGCTTTTCTTCCACTTTGTTCCCATAATTATATTGGGCCGAGGCTGCTACAAACAAATGGGGCGACCATGTATACTCCAACAACGCCATGGCCCAATCGCCTTCGTCTGCCCTGTCTTTTGTGAATAGGCCCTGCACTTCCATTCGTAAAGCATGCCGGGTGTTTAGGCTGTACGTCAAATCCACAATACCAATGTTGCTATATATGGTACCGTATCCAGCCAAACCCTGCACCACATCCTTGTTGTAAGCGATATTCAGATAGAGCAAATTGAGCTTAAACTTTGGTGACAATTTCTTGATAATCTCCACATTTATATCTCGGAAATAAAGTTCGCCTGCTTCAAAAAAAGTGTTGGTATATCCGCTTCCCTCTGCATTGATAGTGTTTTTCAATCCATGCACTTCAGAATAGTTGAGGGCGATGCTCATTCCGTATTTGCCGCCCAGTTTCGTCTTTTTAGGAATACGGTAATTCACATCTATCTGGAAAGCCCACTCGCCATTGGGCTGTGTGGCATAAGGATACAAACTGGCCGCCAACTGATAGGTATGTTGCCTCGTGAGGGCTGGCAGGTAATTCATGTTGAGGTTGAAGCCCGTTGCCGCACGATCTGAACGAAAATCCATGTTGTCGATACGTTTAGCGCTCACCACAACCCCCAAACCTTTTTGCGAGTATGCCAACGTGGCTAAAAGTCCTGACCCAGGATTGAAATTCCTACGTTGCGAGCCGTTTACGAATAAAGTATTGGTGGCCTGTGGGTCGTTTATTTTATTGACGTATTCCCCATTCAAACTCCATTTTTTATACTGAAAGTTGCCGCGAACCGCCCATGCGCCCACATTTTCTGGAAGTTCAAAGTCGGGGTCGTTGTCTTCTTGATACTTACTTACAAAACTGCCTCCTACCGTAACTCTTAGTCCTTTATCGGCCAATGATTTGAACGTTTCATTAATGGCAATTTCTCCATCAAAACCACGCACAATTCCATCTCCAGTGGTAAAAAATGAGCGTTGTTTCCCAATTACCGCCTTGAGGTAAACGCCTCCCAAAACATGGGCTTTTACACGAGCTCCATCTATGGCATTATCGAAGCCCAATCCGCGCTCTTCATAAGCCCGCATTATCATTCCAGAGCCAAACTGCTCGTAGAAATTTCCTACCGTAATGCTTAGAAAATCGGCATCGAAACTGGCATAGCGATACGTAATTCCTTGCCCTTTGTAGCGCGCATCAAATCCCTGTAAGGCGTTGAGGTAATTCTCATAACGCACGCCAACCGTGAATTTCCCTTTGGTATAAATGAGGTTGGTAAACCCGTTCATCAATAGCTTTTCTGGAACGGGAAGAGCTCCAATTGCCGAATCGGGATTGTAATATTGCGCATCGAATTGGAGATTTCCGTGAATCTCGCCCCACTTGCCCTTCTCTTTGTCTTTGTCCTTTTTGGCGGTTGCGGTGGAGTCTTGACTCTGAGCCGAGGAAACCGAAACAATGCCCATAATGAAGACCACAGTTAGACCAATTATTTTGACCTGTTTGGTTCTATTTGAAGAACCTTCGCTGAAGGGATTGCGCACCAAACTCATTTTCTACCTACCAATTCCTTCACTTTACTATACAAGTACTGCTCATCGCCAGGGGCATATGAATTGTGCTGATAAACAACCTCTTTGGCGCCATTGAATAGAAAAGTATGAGGCACAGTATTCACGTTCATGGCGCGCTTCAAGTCGCCATTTGGGTCCAGATACACTTCAAAATCCCAATCCTTTCCATTCACAAATGGCTGTACTTTCGATGTGTTTCGTGCATCATCAATAGAAATGGCAATCACTTTAACTCCAGTTTCTTCCTGCCATTCGTCATACGTTTCGGCAATGGTGCTCAATTCCAATACACAGGGTTTGCACCAGGTAGCCCAAAAACTCACAATCATGGGTTTGCCATCATTGTTAAGTTCATCTGTGTTTATGCTGTTGCCGTCAATGGCTTTTATGGTAACCGATGGAAGCTGCCAATCTTTTTTAGCAATTTGAGCGTGTGCAGATACACTCAAGCATAGCATCAACAGGGTAAAAAGTGTCTCTCTCATTGTACCTGCGAAAGTGAATAAAAAAAGCCGCAGAAAGAAAACGAGTTTCAATCCACGGCTTTTCGGTTATTCGTTGTGATTATTTACTGATGCTGATACGCGAAGTTTGTTGCTGACCACCTACTGTAAGCGTTACCAAATACATGCCAGAAGCGAAGCCTTCGGAAGAAAGTTTCAAATTGTGCTCTCCAGCTGCCATTTGACCCATTTCACGGTTCAAAACCGACTTACCTAAAACATTATATACACTTAAGGCCACCTTGGTGTTTTGAGCCAATTGGAAGCGTACAGTTGCATCTAAGGCAAATGGATTTGGGTAAACAGAAAGGCCGCTTAGAATTTCAACCTCTTCTATTCCTACGCCATCTCCTACATTGAAGGGCTTCAATTCTTGAGCGCCAAAGCTTGCTCCAGTAAGCACATTACCATTATTATCGCTTATCGTATATGAGCCATTGCCATAATTACAGCACATTCCATCGCCAAATCCATCATTGATAATAAACTCGTAGCAACCTAACTCAAGGGTGAAATCTTCGGTGAAAGTCTGTCCTCCGCTCACATTGGTATATGGGCCACCCGAACCAATTGTGTTTCCATTCGATCCTTTCAATAACCACGAAGTCTCGCTGCCATAGTTATCCGTTTTTATAGTAATGGTAACTTCCGAGTTGGAGTTTTTTGCAGGAAGAAACTCAACCAATTGAATGTCATTGCTAATTAATTGATCGCCTTGTCCATTTGGATTCACAGTATGTATCCATAATGTATTGGTTGGTATTGACGAGAAAGTAATGTTTGGAAGGCTTACTACTTCAGTTTGGCCCGTTGTTAAGCTTCCTGTCCATTCGTATGTCGAGACACTTCCAGCATTTACCGAGTACAAAATATCCAAGCTGGTCATCGTTTCATTCCCGAAATTTTGAATGGTTACTGATGATTCTAACTCATTACCACAGACATACTCTGGAACAGAAACTATATAAGGCAAAGCATCATAGGCGTTTGCAGATACCAAAGTCAGTTCAGCCATGTCTCCAGTAATAATATCCTTATTTCCTTCAGCGATAAATACAGAAACTTCTAAATCCGCTACTTTGATTGGAATTTCATGCAAATCAGCTGGAATATCCCAAGTATATGTGTCGGTGAAAAACGACCCTGCGCTCGTGTTTGAAATAGTAGCGCCCCACTGTCCAGTTAGAAAATGCCGCAGCATATGCTTGTGATTGTACTTGCCATTGGGAAGGATTTGTGAAGGATTTGCGGACGCTCCAGTTTGATTGCTTTCCAAGTTGTTTTCAGTGACAGCTACTGTCAATTTATTAGTTGCCGTAGCACTATTTCCAGTGTAATAGGCCTCAACCACCACCGTTAGGGTGCGCCCCACCATGTCAATGGTAGCGCGTGCAGCAACATTTACAGGAGAAGACTCATCAAGTATTTGGTTTGCTGCACCAGTCCAATCACCACGACTCATCGCAATTGCATTGGTGCCGCATGGTTGGTTGTTGTTATCCGTTTGTGACAGACCAGGGAAATATTGTCTATTTACAGTTCCAGCAGGATAACCACACAAACCAGACTGCCCTGCTAATGCCGTACCAAAGGCAGTTCGGAAATCAGGCTCGCCTGCATCTGGTGTAGCATAGCCGCCAACATGCACATTAATCAAAACAACATCGTTAGGATTAGCGTCATGCAATAGTTGTGCAAGCCTATGTCCATCTGGACAAAATGTGCAATGAATTCCTGTAAACTCTTCCAAAACAGCATTGCGGTTTTCAGGAACAGTACTTACAAAAGTTTGTGCGCACAACGAAAAGCCAGCAAGAGTTAAAGAAAATAAAAGTGTAAGTTTCTTCATGTTAATAATGAGTTATTCAAATAAATGAACGTCAAAATTAAGAAAATAAAATAGCGCGTTACGTTTCGAACGGGATTCCTCAGGGGCAACGTATCAAAATTTCAGCAACCACGGGATATGCAGTAAAATCAGGGTTTTCATTTTTGTCCCCATCCAGAATCCCCAAGTTTTAAAGAACCTGAATCCCATTGTTTACAGGGGATTCAGATTTTGATGCGTTGCCCCTGCGGGATTCCTGCGAAATACATGTAACAATATAATTGTACCTTTATCACGAATTAAAAACACCGTCTCATGGTAAAATCTTTACTCCCACTAGCACTTGCGTTCACTGCCACTAGCGCACTGGCTCAAAGTAGTCTATCAATAGTGACTATAGAGCGCGAAGTTTGGGGCAATACCACTTCGTCAATCATACAATCAAATGCCGCGGTAGAAAACATTAGTGACCAGTCCATTTCAGTCAAAGTGAGTTCCGAGGAAATTTCTGTGGTAGCAGGAACGCTTAATTATTTCTGTTGGGCGCAATGCTACGAGCCAGGAGTTACTGTGTCTCCTACGGCCGTTACTATTGAGCCAGGACAGCGAATTGATTCCTTTTATGGAGACTACAAGCCCCAAGGTCAGGCGGGAATTACCACCATGAAATACTGTTTTTTCAACGTGGCTAATGAAGCCGATTCGGTGTGTGGCATTGTTCGATTCAATGCAACACCTGTTGGAATCCAAGATGTTGCTAATAGTTCAACCCCAGGTATTTCTGATGCATTTCCTAACCCAGCAGTTGGAGAAATGACCTTTAGCTATGCAACTGGCGGAGGAATAGGACACTTGGATATTTACTCCATGTTGGGCAGCAAAGTAAAATCAGTACGGCTACCAGAGCTTTCTGGAAAAGCCAAAGTGAATATAGAATCGCTCACAGCAGGCATGTATTTCTACCGTCTGAATGTGAATGGAAAAGACATCCAAACTCGAAAGTTAATTATTTCGAAGTAGGCCAATAGCCTATAAAAAAGAAGGTCGAAACATTCCTGTCTCGGCCTTTTTTGTTTACATCAATTGGACTTTAAGAGGCGAATTCCACAATTCAACTTCTTAAAATCCATTGCCTCCATCATCCCCAAATTTCATGTAGGTTTGAAGTATGGAACTTCGCCAATCTTCCGAAAGTCAATGGAATCTGGACTTACTGCAAGGTCTTAAAGGCGAATACTCCCTCTTTCGCGAAATTGTGGAAGGTTTAGGCGACTTGGTTTTTGTGAAGGACCTAGCGGGAAATTACATTTCGGCAAATAATTCATTTGCCCGTTTTCTAAAACGACCCAAGGATAATATAATTGGATCAAACGATATAGCCATTTTCGGAATTCCTTTGGCCAATGAAATTGCGGGGCACGAAAGAAAACTGACTATAGAAAATGGAGCGGTTCAGTATGCCTTAGTGCATACAGTATTGGACCATACAACTCATTTTGAATGCCGATTGTTTCTTCTTCAAAATAGTGGAAAGACACCAACTGCACTTGTAGGCATTTGGCGCGATGTAACCCGTGAAAAGCGAGCTGAAGCAAAATATCGGTTCATTTTCGACAATGCTCCTATTGCATTTTGGGAAGAAGACTTTTCAAACGTGAAAATCATCCTGGATGAGTTGCGCCAGAATGGCGTAATAGACTTTGAAAACTATTTTAGAACGCATCCTGATGTGCTGGCAGAATGCGTTAAAAACATCCGAATTACGGACGTGAATTTGGCAACGATGCGTATGAATCATGTGCTGAATAAGCCCAAGTTTATTACCGAAATCCAGCGAAAATTCACAGAAGAGTCGCAGCAAATTTTTAGTGACGAGTTTGTGGCACTAGCCGAGGGACGCACATTCTATCAATCGGAAGCTACCACAATAGATGTAGAAGGAGAGAAACTTAATGTGCTCTTTCACATGAATGTGCTTCCCGGCCACGAAGAAGATTTATCGTTGGTGTTGGTCTCCGTCATAGATGTATCCAGTCTCAAACGCACCGAAGGCCAACTATCGCACATTAAAGAACTGTATCGAAGTGTAGTAGAGGGACAACGCGAAATGATTTGTCGATTTCTACCCACAGGAAAAGTGACGTTCTATAATTCGGCATTTCAGCATTTTTTCGAACGGGAAAGCCTGAATTTGGCCAACTTAAAATTTACGGAATTGTTTCCCCAAAAAACCAGTGCAGATTCTTTAGACAAACTCAGTAATTTAACCAAGGCCAATTCAACTTGTGCAATGGAGTTGCGCAACTATCGTGCGGACGGCTCGATGGTTTGGCAACAATGGGAAGTGCGTTCTCTTTTCAATGCCAAAGGAGAAGCAGTGAAATTTCAAGCGGTGGGAACAGATATTACCAATCGTAAGAATTCCGAAGATCAACTAGCTACTTCTGAAGCAAGATGGCGCTCCATATTTGAGAATGCAGAAGACCTTATTCTAACCGTGAACTCCACAGGGCTAATACTTACTGCCAACGAACATGTGCTTGGGATTGAAGGCTTAAAACTTGCGGGCAAATTGATGACCAATCTTATAAGCAAAAGATATTCATTGGCATTGAGCACAGCAATTCAAGAAGTTTTTGAACGTGGAAATAGAGTGACCGAGGAACTAAAACTGTTTCGAAATACTCCTTCAGAACGTATTATGAGTTGTGTGGTCACACCTATTTTTCATGGCGAAAGAGTGCTTATGGCCACCATTATTGCTCGAGATATTACAGAAAGCAGAAAACTAGAAAATCAAGTGCGCGAAGCCTTGATAGAAGGACAAGAGAATGAGCGAAAACGAGTTGCACAAGAACTTCATGATGGATTAGGCCAGTTATTTACTGCCATCAAAATGAATGTGCAGCACTTGCGAAGCGGTATCGAAACAGATGTTTCAGATAGTGCCTTGGAACGCCTTCATTTGCTGGAACAGAACATTGGCGTGGCTATAAATGAGGTGAAACATATTTCGCGCAATTTGATGCCTGATATATTGGAGCAATTTGGCCTTCGGGCTGCGTTGCAAGATTTGGTGCAGCATTGGAATGCCACCAGCGAAGTCAACATCTCAATCGAAATTGTCGCATTGCATCAAGCACTTTCTCCCGCAGTGGAATTGGCTATTTTTCGAATAGCGCAAGAGTTGATTACCAATGCAATGCGCCATAGCCATGCCACCACTATTTTCGTGCAGCTCATAGACCACACAACCTCCTTGGTGTTAATGGTGGAAGATGATGGCAATGGATTTGACCCCAATGCCGTGAAGTCTGGATTGGGATTGCGCAATATCCAATCGCGCACCGAGCTCTTCGAAGGATCTGTTGAGATTGATTCGTCCATCGGGCGCGGAACGGTAACCACAATCGAAATTCCTATTAGAACTACAAAGCCATGATTCAACTCCTTATTGTTGACGATTACGAAATGATTCGCAATGGTTTAAAAGCGCTCATTTCCGATGAAAAAGACATGCAGGTGGCCGCTTTGGCAAGCAATGGATTGGAGGCCATAGAGCAATGCTCCAAGCAAGCCATTGATGTTGTTTTAATGGACATTATGATGCCAGAAATGAATGGAGTGGATGCTACAGCTGTTATTACACGAAGGTATCCTGGCACCAAAGTTTTAGCCGTTACTATCAACGAGCAAGGGCGATACATTAGAGAGGCATTAAAGGCTGGAGCATCTGGTTATATCCTTAAACATTCGAGCAAGGACGAGATTCTTGCTGCAATTCGCACTGTGTGCAAGGGACGGCCATATTTCAGTGGCGAAATATTGTCGCTCATTTCGGAGGAGTTCACCAACAAATCTGCGGTAAACAATAATCCTTCCTTAACCAAAAAAGAAGGAGAAGTACTTCGGCTTATCTCGCTCGAATTCACCAATCAGGAAATTGCCGAGCAGCTTCATTGCAGCATGCGAACTATTGATACCCACAAGCGCAATTTGATAAAGAAACTTGGGGTGAAAAATGTGGTGGGGTTGGTGAAATACGCGGTGAAGCTTGGTATGATAGACGGACGCTAGTTGCAATCAGTTCAGTTCCACCATCCAAATTCGATTTAGGCGCAATGCGATTTCCCGACATTCAAGTGCTCCGAATCGTAGGATGGGTAACGCTTGTGGCACTTTTGGTGGGCATGGTGATGTCTGCAAACCTATGGCAGCTTGAGCGGAACTTCCCAGTTCTTCCAATTTTCGGAAACCAACCATTTATAGCAGCCTGGTTAGATAAAGTGCTTGTCGCGTTGGCAATTCTAGCTTACGCTTCTTTTCTACTTTATAGGAAAGCATTTCTTCTAGCGGTATTTCTAGGCGCACTACTAGTTGTGCTGCTGCAAGATTATATGCGCCTGCAACCTTGGGTGTATCAATACCTCATAGTCTGTGGAATAGTTGGACTGGGATTACTTCAAAAATCACCAAAGGAGCCATTACACAGCCTTCGTTTCATTCTAATAGCCATCTATTTCTACGCGGGGCTTTTCAAGGTAAATTATACCTTTTTCGAGCTTGCGAGCATCACCTATCTATCGTTTTTAACTCCAGTTGTCCCAAAAGATTTCATGTCAATTTTGGTAATTCTTGGGGGTACTGTTCCGTTTATTGAAATGAGTATTGCCGCGGGTTTACTCACTAAAACCTATCGCAAATTGGCTTTGATTGCAGCCCTTGGTTTGCATGCATTTATCATTGTATTCGTGTCCATTCGGCTCAACTGGAATCCCGTAATCATTCCATGGAATTTGGCAATGATGGCGCTGGTGGTTTTGCTTTTCCCTAGTAGTAGCGAATACATGTGGAAAGATGTTCTCCTGAACAAACTGAGACCCAAGCACATGGCATTAGTTCTTCTTGTTGGCATGATGCCCCTTTTCCATTTTTTTGGTCTTTGGGACACCTATCCTTCCTTCGATTTATACAGCTATCGCGGCACTAGCGTAAAAATAGAGTGGACGCCAGAGGAGCGTGATGCTTTTCTCAAAGCATATCATCTTAATCCAAGCGACTATCCAAAAATAGACTCCAATTTTAGGTTGGATGATTGGTCCTATCGCGAACTGGGCGTGCCTATTTATCCTGAAAAACGGGTGCTACAGCGCATTGTAAAAGAACTGTGCTCCAAAGGAATTGTACAAAATTCCATTGCCCATATGGGCCCAGTTTACTTTGAAGAAAACAGTAACGAAACGATACGCTGCGAAGACTTATACTAAGCCTTAGCCGCTTTCTTCGCCAACCTGTCGGCTTTGCGTTGCTTGAATTTGTTCTTGTTATACACCGTAAACACGCGACTTATATTGAAACCAATATGAATATCGCCCGCGCCCCAATCGCCATTGGTTTCAGTAACGAACGCTTTTTCATGAAGTCCACGCGAGTTGGTGGCATGGATTTGAAACACGTGACCTCCGGTTTCCAAGTCGAAGCCCACAGAAAAGGAATCACGCACTTTTTGACCATCAAATGCAGAGACAATCTGGTTTTGTGGCACCCAGTAATATTCAAGGTTTAATGCAAAACTTTTGGTTATTTTAACTCTGCCTCCTGCGCCTAAAGCAAATACCGTGTTGGCATCGTCAGCAGTCTTCACCAAGTTGCGATGCACAATGGTTGGTGTAAGTTGGAAGGATAAACGCTCCGAAAATTTGCGGGCTATCATTATCTGATAGCTGTAGTACATCCTCGAGGTGAAATAGTTTTCGCGAGTTGGGTCAGCATAATCTTGCGATACAATCGCCATGCTTGCAAACAAGGTCATACTAAGCGGCATTTTCTTTTTGCCTTTGCTTTGGCGCAGCACCTTATACTTGATAAAGCCATCATAGCATTTTTGAAACGTGCTGCGGCCAAATCCGATATTTATGTTGTCGGTTATGCCATATTCAAACCCAAGGCGCATTTTGGCATTATCAATCCCAAAAAACTCTTTCGCACCTTCGTTCACCCGTCCAAATCGGTGACCAATAAGCATATTGAGCACGCCTTTTCCATTGGTTTCTATGGAATGTCCGGCCACCAACCGAGTAGATTTGAAGGTGGCAATGGCATATTCGGTTTTTGCTTCTTCGGGCTCAGACTCATTGAGGATGTCCATCAAATCGTCTTGAGCAAATGCCGCTGGGGCAGAAATAATCAGGGCCAAAGCCCCAGCAAGCAATCTACTTGTTATATGCATCATACTTGGCGTCAACAGTTACTTCCACTTGTGTGGCAATTTTATCTTTTACAGGGCCAGGTATTTTAATTCCATAATCTGACAGGGTAATTTTGAATTTGGAAGTACCACTCAAAACGCCTTTTTCCACTTTAAATATACCTTCTGCTTTCATAGGGGTAACTTTTCCTTTAAGCTCCATGGTACCTTCAAGCGTTACTGGATAAGTGCCGTCTTTTACAAGTGCAAGGTCTCCTTTTGGGGTAAATTTTCCTTTGAATGTTGCTTTTGGATAGGTGGCCGATTCCACATATTTCTCGTTGAAATGCTCCTGCATCAAAGCCTTATCAAACTCGAAGGATTTCATCAATACGGTGAATACCATTTCTTTTTTCTCAAAATCGACAACGGTTGTACCTTGATGATTGTCGGCTTCAATCTTTTCCATTGGAGTTTCGGAAAAGAACCTTACGTGAGCTGTTTTAGAAAGGTATTTCTGTGCAAACGAAGCGTTGATGCTAACAGAACTAGCAAGGGCAATAAAGAGGAACTTTTTCATGATGATTGTTTTAGTGAGTTTTTTAGTTGTTTGGCGCACCATTCAAAATCCATGCCCCAATTTTATCAACTTGGCAACTGGTGAGTCCACCATTGGGAGGCATGCTTTGTTGGTCAACCACCCGTATTTGCATGGAACCGTTGGTAACCTTAGCCAATACAGAGGCATGATCGGTAAAAATGTGACCCGTAGCACTGCCGCCTGGGCCATGGCAAGCCGTGAGGCAATTGCCTTCTATAATAGGCCAAACATCATCGGTATAGCTCACTGCTGTGGTGTCGCAACCAGTATACAGTTCGTCTTCCACATCATAATAGCAAGACGATAGCCCAAACAGCGATACGATTACAAGAGAAATAAGAATGCGATCCATAGTGAGGTTCTAGTTGTTTAAAGCGCCTTGATTTATCCAATTGCGAATAAGAGCAACCCTACAAGCTGATAGCTTGGGTTGGTTTTTTGGCATGGCACTAAAACCAGCCAAATGTTCGATTGAACCAATTAACCGTCCACTTGTAACCGTGGCATTCACTTGGTCGAAAGTGGATAGGGCTATTCCTCCCTGCGGAGCAGTTGCATTATGACAACCTAAGCAATAGGACGAAATAATGGGAGCAACATCTGAAGTATAAGAAACATTAACCGTATCGCAGGCCGCATTTTCAACACAACTATTATTACGAGCACCTTGAGCAATCCAATCGCGAACGGTGTTTATTTGGTCTTGTGTTAGTGTAATGCCCGAGCCTGTAGGAGGCATAATGTCTACGGGATTGTTTTCTATCATAACCTTATATGCCTTACTTTCTCCCGGATTTCCTGCCACAATATCTCCCGTGTTAACGATATTACTGTAGGTGTTGAGGATTACTTCTGCTTCTGCAGTGATGGCATCATGACAACCAGTCACCGCACAGCTTGATGCAAAAATGGGCAACACATCATTTTGAAAATAGGAAGTATCTGGGTCGCAGTTGGTTCCTAGTGTATCATCAGGCACCGTATCCGTTGGGTCAATAGTTTCGTTGGGAATAATGGGTTCGTGCTTACAGCCAGCAGCCACTAGAAACCCAATAAATACAAGAACAGGGAAGGTAGTTTTCATTCTACAGAGCAGTTAATCAAGATAACATCCATTAGGTATCCCGTACAGCGGCATTTTACTGTAACGGCATCACCTTCGGCTACAGTTAAAGGGTTTTTATTTTGCATCGTTGCGATTACTCCCCCTAGCATGGCATTGGCTGCAGTAATGGTTACTACCGATTGGCCGGCATCATTAACAGCTACCTCCGCCACCTGACCAGTTACCGCCACCACTTTATCTAAATACTTTGCGTTGGCCGCAGTTTCATCGGCCTCAAAAGCATCAAACAATTCATCTGCTGTCAAAACAAAGGCTGCCTCTTCGGAAGCAATATCGCGGTGTGGTTTATTCCAGAGATAGTATGCCACACCCAAACCAATAACTAGTGCAACAATTCCGAAGAGTACTAATTTTTTCATTCCTTAATTTGATAATGCAACAAAAGTAATTGGCAGAAAACCAAAGCAAGCGACATTCGTCACCTTATTTCCTGATTATTTTTAGTCCGAGGAAGTCATTTAATGGTGACTCAAAAATTACTTTTTACTGCACCCTACGTACATGGCTTGCATTCAACTCTTCAATAGAGGTTACTCCAATTAGTCGCATCACCCGCTCCATTTCATCGTTCAAAATAGCATAGCTGCGCGCTACGCCTTCTTCTCCGCCTGCTGCTAAACCATACAAATAGGCTTTGCCAATAAGCACACCTTTGGCACCGAGAGCCAACGCTTTCACCACGTCCGAACCACGCTCTATTCCTCCATCCAACAACACCTCGGTGCGATTGCCCACAGCTGCTACAATTTCGGGCAACAGACTTAGGGTAGAAGGCGAGCCATCCAACTGTCTGCCGCCATGATTGCTTATAACTATGCCCGAAGCACCCATATTGGCTGCCATCACGGCATCTTCCGCGCTTTGAATGCCTTTGAGCATAAACTTTCCGCCCCATTGGGCCATCATCGCTTCGGCCCGTTGCCAATCTACCGTGGCATCGAATTGCGCATTTATTTCTTCAATCACCTTCAGTGCTTCTGCTCCGTGGGGCAAATGCTGGGTCATATTGGCCATCACCCACTTGGGCGAAGTGAGATAACGATAGAGCCATTGAGGTTTGCTAAGCGCAGCCAAAGCCGTGTTCCTGCGCAACACACCCGGCCTTCCATGACCATTCCTTAAATCGCGTTCGCGCTTGCCCAATGCAGGTAAATCCACAGCCAGCATAATGCCGTCATACTTCGCTTTTTTACATCGCTCTATAAAGTCGCTTACCATCTTCCTGTCGTGCCACGCATAAATCTGAAAGAATTTGGGCCCTTGCGATGTGGCGGCCACATCCTCTATCGAGGTGGTACTTACCGTGCTTAGCGAATAGGCCGAACCCGCAGCATGAGCGGCCGTTACCACCGCTTTTTCGCCCAAGTAATGGAACATGCGCGACATGCCCGTGGGTGCAGCAATAATGGGCGTTTTAACCGAAATGCCCTGCACCGTTGTGCTCAAATCTATATACTCCACATTGCGCAGCACACGGGGCACAAACTCCCATTTGGCATAGGCTTCACGATTCCAACGCAGCGTAAGTTCTTCCTCTGCGCCACCGTGGATATAATCAAACATCACACTGGGCAATTTCTGCTGCGCGAGGGTGCGCAGGTCTGCAATAGTATGGCAATCGGAAAGTTGGCTCATGCAATCAATATTTCGCCTTGAAAGGTAGGGAATCACCTATTCCTAGCACAATAGCGCATCGCTTCAATCCATGCCCTCATTTGGCTTCACCTCTTGCGCTCACAAAATCTGTTAACTGCGGCAAGGCAATTGTGTGCAGATATACCTTTGCCCGCCTTGGGAGAAACCACCGTCAAACCTATCATTGTGCTTATGTCCGTGGCCCTTATTGGGCTAATCGGAATACAGCTCTATTGGATTAAAAACGCAATAAAACTCCGCGAACAGCGCTTTGAAAGTGCAGTAAACGAGGCGCTGAGCGGTGTGGTGTATCAATACGACAAGCTGAAAACTGCTGATAGATTGGCCATGCAAATGGATTTCGATTTGCGGAAAAGGCGCATTATGATGCAGATGGACTCCATCAATCGCGCTGTGAGTACCACGCAATCAGGGCCAATAGACGAACAATTTGCGCCACTAGGAGACCAACGCCATCGCTTCGACCCTGACCTTAAAATTGAAGTATACGAGGAGTTTCTAGTCGATTCGGCTGGGCAGTTGGTAAAACGAAGCCGCCAACGCGAGTTTAAAAACCCCAACTATGCGCCTTTAAAACCACCTTTATCCCTAGAGCCGGCCGACCGCATGGCGTGGGTTACCGATTCTATGAACCGCGCCCAACACGTAAACCTGCAATGGCTTGAAAAACGGGCCGAAATGGTGAACGATATTTTCGAAGAATTGGTAACCGTTGACCTTACGGACCAAGCAGAATCCATAGACCCCATAATTTTAGATTCCATAATTCGCCAGCAATTGGCCGACCGCGGCATAGAGGCCAGCTATGTGTTTGGGCTCTTCGACCCATTTATGAACCCACTGCATATCGACTCTAACCAGCAGCATTGGGATAGCATTGCCACCTCCATTCATCGCATCAACCTCACTCCGGGCAATGTGTTTACACCGCCCATTTTTCTCTCGGTATATTTTCCTCACCAAAGCAATTATTTACTGCGCAATATGTGGGTGCTGCTAGCACTTTCTGCCTTGCTCATTCTGGTTATCATCTTCTCGTTTTCGTTCACCATTTCTACCATCAACAAGCAAAAGCAGCTTTCCGAAATCAAGAACGACTTTATAAATAACATGACCCACGAGCTGAAAACGCCCATCAGCACCATTTCGTTGGCCTGCCAAGCCCTTACCGACCCCGACATTAAAACACGCCCCGGAATTGTGGACAATTACGTTCGCGTTATAGGTGACGAAAACAAGCGCCTAGCAATGGTGGTCGAAAATGTGTTGCGCACCGCTGTGATGGACAAAGGCGAGCTAAAACTGAAGGTTAATCCCTTGGATATGCACGATATTGTGACCCACGTGGCGCAAACAATGCAATTGCAAGTGGAACAGCGCGGAGGTCAAATTGTGTTGCAATTGGAAGCCTCTAATGCCATGGTAGAAGCCGACCAAGTGCACCTCACCAACGTGGTGTTTAACCTTATTGACAATGCACTGAAATACTCCGAAAACGAACCACTCATTACCGTGGGAACGCGAAATGCCAACAACGGCATCATCATTTTTTTGGAAGACAATGGCATCGGTATCTCGAAAGAAAACCAAAAGCGCATTTTCGAAAAGCTGTATCGTGTGCCCACGGGCAACATCCACAATGTGAAAGGCTTTGGACTTGGCCTCAGTTATGTGCAAGCCATTATGGAAAAACACCACGGTTGGATTACCGTGAAAAGCGAACTGGGCAAAGGCAGCCGTTTCGAAATTCAAATACCTCATCATCACAAAGCAGACGAGCGCTAAGCTTTTCTCAAATTACACCACATCATCCCTTCACCTTCTAAAACCCAAAACACCATGAGCGCCAAAAAAACAAACATCCTGCTTACTGAAGACGACCCCAATCTTGGCATGCTGCTGCGCGACTACTTGGAAGCAAAGGGCTATCGCGTGTCGTTGGCCGTTAATGGCAAAAAAGGCTACGAGCTTTTTAACCAAGGAAACTTTGATATGTGCATTCTAGATGTGATGATGCCCGTGAAAGACGGGTTCACCATGGCCGAGGAAATACGCCAAACGGATAAGAACATCCCCATCATTTTCCTCACGGCCAAAACCATGAAAGAAGATAAACAACGCGGATTTGAAACGGGTGCTGATGACTACATTACCAAGCCATTTAGCATGGACGAATTGCTGATGCGTATGAATGCCATATTGCGCAGAACGCAAGTGGATGTAAACCGTCCGCAAAAACAAGAACCCATCAAAGTAGGCGAGTTTATGTTCGATTTCGATACGCAAGTGTTGAGCAGAAATGGCGAAAAGCGCAAGCTAACCACCAAAGAAAACGACCTGCTGCAATTGCTATGTGCCAACCGCTACGATATTCTTGACCGCAACTACACCCTTAACCGCATTTGGGGTGCCGATAACTATTTCAACTCGCGCAGCATGGATGTGTACATCGCCAAATTGCGCAAATACCTGAGCGAAGACCCCGAAATAGAACTGGTAAACGTGCACGGCAAGGGGTTTAAGTTGCTCGCTAAGGCCTAAGTGGCGGCAAAACCATTTCTCTTTTGAGTCAGCGATTTTAATTGTTAGTTGTGCGCTTATGGAGCAAAAATTATCCTCGTACAATCAATACGGATAAATACTTCACCTATTTAATTTTCTTAAAACCTGGTAGGTATTACTAAGAACGCATTTCAGCAGCTAAGAAAGGGGTGCGGTGTTTGGTGGAAGGATGGTTGGGAGCGCGGGGTGAAAACGCGCGCTATTTTGGGGATTATAGCTGAGTGCGAATAAGTTTAAACTCCGATTCACTCAAATTGAGTTGTATAACTTTTGCTTTGGGATACTTCTTGTTTCTCAGATTGATAATCATGTCCCTGTTTTCAGGACTAATGGAAGCTCCAAGTAATATTTCACTTATCAGCTCAGCAGGAAATTGAATTTTCTTAGCAGCACCTTCCTTTAAAATAACTCGGTATTCCTTTTCATAAGACCAGTCCAACGATATATAAAATAGTTGTTTTTACACATTTTCCACATCATATTTCTGAGGTGCGATGTGAGGATAAATGTTGGTATAATGCACAGGTCCAATCGTTGTAAATTTTTGAAGTCTAGTAAGTAAGTTCATATCCATACCTAAGCAAAATCCTGAATGTGATCCACCATAATGCGACCACATTAGGAGGTTTTCAGCATCCCCACTCAAACAATAAACCCCAAAATTCTCTTTGAATTGTTTGGTTTGAAATTGCACATACTCAGCCTGAACATCCTTGTCTCTCATCCCTTTCCAGACTTCTTCCTTTAAGACTTCTGGTAATTGTGAGTAATTCTCATATTGATTAGCGAATTCGTCAAACTGAGTTCTATTTGAAACAAGTAGCTCAATTTTCAAAGGAATGTTGCAGTCAAAAGGGTCATTGAAATTTGGAGATGAAATATATAATTCCTGATTTTCAAGAAGTATAAACCCAATAGAATCAGAGGCTCGATACTTATACAAAGTATTTGGAACAACTGCTTTCGAAATGGGATCAATTATCGGATTCACAACCCCTTCAACTCACTCACCAACTCTGTCAGCACCTTCTTGGCATCGCCAAAGAGCATGCTGCTCTTGTCGCGATAAAAGAGGTCGTTGTCAATACCCGCGTAGCCCACGTTCATCGAGCGCTTGTTGATGACGGTGTGCTTGGCATCTTCCACAGAGAGGATAGGCATGCCGTAGATGGGCGAGGAGGGGTCTTCCTTGGCGGCAGGGTTCACCACATCGTTGGCACCCAGCACCAGCACCACATCGCAGGTAGAGAATTCGGGGTTAATGTCTTCCATCTCCACCAGTTTGTCGTATTCCACGTTGCTTTCTGCAAGCAGTACGTTCATGTGCCCGGGCATGCGGCCCGCCACAGGGTGAATGGCGTATTTTACTTCCACGCCACGGCTTGCAAGAATGCTTTCCAACTCGTGTACCACGTGCTGCGCTTGCGCCACCGCCAAACCATAACCGGGAACGATAATCACTTTAGAAGAGTAGTTGAGCAATACAGCCAAGTCGCTTGGACTTGTTTGCTTGTAGGATTTCTGTTTGCCATCGCCACCCGCAGCAACGGCAGCACCACCTGTACCAAAAGCACCGAATACCACCGCACTTAGCGAACGGTTCATGCCGTTACACATCACCACCGTCAAAATCGTTCCTGCCGAACCAACGAGAATACCGCCTGTCAGCATGGCCATGTTGCCATAGAGGAAGCCACCAAAGGCAGCCGCCATACCCGTAAAGGAATTCAAAAGCGAGATGACCACAGGCATATCCGCCCCACCAATGGGTAGTACGAAAAGCACGCCATAGGCCAAACTCAAACCAAGAAGGATATACACCCACATGTCAACGTTTTCAGCTCCGATGTGTCCACCTGCCAAGCAGATGGTCAGACCGACCGCAGCTATGATGAGACCTGTGTTCATCACGTTATAGAAAGGAAGTCGGATGTCCTTGTTCAGGTTACCGTTCAACTTCAAGAAGGCAATCATACTCCCTGCAAAGGAGGTAGAACCAATCACCAATCCAGCATAAATGGTGAGGAGTATAAGCCCAGATGCCTCTGGGTTGTGCGCATAATGCGGAAACTCAATCAATCCAATAATGGCAGCACAGGCACCGCCCATTCCGTTAAATAAGGAAACCATCTGCGGCATATCGGTCATTTGCACGCGCTTGGCCATCAGGTACCCGAGAATGGAACCAATCACAATTCCGCCCGCGATCCATGGAAGGTTGTGCAGGTGGTTTCCGCTTTCTTCCTTATACAGGAAAATGGTGGCAGCAACCGCCACGGTCATACCCGCAGCCGCCCAAAGATTTCCTTTTCGGGCGCTCTTCGGGTCGCTCATCATCTTCAGTCCGAAGATGTAAAGTACCGATGCAATGAGGTACGCTATCTCTAAAACATAATGGCTCATCGCTTAGTCTTTTTTAGCTGGTTTCTTCTTGAACATCTCCAACATGCGGTCGGTCACCACAAATCCACCCACCACGTTCACTGTGCCGAGAATTACGGCTAGAAAGCCGAGAATGAGTGCCACATAGTTGTCGGGCGATGCGGTTCCCATTACAATTATGGCACCTACTACCACCACACCGTGGATGGCGTTGGCACCGCTCATCAGGGGCGTGTGCAGTACGGTTGGTACGCTTTCGATGACTTCAATTCCGAGAATGATGGATAGAATCACGATGTAAATCATGTCCATGTGCTCGTAGGCAAATGCTAAGATTGGTTCCATTCGTTAGGTTTTAGCTATTAGGTATTAGTGAATTGTGTTCTTCGATACGTTCCGATGAAAAATCGGAACACTCGGAATGACCCACGCGTTGGGTCACCCTGAGTGTTGCTGAAAGCAACTTATCGAAGGGTGTGCGGTTGGAGTTCATCAAGCGTTGGTAGCAGTTTCTTTAGGCAACACCGAAAGATGCACCAGTTTTCCGTCTCTGATAATCAGCGAACCAGCAGTTATCTCGTCTTTCATGTCCCATTTGAATTGATTGTCTGCCGTAAGGTGCAGCAAGAAGTTCGATACATTCTTAGCAAAAAGTTCGCTGGCGTTCATCGGTAGGGTAGCAGGGAGGTTCCCTTCTCCAAGGATGGTGACGCCACCAACCCGTACAGTTTCGTTCAGTTTGCTGGCGCTGACGTTACCCCCTTGCGAAACAGCCATATCCACTATTACGGCTCCCGGTTTCATCTTGGCAAGCATCTCATCGGTTATCAACAAAGGCGCTTTTTTACCTGGGATGAGAGCGGTGGTGATAACGAGGTCGGCTTCGGCAACTTTTGCGGTTACAACTTCCTGTTGCTTCTTCAAGAACTCTTGCGAAACGTTGGTCACGTAACCTCCGGCCATGTCCACGCTTTCGTCTCCAGCCACTTCAATGAACTTTCCACCGAGCGATTGCACCTGCTCTTTCGTCTCTGGACGGATATCCGAAACCCAGACGTTGGCTCCAAGTCTTTTTGCCGTGGCGATGGCTTGCAAACCCGCCACACCAGCACCAAAGATGATCACGGTAGAAGGTTTGATGGTTCCAGCAGATGTCATCAACATGGGGAAGATCTTGCCCATTTCGGCACCGCCAAGCAATACGGCCTTATAACCGGCCAAATTGGCCTGTGAACTCAGCACATCCATGCTTTGAGCTAATGAAGTTCGTGGTATCGCATCCATCGAAAAGGCATTCACACCTACTTCGGCCAAAGCCTTCACCACATCAAGATTTGCAGCCGCGAACAAGAGGGAAATCAGGGTTGAACCCGCTTTCAACTTCTGCGCTTCCTCCACGGTTGGCGGATTGATCTTGGCTACGATATCGCATTCGAAGGCGTTCGTCTTGGCACCGATAACGGCTCCGGCCTGCGTGTAATCGCCATCCGAGAAGAAGGACTTTTCGCCCGCTCCGCTTTCTACGATAATCTCAAATCCTTTTGCTTTCAATTGCTTCGCGATGGTAGGCGTAATGGCTACTCTAGTTTCGCGTGCTTGTGTTTCTTTTGGAACTCCTATCTTCAAAACTGGATGTGTAATTATTAATTTGAGTCAAATGTATTGTCTAAGCGATGAACAAATAGTTGCGTTTTAACAATTAACCAAGATAAAACATGATGGTCATTTTCTAAATTCTACTAAAGCTGTGAATTAAAATTTTAAGGTGTTGTAACTTATTTCCACTGCTAAAATGAAAATCAAATAGTAAAAACGACAGATTGCCTTGGTTTTATCGTCAAAGAGGAAACTGAACAAAGCCATATACTAGTCTAGTCAATCTCCCAAAGGCTTATTTACTCATGGAGATTTTCCTCACATTTCCCCAAAGTGAGACCGTTGCACGGCATTATTCGAATAACTAATTGATTTTGAATAGTATAATTTGTATTTCGGATATTTTTTGTACTTTAGAATCATGAAAAAGACAGAACTCATAGGATTTGCAGATTTAGCTGTTCAAAAGCGTAAGGTGAAGTCGGTATTCTTCGATCAGGTTAATACCATTTTAGACTGGCGTCCGATAAGCAATATTATCAATAAACACTATGTAAAAGGTTCAAGTG
>CAMDOM010000030.1 GCA_945903645.1 Chryseobacterium gleum
GGATCGACAGTCCATTTGAACAAGCAAAGGAAGATCCCGTCCAAAATCACATACAGGGGGTTCTTTTCTGAAAATCACCCAAAACAACCCTCTATCTCAGCGAAACCGCCCGAAAAATCTTCTCCGAAAAAGGTTTAGGACGGGATTGAATATTTCTCATTTCTTCTATCAGAGTTAATTATTAACTGTGTCGTGACATAGCATTACGCCTAACATCAGTCCGTGAAAAAACCACCCATTATTATCTTGTAAACATACCCAAAACAGCAAAAGAAGAAGCATATAATGAGATGGTTTTATGGTGTGTTCTTATATTCCTTCTTCAAAGCATAGCGGGCATTTTTCAACACTCACAAAACAAAATCAGTTTTCTAAGAAATTACCATTTCTAACTGAGAGTTGCACAACAATCACTGCTCTTAGCAATAATTTTAGTCACGCCACGAATGTTTTATCGCTTCCTTTCTACACTCTTCAATTGTTTTTTTATATTCTCCTTTGTAAAATTTATGACTTACACCTCCGTGCCAAGAACAAGTTCCGCGGCCTTGTGAGTGACTTGTAGTTCCATCATTACATATCGAACCACTAAAACTATATTTTGATTTTTCGTGAATTTTCTCCGTTAAAACATCAACTGGTGTTAACCCCTCAATTATTTTTGGTGCTGCAAACACACTAACAACTCCAAGAATTATAAATACAGCTTTAAACTTCCCAAAAAAGACAAAAGCCTTACTTTTAATTGAAGAATTGTCCTTTAAGGTTAACTCTGATATTTCATTTGATATTTTGCCTATATACTTCTCAGCTAAAATGTGTCTAAATCTTCTCTCAACATTTTCGTCTGTAAGCTTTAATTTTTTTAAGTCAAATTCACTATTCAAATAGTGAAACATTGCTTCAATATTATTGTCAATATTATTTGCTCTTAAATTGGCTTTATTTGTCTCTTCAGCACTTATAGCGGAGGCGTCTTTAATAATTTCTCTACTCTGGATTTTTCTTTGTCCAAATGTCCAAGCTATTTCTAACTGTGCTTTATTGGTATTAGGAAATTTTCGAATAAAATAATATTTATCGCCCAAATTGTATTGTCTCACAATTTGGGCAGAAGCGTTTAGTTTATCTTGTATTTGTTGTTTTACTGCTGTCATAAAAATTACTGCTAACTAGTTTATGTGTCTGTATTCCCTACTAATCTTGCAGATATATCCCTCCAATTTTAATGTGATAGTCTATGATAACGGTTGTAGAATACCTCCCATTTGAATTGAATATTCGTTTCTCCTACACCTCACCCCCTTCCCTCCGCCTAAATTATCCATTTGCATCATATCAGACAACTTGCACGCAAAAAAAAGCCCCACCACTGCGCTAGTACTCAGGGCAGGGCTTTTCAGAATAGTGTGTTGCGGTAGCTTAGACGCAAAGGAGGCTAACCACTGCGCTAAGGGGGCTAACGCCCGATGAATTGATGGCTACAAACACCACGTAGTATTTAACCCCTGGCACAAGAGCCGTAAATTCCTTTCTACGTTTGGCGGTATATTAAATTGAACGAGCCAGTTTATGTCCAAACCATTATGAATAGCAACTTTCATTAGATTAGGCTTGTTTCCTAAAAATTCTCCTATAGCTTCAATATCATCTCTAAAATCAAGGTATAGGTCTTCATCTTGTTTTTGTTTCCGGATTAAAATCCTAAGCATCCCTTCCACAATATAAACGCACACGTTGTAGGCTTTGCCGAAGCACTCGGTAGCAATTCTTTGGTTATTCAATTGCAACACGTGGCGCACCATTAAGCATTTCAAACTTATTTCGCCCAACTTATCTCCTGTAATAGTCATATGCTCGGTTATTTCGCCACTTATACTGCGCATATCTATAAGCAAATTCCCCATCGAATAATACCGTTCAGAATCCCTTTCAACTTGTTTGATGATTTGGTCCTGAAGTTGCGCACGTTTATCCAGCACCGATTCGGTATCTCTCTAAGTAGTTCAACCAAGAAATTAGTGCTGACTTTACTCCTGCGCGTTGGCGGTTTATGATTCCTAAATACTGGAATAAGTTCGATTTGAACATTGACCAGTACAAAACCTTTGAGCCCGATTTTATTCATATTGCCGAGCGTAAAACAGATGAGCAACCCAAATTAGGAATCAGCGGCCACCTTTGAAAACCATAAAAGATGTATGCTGGACTTATGCTACAGACTTATTGCATTGATTTTATTCAATTTACTGATTTGCGCTAGGCACTGGAAGTTCATTTTTTACTTGGCACGAAATACCGCTGAAAGGTATAGCCCGTATCGGTTCGCTGCATAATCACAAACGGTCCGCGCTGTTCGGTTACCTGAATGTGAGGGAACCAACGGTGTACTTGGTCAATATCCGTTCCGCGGGCAATAAAATACACGGGTTTATCTACCTGACCGTTTACCAACCATGCTAAATCGAGCGATTTTGGGTTGCTTTTGGGCTGTGCTTCGGCATAATACAAATGTGCATACGTGTGGAAATGCATTGGTCGTAGGTAGCAATCCTCGGTACGTTTTTCGTTGTAAAACGCCATCAAATCGCTTTGGGTATAGTACAATATTTTGGGGGCTATGATTATGCCCAATAGCCAAACCACAATTCCCGAAGTTGCAAATAACAACGCAATTCCTTGCCAAATACGTTGCGCATAAATCCACCACAAGGCCGTAAGAGTTATTAGTATAAAGCATAATCCAATCAGTGGTTCCCATATTCTTTCTTGAACAGGATTGGTAAATAGTGCGGTGGCGAAGGAGTCATCTGCCAATAACGTCAACAGCTTTGGCCGAATCGTGTTAAACATACCTGCCAAGGTGAATACCATTCCCAATAGCACAATTTGCAATCCAAACACTACAACATGGACTTTCCCAAACTTCCATTTGCCTTCCAACAGCCGTTGAATGTGATAGGCCGCCAAAAAGGACATGGGGAAATACGTGAGCGAGGAATAGTGTATAATCTTGGTTTTAACCAAGCTAAACGCAATCAACACTACCCAAAAAAGTAGTTGCATCCAACGGTAATACCTTTCGTGTTCAGGCTTTTTGGCCTTTTTTGATGAACTGAAAATGAAAAACAATGAAATGGGAAAGCAGCCCAGCAACAACACAACTACGTGATAGTAAAACGGTTGGCCATGTCCGGCCTCACTTGTGGTGGCTAAACGAATGTTGTATGCCACAAAATCGAGTACCACTTGTCCATGACCGCGTAGCACTTCTGCAATAAACCACGAAAATCCAACGGTAATTACAGGCAGTGAAAAGAGTAAGGTGTCCGTCCATCGCAAACGAACATTTTTCCAATGCCACAGCCCAAAAAGCACGAGAACAATGGCTGGAACCCCAATTCCCACGGGACCTTTGGTCAAAACGGCCAGACCAAATAGCAATCCTGCAGTGAAAATGCGCCACCTAGACATGGGGAAAATCGTACTCCCAACTGCCAAATTATGAATCCCAGCAAAAATGAAAAGGTTGAACCACGGGTCTATAATTCCTGAGCGGAAATAAAATCCTGGAAGCATTGCACCTGAAAAAGCCATTGTCCACAATAGTCCAAATTGAGTGTTTACCAAGGAAGCGCCAATGCGAAACAGCATTACTAGGGTAACTATACCAGCAATTGCATTGGGAAATCTCGCTGCAAAAGCGTTAATGCCAAACACCTTCATGCTGAGGGCTTGCATCCAAATAAACAGTGGTGGCTTTTCCCAAAAGGGTTGGAAATTGACCTGCACATAGCTCCATTCGCCTGTAAGCACCATTTCGCGGGCGGCTTCAGCAAAATTCACCTCGTCCCAATCGAACAATTCCACCGCACCGAGCCAAGGCAGATAAACCAAGGCGGCAAGCAGTGCAATAAGGATGGAAATACGGTTTTTAGTCAAGTATTCAGAGCGATTCATTTTTTAGCCGAAGGCCAAAGTTTTCCGTTTAATTTGCTGGTTGGATGTTCATCTGCCCATCGAACAATATAATAATAGCCCAAAAATGCGGTAATCATACCAATCCATGCGCCCACAATAGTGTCTTCAATAAAATGCATGGAGATATAGACCCGTGAATAGGCCGCAAGTAGTGCCCAAATAATACAAACCCACGTTACCCAAGGCTTGCGGACCACCAACGCAAGAAATAGTAACATACAGAAAGCTGTAGCAGAGTGCCCTGACGGAAAACTAAAGCGTTGGGCATATTCCACTCCTTCGATAGTGCGCAAAATGCCCTGCTCGAAAAAACCAGTAGGCCTTGGCAAATCAAATACACTGCGTTTTAACCATTGCACCAAAATGCCCATTGAAAGTGAAGAAAGTCCAAAACCCAAAGCCCAAGAATAGCGCACCAAGAGCAGCAAGTGCACTACCACTAAAGGGATAAGTCCGTTTGCTGTTTCAGTGAAATAGCGGAAAAACACATCGGCCCAAGGATGATGTAAGCTATGAAACCATAAATGCGCTTCAGCTTTTCCAAGTGTAAAAAACAAATAGCCACCAAAAAAGCTGTACAACGAAATGCTCACCGTAAATGGCACTAGTACCTTGCGAATCTTTTGATTAGAAGCAGAAGTTTTCAATGCCTTAAAATAACGGGGAATATCGCCATGAATTGCTGCTTTATTTATGCATTATGTTGCGCGAAATTAACAGTAGCGATGAACCTTATATTTGGCAACTATTGAAGAAAGAGAATTATGTGGATAGAAAAGGACAATCAGTTGGTGGGTACATTCGAGTTTGACGATTTTGCGGCCGCTTTTAGTTTTATGACACGTATCGCTTTGATTTCCGAAAAACGCAGCCATCATCCCGATTGGACCAATTGCGACAACATGGTGGAAATCCGTCTTTATACCCGCTTCAAAGGAGTCACCATTTCTAACAAAGATCGAGAATTGGCCTCTATCATTGAAAGTATTTACCATCAATGAGCTACGAACTGCTGTTTTCAATTGCTAATGCGGCTGTCATTCCCGCATGGGTACTTTTAATTATGGCTCCGAAAGGCCGATGGACGGGCTACATTGCACATTCCTATCTCTACCCTGTGCTACTTGGTTTGTTTTATCTCTATTTGCTAGTGACCACTTGGGGAGGTGAGGGTGGCATGGATTCTATCGCTGCGGTGCAAAAAGGGTTTTCGCGCGATGGGGTATTGCTTTTGGGCTGGGTACACTATTTGGTATTCGACTTATTCATTGGAGCTTGGATAGTGCGCGATGCCCAACGCAATGGTATCCTTCATATGCTCATTGTGCCTTCGCTTGCGCTCACGCTCTTGCTTGGGCCTGTTGGATTACTTATCTACCTCACTATCCGATGGTTGCACTTACGTACCTTTCGGTTTTAGCACTACAGCCTTTCTGGGTCGTTACCCATTAACACGTATTGCACCATATTAGCGCCCATTTGTAGGGCTTTTCTGCGAGTATCCTCGGAATTCCCATGTACCTCGGGCGATTCCCATCCATCGCCTAGGTCGGTTTCGAAGGTGTATAGCAATACCAAGCGTCCATCAATCGTAATGCCCAAGGCTTGCGGACGGCCAGCTTCATGCTCATGAATTTTAGGGATTCCTTTTTCAAACGTAAACCGCTGTCTGAAAATGGGATGTGAAGGAGGGAGTTCCGCTAATTCTTCGGTCGGAAAAATCTTTTGAATTTCTCTGCGCACAAATTGGTCCATGCCATAGTTGTCATCAATGTGCAGGAATCCACCAGAAAGCATGTATTTCTTGAGGTTTTGTGCATCCAAATCGGAGAATACCACATTGCCATGTCCGGTCATGTGTACCAATGGATAGTTGAAAATATCTGGAGAAATCGCTTCTACCACACCTTGCTCTGGGTCGAGTTGCATTTTTAAATTCTGATTGCAAAACGTGATAAGGTTGGGCACCGAGGTAGCAAGGTTGGCATACCAATCGCCACCACCACCATATTTTAATACTGCCAGTTTTAGATTTTGTGCAGAAGCGTAATTGCTTCCAATCAAAACTAAAAGCAATGGAACTAGGGCAATTCTTCTCATTTTAGGAAATTCAAAACAGATAGAGCAAAGATACCCGCAGTCTCTGTGCGCAAGCGATTTTTTCCTAGGTCAATTGCCTTGGCGCCTCGCTGCTGCGTCAATACGATTTCTTCAACAGTAAAATCGCCTTCGGGACCAATAAGAATCCAATTAGAGGAAGATGTCGAGGCAGAAAGCGATTGTTTTTCACCCGTTCGGCAATGCGCCATCAACAGCTGCCCTTCTGTATTCGCAACAAAATCTTTGAAAGGTGTTAAAGGTGCAATTGCAGAAAGCCAATGCTGCTGACTTTGTTTCATTGCCGCCAAAATCACTTTTTCGCAGCGGTCAAGTTTTAGCACTCTTCGCTCGGAATTGGAGCAGAGAATGGGGCAAATCTGTCCCACGCCAATTTCCACAGCCTTTTCTAAAAACCATTCGAAGCGATCGAGATTTTTGGTAGGTGCAATAGCTATGTTGGGGAAAATGGAGTGTGGTTCCGTGTGCTGACTTACAATTTGAAAACTGCATCCACGCTTGTCGTTGCCTGTAATAACTATCCGAGCTAACGTTCCTTTTCCATTCGTTACTTCGGCCTGTGCGCCAATGCCCAAGCGCATTACCCTAATAGCGTGACCCGATTCGTCTTCGCTCAATTGATGAACGCCATTGGTAAGCTCGGGTTGATAAAAAAGGTGCATAGAAATGGATTAAAAAGAAAATGAGCGAAAGAGAGCAATCGCCCTTCTTCGCTCATTTCGTAGGTTGACAAATGTTACGCTTCTTGAGTCACCTTCGGAGCAGCAGCCAAAATTTCAGCATTTGCATTGTCGGCATATTTCGCAAAGTTCTTCACGAACGAAGCAGCAAGTTTATTGGCAGTTGCGTCATAAGCATCACCACTCGCCCAAGTAGTGCGTGGTTGTAGCAATTCAGCAGGCACATCCGGGCAGCTTACTGGCATAGCCAATCCAAACACAGGATGGGTAATAAATTCAACGTTGTTTAGTTCGCCTTTCATCGCTGCTGTAATCATAGCACGAGTGTAACGCAATTTCATGCGGCTACCAACCCCATACGAACCACCAGACCAACCTGTGTTGATAAGCCAAACATTCACGTTGTGCTCTTTCATTTTCTTGCCCAACAATTCGGCATATTTAGTAGGATGTAACGGAAGGAAAGCAGCACCAAAACAAGCGCTAAAGGTTTGTTGCGGTTCAGTTACACCAACCTCAGTTCCTGCAACTTTCGCGGTATAACCGCTAATGTAGTGATACATCGCTTGCCCTGGGGTAAGTTTTGAAATTGGAGGTAACACACCAAATGCATCTGCGGTAAGAAAGAAAATATTCTTTGGATTTTTGCCAATTGATGGCACAGTGATGTTGTCAATATGGTGAATTGGATAAGCAGCTCGCGTGTTTTCGGTTTTATCAGTGTTGGTGTAATCAACCGTTGAAGTGTCTTCATAAAAATTCACATTCTCTACGATAGACCCAAACGTGATAGCATCAAAAATTTGCTGTTCATTTTCTCTAGTTAAGTCTATACACTTGGCATAGCAACCACCTTCGAAGTTAAAAACTGTATCTCCATCCCAACCGTGTTCGTCATCGCCCACTAACTTACGTTCTGGGTCGGCCGAAAGGGTTGTTTTTCCTGTTCCTGATAAACCAAAGAAAATTGCAGTATCTCCATCTTTGCCCACATTGGCAGAGCAATGCATGGACAATACTTGACGTTCGTGCGGAAGAATGTAATTGAGTACAGAGAAAATGCCCTTCTTAATCTCGCCTGTGTAACCTGTTCCACCAATAAGAATCACTTTTTTGGTAAAGTTTAGAATGGCAAAATTGTGTTGGCGGGTGCCGTCAATTTCAGGAGTGGCATAGAAACCTGGGGCACAAAGAATAGTCCACTCAGGTGTAAAGGTTTTAATTTCTTCTGCAGTTGGACGTAAGAATAAGTTGTTTGCGAACAAATTGCTCCAAGGATGCTCGGTTACAACACGAATGTTGAGACGATGCTTTGGGTCGGCACAGGCGAAGGAATCGCGCACATACACATCCTTGTTTTGAAGATAGGAAGTAACCTTACCGTATAATTTATCGAAGTTTTCTGGGGTAAATTTAATATTGATATCGCCCCACCATACTGAATTTTCGGTTTTCGCATCGCACACAACGAAGCGGTCTTTTGGCGAACGACCAGTGAACTCACCAGTGTCAATTGCTAACGCTCCAGTATCGGTCAAAGCACCTTGACCATTTAGGATAGTTTCTTCTATTAATTCTGCTGGCGTGAGATTCCAATATGCCGCAGCTACGTTTTTCAAACCTAAGTCTGCTATAGTTGCACCTTCGGCTTTAACTCCATATTCGTTCATTGGTAAGAATTTAGTTAGAAATTGCCGCAAAGGTATGCGAATTTGGTATGAGGTAAATTGCTAGTGTCAGTTGGAGTTTTGCACACGTTTATCCCCAATTTAAGGGATACATTGAACTACTATTTCTTCGTCAAAGTTGTGATAGCTAGAGATACCCAACCTGCAATGAGAAGAAGGCCACCTATTGGAGTTATTGGTCCTAACAACCGCATAGATTCTAAGCCATGCAAGGGAATTGTTGCCAAACAATAAATAGAACCAGAGAATAGCAGCACTCCCAGGGAGAATAACCAAAGGGTAACTCTATATGATGCATCTAGTTGTTTGCTAAGAATAGCCACAATAAGCAAAGCAAGTGAGTGATAGATATGAAAGCGAACCGCTGTTTCGAAACTTGCGAGTTGTGCTTCTGGCAATGCGGATTTGAGCGAATGTGCGCCTAACGCTCCCAATATCACGGCCAATGCAGCACTAATTGCTGCTGCTGCTATCCAATTTTTCATAGTGGCGAAGGTAAAGACCGATGTGGGTTGCATAAATGCACCCTATAAACTTCTTCAGTTCTATGACTAATTCTAGGCTCTTATTATACGGTGCTCTTGGCTGTGGCGCCCAAATAGAATCGTTGGCAAAGTTTGTTTCTGGTGCTGTTTCTATCCCAGACCTCTATGGGCATGGGACATTGGCTAACGATGAAACACCCAATGCAAAGCACTGTAGCTATGATGCATGAAATGAGAGAGTATCCGCCATTAACTGCTGAGGTGTTAGGCAGTATGCGTCAGGAAGTAATCTTCCTACGCGGAGATGCTGATGCTGCACTATGCTAGGAGGAAACCCTTTGGGCACAATCCAAAATACCTCGAGCAACAGTTATCCAATTACCTAACCAACCACATGCGCTTGCTACAATGAACGTAGAATTGGTGGCAGCCTATTTGGTTTAGCCCAATAGGTCAAATGCATTTCTGTGGGAATTATATTCCAAGAATGCGTCTCAAGTCATCAATCTGCGTATCCCAAAGCATACGGGCTTCTTCTTCCTCTTCGTCATTATCTTCCACAAAGTCGGTGATGAGAAGTGCAAGGTCAGATGTTAACGGGTCTGTTTTTAATCGAAATTCTAAATACGTATCGGCAGGAAGGTGTTTCCAACGGAATCGCACTGAGTCGCCATTTTTGGTGTTTAGCAGTTCGGCTGTTTCAGTAGAGCCTTCCCAGTTGAAGTGATATAATCCTTGTTTATCCACCGTTACATCGTCTGCAAACCATTCGGCCAAGCCGCTGGCGGTACTAAGCCGATTAAACAAAACTCCTGCAGAGGACAGGATAGTAAATTCAATTTCAATCTTACGCATTATGAATCAGTTACATAGATATTCGCATTGTCCGAAGACCCCCGCAATTTAAGCAAAATAGACAAGGTGGAAAGGTGAAATTTTTACCATTGCCAATTGTATATCACAATTCTATATTTGCACCCCGTTTTGAGAGGGTTGTTACTCTTCAAACATGGCGAGGTAGCTCAGTCGGTTAGAGCGCAGGATTCATAACCCTGAGGTCACGGGTTCAACTCCCGTCCTCGCTACATTAAAGCCTCGATGCGGAAACGTATCGAGGCTTTTTTTTGGATTTGGATGGGATAAAGAACACTTTCCAAGGTATGTAAGGCCTGATTGAAGCATTTTTTTTGGGTGGCTAGGTGGAGTACTGCCAAAAGTCTTTAAATTAGTATGGTTGGCTTCAGCCCAACGAATAAGACGAAGAACTAAAGACCCTCACTCGGGCGGAGTTCGGGTGCACTGGGAAAACCCAATAGTACCTTTCGGTGTGTTTAATGCAATATCACTGAAACTGAAATACAAACCTGATAGTGGTTTGTGTTCCCGTCTGAGGATTGGTATTAAAACCGGGAGCAGCTTCTAAATCGGTAGTATTTCGCCAAGCGAACGTGTTGCCCAACGGACCATCTGCCCCAGCCCACATGTAATTGGTGGTACCACCTTGGGCAAATCCGATGCAGACAGATTCACCAGCAGTAAAGTTCAAGTTCTGCCCTGATTCTGCAACCAGATTAAATATTTTGGGTCCAGAAACGCCAGAAGCTGTTCCTTGACCAACCAAAATCGACCCCGTATTTGGCCCAACAGAAGAAGCTGTACCTCTAAAAATGCCTATACGCAGCGGATCTGAACCCTGATCCGACCACATAAGTACCTGAGTTACCGTCATGGTTTGAGGAATAACAGCATTAAAGTAATACGACCACGAATTCGGGAGAATGGTTTGCGTTGCGTCAAACAATCCGGGAAGCGGTAACCACGTGCCAATATAGGAAGATCCAGAAGGTCCTGCGGGTCCTGTTGGTCCAGTAGCACCTTGAAGTCCATTGGCACCAGTTGGACCAATCGGTCCTGCAACCCCCTGGGCACCGGGGGCTCCCGCTGCGCCTGATATTCCCTGCAACCCAGTTGGTCCTTGAGGACCCTGCACTCCTGTTGAACCAATCGGTCCTATAATTCCTTGTGCACCAGTAGCTCCCGCTACACCTGCTATTCCTTGAGGACCAGTTGGGCCTGTTAGGCCAATATTACCATCGGAACCCGCAAGTCCCTGCAAACCAGTTGAACCAACTGGACCAGTCGTACCGATTAATCCTTGAATTCCTTGGATGCCTTGAGCACCTGTTGGTCCAGCAACTCCAACTAGTCCCTGCGGTCCTGTGGGCCCAGTGTTACCTAGCGCACCGATACACTCCCAATTAAGGAGTTCATGGTTCCAATAACAGAATTGCTTAAGGTCTAGATCATAAACCAATAAGCCATCCGAGGTTGGCGGTAGGATGGTCGTTGGAGGATTAGCAATGCTAATTCGTTGGATGGTACTCAATCTCGGCATCAAAAATCCCTTGGTTTGAGATGAAACATCAAGGATAGCATTGGGTTCTGGAGTAATGGTTCCAATACCAATATTATTATTTTGTGCTTGGCTATGATTCAATGTGATTGCAAACATGCCAAAAATGCATCCAGCGATTTTTACAATAGTTATTTTAGAATTCATCCTCACTTATGTTTTAAAAATAGAATAGGCCGAATGTAACGAAAGCATTAACAAAACTCCATTATGAGAAGATTAGCGGTTGACGTTCCTGTTTTCGGATTAGTGCTGAACAGGCCATAAAAACTTGATTGCAAGGTGGTTGATGGATACTTTGCTATTACCATCCGCGCAGCAGTATCCATTCTGGATGACCAAACACCCTTGGTCTGAATGGATACATCAAGAATTGCCTTGTCATGCGGAGGAGCACCGTTGCTATTAATCCCCACACCAATTTGAGCAACTGAGTTCTGGGGAATAGAAATCCAATTGAGTCCAAAAATCAGTAACAACTGAAGGTTTTTACTGACAAAACCTAATCTCATCATGTGTCTCGATAACTGAAGGAAAACTAACAAAAAATACATTAAGCGAATCATAAACACAAAACATGCCCATGACCACTCGAGTGAGTTTGTGCGAAACTGATATTTGCATCTTTCCCTAGTACCGTTTATTCGGTAGCGTCTGCCCTATCCTAAACACCATCTTTGCCCACTTGTTTAAGAATCTACCGAACGCTATTCTAGGAAAATGGTCTTGCGTTTGGGCTGGGTATGGTGGGCTGGAGCCCACCGAATAAGACGAAGGAGGGAAAGACCCTCGCTCGGGCAGGTTAGGAAAACTAAGCCCAGCTAAGGGAAAGCTACTAGCCTAGTTTGTTTACACTCATTTCGGATTGTATTCACTCCTAAATTTTTCACAACCAAATCTTACTAAACCTATAGCTGGAACCCAATAGTCGCGAAAGCTTCCATATCCGTTATTATCCTTAAACTCTTTTTCAACAACCGTAATAATTTTACCTGTATAATGATTGAAGAAACACACGTAACCGCTTACGCTCTTTCTTTCCTTGCTAAGACACTCGAAAAAAACAATTACTCCAGTTCCTCTTTTCTCCTGGATGTCAAGTTTGTTGATAATTTTCTGTAGACTATCAGAATTGATAATATCTTGAACTACATAGTTAGGATAAAGTATGTCTTCATTTTTTACTTTCCTGTTTTTTTCAAATGTTGTATTTCCTTCTATTATCACACTTTTTACTCCCAACCATTTAGATAACTGTTTGGATGTTACTTCAACAGAAACGTTATTTACTAACTCCAGCATATACGATGCGACCTGCTGTGAGGTCCTCTTTGGGTCTGTAATCTTTGTAAGGCTAATATCATATCCATGGAATATCATTGGTTCAATGATTGTATTCTGACCAATTAGAACAACACTAAATCCGAGGTTTAATGTAAGAAACGCGATTGTTACTAAAATGAGTTTAGAAGGGTAAGAAATGAGAGAAAACTTTCTAAACATCATATTGCTCTGAAGGATATAAGATGCTAAATGTAAATGAATTTTTTATTTTTATGCAATTTATTTTACTCTATCCTCGCAGCCTTCGCCACAGCAGGAGTCGGGCTCTGCACCCAATCGTCCGCATAGAGCGTGAATAGCCCAGAGGCATCGATGGTGGTGCGGTCGTTTTTGCCATCCATGTAGTCGGCAAGGAGCTGGGCGCGGGCAGAATCGAGGCGTTGAAGGACGATAAGGGCGGCATTGGATGCGGCCTTCACTGCTACAGGAACACCACCGCCCAGCTCGGCCCAATGGCCGCCAAGGGTGAGGTGTTTGACAGGAGTGTTGTAATGCGCCACTTTGGCTTGCATGTTTTCTTTGCCGGGGCGGGCACCCATCATGGTGCCTTCGCGGTTGCCCGAATAGCGCCAATGGGTGATGGGCGTGGCGATGTCGCAATAGACAATGTGGGAGCGCAAACCGGGTGCTACTAACTGCTCCACGCGGTCGATAAGGATGTCGGCATATTCCTGTTTAATTTTCTTGTAGCCTTCGCCACGCACCAATTCGCCTTTGCTATTGATTTCGGTTTGCCACTGGTTTTCTTGGTGGAAAAACGCTGGGATGTATAAGGTAAGTGTGCCGCAGCCCTCAGGCGCAAGACTTTTGTCGCGCAGGGAAGGAGCGAGGATGCTGATGTCTGTTTTGTAAGGGTCGCCACTGCTGTGGTCTTCGCGAGTCAATCCACTTTTGGAGAGATATACCATGTCCTCGCCAAAACCGAGCAATTCGGCTGTGCAATCTAATGCGAGCGAAACAGTGAGTGAGGAGCTGTAGAGTTTAGCGTTTTTCAGGCTATCCTTCAATTTTTGAGGGATGGCTTTGGGCGGTAACATGCGTTCGTATAATGCTTCCACATCGCAGCAGGCAATGATTTCTTTACCAAATACTTCGCTCTGTTCGGGTTTTGCCTTCACCTGAAAACGAACGCCCACAGCAGCGCCTTTCTCCAAAATAACTTCTGATACTTTGGAGCGATAGCTTATTTCTCCGCCACATGAAGCTACCACATGGGCCAACCATTCGGGAAATACCTGACTGCCTCCAACTGGAGGTCGCTGGTAGTCGCCAAAGTAAGCCCAGCCAATAGGGACAAGGCAGCTTAAAAGGTCTTGTTCGGAAGCGAAGATGGCATGGAGGCCGGGGTCTTTGAAGAACTTGCTGAGTCCTTTTTTTACGCCTTCATCTCCAGCATAAAACACGTATTTGATAAACGGAATTACGAATTTGAACTTGCGCAATCCTAATGCAATGCGCTGGAAGAGGTTCATGGTTTCATCTGCGCGCGAAATGGTACCCAATACCGAAAACGACCTGCCGATAGTATGTGCAGCTGCAAAGAACTTTTCGATGCCAGCCTTTTCGTGAGGGAAATCGCGAATCATGGCGGCTTTCATCAAATCGGGATTGCTGGTAAGCAGGTAATCGTGCTTATCGCTGAGGTAGCGCTTAATTTGATGTTGTTGAATGGCCACAGGATGGTCGCTGCCAATGAGGTCGAATATTCGGGTTACCAATCCTTTTGGCCCAAGCTGGTTGAGCCAATGAATGGCACTATCGAACCGATAATCTAATCTTTTGAAACCAGCCAAGTAGCCGCCAGGACGACTATCCATCTCCACTACAAACACCTTTTTGCCAGCGCGACTTAGCAGCGCAGCAGCAGTCAATCCGCTAATTCCAGCACCAATAATTACTACATCATATTCATTGGTTGTTCCCTTACTCACGCGCTTTGATTAAAAATTAATAATTAAGAATTAAAAATTTTCATGCTGCAAGGATATGGTGATCAGGTGTATTGCAGTTCGAAAAGTGTGTGGTAATGGCCTTCTTTTCTCAGCAATTCATCATGCGAACCACTTTCGAGAATGCTGCCTTTTTGCATCACTATAATTCTATCCGCTTTCTGAATAGTAGCTAAACGGTGCGCAATTACAATAGAAGTTCGTCCTTCGGTTAGTTTGTCTAACGCCCGTTGAATAATAACTTCGCTTTCGGTATCAATGCTGGATGTGGCTTCGTCCAAAATGAGAATGCTTGGATTGTGTATATAAGCGCGAACAAAGCTGATGAGCTGCCGCTGCCCAACCGATAGCATAGCACCGCGCTCCATCACGTTATAATCGTATCCGCCAGGCAGTTTGGAAATGAAATCGTGGACCCCAAAATCTTTGGCGGCTTGAATCACGGTTTCGCGACTCACATCAGGATTACCGAGCGTAATGTTGTTATAAATGGTGTCGGAAAACAGAAAAACATCTTGCAATACTACCGCCATTCGCTGTCTCAACCCATCTTGATTGTAGTCGCGAATATCAATGCCATCGACAGTAATTGTACCCGAATTAAATTCGTAAAAGCGCCCAATTAGGTTGATTATACTTGTTTTTCCCGAACCAGTAGCGCCCACAAATGCGACAGTTTCGCCAGCTTTTACATTGAATGAGATATTATTGAGAACATAATTGTCATCCGAATAGGCAAACGACACGTTATCAAATTGAATATCGCCTTTGATTTCAACAGGTCGAATGGTTCCCTCATCCTTCACAAAATCTTTGGTATCGAGCACTTTAAACACCCGTTCGGAACTGACCATGCCCATTTGGAGCGTATTGAACTTATCGGCCAATTCGCGAATAGGGCGAAATAGAATATGAATATAGAGGATGAATGCCACCAAATGGCCAACTGTGACTGTACCCGAAAGCACCTCGTGGGCGCCCCACCATACCACCAAACCAATAGAAACTGCGGATAGAATCTCGACAACAGGAAGAAAAATTGAGAAATACCACACCGATTTGATGTTGGCATCGCGATGTTCGGCATTGATGGTCATGAAGCGATCCATTTCGCGCTTTTCGCGATTGAAAACTTGCACGAGATGCATGCCAGTAATGTGTTCTTGAAGAAACGCGTTTAGGCGCGCCACTTGGGTTCGCACATCCTGAAATGAATCGCGAATTCCATTCTTAAAAATGTAGGTAGCCACTAAAAGAATCGGAATTGTGGAAAGGGAAATCAACGCCAGTTTCCAGTCTATATAAAGCATTACGCCAACGACTACGACCACTTTCATCATATCGCTAAAAATGACCAAGATGCCGTTTGCAAAGATGTCTGCAATGGTTTCGATGTCGGAAATGACGCGAGTGACCAAGGTACCAATAGCGGTTCGGTCGAAGTATTGAAGCTTAAGGCTATTGATGTGGTCGTATATCTCTTGACGTATGTCGCGAATCACGGTTTGGCCCAACCAGTTGGCAGAATAGGTGTAGAAATAGTAGGTAACTGCTTCAATCAATAATACACCTATCGTAATTAACGTGATGATAAGTAGCCCGTTAGGATTTGGAGTAACGATATAGTTGTCGAATGCATATTGCACCAACATGGGGCGCAGAGGCGACAATCCGGCCAAAGCAAACGTGAGCACAGCGGTGAACCAAAATGTGCGTTTGTAGGGTTTTACATACTGCAACACCCGCGATAACAACCCAATATCCAGTGCTTTTCCTTGTATTTCGCTCATGCGCTCAATGCTTGTGCAAGTTTACGGCAATGCCAACTAGGAAAGGGCAGGAGTGAAGAATTGTTTACAATCGAAATGTTAAACCCTCATAAGACCTGACCTTTACGGCACTACAACACGCTGGTAATAGGTATAAAAAGCTCTAGAGTCAGACACGTTGAGTGTGGTGGTGTAGAATCGATTTTTATCGAGCCATTCAATTTCTGTTGATGTCATTGGGCCATCTTGGCGCTTGATGGTGATGTGGGTTTCCGTATACTCATAACGCCCTTTCCAAGTGCTTGTTCCCATGGTTTCGGTGAACATTCCTTGGCCATCAAATTCATACACTTTGAAGGGAGTTTCGCATTGAAACTTGGCAACTAGTTTATTCTCCTTGCACACATTCCATTTGCCGGGAGTAGCATTTAGAACATCAACAGATTCAAATCCTTGAGCAGTACTTTCAGGTGTAAGAAACATCATCAGCAACAAAATGAAGGGGAAAATGAATCGGTACTGCATTGCCTAATGATTAATGGATTAGATTTTTCGGTAACCAAAGCTAAAGTGAAATAGCTTGTGAAGCGTTATCCAATCCGCTTGGCGCTTAGGGTCATAAGGAAGGTTGCAACGGGTTTATCGCCTGTTTTGGATGGCACGGTGGCAATAACTTCTACAGGAAGATTTTTGCGTTCGCCATCGGCAATGGTTGCGGCAAAGCATGCTTCAATTGCTTTTACATCGCGGCAGGTGAAATGCACATCGCCTTCGGGACGCATCAAAAATTCAGCTTTCAAATCCTTAAAAACGATGTTTACTTTCTGCTTGCTCTGGCGCAGCAGCATAAATGCCACCCATGCTCCTGTCACATCGGCACCAATGGCCAATGCACCGAAGTACATACTGCCCAGATGGTTTTTGGTACTTCGTTTTAATGGAATGCGAATGACAGTGCGATCTGGAGATGCCTCAATGATGCGTGCTCCCACATAATAAATGAGTGGGATTTTGAGAATACCTATGGTTTTGAGATAGAAATTGGCTTTTTGAAGCGCTGAGAACATGTCTGAACGGATTTAACCTTTGATTAATTGGTCGATGGAATTGGAAGTAATGCTGTGGTATTGGCTTCTGTATGCGTTGTAGAGTTTCGTTCCGTATTCATTCCATTCCGTATTTTCGAACATGGCGCGGTAAAGGGGCAACACAAATTTGCGTCTACCCACGCGGCTCAAAAAATCATCAAGTTCTGGCTGAATGGCCACATGGTTGTTGCGAATGCACAGCAAGTACCATTCGAAGGAAACTTCGGAGTTTTTCGAACCTTTCAAATTCAAGGCAGTTTCCAAGCGAAGAATTTGATCTTGGGTTAGTTTATCTTTCAAAATGCGTAAAAAGTATTGACGCTCTTGGGCAGTCCAAGAAGCAACGCCAAAGTCTTTCAAATCTTTGCCAATTAGAAAAGCAACGCGTGCTTTTTCCATACCCATCAAGCGTTCGGAGAAAATTTTGAACTGGGGTTTGGGTTCGCCTACCGCTACGGTCATTCCTGCTAGATCTGGTATGGGTAATTTGTTCGCTTCGGCATAAGTGGTGGTGTATTGGATAAACTCGTCCGTTGTTAAACTGCTGAATCGATGAGCCTTGAAATAGGCTGAAATGAATGGATCGAACGCTTGACGACCCCAAGCGATTTCAATGTTTTTAATCACCATTGCTCCGCGTTCGTAGGCCACATCAGTCATGCCATCATCAGGATCACGTTCATTAAGTTTCAATCGCAGTGCACCATCGGGGTCATTCGCAGGCAAATCGGCAATAGTAGCTTTCAGTTCTTGAAATCCCAAAACTTCCATCATGTCGGCCGTTTCTTTTCCGTAAATCATTTCAACGATTCTTCGCTCTAAATAGACTGTCCAGCCTTCGTTGAGCCAGAAATCGTTCCATGTGCTATTGGTAACCAGATTGCCACTCCAGCTATGCACCAACTCATGGATTATAAGGGAAACCAACGATTTATCTCCAGCTAAAATGGTTGGCGTAGCAAAAGTGAGCATCGGATTTTCCATGCCACCAAATGGGAAACTAGCGGGCAAAACCAGTACATCAAAGCGCTTCCATTCGTAGGCGCCACACAATTTTTCGGCAGCCTCCAGCATTTTATCCAATTCTTGAAATTCGTTCACTGCTGTACCGAGTACCGAAGGCAAGGCATAAACTCCTGAGTTCTCTGTCACCGCCTTAAACTCCAAATTGCCAACCGCCAACGCAATCAAATAGGCTGGAATGGGCGAAGTCATCTTGAATTTAAAGGTGGTTTGGTCTTCAATTTTATCGCGCAAATTGCCTTCCGCACTCATCACAGCAATCATTCCCTTCGGAACTGTTATCGATGCGTTGTATGTAAGACGAATGTTTGGACTGTCTTGAATTGGTATCCAGCTGCGGGTAAGTATAGCTTGGCCTTGCGAATAAAGAAATGCTGTTTTACCATCATTTTGGGCTGGAGTGAGCCATTGCAAGCCTGCGCTTTCGGCCGTTGTGACATAGTTTATAGTTACTTTGGTGGTAGACTCTTCCAACAACACTACCAAAGCTTGGCCGCGAATGCTATCTTTCTCCAATAGCTTGAACCGAAGTTTTGTCCCTAAATCATCGGTCACACTTTCTATGTCAAGACCACGGGTATCCAACTTTAACGTGCCTCCTTCTGTTCTTTTAAGGGTATAGGTTGCGCTACCTTTTACCACGCTTTTCTCAAAACTAACGGCAAGATTCAAATCCAAATGGGTTATTGCCACCTCGTGCGGGCGGGCAAAGCTGTGGGCATCTGTAATGGAGTTTTTCTTTGACATTTGGTTGGATTTACGCTGAGGAAGTGCATTGCGGTCTATCTTGCTAATGCTCATAGTTTGGCCATTTACTGGTGTGCCAATCTGAGTTTGAGCTTGAAGGCAAATGGCGCTACTTAGCGCCAAAATAGAGGTAAAAACGAAAGTGATTTTGAAAGATTTCGGATTCATTAAGGTCATTTTTTAGCGGTGCGAAAATTATTCAATTAAAGAGGGCGGTATGCAGGTTTGATTGATGCTACTCATTTCGCAAAAGTGATACATTTGCAGCCCTTCAAAAAACGGGCTTTCGGGGCGTAGCATAGTCCGGTTAATGTGCTGGTCTGGGGGACCAGAGATCGGAGGTTCGAATCCTCTCGCCCCGACATTTATCAAAGGCGGTCAAATGACCGCCTTTGATATTTTTAAAAATGATTCCTTCTTTTTTCAAGGTTATTTCACGATTATTTTATCTAAAGCACCACGCGGAGAAGCCTGTTTACGCTGAGTGAAAGCGTACCTTTGCGCTCCAAAAACAATCCAAGAGTTTGTTTTGTTGGTTCTTGGCCCATTTTATCCTTAATGAATAACTTTTTCCTTCGATTTCTGGCCTTAGTGACTCTTTTGTGCCTAGGTTATGAAGTGTTTGCCCAAAAAAAATATACCATAAGTGGCACAGTGAAAGATGCGTCAAATGGCGAGTTGATGATAGCAACCAATGTGTTTGTAGAGCCAAGCATGAAGGGAACAACTACCAATTTGTATGGTTTCTTTTCGCTTACAGTGCCTGAAGGGGAGCAAACCTTGAAAGTTTCGTTCGTGGGCTACGAAACATTGGAACGAAAAATCAATTTGAGTGAGAATACTCAACTCGATTTGGAGTTAACGGCATCAAGCTTCACCAAAGAAGAGGTTGTTGTGAAGGGCGAAAAGAAGGATGAAAATACTCGCAGCACCAAAATGGGCGCGGTAGAAATTCAAATTGCCCAGGTGAAAGAACTGCCAGCACTAATGGGCGAGGTGGATATCTTAAAGGTAATTCAATTGATGCCAGGAGTCAAGAATGGTGGAGAAGGAAACACAGGGCTGTATGTGCGCGGTGGTGGACCCGATCAAAATCTAATTCTGTTGGATGAGGCAGTGGTGTATAATGCTGCTCACTTATTCGGTTTTCTATCGGTGTTTAATGGTGATGCCATTAAAAATATGGAGCTTATAAAAGGCGGTATGCCAGCGCAATACGGTGGTCGCCTTTCTTCTGTGCTGGATATCAGCATGAAAGATGGTAACATGAAGAAATTTGAAATAGATGGTGGATTGGGAGTTCTGAGCTCAAGGCTTACGCTTCAAGGCCCAATTAAAAAGGATAAGGCATCGTTTATTGCTTCAGGACGATTGTGCTATGTTGGTTTGCTTGGTGGTCTTTTTCTTGATGATGATGCTGATTTTGCTGGCACTTCCTATTATTTTTATGATTTGAATGCTAAGATTAACTGGATTATAAATGATAAGAACCGTGTTTATTTGAGTGGTTATTTTGGACGTGATGTGTTCAACTTCGCGAATAAAAATGGTGGTTTCGAAGCAGGATTAGCATGGGGAAATGCAACCACTTCGCTGCGTTGGAATCGAATTTTTACCCCCAAGTTATTCATGAATTCCTCGTTCATCTTTAGCGATTACGATTTTTCGTTTTCAGCTGGTCAGCAGGAATTCGATATTAGTTTGTTCTCAGGAATCCGCGATTTTAACCTAAAAAGCGACTTTACTTGGGTGCCCGATGTGCGTCACAATTTGCGTTTTGGAGCCAATTATATCTATCACATTTTCACGCCAAGCAATGTTTCCGCTCGCTCGGGCGATGTGCAATTTGATTTGGGTCCAGAGGTTAGGTATTATGCCCATGAAGCCGCATTGTATATTCAGGATAACTGGGACATATCCGACCGTTTTAGCATCAATGCAGGATTTCGCGCATCGCTGTTTGCGCATGTGGGGCCATTTAACCGTTTTGTGAAGAATGAAGTAGGTGTTGTGTCGGACACGATTCCGTACAAAGCCAACCAAAATGTGAAGACTTATGTTTACCCAGAGCCGCGCTTATCGGGCAGAATAATGTTAGGAAAACGCAATTCCATCAAGTTGTCTTACACAATGAACTATCAGTACATCCACTTGGCCAGCTTGGCTTCGGTGTCGCTACCAACCGATTTGTGGGTGCCTAGCACCGATATAGTAAAGCCCCAAGAAGGCCATCAATGGGCTGGAGGATACTTTCATAACTTCTTCGATAATAAGCTTGAAACAAGTATAGAAGGTTACTATAAGCTGATGTACAACATGGTGGAGTACAAAGATGGATTTCAGCCGGGAGATAATGTGAAGGATAATCCAGACAACAACTTTACGTTTGGAAACGGTGACGCGTATGGGGTCGAATTATTTGTTCGTAAAAATGGCAAGCGACTAACGGGATGGGTTGGCTATACCCTTTCATGGACCAACAGGAATTTTCCTGAGTTGAATGGTGGGAATCCTTTTCCAGCGCGATACGACCGCAGACATGATGTGTCTGTAGTAAGTTCGTATCGCATTAGTGATCGCGTATCAATTTCAGCCATATTTGTCTATGGAACTGGATCCGCTCTTACTGTTCCTGTTTCCCGCTATTTTATTGATGGAAGACTCGTAAGTGAGTTTGGCGAACGTAATGCATTTCGCATGCCCGATTATCATCGCTTGGATATAGGCGCTACCATTTATCCCAACCCAAAAAAGAAGAAGCGATTTACATCTACTTGGAATTTCAGTATCTACAATGTGTATAGCCGTCAAAACCCATTCTTCATTTATTTCAATACTGAAGTGAACGAAGACCAAACTGTAACGATTGAAGCAAGGCAGGTTTCCATATTTCCAATACTTCCTAGTGTGACTTGGAATTTCAAATTCTAATCGTTTAAAACGCATTGTAATGCTAGCATTCAGAAATTTATTTAGCCAATACCCAAGCATTCCAGCATGGTTTGTTGGGTTCGTTTTTTTTACATCTTGCGAGAAAGTGGTTGATGTGGATGTGCCAGTAAATGCAGTCGGAATTGTATTTGAAGGCAAAATTGAGAGCGGAAGTTTTCCCTACGTAATCATCAGCCGAAGCGCAGGCTATTTCACTCCTATAGGCACATCGGTTACAGCACTTGCCGAAACTTTGGTAGACAGCGCTCAAGTGTTTATTACATTGGATGGAATGGAATATATGCTGGATCGTATTTGCCTATCGAATCTTCCTCCCGAATATCAAGAACAAGTTCAAGGAATACTTGGTTTGACTCAGCTTCCAGAAGGCTACGACATTTGTATTTACGCTTCGCTCGACCCTGCATTAACTGGGCAGCCTGGAAAAACATATCACATGCGCGCCATTGTGGATGGGCAAGAATATCGATCCAGTTCAAAAATTCCAGAATTGGTAACCCTTGATTCATTGTGGTTTAAATTGGATTTCGACACCGATACATTTGGAGTTATTTGGACCAAATTGGATGATCCAGATACGTTGGGCAATAGCTACTATTTATGGACAAAGCGTTTGGGAAGAGAAGGTAGCTACGTTTCAGTTTCTAATTCCACGTTTGATGATAGATTGTTTAATAGTGAATCGTTCGATTTTAATTTCACTAGAGGAAGCACTTTTGGTGGTCCATCTGAAGCAGAAGGAGAGGGTGGAAGATACAGGACAGGAGATACCGTGGTGGTGAAGCTTGGGACTATCGATGCTCGAGTACAGCGCTTTTGGCAAACAGCCGAAGCTGCTAGTCGGGCTGGATTTAATCCGTTTTCGAGCCCAGTTTCGGTTATGAGCAACATCGACAATGGAGGCAGAGGAGTTTGGGGTGGATATGGCGTAACTTATGACACCATTATTTGCATACCTGTTGAATAGTTCACTCCATTTTTGATTTAAACATTTAACGCATTAACAACTAAGAATACCAACCAATGACAGAAGAGACAGGAGTACATTCATGTGTGATAATAGGTTCAGGGCCGGCAGGCTACACCGCGGCCATTTATGCTGCAAGAGCAGATATGAAACCATTGATGTTTACAGGATTACAACCAGGTGGACAATTGACCATTACCACTGACGTAGAAAACTATCCTGGCTATCCAGAAGGAATTATGGGGCCAGAAATGATGGAAGATTTCCGCAAACAAGCAGAGCGATTTGGCACCGAAATTCGTTACGAGTATGTAGATGCTGTAGATTTTTCTTCCAAACCATTGAAGATAATGGTGAGTGGAAAAACGGTTCTTGCGAATTCAGTAATAATCGCCACTGGAGCTTCTGCCAAATGGTTGGGATTAGAATCAGAGCAGCGTTTGAACGGATTTGGAGTTTCTGCTTGTGCAGTGTGCGATGGTTTCTTTTTTAAGGGACAAGATGTTGTGATAGTAGGTGCTGGAGATACGGCAGCCGAAGAGGCTTCTTATCTTGCCAAACTTTGCCGCAAAGTGACAATGCTTGTGCGCAAAGACGAGATGCGCGCTTCCAAAGTGATGCAACATCGCGTGTTGAACACTCCCAACATAGAAGTGTTATTCAACCACGAAACAGTAGAAATTCTTGGTGGAAAAACCGTGGAAGCGGTTCGTGTGAAAGATGTGAAGGATAATAAGGAATATGATATTGCTGCCACAGGTTTCTTTGTAGCCATTGGCCATAAGCCCAACACCGATATTTTTAAAGGATGGATTGATATGGATGAAGTAGGTTACCTCATTGTTCAACCTGGGTCCTCAAAAACCAACATTGAAGGCGTTTTTGCATCAGGTGATGCAGCTGATAAGGTCTATCGTCAGGCTGTTACTGCTGCTGGAACAGGCTGTATGGCTGCGCTAGATGCAGAACGCTACTTGTCAGAAAAAGGCTTGCACTAATTTGTGCTTAAAGTGCTTTAGTTCGTCTAAAGCGCTGTTTCAGACGGAATAGGAGTAGAGCTGTCAATTTTGTCAGACCACAACATCCGCATCCGTTCGTAGTTGAACAGGTGCGGGTAGCGTAGAATCATAACACCAATAAAGTAGTCCCTCGGATAGTCGTCAAACACACCGTGATTGGCCACATACTCCATGAATTTATTGTTGTTGCCATCAAATTCTTGAAAAATACTAGCGCCTTCGCCTGTGTATTCCAAAGGAGCTACATTGAAATAGGAACAGAGCTCTTTATTGAAAGCAGGCGTGGCTTTGGTCCATTCGCCATCAATAAAAAGTTGAGTAATTCCGTGCATGGCAAACACATCGCTTTTCAATAAATCGATGAATTTTTGGGTGCTGATATGGTTCCGTACATCCGCAAATTCCAATCTAGCTGGAATACCGATAGCTCTAGCACAAGCCGCCAACAGAATGGCTTTGTCCACGCAATGTCCATCGCCACGATTTAGAATGAAACTAGCCTGCATTTCGCACGGCTTGGTGGTTATGTTATATGGGTTGTAGCGAAAACCATCGCGCACAGCGTAATACAAGCTTACCGCTTGCTCTTTCTTAGTAGCGCCAATGCCTTTGTTAGCATGTGCAAATTCCACTACTTCGGGATGGTCGCTATTAAGGTAAAATGTGGGTAAAAGATGCTGTGGTTGATAGTTATCCATTTGGAAGAATTTGCGGGTCGAAATTACGCCATCGTTTGCCCTGCTGACGTGTTATCTTTGCTAAGTGATAAACGATTTAGCTACCAAACTTGTTCACCGCTTGGCGCATCCATTGCCAGGGCGCGAGGCACAATTCAAAATGGCAAGTTCGTTTCGAGTGCCACAGGATTATGTTCCAGACACAAAAAACGCGAAGATTAGTGGCGTTTTGATAGCGCTCTATTTTGATAACAATACGCTGCGAACTATCCTTATGAAACGGCCAGATTACAGCGGGCCTCATAGCGGACAAGTCAGTTTTCCAGGAGGAAAAAGAGAACCGGCTGATAAAGACATAGTTGCCACCGCACTTCGCGAAGCGCAAGAGGAAGTAGCGCTTGCTTCAGAACATGTGCAGGTGCTTGGCCAGTTGTCTGAACTTTATGTTCCTGCTAGTAATTTTTTGGTGCATCCTGTAATCGGTGTGCTTTCATCCGCGCCAATTTTAACGGCAGATGACCGCGAAGTGGCGCACATACTTCTTCCGGATGTCACTCAATTTTACAATACTAAAGATGTGGGTGTGAAATCAATTCAAATCAATGAAGGACTTACTATTAAAGCGCCATTTTTTGATGTGGAAGGTCATGTAGTATGGGGTGCCACAGCTATGATATTGTCCGAACTGACTCAAGTTCTTTCCGAAGTGGGATTTGAACGATAAGGAAAAGGCCTTTGTATTTTTGCCGTTTAGTGTTCAATTCTTCTTCCAGAGCATTGCTTTTCGAATCATGTTAAAATCTTTTGTTGTTGTGATGCTTTTGGCATTTAATCTTGCTGCAACCCAAGCGGGCATTATTGATAAGGCGTTTGAGGCGCTTGAAATGAAAGACTATTTCAAAGCGAAAAATCTCTTTCACAAAGTAGTAGATAAAGAACGGATTGCGGCCAATTATGGGCTGTGTAGGGTGCATTTAGAGCAGCAAAATCCGTTTTATAACCTTGATAGCGCCCGCGTATATGCCCTTCGCACGGAATCACTATTTAAAACCGCAGAGAAAAAAGCTCAAGAAGAATTGATTCGCTACGGCATTAATGAGGAAAGTGTTAATCAACTGCGAAAAACCATGTATAAACTCGCGTTGGACGAAGTAATTGCTGCACACAATTTGGACGCATGTACAGCGTTTATGACACGATTTCCCGCGTCACCAGATAAAAAAACGGTACTCGATTTGATGTCAACTTTAGCTTTTGAACGCGCCAAAGCCGATGGTTCAAAAGCTGCTCTGCAGGGATTTATTACGCAATACCCAACTGCCAATGACGTGGTTGAAGCTAAAGCACTTTATGAGCGATCGGGTTACGATTCGTTTGGTACTTCAGGTGATTTGGCTGGAATCCGCTCTTTTTTGACCCAATATCCAAATTCACCGCACAAACGCACAGCAGATGATAAGATATACGAACTCAGTACTGCAAAAGGAACGTTGGCTGAATATCAGGATTTTATATTGGCCAATCCCAAAAATCCGAATGTTTCGGAAGCATGGCGCAATCTATTCCGCATTTACACTGCCGACATGCAAAAGGAAACTTTGGTGGAGTTCAAAAAGAAGTATCCTGAATATCCATTTATGGCCGAACTGAATGCAGATATGGACATTATGAGCATGCGGTTATTGCCGGCATTTCAAAATGAAAAGTGGGGATTTGTAAACTATCAAGGGAAGCAAATTATACAGTTTCGATTTGAGCAAGTTCAGCCATTTAGCGAAGGATTGGCTGCATTTTATCGCAATGGAAAGTGGGGTTATATCGATAAGCGTGGAAAAGAAGTGATAGAGCCACAATTTGACGAGGCAGATCACTTTCATCAAGGTATGGCAATTGTAGAAAAACAGAATTTTTTTGGGGTTATTTCCAGCAGAGGTGAAGTGGTTGTTCCCATAAAATATGATGAGGTATTGGATTTTCATGAGGGAAGAGCCGCTGTTGCCGAAGATGATTTATTTGGATTTATTGATAAAAGTGGAAAGGTTGCGGTGCCACTATCATTTGATGATGCCATGAATTACAGTGAAGGACTTGCAGTTGTGGAGCGCGATGGCCAGCAGGGATATATAAACTTAATGGGTGAAATTGCCATTCCCTTGCAATACACCGAAGCAGAGGCTTTTAAAGACGGCATAGCTCGTGTAGTAAAAGGTGGATTAATGGGGTTGATAAATACATCGGGTCAATATGTTACTCCATGCAAATATGAGCGAATTGGTCAGTTTACTGGGATTTACGCTCCTGTTCTTGTGGATGGAAAAATTGGATTTATCACCAAAATGGGCAAGGAAGTTATCGCTCCAAAATTTGATGGCGGATTGGAAGATTTGAGCAGAATGGCAATGGTTAAAGGGCGGTCTATAGCACGAAAAATCAAGTTGCATGGCTTTATTGATTCGCTTGGAAACGAGGTGAAACCGTTTAAATACGAACTCATTGACCCTATAAAGGATGAGCGTTATGCTGTTAAATCGAAAGGAAAGTTTGGATTCTTTTATGTCAACGGAATGGATGTAATTCCTTGTGCTTTTGACGATACAAAGGGTTATTCGGAAGGAAAGGCCGCAGTGAAGAATGGTGGGCTATGGGGCTACATTAACGATGCTGGCGAAATGATAATCGCTCCACAGTTTAATACAGCTGAAGATTTTACCTACGGAGTTGCTATTGTAGGCAAAGATGGTTTTTTTGGCCTTGTTAGTGGAAGCGGAAAGGTTTTGATTCCTTGTGTTATGGATGAGATTAAATTAGTGGAAGGTGTTCTAATTGTGAAGAAAGGAGGAAAGATGGCTTATTTCGATCAATTGGAACGCAAATACATTTGGTCAGAAACAGGATTTTAAATGACGCTACCGTGGATTTTCCTTATTGCCGCTGGTGGGTGTGAAGTTGTTTTTACTACATGCCTTGCCAAAGCCAAAAATGCCGTTGGAATGGAATGGTGGTTTTGGATGGCTCTATTTCTTTTAGCTCTAATTCTAAGCATGGAGCTGCTTATTAGAGCCACAGCAACTATTCCTTTAGGTACAGCTTATGCCGTTTGGACAGGAATAGGTGCTGTTGGAACTGTGCTTATGGGTATTGTGTTCTTTCAAGAATCAGCAGATTTTTGGCGCATCTTCTTCATCCTAACCTTGATTGGTTCGATTATCGGGCTGAAAGTGCTGAGTCATTAGGGCATACTTCCTACTAACTCATTACAGATGCACCTTCCATTTGCAACTCAAGAAGGTTTTTGTAAAGTCCGCCCTTTAGTTCTAGAAGTTCGCGGTGGCTGCCACTTTCAATAATTTTTCCTCGATCTAGAACAAGAATTCGGTCAGCATTGCGAATTGTGGATAGTCGGTGTGCAATAACCAATGATGTGCGGCCTTGCATAAGCTTGTCTAATGCTTCTTGAACCAAGCGTTCTGATTCAGAATCGAGCGAGCTTGTGGCTTCATCTAGAATGAGGATCTTCGGGTCTTTAAGCACTGCCCTGGCAATCGCAATTCGTTGGCGTTGACCACCCGAAAGCTTTATGCCTCGCTCACCAACAACAGTTTCGTAGCCCTCTGGAAAAGAAGAAATGAACTCGTGTGCATTGGCTTTTTTGGATGCTTCCGCAATTTCGTTCATTGTGGCACCCGGCTTTCCGTATTCAATGTTTTCGCGAATAGTTCCTCCAAATAGAAGCACATCTTGGGGCACCATTGCCATTTGATTTCTTAGAAACTCCAAATCAAATTCGCGGGCATCTTTTCCATCAAAAAGCACTTGGCCAGCATCTGGATCATAAAAACGAAGCACGAAGGAAGCCATGGTCGATTTGCCCGAACCGCTGGGCCCAACCAAAGCAATGGTTTCGCCCTTTTTCGCCTTGAATGACACGGAGTTTAATACTCCAATTTCGGGTCTGCTTGGATAACGAAACGATACATCCGAAAACTCCAAAACACCTTCTAACGGATACTGACCAGCCCCTGTAGCATTCGAATAGGGTTCTGCTTTTTCGTCCAAAATCTCTAAAATGCGTTCAATTGCTCCAACGGCTTTTTGAATTTGTGCATACATCTCGGCAATACCGCCAATTGATGCACCTACAAAAACGGAGTATAACACAAACTGAAACATATCGCCAATGCCCATTTCGCCAGCATGTACCAATCGAACGCCAAACCAAATAACGGCTACAATACTGCCAAACAAGCAGAAAATGATGAATGAAGCAAACAATCCTCTTGCTTTTGCACCGCGCAGGGCTACATCTATAATGTCGTAGGTACTTTTTGCGTAACGGCCAATTTCAAAGCGTTCGTTGGCAAACGCTTTCACGCTTGAAATACCAGAAACGGTTTCCTCAACGATTGTGTTGCTATCTGCAATGCGGTCTTGTGTTTCCTTCGATATTTTTCGAATAGCACGACCGAAAACCACAGCAAATACTGCCACTAATGGTACTATGGACAACATCATTAAGGTCAGTTTCACTGAAGTGTAGGCCAAAAATGCAATACCACCCACAATAAGCATGGATTGCCTCAGAAACTCAGCTACTACGGTGGTGAATGTTTCCGATAGCATGCTTATATCGGTAGCAATTCTGCTATTCAATTCGCCCACTCTTCTTTGAGAAAAGAAAGTCATTGGTAAGCGTATGAGATGCCCGTAGGTATCACGTCTCAAAGCTGCAAGCACGTTTTCTGTCACATTTACAAATAAGTAGATTCGGAAGTACGAAAACACCGACTGTGCAGCAAATAACATGAACAGAAATATGGCAATACGATCGATGTCAGCCAAAATTTTAGCTGAATCGGATGCGGAATTCACCAATTTTCCAATCATCATTGGAAAAGCGAGCGCAGTTAGCCCTGTGAGGAAAAGAAAAAGTAATCCAAGTCCATACTTTAGTTTGTACGGGCGGAAATAGGCTAGAAGCCTACGAACCTTACCTAGATTTTCCTTATTAAGTTTTGCTTTTGGGAGTTCTTCTTGCTCCAGATTTGCTTTTCGGGCCATGATTTTTTCAGTCGAACAAAGGTACGTGGAAACGCTGCCATAGGTAAAACGAAAAAGTGTAAAACTTGTTTGGAAGTTTGGAAATCATGCATATCTTTGACGCCCCTAACGAGGACGCTATTATGAAAAGGACATTCCAGCCATCAAGAAGAAAAAGAGCCAATAAACACGGATTCCGCAAGCGGATGTCTACTGCAAACGGACGCAATGTGCTTGCTGCTCGTAGAGCTAAAGGTCGTAAGAAACTTACTGTTTCTGACGAGCGCGGAGCTAAGAAGTAATCGGTTCTTAACAGAAGAAATATATCCTGTTGGTCTTAGACCAGCGGGATTTTTTTTGGACATAATTGAGCAATTCAATTAGAAAGGAATAAGATAACGGAGCAGGCTTTAATCGCTTTAAATAACTAATAACGGATTATGAGAAATAAAAAAGGCTGCCTCAATCGGGCAGCCTTTTTCAATTTCTAGTGGTTCTGACTTAAGGTTATAGGTGAACCAATTTCTTAGTCGCACGGCTAGTTTCAGTAAAGAAGTTGAGGTGATAAACTCCCTCGGTTAAATCACTGATGTCGATGGTCATTTTCTGAATGCGTTGCACTGGGATATACTTCACCGTGCGACCTGTCATATCGCTTAAGCTAATGTGAATTACGGTTCTATCCATTGGCAAATCAATCGAAACTAAACCATTTGAAGGATTCGGATACGTACGGATTGCACTTGCCAAATCGAGGTCGTTTACGCCAACATTGCTGCCCACTGTTACAGTTGATGATGTTGTACAACCATTATCATCCGTAACGGTTGCGGTGTAGTTCCCGGCATCAAGGCCAGTTGCTGTTAATTCAGATCCCACACCTTGCGACCAACTTATGCTGTATGGCTCGGTTCCTCCAGTAACAACTACAGTTGCGGTTCCATTATTGCCGCCTTCCCATAAATTTTCACCAGTGCTACTTGTTATAGCCGATGGCGATGGGTTAACAGTAACAAAGTTTTGAGAAACTTGCTCATCTGTGTCTACAGAGTTGGTTACAGTAAGCGAAACATCATAAGTGCCAGCGGTAGCATAAGTAACTGTTGGGTTAGCCGCAGTACTCGTTGCAGGTGTTCCACCTTCAAACACCCAAGCGTAAGTTACTCCAGATGATGGGGTACTGTTGTTGGTGAAATTTACTGTATTGCTTGTGCACACTGTGCTGCTAGACGCAGAGAAAGACGCTACTGGAGGTTGTACTATAAAAGGAAGGCAAAACTCCACTGATTCTTCTGAAGTGAACTGACCACCCTCTGCCATGTTGTTACCAAATGGGTCGTTTATTTCATAGTATCCCTGACCATATCCACAGCAAACGCCATCATTCGCATCGTCAAAAATGGTGAAAGTGTAACAGCCATCTGCTAAGCAAGTTGGGGTCGTAACCACAAGATTTGTAGTGCTGTAACCATCGCCACTTGCAACAACTTCATTTAGTTCATTGCGAATTTCCCAAGAGGTTTCAGCAGGATAATTATCTGTGCGAATAACTACATCGATTTCATCACCATCTACAGTAGTGAAGTCTACTGAAATCACATCATTGGCTCCATTTTCATCGGCTGAACCATTAGGATTTGATACGGTAAACTCAATAGTGTGGGCGCCAGAAGCGAAAGTTTGTTGGTCAAATGTAACTACCTCCGATTCATTGAAGCTCAAAGAGCCCATCCAATCAAAAGGTGTTTGTGCTGCTCCATCAACGTTCCAATTGATTGTTACCGATTCTAGTATTTCCGTTCCGCGATTTCTAAGGGTTAGGGTTGGAGTTACAAGATTGTCGCAAAGGGTTGCGCCTTCTGCTACTCCTCCAAGAGCCTGCGCGGCAGCATCAAATGCTGCGGTTGGGGCATTTGGGTCGAATCCGTCTAATGTTGTTGCACCAGTACTTTGTGGGTCAAGCCAATCGCGAAGACGTGTGCTCGAACTATTTCCATTCCAACTTACTGCAAAACGACCAAAGTAGTCGTCTATATTATTGCTACAGTTGGCCGTACCGCCAAAAAGTTGTCCAATTATGCGTTGGTTTTGGTCGAACAATGGTGATCCAGATGAGCCTGGTTCTGTAGTGCCATCTTCCCATGTAGAAATACGCCAACACGCAGCACTTTGCCAATTAGCTGCACTAGCAGCATTGTTGTCGAAGGAAATTTTCTTGTAATCACCAGAAGGATGATGAATGCATACTTGATTTGTTGGAGTAATTCCGGAATTGTCCCACCCCGAATAGTAAATGTTATGTGACGGAAGTGGCGTGGTATTTAATTGCAACAGAGCAAAATCAGATCCAGCATTTTGAGCGCGAATCACAGCACCTTGGGTAAAATTGCCTCCCGCAAGGTTCGGACCGCCAGTGTTAGCACAACTTGGGCGTTCGTAATCGAATTTGAATACCCAATTGGCTGTGCCACCGCCCATGCAATGGTTAGCAGAAAGGAAATAAGGCGTACCATCTTGTGCAGTATTATTAACCATAGCACCAGTGCAAAATCCAGAACCGCCATTAATCATTATAGCCACTGAGCGTTTTTGGTCTTGCCAGTTTGCTCCTTCCGGGCAGTTTGCATTATTGTTACACGCACCACTACCACCACCACGCGAATCATCCAAATGAAAGATGTCGCGATAGGCATGGGTTACCGTTTCGAGCGACAATCGACCTTGCCCACGCACATTTCCTGGTTCGTAGTATTCTATATAAACGACTTCACCGGGAATGGGGAAAGTAGCAAATCCACCATCTGCTCTATTGTCAGCAGTGCCAAATGGGCCGTACATATTTTCACCATTGACATCATAAAAATGCAGCGTAGCGCCTTGTGGTAAATACAAATCATCGAAAATGAAATTGACTGAATACGCACCAACGCAGAGGAAACCCATTCGCCAAATCCGAGCTCCTGCTTTCATTTCTTCCCACTGGCCGTGAGTCGCAGCGTTCACTTCTACCTCCAAATTTTCACCAAAACGATATGGGCCAATTTTTAACGCGTTGTTGATATCGTCTTCAGCCAAGAGTGTAGGCACATCGATGGATGGCATTACTTGCACGGGTACATCGCGCGAAAAAAGATCCATAGTCATGCTTTTGGGCATGGTAGACTGCGCAAAAACAGCAAAGCTATTGATGGCTAAAAAAAGAGTTAGTAAAAGATGTTTCATAATAAATGTTAAAAATTGAGGGCGAAATGTAGTAATTCTGTTTAATGGGCATTGTCTTTAAGCAACGCCAAAGCTTAATAGTTAGGCACCAAGGAAACTGCCTCCGCAAACCCTTAACACTTGACCTGAAATGCCCTGTGCGCCTGGATGTGCTAAGAATGCAACAGCCTCTGCAATATCAGATGGTTTGCCGCCTTGGGCCAATGAAGTGAGCCTTTCCGCAAAAATTCGCGTCATAAAAGGCATCGTTTTCACCATATCTGTTTCGATATAGCCTGGGGCAATGGCGTTTACAGTGATTCCTTTTGAACTTAATTCATGGCCAAGTCCATCGCCAAAGGCAATAAGGGCAGCTTTTGTGGCAGTATAGTTCGTTTGGCCAAAATTGCCAGCAATACCGGAAATGGACGATGTATTTATGATGCGGGCATCGTTTGGTAGTAAGCCTTGTTCTAGCGCTTTCTCTGTAAGGCGCATCACAGCAGTTAGGTTTATGGCTATGAGTTGATCCCAGAAATGCTCTGGCATTTTAGCCAAGGTTTTGTCGCGGGTTATTCCTGCATTATTCACCAACACATCTAAGCGTCCAAATTTGCTTTTCACATAGGCCAATAAACCATCTATTTGGTCATCCTTGGTAAGGTCGCCTCCAAAAAAATGAATCTGATTATTTAAAAGCGGTTTTGTACGCTCTTCCATTTGCGGCATGTCGGCAATAATAACAGTAGCTCCATCTGCGGCAAGGCGTTTTACCGTTTCAGAGCCAATACCTCCAGCACCGCCTGTTACCACACATACTTTTTCGTGCAGTGAACCACCACGCCCATTGCCCGATACTCCAATGGCTTGCCCAGTAATAAAAGACGAACGCCCGCTACCGAAAAACGCCAACGGAAAAGCCAGTTCGTTCATTATAGTGCTTTTCTCAACCCGCAATAGATTTATTGTTCGGCCTCTCGCACCAAGTTCTTTGGCCAATGAACGCATTATACCTTCAATGGCCCGTTGAAAAGTTTTGGTTTGCACATCGCTCACTTGCTTAGGGTCGAGAGTTAGCAGCACCACTTTTCCATTGGGTTTAAGGGTAGCAGTGCCTGTTTGCAACTGTTGAAAAATGCGTTTCAATCCAGCCTCGTCACGCACTTCGCGGGCATCTAAAACCAGCAAGTTATCGGTGGGGACAGCAAACGAATTGCCCCAAGCGGTTGTAATGCGGTTCAATAAGGCAGGAGGAGGGAAGCCAAGCGCGGCTAGAAGTTTTTCTTTCATCATTGGTTAGTTTATTCCTGCAAGGATAGGGGATAAAAATGGGGCATAGGTTATTGCAACGTGTTCAGATTTCTATACTTTTCCACCGAACTAAAACCAAAAAATATGAGTGTATTAAAAGAGTTTAGAGATTTTGCCATGCGTGGCAATGTGGTCGATTTGGCGGTAGGTGTCATCATTGGTGGTGCCTTTGGTAAAATCGTTTCATCTGTAGTTACCGATATTATTATGCCTCCCATAGGTTTGGCTGTTGGTGGTGTAGATTTCAAAGATTTGAAGTTTGTATTAAAAGATGGTAGTGTAGATGAAGCTGGCGCTGCTATTGCTGAAGTGGCAATAGGCTATGGCAACTTTATTCAAACCGTTTTCGATTTCACCATTGTAGCCTTTTGCATTTTCATGCTCATTAAAGTGATGAATAATTTGAAGAAGAAAGACGAAGCTGCCCCAGCATCAGCACCGGCTGGCCCAACCAAAGATCAAGAATTGCTTATGGAAATTCGCGATTTACTGAAGAAGTAGTCTATCTATTTTCTTCCTTTTACAGAAACCGCTCATTGGGCTTTTTGCACCAGCGAGCGGTTTTTGCCTTTTTCCATCTCTTGCTAAGTTAAAAGTCAATTTGGCATTAGAAGCAATCGATATAGGACGAAATGACATCTGAATTTTTTCTATGCTGCCAATTTTAGCGATTACTGAGTCGAAAAGTTTGTTGGACATCCCTTTGATGGATTGGTCGCGTCACTAAAACAATTGTAACATGAATATGAACAACTTCACCATTAGGTCGCAAGAGGCGATTCAAAATGCAACCCAAGTGGCTATGACCAATGGGCAGCAAGCCATTGAAACGGGCCATATCCTCAAAGGAATATTGAACGTGGACGAAAACGTTACGCCATTCCTTTTGAAGAAAATGGGGGTTAACGTGCAAACCTTCAAAATGGCGGTGGATAGTCAGGTGCAGAGCTATCCTAAAATTTCGGGTGGCGAAACCTATTTGGGCAATAAAGCGGCTGATGCGCTAAACAAAGCCAACAACTACCTCAAAGATTTTGGCGATGAGTTCGTTTCTATCGAACACATTTTGCTTGCATTGTTGGCTACGGGCGACACCATCGCTCAATTGATGAAAGATAGCGGAGTGACTGATAAGGGCCTCAAAGCTGCTATTACCGAACTGCGCAAAGGCAGCAAAGTAACCAGCCAAACTGCCGAAGACACCTACAACTCGCTGAACAAATATGCCATAAACCTAAACGACCAAGCCAAAAAAGGCAAGCTCGACCCTGTAATTGGCCGCGATGAGGAAATACGCAGAGTGCTGCAAATTCTTTCGCGTAGAACCAAAAACAACCCCATTTTGATAGGTGAACCCGGAGTGGGTAAAACCGCCATTGCAGAGGGAATTGCCCACCGCATTATCAATGGCGATGTGCCCGATAATCTGCAAACCAAACAGATATTCTCCCTCGATATGGGAGCGTTGGTTGCTGGTGCCAAATACAAAGGCGAGTTTGAGGAACGCCTCAAATCGGTGGTGAAAGAGGTGATATCTGCCGAAGGCGAAATCATTCTTTTCATTGACGAAATTCATACGCTTGTGGGCGCGGGTGGAGGAGAAGGTGCCATGGATGCGGCCAACATATTGAAACCTGCCTTGGCTCGTGGCGAACTGCGCGCTATTGGTGCCACCACGCTCAACGAGTATCAGAAGTATTTCGAGAAGGATAAAGCCCTTGAAAGACGTTTCCAAAAGGTGTTGGTAGACGAACCTAGTGCTGAAGATGCCATCTCTATTTTGCGTGGTTTGAAAGAGAAATATGAGGCCCACCATAAAGTGCGCATCAAGGACGAAGCCATCATTAGCGCGGTAGAGCTTTCGCAGCGTTATATCAACGACCGCTTTTTGCCCGATAAAGCCATCGACTTGATGGACGAAGCGGCCTCTAAGCTGCGCATGGAAATCAACTCATCGCCAGAAGCTTTGGATGATTTGGAACGCAAAATTCGCCAGTTGGAAATTGAACGCGAAGCCATAAAACGCGAAAAAGACGAGAAGAAATTGACAAAACTGAATGAGCAACTGGCCGAAATGGGCGAGGAGCGCGACCAGCTGAAAGCCAAATGGCAAAACGAAAAGGACATTGTAGAAAACATACAGCAAGCCAAAGAGCATATCGAGAGCTTTAAGTTGCAAGCAGAGCAAGCCGAACGAGCTGGCGACTACGGCAAGGTGGCTGAGTTGCGCTACGGCAAAATTCAAGAAGCCGAGGCCAAGCTGGAAGAACGTAAACGCCAATTGCACGAGTTGCAAGGCGATAGTGCCATGATTAAAGAAGAGGTAGATTCGGAAGACATAGCCGATGTGGTGAGCCGCTGGACCGGCATACCCGTAAGCAAAATGCTAGAAAGCGAACGCGCCAAGCTATTGCGCCTCGAAGACGAACTGCACGACCGCGTTATAGGCCAAGACCAAGCCATTGAGGCCATTGCCGATGCGGTGCGCAGAAGTCGCGCTGGGTTGCAAGACGAGAAAAAGCCCATTGGAAGTTTTATTTTCTTGGGAACCACAGGCGTGGGAAAAACCGAATTAGCCAAAGCCCTTGCCGAATATCTCTTTAACAGCGACACCGCCATGACGCGTATCGACATGAGCGAATATCAAGAACGCCATAGCGTGAGCCGCCTTGTAGGTGCCCCTCCGGGCTACGTGGGGTATGATGAAGGCGGGCAACTTACTGAAGCCGTGCGCAGAAAACCCTACAGTATTGTGCTGTTGGACGAGATTGAGAAAGCCCATCCTGATGTGTTCAACATCCTGTTGCAGGTGCTTGACGATGGCCGCCTAACGGACAACAAAGGCCGCGTGGTGAATTTCAAGAACACCATCATCATCATGACGTCCAACATTGGCTCGCACATTATACAGGAGCGTATGGAAAATATGGCCGATGCAGACCGCGACCGTATTATGGCCGCTACGCGCATCGAAGTGTTCGATTTGATGAAGAAAACGCTGCGTCCTGAGTTTCTCAACCGCATAGACGACATCATCATGTTCACCCCGCTAACGCGAGAGGACGTGACTGCCATTGCTCGCTTGCAACTGGATATTCTTACCAAACAGCTGCGCAAAATGGACATCCGTTTTCAGGTTTCGCCCGAAGGCGTGGAGTGGATTGCCCAGTTGGGCTACGACCCCCAGTTTGGCGCTCGTCCCTTAAAGCGCGTCATTCAGCGCCAAGTGATGAACGAACTGAGCAAGCAAATTCTAGCCGGCACTGTTACCAAAGACAGCGACATCGTGCTCGATGTGTTCGACAACAAAATGGTGTTTCGCAATAGAACAGCTAAGGAAGTAGCTGCGAGCTAAGCTTTGTCAAACTTCTGAAGTTTGACAAAGCTGAAATAAGAAAACCCGCCTTGGAGAGATTCAGGGCGGGTTTTTCCATTTAGTTCAATCTGCTTATTGTCATTCATGGCTATATTTGTCCATATAAGCCAAAGTCATGAACGTTAGCCTCACCCCAAAACAACAACAATATATTGCAGAGCAACTGGAATCGGGCAATTTTCAGAATGCTAGCGAGTTAGTGCGCGATGCCCTAAGGCTACATCAATTGATGCGTACCAGAATTCTATCCGAATTGCGCGATGATATTGCCAAAGGATGGGATGGACCAACCAGTACCCGAAGCGTGAAGGATATTTTAGCGGCTCAATTGGACAAGGACGCCCAAGGCCATGCTGCTTGAAATTTCGGAAGCTGCCGATAATGATATCGTTGATATCTATTCCTACACGGCCGTTAAATTTGGTCAAACGCAGGCTGTAGATTATTTGCTAGGACTTGACCAGCTTTTAATTTCGTTGACTACCAATGTTCTCGTAGGAAGAGAACGAAATGAAATTCGAACATCCTTGAAGAAGCATTCCTTATGTAGCGCATGTGGTGTTCTATCGCATCCTTCCCGACCGCATTCGAATTGTGCGGATTATACACGCCTCTCGAGATCTTCTGAGGCATTTTGAAGAACAATTGTAATTCAATTCAAGCTATTTTTCCTCCCAAATGCCCACCACACTCTCCCAACAAAAGAACCCATTGCATGGCGTCACCTTGGCAGCTATAGTGCAGCGCTTGGTATCGGAATACGGGTGGGACGAGCTGGGCGAACGCATTCCTATTCGGTGCTTTACGCATGACCCCTCCATCAAATCGAGTCTAACGTTTTTGCGCAAAACTCCTTGGGCACGCGCCAAAGTGGAGCAGTTGTATGTGCAATTGGTAGGGGAGGAATAGGACCAGAAAAGGCATAAAAAAATCGCTCCCCAACAGATGGAGAGCGGTTTTGGGACACTATTCAGAAGAGATGTGATTAAGTTATCTGTCCATGTCAATCTTTTCTAAAATCGAGATTGTATTGCACAGATAATTGTAGGGTGTGGTTTCGCTCGGCTTTTATCCCATCGGGTTTCACCACATATTGGTTGAGATAGCCCGCCTGCACATTGAAGTTTTTATCGAAACGCCAGCCCAACGCGGCATAAAAGCGATTTTGGTCGAGGATGTTTTTTCCAATATGCGGCCCAAAGCCAAGGAATATCTCATCATACACGCCCAAAAACAGAGTATTGTCCTTTAGTTCCTTACGCGAAAGTGGAAAGGTGAGCAACAGGCGATAGCGACCTCTATGGCGCAATCGGTAGTCCTTGCTGCTGGTTAGCCCGTCAGCATTGGGCAGCAAGGTTTCTACAAAGCGCTGCTCCATGCGGTAGCGATGATTTACGGTTATGCGCCAAAACTGCTGGTTGTAGGCCACTTGTTCCCAAATGCGGTGCTCATCGAAGGTGAAAGCCACAGGTTGGGTTCCGTAGGGATAGGTGCGTATCCAGCCATAGCCCACGGTAAACTGAAGTCCGTTTTTGAGATAGTATTCCACTCCAACCCTTGTTAGCGATTGCTGCCATTGCTCGAACATATCAGCCCTGCGGAACTGATATTCGGTGTGAATTCCCCAGCGGTCGTTAATGCGGTGATTGCCAAAATACATGGCCCAAGCATGGGCTTGTGCGTCAATTTGCTTTTGGGCAAGAGCCTGACCTAAAGATAAGGCAAACGTAATGCCTATAAGAAAAAGTATCCTATTCATAGCGCAGATTGTAACGAATTCGGTCTTCTGCAACCGCGAAAACCAAACAGCTTTCGGCCAACAGATGTTCACAGGGGCGCGCATGCTGGTTTTGTTTCCAGCCTCAGGTCATGCTATGAACGGCCTCCGATTCCTCAACCTCGGCCACAAAATCATCACTTAGGTCCTCAATTCCGAAGAACCGCTTACCTACGTAATAGAATATCGTAGCACTGAAAACAGCCATGTTCAGGTCATAGAACGCGGTCATCAGCATGGTGTACATGATAAAGGCGAATTGGATGTTCCGCTTGCGCGACCTGTACCACTTCCGTTCGATATAGATCATCAGGAATTCCTTCTCAAACACGTCCAACGCGGCCTTGAACAACACCCCGATGAACACGGCAGATGTTATCAGGCCGATATAATTGCGAAAGACCAAAAGGCCCAAAAGGGTGAAGATACCCGCAGCCACCGGGCCTACCCTTGTTCGCGCCCCTTCCTGATAAAGTAGCACGGAACGGATAGTGGCCTGCGCTCCGGGAATACCTCCGCACAAGGCAGCAAGACCGTTGGAAAGTCCCTGACCGATCAGCTCCTTGTTCAGGTTGGATTTCTCCTTGGTCAAGTGGTCAACAATGAGCGCAGTGAGCAGCGAATCGAGATAACCCAACATCACCAGTTGCAGTGCATACGGAATGGCCTGAAGGATGTATTCCTGCGTCAGTATCTGTCCCGTTGGTATGTAAGAGGTTACCATCGAGAAGAAATCAGAGAATGAGGCCACCGATGCCCCAAGCGTGATCCGTTCAATGTCGAGTTGTAAGATGCTGGTCAGAATGGTCATGATTACGATGATGGTGAGGGTGGCCGGAATGAACATGGTCACCTTCTTCGGCACTTTGAGCATGGTCAGCATCTTAGGCAGGAGAATGATAGCGAAGAACGTGACCACTACCAGACCAAGGTTCAGCATCAAATCACCTGTCGGTGCAGTTTTTCCGCCCAATCCGAAAAGGATCTTGATCTGATCCACCCAAATGACCATTGCGATCCCGCTCATGAAGCCAAGAATCACCGTTTTGGGAACGAACTGAATGAGCCTACCCATTCGGAAAATACCTGCAAGCAATAGCCCGATGGACGTGAGCATGAACACGAGTGTAATGAACTGCTCGGCCATTAGCTTCTCGCCAGCGAACTTGTCATATGCAAATGCAATGACCACGGATGAGACCGCTGTCATCGGTCCAGTTGGCCCCGAAACACTGAGCCGCGTTCCTCCGAAAAGTCCTGTGATAATGGGAATGACCCCTGCGGCTATCATACCCGCAAAGGCACCCCGCCCGGACATTACTCCGAAGGCTGCACCTAACGCAAGTGCTGCGAAACTGACCGAAAGTCCGGCTAGTATATCTTGAATGATTGTTTTTTTCATGATTTTTAGTTTAATTGATTGATTTTGATTGTTTAAGAAGATTGATGTGCTGTTTCGTGATGGTTTTCTATGTGTGGACCAAGGAACA
>CAMDOM010000031.1 GCA_945903645.1 Chryseobacterium gleum
TGCTGCATCCGCAACAGAGGCATATTGTTGCCCAAATGCCTGTGCTGAATTGGCAGGAGGGGCATTTGCTACGCCAAATAGCCCACCCAACCCAACGTGGTCCTTGCCAACGGGGTGCTTAGCACATTGGATGTGCAAATGAAACGGGATATGCCAACGCCACCAATGCCATAAAGAGAGTAAATGGCGGATGCCGAAAAGCCATAATAGAGTAAGTGAATTATTCAAAAACCAACTTAACTTAAATACCATGAAGCAAATTGAAAAAATGAAAAAAATAATAACACTCACATTCGCAATAATTGTTGTAGTAGCTACTATTCCCTCTTGTGAGAAAGAGAAAGACATAGTTCCTGATGAAACTATAACTGTCGAAAGGACAGATGTCAAGACTTTTGAAATTGTGAAACTCACCCTTCATCGCAGTCTTGCAGATAGCTATAGTGCTACTTTTGGTTCAACTACCACAGTTTTGCTAAAGGCTTCTGATAGCACCTTAGTGTTTTATGTACCTGAAGTGTTGGAGGGAGCCGCTGCCTTGGAATTTGAATTAGGAAAAATCAATTTTAATATAGAAAAAACACAGGTTGCAGACGCGGACCAGTTGGTAACAGCTATCTTCCAAAGTTTTGACGCACAGGTTGATGCAATGAGCGCATCCACTGCCGAGGAAATAGCCGACATTGATAGCTTACACCTGTATAAACAAAACGTATTAGCACTTTTCAATTCCTTATCTGCCGAGGATAAAATGAAGAATGCAATGTTTTATGAGGCTAACAAAAATAGGTTCAATTCCTTTCTTACCGTTTTTGCTAACACCTCAGATGCATCTACTGCTTTTAAAACGGAATCGCAACCTGATTGCTCGTCCTTAAGCAATAAGAAATCACGTGGTCTTTGTATAGCAGGAAATATTGCTAAGTTGGCCGATACTCTTGCGTATGAATTAGCTCAGGTAGCAGAAATTCTGGAAGAAAGTCCAAGTATTGTGAGCGGGGTCTATTTATTAGCTACCGGTGCGCGGCCTCAGATAATCGGTTTAAGACGTATTTTAACGGATTTCTTTAATGCAAAATGGATTCTTGATGATGCCATTTTTAATAACATTCAAACACAATTTATTCATGACGAGTATACAGACTTAAATTTAAATGCAGAGCTCCGTTCCATCAACGAAGCTAAAGATGCTAACTTTTTGAACTATGCGGGTGAGCCACTACGATTCTTTGACCGTATTCGATGGCTTGGTAGCCAATGGAATAGATTTGAGTTTTTCGGAGGTTTTCCTGCTTACGTGGACGTAAAACAAACTGTAGGACTACAATGTGGGGACATTACAATTACATATTCTTCACCTAGTCCCGTAGACTTTCCGGTTTGTGACCCAAGTTCCGCCTGGTTAAAATTCAACTCTCTAACAGGAACTGAACAGAATTTTAATTTCCATATAAATGTAACTAAGGAAGGTTTTGTTGAAGAAAAGGATATAACTAATGCAAAAGTAAGTATTGTTTCAGATTCTACAGCGATTTATCGGGCCGCCTGTGTTGGTTGGTGGTCGGTAAGCAGTCCAACAGAATCATTAACTCTTGAATTGTTTTTAAATGGTCAAGGCACATATCACATTTCTGGAAATCCTACAACATATCCTACAACTTGGAGAATCGAAAAATCAGGAAATGAATACCGATTCTTTGAATCTGGCTTTTGGCATCCTGCATTCGACAATGTACCAAGAACTAAATTAACATACCCATTAACTAGTTTCTTTACTTATGATCTTCCTAATCCTACCGTTCCCGTTACCGTGTATACAAAGAACTAAAACCTGCCCATAACCCCTGCTCGCGCTAGTGTTCCGAAGGATCACTCGAGCGGAACATAACACACACAGTTTGTAACTGGGCATAAGAACATTCCAAATCAAAGCCCCGCCCCACCAAGGTGGGGCTTTCTCGTTTTACCCCTGCAACGCGATATGAATTTTTACGGCCTCCACAGCTTCTTTCACTTCATGCACGCGCAGAATATCGACACCAGAAGCGAGCAGCCTAGCGTGCAGCGCGGTGGTTCCGTTTAGCGCTGTTTCGGGCGTGGTGCCCAATACTTTATTAATCATGCTTTTGCGCGAAACGCCCACAAGAATGGGTTGATTAAATATTCCCAATTCCGATAAATGCGCTGCCAATTCATAATTCTGATTTACGGTTTTCCCAAACCCAAATCCTGGGTCTAGGATAATATCGTGAAGTCCATCTGCTTTCAGTGAGGCTATCTTGGTCGAGAAAAACCGAAGCATATCAGGCATTATTTCGCCTTCCACAGCGTTTTGTTGCATGGTTTGAGGAGTTCCAAGCATGTGCATGCACACATAAGGAACGTTGTGCGCTGCGGCTATTTTGGGTAATTGGGCATCTAGATTTCCTCCAGAAATATCATTTATCATATCTGCCCCCTCATCTAATGCAACGTTAGCAATGCTGCTTCTAAACGTGTCTATCGAAATAAATGCTTCGGGAAATTCAATACGAATGGCTTTTAAAATGGGAAGCAGCCGTTCTTTTTCTTCTTGTTCAGAAATATGTTCGGCATTCGGCCTGCTGCTGTATGCGCCAAGGTCAAGAATGGTAGCACCTTCAATTAGTAGTGTTTCGGATCGTTTTAGCGCATCTGTTGGGTTATTGAACTTTCCACCGTCATGAAAACTATCTGGAGTTAGGTTAATTATACCCATAACCAGCGGGCGATTTATCACCAGCAAACGCCCCCTACAATTCAGTGTCCTTTTCCTTGTCAAAAGACTAAATTTGCCGCTCATCAATGGCCGAAATTACTTCTATAGCCGCTATGCCAAACACAAGTGTGCAATACGATCGCGCAGCAACCGAATGCTTCGAGGTTTTTATAGGTAAAATGCAAGATTATGGCCCATCTTGGCGCATTCTGAGGTCTTCCAGCATCACGGATCAATTGTTTATCAAAACCAATCGTATTCGAGGTTTGGAAGAAACAGGTGTCAGCTTGGTAGGCGAAGGAATTCGTCCCGAATATGTAGGCATTGTGAACTACTCTATAATGGGCCTCATACAGCTTGAATTGGGAGCGGCTAATGAACCTGATCTTGCAACAAACGAAGCAAAACGCATGTATTTGCATTATCTTAGCGAAGCAAAAGCGCTTATGGAACGCAAGAACCACGATTATGGTGAAGCATGGCGAGATATGCGAATCAAATCATTAACAGACTTGATTTTGGTGAAAATTCATCGCATCAAGCAAATGGAGGATAACGCTGGAAAAACATCGATGTCAGAAGGCGTGGATGCCAATTTGTACGATATGGTAAACTACGCCATTTTTGCACTAATTAAACTTGAAAACGCTTAGCATCTAGCGTTCAAACCTTAATTCAATTATTAGATTATGAAATTTGCACTAAAACTGATTACCGATATTGCCCGCTATGGAGTGGGTATTCTCTTTATTTTCTCTGGAATTGTAAAGGCTAACGACCCATTGGGATTTAGCTATAAGCTCGAAGAATACTTTGAAGAGTTTGCCAAATTGGGCCATTATGCTGCTTTCCTCGAGCCATTTTTTCATTTCTGCAAAGACTATGCGCTTCCTCAGGCCATATTCATTGTAATTCTTGAAGTGGTATTGGGTGTGGCTATTTTGGTTCGCTTCAAAGCACGCATTGTAAGTTGGTTGTTGCTTTTACTGATTTTGTTTTTTACGATGCTCACGTTTGCATCGGCCTATTTCGAAATTGTAAAAACGTGCGGATGTTTTGGAGATGCTATTCCGCTTACTCCATGGGAGAGTTTCTACAAAGATTTGGTGTTGCTTGTTCTTATAGTCATCATCTTCTTGCGTCAAAAAGCAATAAGCCTAAGCGAAACAGATATTAACGATTTCGTGCTGGCAGCTATTGGGCTTGGGGTGATGTTTATGCTAAGCAAAGGGCTCGATTGGTACTTCCCCTTCTATTTCGTACTCACCACGTTTGCGTTGTTCTTCGGCATTCGATTGGTTGAACACATCAAAGCTCCAATGTATGTAACAGCGCTATCATTTCTGGCAATGGGCTTCTTTTCGTTCTACACCTACAGTTATTTGCCTGTGAAAGACTTTATGGCCTATGCCGAAGGAAAAAGCATTTCTGAGCAGATGCAAGGCATTCCCGATAAATTGAAGTATTTCTATATCCTGAAAAACAAAACCACTGGACAAAACGAAGAGTTTGAGAAATTCCCAGAGAACTATCAAGAAACGTATGAGTATGTGGATTCGCGCACCGAGGTGACGGAGAAAGGTGTAGAAGCTAAAATTCTGGATTTTGCAATTCTTACCGCTGATGGAGAGGATTTGACCGAGGATTTCTTGGGAAGCGATACCTACACGTTTTTTGCTATTAGTTACGACTTGGACTTGAGTTTATTGCAAGTGCAACCACGACTAAACGAATTGGCCACAGCAGTGCAGGCCGAGGGACACCGCTTTGTGGGGCTCACTGCAACTGTTCCAGACAAGGCGCTGGAATTCACTCAAGCCAACAACTCCACTTACAACTTCCTGTTTTGCGACCAGATTGTGTTGAAAACCATTGTGCGCTCCAATCCTGGGTTGCTGCTTATTAAAAATGGAATTATTGTCGGAAAGTGGCACGCTAACAATCTTCCAAGCTTAGAGCAATTGCGCGCTGACTATTTGAAGCGTTAAGCATGCTGCAACTTGCGGTAGAAAAACTAGCTTACGGTTTAGTGGTGCTTTTTGGCATCGTTACGGTGGTTTTTCTGCTTTTCAATGCACTTCCTGGCGACCCTGCACAGCTTATGCTGGGTCAGCGAGCTAGCCAAGAGGAAGTGCAAATGATTCGGAAAGATTTGGGGCTAGATCTTCCCATTTCTGCTCAGTATTTCGTTTATCTTAACGATTTATCTCCCATTGCTTGTTTTAATGCAGTCGATTCGGAAAGTCCATTTTTTCTGGACACAGCCAAATATGGACAGCCGTTGCAACTATTCCATTGGGACAATCGCGTCATTGTTGTAAAGCTTCCCTACTTGCGCAGATCCTATCAATCACAGCAATTTGTAACTGCAATTGTTTGGAATGCACTTCCCGGTACTACTGTTCTCGCGGTTACAGCCATAGGTATGGCAACACTTTTGGGAATTCTTTTTGGAATTATTGGTGCCCTAAATAAAGGAATGTGGATAGATAGGGCATTGATGGTTTTGTCCATTTTCGGAATGAGTTTACCCACATTTGTTGCCGCAATTCTAGTGATGTGGGTGTTTGCCTTTTTGCTTGGCGATTGGACTGGATTGCCTATAACTGGCAGTTTATATGAAATAGATGAGTTCGAAGGCAAGAGGTTAGTGTTACGCAATCTCATTTTACCAGCATTTACGCTGGGTGTTCGACCATTGGCTGTGTTTATGCAGCTTACACGAAGCTCTATGCTAGAAGTTTTAAGCATGGATTATGTACGCACGGCCACTGCCAAAGGACTGTCGTATGGCACCGTAGTTTTCAAACACGCACTTCGCAATGCATTAAATCCAGTAATTACTGCAGTATCAGGTTGGTTGGCATCTTTGCTTGCCGGAGCGGTATTCGTGGAAATAATTTTTGGTTGGCAAGGTTTGGGTCAAGTGATGCTGAACGCTCTAAACACCTATGATTTACCCGTTGTGATGGGAGCAATCATTTTCATTTCCGTCATTTTTGTGGTGATAAATATGCTGGTGGATGTGCTCTACGGTATATTTGACCCAAGAGTAAGAGCACAATAATGATGGAAGATAGAATCGTAGTCGCCAATTGGAAAATGAACCTAACACGTAGTGAGGGTTTGGTGCTTACTGATGCAATAGTAAAAGGAATAGTGGGTGCGAAAAATGTTACCACAATACTTGCTGTTCCGTTTCCTTTCCTTGCTGAAGTTGGCGAACGAATTTCCAATGTGCCTAATCTTCATCTTGCGGCCCAAAACTGTTCTGCTGAGGAAAACGGAGCATTTACAGGAGAAATTTCGGCTCAAATGTTGAAATCCTTCGGAGTTGAATATGTTCTTGTTGGCCATTCTGAAAGACGATTGTATTTCGGAGAAAGAGGTTTGGTGTTGTGCAAAAAAATGGAAGTTGCTATTGCTCATGGGCTAACTCCAATTTTTTGCTGTGGCGAGGATAGCACGGATAGGAAGAATAAAAAGCAGTTTCCTGTGGTAAAAAGGCAACTTGCTACGGCAGCATTGTTGATGTCTGAAAAGGATTTTAGCCAAATCATGATTGCCTACGAACCTGTATGGGCTATTGGAACTGGTCAAACGGCAACTGCTGCTCAAGCGGAAGAAATGCACGAGCATATCTATCAAGTAATTTATTCTCGATTTGCAACTGTGGCAAATCGAATTCCGATTCTTTATGGTGGAAGCGTGAAACCAACTAATGCTACCGAGTTATTTAATCAACCACACATATACGGAGCACTTGTTGGAGGGGCATCGTTATCAGCGGATGATTTTCTATCAATAGTTAAGGCCTAGATGGGCTCCAATTGCTTGCTGCCAAGAGGTTCCGAGCACAATTCGATTCAAATCATTATTCCATACTAAGCGCTTGAAGCCTTTTTTAATCATTGAAATTTCCCTCAAACCTCTAGAGGACGACACGCGAGATTTGCTTATTTCCGAGCTTGGAGATATTGGATTTGAGAGTTTTTTAGAAACGGAATATGGCGTGGAAGCGTGCGTGCATGTTCATCTTCTAGAACGTGAGGTGCTAAATGAAGTGTTAAATCGATTTCGGGCTGAGGGTTTGGAAATCACCACCTCTGAGCGCCAAGAAGTAGACCGAAACTGGAATGAGGAATGGGAGAAGAACTTTGACCCGGTAGAAATCGGTACGTTGTGTCGCATTCGTGCACCATTTCATTCATCCAGAGAAGGATTCAATCTGGAAGTGCTGATTATGCCAAAAATGTCTTTTGGCACTGGCCATCATGCCACCACAGCCGGTATGATAGAATTGATGATGACGCACCCATTGCAATCGCCTCTATTGGATATGGGAAGCGGCACTGCCGTGTTGGCAATCGTAGCCCGAAAGCTTGGTATTACTGACGTAACTGCTATCGATATTGACGATTGGGCCTTTGAAAATGCGCCAGACAATTGTGCCCTAAATGCTATAGACGATATTGTGATTCTGCAAGGAGATGCTGCGTTGTTGGGCAATAAAATCTATGGCACAATCGTAGCCAACATCAACCGCAATGTGCTTTTAGGTGATATTCAGCATTACACCAACGTGTTGAAACAAGGAGGTTCACTCTTCTTGAGCGGATTTTATTCGGAGGATTTTGTAATAATTCAATCAGAAACCGAAGACCATGGTCTTGTTTTGGTGAACCATGTTATAAATAATAACTGGGTAGCGGCTGTGTTTCAGAAAGTTTAGCAAGACTAGCCGTCACAAGTGGAGTAGAATTCCTTTATGATTCTACAAACCGTGCTAATTTCGTCTTCACGCAATTCGGGAAACATAGGCAAAGAGAGTATTTGATGTTGATTATCATAGGCCACAGGAAAGTCACTGGGTGAATGACCAAGATACTTGTATGCCTCCAAAAGAGGAAGAATTACGGGATAGTGTAGCATACATCCTATTCCTTTGGCTTGCAGAAATGACATAAGGTCGTCTCTATGTTTTAAGCATCGAATTACATAAAGATGATAGGTGTGTCTGCAATTCTTACGTTCTGTTGGGGTAATTACTTCTGTAACATTCCGCAATAATTCATTGTACAGCGCGGCATTTTTTCTTCTTGCCTCTGTCCAATCATGAATATACTTCAACTTCACGCTGAGCACCGCAGCTTGAATGGTGTCCAATCTGCTATTAATTCCTTCCATCGAATGATTGTATTTTTCGATGGCTCCATGATTTGCAAACGCACGAATTCGGATAGCCAATTCGGTGTCGTTTGTGACCACAGCACCTGCGTCACCATAAGCTCCAAGATTTTTTCCAGGATAAAATGAAAACGTTGCTGCATGACCAAAGGTGCCAACATTGCGACCATCAAACTGAGTGAAGTGAGCTTGAGCGCAATCTTCAATCAGCTTTAAATCATGCTTTTTGCATATGGCAACAATGACATTCATATCTGCCGCATTGCCGTGTAAGTGGACCGGGATAATGGCTTTTGTTTTTGAAGTTATTTTGGCCTCAATGGAAGCGGGATTAATGGTGAATTGGTTGGGTTCACTATCCACAAATACAACTTTGGCGCCCGTTTGGGTTATTGTTTCTGATGTTGAAATCCAGCTATTCGCCACGGTGATTACTTCATCCCCTTCGCCAATTCCTAACATGCGCAAGGCAATGTAAATAGCATCTGTACCGTTTCCTACTCCTATACAGTGCTGCATGCCTAACATTTGAGCGAAGTCTTGCTCAAATTTTTTTACAGTATGGCCCCCAACAAATGAAGAGTTTTCGAGAACTGCATTTATTGCAGTCGAAAATTCCTCCTGATGCGCTTGATACTGGCGGTTTAAATCGAGAAAAGGAATCATTGCCTAAAATCTTCTTTTAAATGGGTCGCAAATTTTGCTGCCTGAATACTTCGTTTATACTGTTCCACATTAGTCTCAATGCCTGAAAAAAGGTCAAAATTCCCGTCTAAATATTTAAGGTAACACTGCGTGAGAAATTCAGAAACATCAGAAGCATAATCAAAAGATGCACCAGTTTTTGAGCTTTTAAGAATGTTGTTGACCACACCATGATCATTTGGAGCCAGCAAAATCTGAGTACCGCTCGCACAATACTCATAAATTCTGCTTGACGTTATTCCTGTTATATCTGGCATGCCAACAAAGAGTAAAAGATGAGATTGCCGTTCAGCTAGCAGCACCTCGCTATGCGAAATTCTGTTGGTTGTCTCGATATACGGGATAAGTTCATTACTGAAATTCAGCACACGAGATACTTGTTGGGTATCTATAGCTAATCCTAGAAAACGAATTCTGAAATCATCGCTGCTTATGCTATTTTTTTTGATGAAGTTAGTACAGGCCTGAAGAAAAATAGATATGTCTTGTATTCTGTAGAGTGTCCCAACATGTGTTATCGTGAATATTGGGTATTTCGGTAGAGCTGGTATGGAATCAAATAAATTATCTTCAAAACCATTCTCAATAACGCGATAAGGTCTTTGCACAAATTCTCCTATTTCCTTGGCTAAAGGCTCTGATACCGAAGTGATAAACTTGGCTGTCTTAATCCATTTTTTTTCGAAAAACCTGTCATACTCATTTAGAATTTTATAGCTAGAGGCTCGCCCCACGAAACTCATTTTACACGTGGTCCATGCATCTCTATAGTCAGCTATCCATGGAATGTTGAACTTTTTGTTTAAGTGATATCCGATTTTAAATGAAATAAATGGTTGTCCAGATATGATAATCGCGTCAATTTTTTCGTTCTCGCAAATTTCCTTGGCAATGGAGTACATTTCATGATAACTGGATAGCCTTAAGCTAATGTTTTGAACCAATAGCTCCATAAGGGAAAGAAACTTTCGAAGAATAATGGCAATTTTCCCAGTATATTTTTGAAATAATAAATCCTTGACCGAAGCTGTATAAGGAACTCTGTGAATGGTACAATTTTCGCACTGCTCAACAGTAACTCCCGGTGTAGTTGAGTAGCCAATATCTGTAAAGGTCTTAATGGGGCGCTCCCACTTCCTTGTCACAACTGTACAATTTATACCGTTTTGTGGAAAATAGCGCGCCCAAGACGCAGTCCTATTAGCTGCGGTGAGCTCGCATGGAGAGAAATAGTACGAAATTATCAGTACGCGCATGGAGAATTAAAATTCTTTATTTTTTAAATAACTAATAGTTTATTGTCCCAGGCGCCCTATGAATTGAAGAATTGTTTAGTACTGTTTGCTTCAAGTAGAAATAAATTTTCAATCGCAAAGAGTATATGAAATGCTTGAAACCGAAGAACTAAATGTAGTCATAGCCAATGATATCAGTAAAAGCGTGTTTAAAAGAGTGGTAAAAGTGCATCCATATTTTTAATCATCACCATATTTGTGGTTTTACTGGTAATGGACTACTAGTTTCCCTTCAACAAATTTCAACATGCCCCATAAACACCGCATTAAAGAACACAGCCGAGCATCCAAAAAAGGTCTTCCACCTGGGGCGTTAATACATATTGGAAAGCCTCACACAGAACCTATTACCATAGAACTGTTTGAATATTCGGAAGCAATGGTAAAGGAAACAGCGATAACTGATATTGATACCCTGCATTTGTGCAAAGAACCTGGCGCAGTGTCGTGGATAAATGTGACCGGAATACATGATGCAGAAGTGGTTCGAAAAATAGGGGAAGTGTTTGGTATACACGCTTTGGTGTTAGAAGATGTGTTGAATACCAATCACCGCCCTAAAGTGGAACCACAAGATGGCCATGTATTTTTTACCCTAAAAATGATGTGGTATGGCGAAAACGAAGTGTTGAATACGGAACAAGTGAGCATCATTTTTGGAAATCATTATGTTATCTCTTTTTTAGAGGATAAGGATGATTTATTTGACCCCATACGCGAACGCATTCGCCTGAATACTGGTATTGTGCGCAAGAAAGGGGCCGATTTCCTTGTGTACCGCTTGATTGATGTGGTCGTGGATAATTACTTCACTATAATGGAGCGCATTGAGGAGAAGTTAGACAATTTGGAAGAATTGATTACCACTGATAACCAACATGACCATATGACGGATATACAAGATGTGAAGCGTGAAATGCTGCGGTTGAGACGGGCTATTTTACCACTTCGTGAGGCTGTCGGAGCACTCGAAAAAGGAGTTGCTGGTTTAGTTTTACCCAATAATCAGAAGTATTACAAAGATGTGCATGACCATTTGGTGCAACTTATCGATAGTGTGGAAAACGGCCGCGAGGTATTGGGTATGGTGATGGATTTATACCTCGCCAACATGAACAACCGCATGAACAACGTGATGAAGGTACTTACCGTTGTCAGCACCATTTTCATTCCGCTAACTTTTGTTGTGGGTGTTTATGGAATGAACTTCGACACTATGCCCGAACTACGTTGGCACTACGGCTACTTCATCATCATGGGCTTTATGGCACTTTTGGTGGTGATTATGCTGGTTTACTTCCGAAGAAAAAAGTGGCTTTGAGATTAAAACACATACCCACCTTCCTTCACCATATACACCGTAATTTCTCTGCGGAATTGCTTGGGGTTGATGGCGTAGGATTTGAGCAGTTTGCCAACAATAAACTTGGCTATTGTTTGTTCAAAGCCATCGGTGTAGGCCATAATTGCGTCTAGCGCGCTTTTGCGGGTACGCTCTACTGCTTCATATAGATACACTTGTAGCATTTTGTGCTGTATAGCAAGTTTCTCTTTGTCTGCGGTATGCTCTATTTCCAGTTTGCGCATTTTGAGGTAGGCCGAATCGCAGATAAATGCATCGGCTAGCATGTCGGCTAGGTTCATCACTATTTCTTGCTCGTCCACCATGGCTTTGCCTAGCTTTTTGCCTGCTGCGCCAGAGATGAACATGAAAACGTCTTTGATGGCTTGCACAATACGTGCTTCCTCTTCCTTTCCGCTTTTCTCTCCAAGAAAAATGGAGGCAATAACGCGCCTTTGCACGTTTTTAGCCTCGCCCATGAGGTCAATCTCTTTGGTTTTGAGGGCGCGCTTGGTAAGTTCCGCCACCGACAGCATGCGGTTTATTTCGTTGGTACCTTCATAAATGCGCGTGATGCGTGCATCCCGGTAGGCCTGCTCTATGCCTGTTTCGGCAGAGTAGCCCATTCCGCCATAAATCTGCAAGGTTTCGTCCACCACAAAGTCGGCATTTTCGGAGCCTTTCACCTTTAGGATGGCACATTCAATGGCATATTCGCGAATAGATTGCAGCTTGGATTCTTGAGCGCTCATGCCACCTTTCTTAAATTCTTCGCATTTCAAGTCGATGTCGCGGCCAATGCGGAATAATCCCGCATCTACGCAAAACACCCTGCTGGCCATTTCTCCAAGCTTGTGTTGCATTGCTCCAAATTGAACGATGGCAGTGTCGAATTGTTTGCGTTCTGAGGCATAGGCAATGGCTTTATCTATGGCAAATTTGCAACCTCCGTTGGTGCCTGCTGCTAGCTTGATGCGGCCTGTGTTCAATATGTTCAGCGCCATTAAGAAGCCTTCTTGCCGCTTGCCCAGCATGTTTTCTACGGGAATAGGACAATCGGAAAAGAACACCTGAACGGTGCTGCTGCCCTTTATGCCCAGTTTTTTTTCTTCGGCACCAATAGTCACCCCACCAAAGGTTTTTTCAACGATGAAAGCCGTTAGGTTTTTATCGCCCGCCACCTTGGCAAACACAATGAAGATGTCGGCAAAACCTCCGTTGGTAATCCACATCTTTTGGCCGTTCATAATGTAATGTGTGCCTTCGGTATTGAGCACCACTTCCGTTTTGCCGCTGTTCGCATCACTGCCAGCTGTTGGTTCTGTAAGGCAATAGCTGGCCTTGAGTTGGGCAGATGCCACTCCGGGCAAATATTTGGCCTGCTGTTCGGGAGTTCCATAATATACAATGGGCAAAGAACCGATGCTGGTTTGCGCCCCAATGGTTGTGGCAAACGAAAGCCCTAGCGCGATTTGCTCGCCAAACACTAGTCCAGTGTTAAAATCTAAATCCATGCCGCCAAATTCCTCTGCAATACTCACTCCGCAAAAACCCAACTCGGCCGACTTTTCTAGCAATGCCACAATTTCCTCACGGTCTTTGGTGGCTTCCAGTTCGCGGCCACGTTTCATCATCGGTTCCTGAATCTCTTTGATGCAGAATTCCTTTACCATTTCGGCAATGCTGCGTTGTTCTTCGGTAAATTCTTCACGAATGAAGATGTCCTTCGGGTTGCCTTGACCAATTATGAATGAACCGCCTTTAAGTGCCATGATTTTCTATTTGAGGGCACGAAAGTAAGAAAATGGAATGCACGCATTCTAATTAAGCGATTGGCTATGTTTACTTGGTTAGTGATAGAAATTTTATGGACTATCAGATTTCAAGAAAATAGTACCTTCCCACCCTCAAAGTGCTCATTTCTAAAAAAATATCCCATGAAAAAGCTTTATTCCTTCCTTATTGGATTGTTGTTGGCCGCCACTACAGTGCATGGACAAACGTGTTATGAAGTAGTTCAAATGCCCTTTTATCCGTTTCCTTTTATTGAAGGGAACAACACCAACTTGGTGAGCGATGACGTGAACAGCGATACAATTCCAGTGGGATTCGACTTCTGTTATTTTGGAACTACTTATTCTCATGTTATAATTTCCTCCAATGGGTACATAAGTTTCGATACTTCACAGGCAAATATGGGTTCGCCATGGACTATCAATGCGCCAGTTCCGAATGATCAAGCCCCGCGAAATGCTATTATGGTGCCGTGGCAAGATATAAACCCTGGTGCATCCTCTGGGGGAATTAATTATGCGATGTACGGGATTGCCCCATACCGTAAGTTTGTTGTAGGCTACAAGGATGTCGCCATGTTTTCCTGCACCGATTTATTCTTCTCAAATCAAGTGGTGCTTTATGAAACATTGAACATCATTGATGTAAATATTGCTTCTCGTCCACTTTGTGAAACATGGAATGGTGGTGCTGGAATTGAAGGTATTAGCAATGCCGATGGAACTGAAGCGTATGTGGCGCCAGGAAGAAACTATCCAGAGTTGTGGACTAGCACGGGCGATTCTTATCGCTTTATTCCAGAATGCTATTGCGCTGCCCCAGATGCGATGCAAGCAGGTGATGTGGTTGGTAAAGTATTTTGGGACTACAATCAAGATTGCGTGCTCGATGCGGGTGAGCCCGGTATACCTAATGTTCGGTTCGATATTCAACCCGGTGATGGCATTATTTGGAGTGGCTACCAAGGCAACATCGCCTTTACGGCCGAACCCAGCATTTTTACTTTGGAGCACAGTGCCAATAATCCATGGTATATCTCCAACATTTGCCCCATGGCCCCTGTAGATGTAGCTGTAGTAGCCGATCAAACTGTTGGGCCATTCCTTTGGGGTGATACCATTATTCCTTTTCAAGACCTAACAGTTTCCGTAGGAACCACTTGGTTGGCAACCTGTTTCACCAGTCAACAGCAAATTACAGTGTGCAACAATGGAAATATTCCTACTTCCAATGTAACCTTAAAGGTTATTCTTCCTGACATGCTTAGTCTGCCTGAGGCCAACTATCCTTATGTTCAGAATGGCGACACGTTGGAGTGGTTATTCGATTGGATGGATCCAGGCGAATGTAGGCAGGTAGCAATCACCGACTCTGTGCCGTGCGACCCCAATTTGTTGAATGAGGTGGCCTGCATTTCTGCTTGGGTATCGGCCGATACGTCTGATGTGGATATGGTCAATAACAGCGACCAGGGTTGCTTAACTATTCTAGCATCTTATGACCCCAACGATAAGCAGGTGCGCATTGCAGGTTTGGCTGGTGTTCCTTACACAGAATCCCATGATGTCGCTGCTGATAATAGTTTGGAATATCTCATTCGGTTCCAAAATACTGGTTCTGCCCCCGCCTATAATATTACGGTTGTAGATACGTTGGATACCGCACTCGACCCACAATCCATTGTTCCCGGAGCTTCAAGTCATTTTTACACTGCCGAACTGCGTGGCAATGTGCTATTCTTTCATTTTCCTGCAATCTTTTTACCCGATTCCACTAGCGACCCACTTGGTAGTCAAGGCTGGGTAGATTTCACCATAAATCAAGCGTTTGGTAACCAAATGGGGACCATTATCCCCAATACTGCAGCTATCTATTTCGATAATAACGAACCTGTGGTAACAGCACCATCCTACAGCATCATTACAGGGTTGGTTGGGTTAGATGAGTTGAATGTAACATTTAGTCTGTTCCCAAATCCCACCCAATCGGAGTTCAGAGTTCTTGCTTCTAACTTTGCTAACGTTACCGTTGAGGTAATAGACATAAATGGTCGAATCATTTTAACACAAACCAATTATATAGGGCAACCAATTGATGTTTCTAGCTTGGCGCAAGGTATTTATCCTGTGCGGGTCAAATCACCTAAAGGCATTAGCACCAGCAAGCTGATTCGAAACTAAACGTGAATGGTGCGTGAGAATAGTTATCCTATTTTCGACCCCTGTTTGCTGTTTCCTCATTCCAGTTACATGATATTGTGATGTCGTGTTAAACTTACGGCAACCTATACGTCACTCTTCACACGTCACTTTCAACCCATGCCCAAAGCCCTCATTATCGATGACGAACGCGCTATCCGCAGCGCCATCCGCGAGATACTCGAATATGAAAAGATAGAGGTCGATGAGGCCGAGGACGGCCTGCAAGGCGTGGTGAAGGTGAAAGGCGCGAAGTATGACGTCATCCTCTGCGACATCAAAATGCCTAAGATGGACGGCACCGAAGTGCTCGACCGCATCATTCTCCTCGCGCCCGACACCCCTGTTGTGATGATTTCGGGGCATGGAACCATAGAAACTGCTGTAGATGCCCTCAAAAAAGGTGCGTACGATTACATCGCCAAGCCGCTTGATTTGAATCGCCTGTTAGTGTCCGTGCGCAATGCGTTAGACAGAGGTTCGCTTGTAGCCGAAACCAAAGTGCTGCGCAAAAAGGTGGGCAATGGCCGTGGTGCCGAAATGATTGGCGCATCCGAAGGATTGACCCGCGTGCGCGAAATGATTGAGAAAGTAGCACCTACCGATGCGCGTGTATTGGTCACTGGCCCCAACGGCAGCGGCAAGGAACTTGTGGCCCGCGCCATCCATGCCAAAAGCAACCGCTCCGATGGCCCTTTGATAGAGGTGAACTGCGCGGCCATTCCTTCCGAACTCATCGAAAGCGAACTCTTTGGTCACGAAAAAGGCGCCTTCACATCGGCCATCAAGCAGAAAAACGGCAACTTCGAAACCGCTACAGGTGGCACACTTTTCTTAGACGAAATAGGCGACATGAGCCTCTCGGCCCAAGCCAAGGTGCTGCGCGCATTGCAAGAAGGCAAAATAACCAGAGTAGGAGGGGAGAAGGAAATTAAAGTGGATGTGCGCATTATTGCCGCCACCAACAAAGACCTCCGCAAAGAAATAGAAGCGGGCAACTTCCGCGAAGACTTGTACCATCGCCTCAGCGTCATTCTCATTCATGTGCCATCGCTCAACGACCGCAAAGACGATATTCCGCTATTGGTTAATCATTTTCTACGCATCATAGCCGAAGAGCAAGGCACCACCGCCAAAGCCCTAGAGCCCGATGCCTTAATCATGCTCAAAGACTACAACTGGACGGGCAACATCCGCGAACTGCGCAACGTGGTCGAACGGCTCATCATCCTATCGGGCAAATCCATTACCCGAAAGGATGTGGAATTGTATGTGATGCCCAAATAAGCCCGTATATTAAGCACTTTCGCACTTCATTATATTCCATACTTAAGCCATGTCTTCCTTACCAGCTTGCCCTTCTTGCAAATCTCCATACACCTACGAAATGGACGATAAACTCGTCTGTCCCGAATGCGCCTTTGAGTGGACACCTGAAGTGGAAATTGAGTCAGCTGGCTTGATTGTAAAAGATTCTAATGGCAACATCCTCGCGGATGGCGACACAGTAGTGGTCATCAAAGACCTGCCTGTGAAAGGTGCACCAAAATCAATCAAGGCAGGTACTAAGGTCAAGAGCATCCACCTCACCACAGGCGACCACAACATCGACTGTCGCATAGATGGCTTCGGTCAAATGGCACTAAAATCGGAGTTTGTGCGGAAGGCGTAGGGTTTCCCTCAAGCTTTGTCAAACTTTGGAAGTTTGACAAAGCTGAATTCCTCACATCTGATATCTGTTATCTGAAGTCTAAATTTCTCAGAACACCTTAAATACCTTTTGGTTTTCTGCCGAATCGATACGCAGCAATTTCAAACCTTGATAGTCAGGAAGGGCGATGGTAACAGTGATACCTGCTTTTTGGTCTGCAAAGCTTTGCGAACTCAAAAGTTTTCCGCTCAAATCAATCCATTCTGTGCGCAGTTGTCGCGCATCGCTGTTGAGAAGAATACTCACATTCGTGCGATTTTGAATAAAGCCAAACGCATTGGTTTCGTTTGCGATTCCTGTAGGCGAAATGATTATTTCGTTGGATAGCACTTCGCATGTGCCCACATTCACAACGCCTACTTGGTAGGTTCCAGTTTGCGTGTAGGCATGTTGCTGTAGCACCTCGTTGCTCAGTGGCTGCCCATCCAAATACCATTGGTAGTTTGGGGCAACAGAGCTTTCGAGCGTACCGTTATTGTCCACAATTACAGGCGCATCATTAGGACAGCTAAGAATGTTTGTTCCCAATCCAGGATTGGAAGAAATTTCGTTTGTGAAATCGGCAAAAGCAGAACAATCATCCCAAAGGAAATAACGGAGCCAAGGCTCAACAACCGCATAGCTAATGGCTTGTTGCTGCACACGACTAAGGCTTCCCGCACCTCCTACAGACGTTTCACCAAAATCACAGTTGAAGTTGCTGTTAGCGAAATAGCAATGCGACCCGTTGAGAATTCTTACATAGTTACGACACGAATTTTGGAGGCCATTAAATATTAATAGGGCATGATCAGCTTCTACTGTAACGTAGTCGCTGTTTCCATGCAAAATCAAAGCTGGCACAGTTACGTCAGTAGCGGCAACAGAAGCTAAGGGATCAGTTTCCGCTGGAGCAAGGCCCACAACACATTTTATATTTGAGTTGTTTGATGAACCAAGAAATGAGGCTCCACCACCCATGCTGTGCCCCATGAGCGCAGCACGTTGAAGCACGTGATTAAAGAAAGGGGAGGATGCATTCGAATTTTCAGCTTGAATCTTTTGAGCGAGAAAGGCGAGATCTCCACCAAAGTTTCCATGGTTAGGTGCAGGAATCAGACTGCCTTCTGTAGTGGGAAAAGCCACTATATAGCCTAAAGGAACAAGAAATTCTCTCCAGTTCTGAAATGCACCAACCGCCATAGCAAATCCATGACCGAATACTACCACTGGAAACTCACCCATAGCAACAGGCGCATTGTTGCCAGCAGAAGTGGCTGGATAATAAACTTCGGTGGCAATCGCTCGGTTGTTTCGGGCCGGGTCAGTGTAGGTTATGGTACGACTTCCAACAGAATAAGGTTGAGCTAACGAGGCAGCGCTGGAAGCGAGAAAAATCAGCGCGGCAAAAAAGTTTTTCATTTCAGTTTATTTGGGTTGAAAACAGACAAACAATGCTCAAATTTGTTCGGCATGAAATATAGACTTTTTTTCTTAGTAGCGATGTCATTCGCGGTCATAGCGCATGGTCAACAGCAGATTGACCGTATTGCATTTGGCGCGTGTAGTTTTCAGTTTGGTAAGCAGCAGATTTGGAAAAGCGTGATAAAACAAGAGCCTAATCTCTGGATTTGGTTGGGCGACAATATCTATGGCGATACTGAGGATATGAATGCTTTTGCGGTCAAATATGCGCAGCTAGATTCTAATGCAAATTACAGATTACTAAAGCAAAACATGCCAATTCTTGCCACTTGGGACGACCATGATTACGGTGGGAATAATTTGGGAAAAAACTATCCCAAGAAAGTAGAAAGCAAAAATCTGTTTCTCACTTTTTTTGGAGAACCGAAGGATAGCCCGCGATGGAATCGTTCAGGAGTTTACACCAGCTACACGTATGGCTCTGCCGATAGAAAAGTAAAGGTTATTCTACTCGACACCCGTTACAACAGAGACGACCCCAGCCCTGATGGCGATATGCTTGGCGAAGAGCAATGGAAATGGTTGGAAGATGAGTTTCGAAACAGCAATGCGAAAATCACCATCATTGCGTCTAGTATTCAATTTGTAAATACGTTTAAGAAGTTTGAGACGTGGAACAATTTTCCGAAATCGAAGCAGCGAATGCTAGACCTTATTGCTAGCACTCAGTTGAAAGGCGCAATGTTTATTAGTGGAGATGTTCACCTAGGCGAAATATCACGGCATAAATACGATGCAGTTTCATATCCCATTGTCGATTTTACATCAAGTGGACTTACGCATGGCAATCAAATTACAGGATTCCGAAATCCATACAGGGTTGGTTTGCGCTGGGGCTTCCGCAATTTTGCGACTATAGAATTTGATTGGGAAAAGCAGGAAGTTGGGCTATTGCTGCACGATATGCTTGGCACAAAGGTGTTCAAACACGAAGTTCCCTTTTCGGAGTTGGGCTATTAGCCCTCTTGCTTTATCGCTCCGCGCAATCCAAGTTCTACCACTTCAAGGTCTTTGATGGTGCCCGCGTCTAGTGTAAACCGCAGTAGGGTTCGCATGTGATGAAACCCATGGATGCCCGCTGCTCCGGGGTTCATATGCAGCAATCCCAACGATTTATCTGAAATAACTTTGAGGATATGCGAATGCCCACAGATGTAGAGCTTGGGCCTTTCTGTTTGAAGTAATTGCCGCACACGACCTACATAATGACCAGGATAACCACCAATGTGCGTTATGACCACTTTCACGCCTTCCACCGTAAAAATGAGGTCTTCGGGATAGGATAGCCGCATATTGGCATCGTCAATATTGCCTACCACTGCGCGAAGAGGTTTCCAAGCAGCAAGGGTGTCCGTCACCTTGCGCGAACCAATATCGCCCGCGTGCCATATTTCATCACACGATTCAAGGTGTAATCGAATCGTTTCATCCAAATAGCTGTGGGTGTCAGACAGTAATCCTACGCGCACCATTAGCGAATCACATTTACATTGCCTCCGGGCAAGCTTCCCAACGTGTTGCTAGGCCCATAGTTCACACCATCAAACGAGTAGGTATAGCTTGCAAAACCTCCTGCGGCAGATAATGCAACTGCGCCATCATTAGCGCCTGCACACGATACATCGGTTGCAACAGATGAACCCGTAAAAGTGAAATTCGCGTTGTCGTATGTGGGATTCGCTAATAATTGTGGTGCGCCAACCGCAGTACCATTCCATGTGGCATTGCCTTGCTCGTTGATGTGATTGCCGCTGAACTTGTAGTAGGCTAACCGCCCAGTTTGGGTTGTGAGCGTTGGCAAATTAGACATATTGGCTTGCAATTGGGCTTCGGTTCGTGCCACATTCCAAATGCGCACTTCATCAATATAGCCGTTCCAAGCCTCACATTGACAGGCACTTTGATTGCCGATGGCTGTTGCCAAATTGTTGGTTACCAAGGTGCCCGAATGCGCTACTGATGAAGCCAAACAACCATTAACATAGTATTTTACAGTCGCTCCATCATACGTAAAAGCCACATGATAGCATTCGTTTGGAGTAGGGCTAAAGTTGGCAGGAGCACTAATATAACCGTTGGAAGTTGTGATTTCAACCCCGCCCGGACGAAGGAGATAATTGACGTTGCTGGGGTTAGTGTGCTTGGAAACAATATCGACACTTGGGCCAACGGACATAACCAAAGCCTCAACGGTAATCTCAGTTTCGGTTACATCCAAATCACTGCACGATAAATAAGACGCACCTCCTGGGCAAAACAACGCTTGGCTTTTGGCCTGCCAGGGCATCATTCCGATACAACAGAAAAGAAGGACGAGGAGTTTTTTAAGAAAATCGGACACTTTTAGGAGAGTGGTACTCGGTGGACTAGAGTAAAGAACGCCTTTAATTAACGTACCATAGCTGACAAGGATGCCTAAGATAACTGAAAGATTTTGGAGGCATTAGCTTGATTAATCAATGCTTTTGAGCACCGCCATCAAAATATCATCTGTAATTCGCTGTTTGTAGTTGGGGCTTATGTACTCAAATAATATCTCCGCTTTTGCGCTCACCACCAAAAGTGTTGGTACAGGCAATATGGTGGTGAATTCTCCAGTCACGTTTTTTGCCATAAATGCTTGAGTTTTCTCGTTTGCTTCAAATCCAATTCCAACTTCTTGCATAAAAACTCCTTTTGGATCGGACAAAAGCGTAAAACCTGTTTTGTTTTTGTCTGTTGTGGTCAATAGATTCTGAGGTTCTTCGGTGCTAATGGCAATGAGTTGAAAGCCTAGTTTTATTATTTGATCTTCAAGTGTGGCCAATTCGGACAAATGTGCATTGCAATAAGGGCACCATCCACCACGATAAAACACCACCACCGATGCTTTTTCGTTTATCAAATCGTGGAGGTCAACAGGATTTCCATACGCATCTTTCAGTCGACCATTTGGCAAATCTTCGCCAATTAGCAGCGGACAAATATCTTCAGCCTTGGTAGGCACTTGACCTATTACATCGAAATTGCAAATACTAGCGAGTATGGCGACAAGAATGAAATGTTTCATGGAAATCATCTTTCAGTTGGTGTGTGACGAAGGTCGTTATACTTTAGATAAAATCCCATATAAATGTTGGTTACCGACTTCCCAATTCAAACTTTAAGAGGGATACAAATGGTTTGCTAAATCCCAAGAATTCGACAGTTTAACCTATTTCTACCAGCAAAGCCATTAATAACCGATGTTTGCACGCTGAAAAAACGTTAAGATATTGCAATAGAAGAATCGAGGGTTTGGACAGGAAACAGTGGCATTTAGCCTTAAATTTAGTTGTGAATAGAAGATGAAACGTATTAGTGAATACCGCAAATTGTTTGGTACCGAGGCCGATACCACACTAAAAGAGCTTAAAACCAACTATAGAAATTTGGTGAAAGAATGGCATCCAGATAAGTTTCAATCGGGAGACGAAAAGGCCATTGAAGCAGAGAAAATGAGCCGTCAAATTATAGATGGGTACCACTTTTTGGTAAGTATTGCGCCCGAAACTAAGGCAGCCAATTTAGAGGAGTACAACAAAACTATTTCTGAATCTGGCATAGAAGATTACAAGCATAAGGGCCTTCTTTTGGAGATTACTTTTTTGGATGGAACTACTTATGAGTATTTTGGAGTTTCGGCCAATGTATTTGCCAAATTTCACAATAGCGACAAACAGTTTCGTTTTGCAAAGCGCACTATATTCAATTCCTTTTTGTACCGAAAATCGAAAGGTTCGAAAGCAGATAAGGATGAAGCTGTGACTGAAGGGGCCTAAATTTTGAGAGCCTGGTGCAAATTTGCCCACACGAATAGATTAATTTTTTCGTTGTAGTAAAGGCGTGTTAGCCTTTAGTTTGCTTTATTTTTGGCAAAAATCCAGACATCGCTATTCACTAGCATGACAAACTACTTTAACAACTTTAGAATTCTTCCAAGCCTGTTTTTGCAGTTGGTGAATGGGCTTAAGTATCAAAGAAGGTTTATGCAGGGCACAGTTATTCCAGAAATTGAGCGCATCAAAAAAGGTCAAGATGGAAGCCTAGGTGAGGCTGATTTTAAGAAAATAACCGATTACTACGCTTATGCTGTGCCAGTTATTTGGGGAGAGGCGTTCTCCATGTTGCGCGGAACTAAAATGACTTTGCACGAGCGAAATGCCCTCACGTATTTGGGTGCTGCAACAGGATTGTTTGATGATTTTTTTGATGAAAAGCGCACCGAGGAGCAGCACATAAAGGCACTTATAGATAGTCCTTCCGAAGGACTCGCTCGGAATTCTCACGAATTACTTTTCGTACGATTTTTTATAAAGGCGCTTGAGAATACCGATGATATAGATGAATTGAAGCGCTATTGTTATCTAGTTTTTGACGCCCAAGTTTTGAGTAGAAAACAAACAAGTGGCAGTTTGAGTAAGGAAGAGATAACTCAGATAACGATGCAAAAAGGAGGTGTGTCGTTGTTGTTTTACAGATGTGTGATGGGATCATACATTAGCGAAAAAGAACTTTCTATGGTGCATAATTTGGGTAGTGTGTTCCAATTGGAAAACGACCTATTTGATATCTACAAAGATTATTTAGGGGGAATTCACACGTTAGCCACCACCGAAACTAAAATCAACAATCTTCGCGAAGTTTATTTCAAAATGATTAACGAAACGTTCTCATCTGTGCAGCAAACTCCTTATGCTTTGAGAGATAAAAAGCGGTTTTCGCGGTTTATTTCTTTGATACTTTTTCGGGGGTTGGTTTGCTTAGACTGGTTGGAGAAGAGTGAGAAAAGAACCCAAGGGGTTTTTTCCATTGGTCAATATTCCCGTAAGGATTTGATATGCGATATGGAAAAAGCAAGCAGCGTTTTGCAACTGCTTCGCTGTTATGGTAGAACCAAATTCTAAATCCAAATAGAATTTGAAAGTACTAACTGTACCTTTCTAACACAGTTTTTTGCTCATTAAGTGCGGCTAAAAATTCGCATTTGAGCCTTTCCACCAAATCAGCCACTGGTAAGTTGTCTTTTACGGTAGCCACACCTTGGCCAGCGCTCCAAAGCGTTTTCCAAGCTTTTGCCTCGGCTTTTGCTGCATCTAATTCTTCTCCAAAATCTACTTTGGCTTTGTGGTCCCACATATCTTGGGTTATGCCCATAAATTCTAAACTAGGCCGAAGAAAATTAGCTGGAACACCAGACACAGCAGCAGTGTAAACGATATCGCTGGCTCCACTCTCTATAATCATAGTGCGATAGCCTTCGCTGGCTGTACTTTCTGTGGTATTGATAAAACGCGTGCCCATATAAGCTAAATCTGCACCCATTTGCAGCGCAGAAGCAATATCACGGCCAGTGCTAATACATCCTGAAAGGAGAATGGTTTTTTTGAAGAAGCTGCGAATTTCTTGCACAAATGGCATTGGGTTCAAAGTGCCAGCATGGCCTCCAGCACCAGCAGCCACTAGAATTAATCCATCTACACCAGCTTCTGCCGCTTTTTCGGCATGGCGCGCTTTAATCACATCATGATAAACCAATCCGCCATAGCTGTGAACGGCATCTACTAATTGCGAAACCGCGCCCAAGGAAGTAATGATGAGCGGAACTTTGTGCTTGATGCACATTTCCAAATCGGCCTGTACCCGAGGATTAGTGTGATGCACTATCAGGTTTACGCCAAAAGGAGCGGCTTTCTTTCCAGTTTCTAATTCAAATGCCTCTAGTTCCGCTTTAATTTGGATAAGCCATTCTTCAAAGCCTTCGGTAGTCCGTTGATTAAGAGCAGGGAAAGTGCCTACAATTCCACTTTTGCAGCATGCAATAACCAATTCGGGCCCAGAAATAAGAAACATGGGCGCTGCAACGGCTGGTAGTGAAAGCGTTGGGAGAAAGGAAGGAGCCAAGATTAATTAAGAGTTGAAAAATAAAAAAGGATGCTATGGCCAAAAACTAAAGGCTCGCGGCCAATGGTTGGTTTTTTCGCATGTTCTTGGTGCGCAGTGAAGGGACAACCGCACCAATTATGTAGCAGCGAATAAGAAACCACCACAAACTCACTTCGTTCAATTCTGGGTTTATGCGGTTGGCAATTTCCTTGTGCTTTTGTGGTAGTTTGCTCCAATGCAAACCTGGATAAAGATGATGCGCAGTGTGATAGCCATTGTTCAGTAAAAAGGTATTGAGTACCCAACCTGTAATGTTGCGCGAGTTGTTGTACTCGTCCGTTTCATCGGCATGAATATGTTGCACATAATTAAATATCAACACAGAGAAAAGCGAAACCTGCTGTGGGATAATAACATATATAACTGCTTTCCATGGGTCGAGCAGAAGTGCTGTGGCAGTCCACACCACAAGCGATAACCACTGCAGAGTGAGAATCCAGAATTTGGCACGGTCAGTTTTCCATTGTGCCTTGTAAAAGCCAATGACCGCAGGTTGCTGATTTTTACCGCTCAAAGTGGGGTAGGAGAGTAAAGTGAAAATGTTGTTGCGTTCGGTGTAGCGCCATGTTCTAGTATAGTCCGGCTCGGTATTCACGTGCCTGTGGTGATTGTGCATGTGTGTTGGAACCCAAGAAAAAACTGGGAAACCGTAGAAAATAGTTAACCAATTATCAGTAATGATATTGAGGATTTTGTTTCGCCAAATGGGCACATGTTTGTGATTGTGCACCATTACAGCCACCGAAACCGACATCAGCAAGAAACCAACATAGAAGATTGTCCACTGCCAATTGGCTATACTTGTTCCAAAATTCCATAGCCCTACCAAAAGCGAAGTGGTAAGAATCATATAGAACACAGATTTGATATCGGCTTTTTCCTTTAACATCCTTTTGAATTTTCGGTCACGAAGATAATAGGGCGAAGAGGTACGATTTGTCTGCTGAACGTTGTATAGGATTTCCGCTTAGAAAGCTATATAATTCACTTCCACTGCAACTTCATTGCGTCTCTTAAACACTTGAAAAGGAGGATTATATCCCATGAACCACGGAGCATTTAGTGGTTCGATTCCAAGGTTCTGAAGAGCTTGCTCAAGTTCTTTCATGTGAGACGCGATGCTAGCATCATCGGCCCAGCCGCCAAATTGCAAAGCAATAACATAGCGCTCGTTTGCGGTATGCAGTTTTATGCCTCGGTCGTTGGGCGTTGGTAAGGAATTAAGCATTGCGTTTTTCGGCATCACAAAACTCATTTTAGAGCCATTGTCTCCAAATTCCATGTGCACTGGCGCGGTCATAGCAATAGATTCTTTATTGGCGTTACCGCCAAAGATGTATCCAGCTAGAACTCTGAAATTTTTGTTTGAGCTAGATTTGTATTTGCCATCAGAATCGTGCACCGTTGCCATGAGTGCTTCTGGATAGAAGCGTGCTTCAAGGTTATCCTTTCCCCAAATAACTGTATACGATTGTTGTTCGGTTTTTCCCATGTCTGCCGCTAAGTAAATCTGTGAGATTAGTACTCCCAAAGTAATAATTCCCAACACTACAGCGAGTATAATTCCTGCTATTTTCATTTGTTTTTTTCTAATTGGGTTCCGCGTTAATTTAGACGTAACTTGCTAAATTATACTAACAAATGCTAAGTGGATATGTTCTTGGTGTGATTTTACTTATCAATCTTCACGAATCAATTCGTTAAGGCTTCATCCCTTTTAGCTTTGCACCATGAAGCACATTTTTCTAATAGGAGCAGGTCGCTCGGCCACCACCTTAATTCAGTATTTATTGCAACATGCTGAAGTTGGCAATTGGCATCTCATTGTTGGAGATATTTCGCTTGCGTTGGCGCAGCATAAGGTTGGACATCATAAGAGAGGCACAGCCATCGCATTCGATGTTTTTAATGCAGAAGAGCGCAAAGCTCAAATTGCGAAAGCCGATATTGTTGTGAGCATGTTGCCCGCCCATTTGCACATGGAGGTGGCGCGAGATTGTGTTGAGTTTGGTAAGCACCTAACCACAGCGAGCTATATCAGTAAAGACATGCGCCTGCTGCATGATGTTGCCGTGGCAAAGGGTCTTACGCTATTGAATGAGGTTGGACTCGATCCCGGTATTGACCATCTTTCTGCCATGCACCTGCTTGATGGTATTCGAGCTCAAAGTGCGCACATTGAGCATTTCGAAAGCTTTTGCGGTGGACTTGTAGCGCCTGAAAGTGATGATAACCCTTGGAACTACAAGTTCACTTGGAACCCGCGAAATGTAGTGCTGGCGGGACAGGGCGGTGCTGTTAAGTTTCTGCACAATGGCAAGTTTAAATATATCCCTTATCATAAGGTATTTCGCAGAACAGAGGCCATTGCAATCGAAGGCTACGGCAAGTTTGAGGGTTATGCTAACCGCGATTCGCTTAGCTATCGCGAGGCGTATGGTTTGCAGGAAGTGCGCACCATCTATCGTGGCACATTGCGCAGACCCGGTTTTAGTCGAGCGTGGAATGCCTTTGTAGAACTTGGCGCTACAGACGATAGCTACATTCTAGAAGGGTCGAAGCAAATGACCCATCGCGATTTCATCAATTCGTTCTTGGCCTACAGCGTTCACGATTCGGTAGAGCTGAAGGTAGCTCACTATTTGAAACTTGATCAGGACGATGACTTGATGGCCAAGCTCGAATGGTTAGGCATATTTAGCAACGAACCAGTGGGCATTAAAGACGCTACTCCAGCACAAATTCTTCAGTCTATTCTCGAAAAAAAGTGGACCATGCGCCCCTCAGACAAAGACATGATTGTGATGTGGCACAAGGTGGGTTATCTGCACAACGGGCAGAAAATTGTCACCGAGTCGAGCATGGTGGTTATTGGCGATGACCCCGAGAACACTGCTATGGCCAAGACGGTTGGGTTACCTCTTGCCATTGCCACCCGTATGATTTTGGAAGGGCGCATTACTGAGCGAGGTGTGCTATTGCCTATTTCGCCAAACATTTATCGGCCGGTGTTGGAGGAATTGGCGCTCAACGGTCTTTCCTTCTCCGAGAAGACCTATGAGGTGGAGGAGTTTACCACATGAGTTACTAGGTAAAAAGCCAGAAACTCGATTTTACCATTTTAACTCCCAACTTTGAACGTTAATCTCTGAATCCAATTATCATGTCCCGCATAGCAGTATTCCCAGGATCGTTTGACCCCATCACCAAGGGGCATGAGGACATAGTGAAACGCGCTCTGCCGCTGTTCGATAAGGTGATAATCGCCATTGGTACCAACAGCAGCAAGCGCTATATGTACGATATTGAGAAGCGGTTGGAAATGATTCGTTACGTGTTTCGTAATGAGCCCAAAGTGGAAGCTGCCATCTACAACGGTATGACCGTGGACTACTGCCGCGAGATAGGTGCGGACTTCCTCCTGCGCGGTCTGCGCACCTCTGCCGACTTCGAATTTGAACGCAGCATTGCTCACATCAATAGTATTTTATTGCCAGGTTTGGACACGGTATTTCTCCTTTCGATTCAGGAATACTCGGCCATCAACTCAACTATTGTTCGCGACATATTGCTTAATGGTGGCGATGCATCTCCATTCGTTCCAGAAGGATTAAAACTGTGAAGACGATTCCTGTAAAAAAGAATAAATCTGATACCTTTATAGGGCAAGGTAGGAGTCGGCTTAGCGCACTTCTCTTCCAATTTTTAATTATTCATTTTTCATTTTTAATTCCGCTTGCGGCATTCGCGCAGCAATGCACTATCAAAGGTTCTGCACCCAATTTTATTGGTAAGGAGATTCGCCTCGTGGTTCAAGAAGACCCAATTTCGGGTAAGGAAGCGTTGCTGGCAAAGACCAAAGTAGGTGCTGACGGCAGCTTTTCGCTTTCAGGCAATGTGGAGCCGGTTCAATACGGATTTTTACAAATAGACCGGGAGTGTGGCGACCTTTTTCTACAAGGTGGTAAGTCGGTAGTAGTACGGTTTGCCCCACTGAAACGTCCAAAAGGCCCAGAGGCATTTTCCGACCGCTATTTTTTTCAACTTGATATTATTGAGGGCGAAGGCGCCAAACTTAATCGCGAAATAAGTTTGTATAACGCACGCCTCGATGGCTTCTTAGAAAACCTGTACCCTCTGCTTAAAAAAGGCAAGAATCCGAAACTCATTGCCGACTCGGTGGGAGCATTTAAGTTGAGGACAGATTCGGAGTTTGCCACCTCGCAAGTTTTCGCGAAGCAATACATGTTTTATGCATTAGGAAATGTGGAGTTGACATTTATCTCAAAACGAAAAATTCTATTTGACCGCTATTTAAAAGGTCGCGAGGCGCAACCAAACAACCCTGAGTATATTCGATTTATTAACCAGTTTTTTGAAGGTCAAGTAGAGCGAATGGCATTGGTAGACAAGAGGGAAGAGTGCATTGCCATTTTGAAAAAGAGCAGCGCGTTTGCAGCACTAGAACAGTTGCTTTTGAGTGACCCATTTCTTCAAGATGTCTTTATTCGAAGAGCGATTCTGATACAAGGAATGGAAAAATTGTTTGGACATAAAGGGTTTGACGATAACCGAGTTTCGACCACATTGCGCGATTTTTCTAAGCTTTCGAACAATAGCGATTTAATTAAAGCTGCGAATAACATTGCCGATAGAAAGGATGGACTCCGAGTGAATACACAAGCTCCCGATTTCTCGTTAACGGATATTGAAGGTAAGCTTTATCGTCTATCCGATTTCAAGGGGAAGTTTCTGCTACTCGAAATAACCGATGCTGCCAATGCGTATAGTCAACAAGAATCTTCTGTACTGCGCGATATGCTAAAACGGTTTCCCAAGATAAAATTTCTTGCAGTTTGTGTAGGGAATTCGGAGAAAGAAGTTGCACTCTACAAGCAATTGTTTGCACCAAATAGGCCGGTTTGCAGCGTAGCCCGAACCTATACGATGGTTTTAGATTATCAGATTGCGAGTCTGCCCGCATTTTTTCTAATCGGACCAGATGGTAGGTTTTATCGCTCGCCAGCATTGGATCCGAGCAAAGGTGGCATAAGCGAGTTGGAAGTGCTCCACGCTAAAATTGACGTAAAAGGTAAGATTGGTGAGTAAATCGAGAATGAAAGTATCCACCTTTGCTGTTGTCAGTATTATGCAACTGCCGTAAGTTTGACCCTATGGAAGGCCCATCGCCACGAAACATTGCTTTAGTCTCTGCCCTAATCTTGGCGGGAGGATTGGCGGTCATTGTTTTTATTCTCGACCTCTTAGTATTGGCTCCGTCTATGCCTTGGACGAATACGTTGCTGCGCGCTACAGTAGTGTTTCTGCTCCTTTCGGTGGTTGGTTATTTTGCCATTCGCATAGTTATCAACGATTTTATTTATGACCGTATTCGTGTGATTTACAAAACTATGCGCAACCAACGCAATACCAAGGAGCACATTAGAAAGGAGATGCGTGACAACGACCATATTTTAGATAAAGTGAATAGCGATGTGGTGAATTGGGCGGATCGCCAACGGGATGAAATTCAAAGCTTGAAGGAACAAGAGGAGTTTCGTAGGGAATTTATTGGCAACATTTCGCACGAGCTCAAAACCCCCATTTTCAACATTCAAGGATATATCCATACCCTTTTGGACGGTGGTTTGGAAGATGACGAAATCAATAGAAAATTTTTGCGTAGGGCCGATAAAAGTGTAGATCGCATGATTTCTATTGTGGATGATTTGGAAACCATCTCCAAACTGGAGAGTAGTCAGATTGAGCTTGCCATTTCCAAAATCAACATTCTCGATTTGGCAAAGGAGATTGTAGAAATTCAAGAAATGAAAGCGCAACAGCGCAACATGGTAATTCGGTTCAATAAAAAGTATGATAAACCTATATATGTGATGGCAGACGCCAATCGGATTAAGCAGGTTTATATCAATTTGTTTGATAATTCCATTAAATACGGCTCACCAGGTGGTTCAATAGAGCTAAGGTTTTACGATATGGATGAGCAGGTGCTTTGCGAAGTAGCCGATGATGGAAGTGGAATTGAAGAAAAGCATATTCCGCGCCTTTTCGAGCGTTTTTATAGAGTAGATTCAGCTCGCGATCGCAATGCTGGAGGTACTGGATTGGGGCTATCCATCGTGAAACACATTATAGAAGCGCATGGTGAAACTATAAACGTGCGCAGTGCTACTGGTGATGATAGTGGAACCACATTCTCATTCACACTCAAGAAAGCCCTTTAATAAACCGCTCTAAATGTTTTTTATAGGCTTGCGATGTGGTTGCGGGAAATCCAGAGAAATTTTCTGAATTTCCCCAAGCTTCTTCTAAGTTGAAATCGCGCTGAAGCATAAGCATATGCTGTCGATTATTATTAAATAGGTGGCCGAGATATTCTTGTTCGGTTTGCCCAGGAGTCGGAACAAAAACCGCCTTTTTGCCAAGCACAGAAAGATCCATAATGGTAGAATAGCCTGATCGAGAAATAACGAGTTCCGATTCTTTTATGGCAATTTCCATTTGGTCTGAGGGCAAATGAGGCACTACGCGATGTCGCAGTTTGTCCGATTTTTCAAAATTCAATTCCGGTGTACCTAAAACTACCATTGCCGAACCTTCAAATTTTTCCAAATGTTCAAGCACAACAAGTTCAAATCGAGTGCGCTGTGGTTCTGGGCCGGAAATAAGGACTAAAATATCTCGCTTTGTTTTGGATTGACCTGGCTTGAATCGCGAAAGCGGCCCAATGAAATAAGCATTTCGAGGCAGCGGATATTTATGGGCCAAATCGCCCGATAAACCATTGTTCTCGTAATCGGGCACCCAAACTTCGGTGTATCGATTCATGTAGCGCATGTGCAATTGATACAGCAATGGCTCGAAGAAGGGCGATTTTATCATCACTTGATGCGTGATGTAAACGCATGGAACCTTGGATGTGTAGAGGCCAAAACGATTGTCGGAAATCACCGCGTCAATACGGTGCTTGGTAATAATTGCGTTTAATTCATGATGTTCGGCCGCGATGCGCTTCATAATGCGAGGAGCAGCAACACCCATTTTCCAAGCCATACCTCCGCCTTTGGGATAGCTTATCTGGTAGCCTACAAACTCGATGAACTCCCGATTAGGAAACTCACATTGAAGTACCACTAACGGGCGCCCCTCAGCGGCAATTATGGCCGTGTGCCCCAGTGACTCAATGTGCCGAATGAGTGGAATGCAACGTGTTGCATGACCCAATCCCCAATCAAGTGGTGCTATTAATATGCGTTTGCTCATAAAAACTAGCGCAAGTTGAGCAATTTATATGTTAAAATAAGCTAGGAATCGAAGCCTATGCAGTAGCTGCTTCTTCGTCAAAAACGTAGTTGGCATAGTCAGTTACGGTGTTGTAAACCGTATCTCGCTCTATTGGATGACGGCCAGCATCTTTAATCATTTGCACCAATTGCCGTGTGCTTAGTGCTGGATTTTGCTCTTCCGAGCCGGCCATGCTGTAGATTTTGGTACTATCGTCAATTGTTCCATCTATGTCATCCACGCCAAAGGCTAACGAAAGTTGAGCTGTGTTTCGACCAATCATGGGCCAATATGCCTTGATGTGCGCGAAATTATCCATGAAAATACGCGCTACAGCATAGTTTCTTAAATCCTCAATGGTGCTAACCTCAGGCACATGGCTCATTTGGTTGTCGCCATTCCGAAATTTAAGTGGAATGAACGTGTTAAATCCACCAGTTTCATCCTGCAAATTGCGCAAGCGGTTCATGTGATCCACGCGATGATGATAGTTTTCTACGTGCCCATAGAGCATTGTTGCGTTGCTAGGCATACCCAATTTGTGCGCGGTGCGGTGCATTTCCAACCATTGGTCGCTGGTGCATTTGTCTGCACATATTTCAGCGCGAATAACTTCATCAAAAATCTCTGCTCCACCACCAGGCAGAGAGTCCTGCCCGTGTTCTTTTAATACACGCAATCCATCCTCATAACTCAGTTTGGCTTTGCGACACATATAATCTAATTCAACAGCAGTAAATGCTTTAACGTGGATGTCGGGGCGTATTTCCTTAATTTTTTTAATCAGGCTAGCAAAGTAATGCAATCCCATTTTTGGATGCACACCTCCGACAATATGAACTTCCGTGACAGGCTTACCATCATAACTCCGCACTTTATCCAAAATTTGTTCTTCGGTCATTTCCCAGCCTTCATCTTTTTGTTTGAGAAGGCGGCTGTAGGAGCAAAACTTACAATCGAACACGCAGATATTTGTGGGCTCCACATGGAAATTTCGATTGAAAAATACCTTGTCACCGTGTTTCCGCTCACGAATGTGATTCGCTAAAGTTCCCAAAAAACCAAGTTCGCCATGTTCGTAGAGATAAACACCTTCTTCAAAGGAAATACGTTCTTGATTTGCTATTTTCTGAGCGATAGTTTTTAATTTAGGGTCAATCGTACTCGAAATAATTTGATTTAATCCTGTCATTTAACGGATGATGTGAAGTCTGCTTATTGTTTTTTCGCTGGATGTACTCACTTCCAAAAGATAGATTCCAACTGGAAGATGCCCAACGGGCAGTGTGGCGTTAGATAAATTCAAACCATTTTGGCGAATTACCTCAATACCAGTGACGTTTACGATTCGAATATCAGCATTTGATAGATTGGCTGATTCGGATTTTATGGTTAGCAAATTATTCGCAGGATTGGGATACATCACAAATTGACTGGCAAGGGGCGCTTCTTCAATTCCCACATTAGTTGGAACACAGCCCAACGAAGTTTTAAGACCTGCTCTAGGGCCATTAAGAGCAGCAAGCATTCTGGTTTTTTGGCCGTTAGTAAAAAGAAATAAGCAGTTGTCCCTTCCATAATCCATGAAATTGTTGAACAGATCTCCATTTGGCCCATTGCTGCATGTGATGTGCGGAAAGGTTTGACATCCGTAGTTCGGTCCTTCCTGTTTTGGAGTATCATTCACAGCATCATCCTGATTGCAATTGGCATTCGCTTCATTTTGGCCCCAAGGATGATCAAGATTAAAGTAGTGTCCAATTTCGTGGGTGGCAGTTCTTCCTTTATTGTACGTTGCCGAAACACCAGGCACTCCTCGTCCGAAATATGCATAGCCAATTACCAAACCATCCAACGCAGCAGTAATTCCAGGCTGATACGCATAGCCCAACAACCCTGACCCAATGTTGCATACCCAAATGTTGAGATATTGTCCAGCTGGCCAAGCATTTTTACCTCCTTGTGAAGTGAGTTTTACATCATCTGAGCCATTCCAGCTTGTGACGGTAGTTTCGGTTCTGGTGATTCCTGTAGTTGGAAAGCCATTTGGATCGCGAACGGCTAAGCAAAATTCTATACCAACATCGGCTTTCACGCCATTCCACACGGAGGGAATACTCGCTGCATCGGCATTTAGAAGGCGATAATCTTCATTTAAAACATCTAACTGAGAATAAATTTGCTCATCAGAAATGTTCTGACTTGCAGTTTTATATACCACATGCACCACCACTGGAATGGTAATTACCTCTCGGTTTTGCTCCGTTCCATGCTCTTCAATCCATTTTTGTGTGAATTGTTCAATATTTGCTCTTCGGGCTGCTAATCCTAAGTCGGCAGCGAATTGCTCTTGCATTTTCTCCGAAGTAAAGCAATGCGGTTGTTGCGCAAATGCTTGGCCGCCAATCATTACCAGCATTAGGAAAAATATAAAGTTTCTCATCCCTTCTCCTTTCTAAATGATGTTTGATAATGGTGCTTCATTATCGAATTAAAGTTACCGTTCCACTTTTTTGATACGCTCCTCCTGTAGAAGAAGCAAACCGAATATGATAGCCATAAGCGCCTTGAGGAGCGAGTTCTCCGTCAATAATTCCTGTCCAACCACGCAATGGATTGGTGGTTGAAAAGATGAGTTCGCCCCAGCGATTGTATACTTCAAACACATAGTCGCTGTAATCCACATACACGGTAACGGGAAGGAAAACCGTATTTACTCCTTCGGGTGCAAATGCATTGGGCACAAATACATTGGGCAATTGAAGTGCGCAATCTTCGTTAGATCGACTTACTTCCATAAACCGAACGCCATCAGGACTAATAAACGGACCGCTTCCCTCTAAAGCTTCGATGTAATAACAAAACTCGCCTTCGCCCGTTATGAATTCCTCAATTGGATCGGTGTAGGTAAGTTGCGATGGTGGCACGGTTGCTATCAGTTCGTAATTACCATCATAATTGCGCCAAATGTTTTGGGCGGCAACTGTTCCTAACCAACCTTCATAGGCATTCCAACTCAAATCGTTGGTGCGGTTCGAGTTTGCCGTAGCGCGAAGCAGAATAGTACGCGACAAGTTTAAGGTGTCAGCATTTTGATCACAGCTATCAATTCCTACCGCAGCATAGTAATAGCTTAAAGATTTGGGTCGACAAAAGTTATCGGTAAATTGGTAGTAGCGGCTATTTGGATTCCAGTCTACAAAATCAATGGCGCTGAGGTCATCTGCAGTTGTGCCGCGTAAAATGTCAAAACCAACATAGCCAGCAGTGCTATCAACAAAGAAGAATTGCTCAATAGCATCGCTTGTGCTATTCACGGTCACGTTAGATTGGTAAGCGTAATCGGGTCTTTTGGGCACATACATAAATACGCATGCCTGATTGGAAGTGGAAGTTGTGCGCGAAGAAGCATTTTTCACCGCTCTGACGCGATAGCAATACGCAGCCAATTGGTCTAATCCAGTATGAACGAAAGTGAGGACTGAGTCTGCCGTAATCCCCACTTTTTCTTCTGCACCCCCATCTTTCGATACCAAAATTTCATACTCACGAACGCCATTTTGCCATATTTCATAGGGGTTCCAAGTTAATGATGTGGCTTGGTTGCATGTATCCACCAGAACTTCTAGAAATATTGTTCGTTGGTAATTATCGCCTGGTAATCCTGTAACTAGGCAATTATTTCGAGCCTTGATGCGGTAATATTCTGACTCATTTTGCGCATTGGAACCTAGATTTAACCAGCCTGTATTTGCATAGCCTATGGAAGTGTGGACTACTGTCCAGGCTACCAAATTTGGATTTTGTTCAATGTCGTATTCAGTAACGTTCAGTTGTGTGTTAGGACTCCAGCCAACAAACGCCATTTGAGTAGCTAGGTCTACTGTTACGGAATCAATGAATTGAATACTTGGCTGCGCGGGATTATTCAAAACTTCGCCAGCGATATTCGATGTGGAAATGCACGGCAGATTATCCGTTAGCTGCACATAATAGTTTACTTGTTCGTTGCAAACAGTTACTGGATCCGACCATGTGAGACCGAAAGTAGTTCCAATTTGAGCCCATGTTCCTGCTGGGTATTCTCTAAAAATTTGATACAGCCCTTGGCCATTGCCATTAGAAGAGGGCAGAGGAGGAGTGGTAACTCCATTCCAGCTTAAATCTGCTGTTTGCGTGTTATTTGTAAGGGCAAGAAAAATGGAAGAAATGGTCGTAGTTGCTGGAGAAAGTACTGCCCCGTTGCATCCACTTCGAGTTCTTATTTGGTAGTAGTTCGGTCCAGTTGCTGACGCCCCAGCATGCGTGTAAGTTCCAGTGTTGATGTTGGCAACGGTGCCAACTTCTGTAAATGGACCATTTGGGTTTAAGCTATGAAGTATGGCGTATTCCACAAAAGATGGAGGTACAGCGTTATCCACAATTGGTGCCCAATTCAAAGCCACGCCACCGCCTGGCAACACACTTGCGCAATGCGGTTCTGGACTTGGAAGTACAGCTTCTCCAATTACCGTAATACTGACGTTTACAAATTTGGTAGAGCGTGCTGGGCAATAATCATCCAAATACTTGAAAATGAAGTTATACGTATTCGAGTAGTTGGCGCATTGATCCAAAACTGCAACATGGTCGCAACTGGTCTGCCACGTAAAAGTGGTTCCGATATTTCCTACAAGGCTAATGGGCGGTGTGCTATTGGATAATGTGGCGCATGGTGGCGTTTGGCATCCCCCATTAGCATTGCTGAAATTAGTCCCAAATTGTGAACCTACAGCTTCAAATGTAAGTACTTGGGGCAAACCATTTACTATATCGTTGTCAATTCCATCCAAGGTAAAACTAACCAGTTCTCCTGCTTGCACAGTTACGTTGTAGCCCGTTGTTCCAGCTGGTGCAATCCACGTGGGCACGTTCACAACAGGTGTGTTATTGGGCTCCGAGCATGGAATAATCCACACCTGAATTTCGCGTACGTTTTCTGATATAAGCTGACCACAACGGTATGCTCTCACAACGTAGGCTATATTCCATTTTCCCTGCAATCCGCCCGGTGCGTTATATTCGATCTGCCCATTTATGGGGTCAATGGTTACCAAATCGTACGATGGATCTAGGGTTGGTCCAGGCAAAGGCACATCGAAGCTATAACCTGCCGCATAAGGCACAGTCCCGTTTTCGTGGGCCGCTGGCACAAACGAATAAGCCAGTGAGTCACCATCTTCGTCAATCGCATTACTATTGTAGCTAAGCTGGTAGCCAGAACACAAAAGCGCGGATGGATTTTCTGCAAACTGCGGACTGCTGTCATAGCATGGATCCGTGTCTAAACCACTTAACGGGTACATTACTGCGCGATAAGTGATTGTGTAATTTTCTGCACTAACCATGTTTGTTACAGAATTTCTACAGCATCGGACAAAAGAAAAAATGAACCCATCCGCAGGTGGTGTGGAACCTAACGAAATAGGAGCTGAGGCGAAAATATATTCTTCTACCGCCACGTCTGTGCCTCCTGCTCCTAAGCAACTTACACCGCATCCTGGTTGGGTTATGTCTTGTTGTGATTGCAGCGAAATTGGTATCTTTATTATTGAAGGATGGTTAGAAACTCTAAGGGTATCAAATACAGGTACGTTAGTATTCTGAGTACAATCTTTATAAAGTTTTAAATAGAAAATAAATGTTCCATTACCTTGACAAGCCCAAGTAACCTCACCACCAATGATGTGGTTGGCCGATGCTTTCTTTCCATTTCCCAAAACAAACGTTAGGGAAAGGGTTAGAAACACTAAAAAACGGGCAATTAGATGCATATAACTCGTGCGAAATGCAATCTGCGAAGGTAAGTTATATTGAGTTTCCGACCAGCGATGCACTGCATAATAACCAACGCCCCAAAAGGATATAAGTTGCCTGTTTTATGCAGGTTTTGCGCCAGCTGTAACTACTTTCAAATCAGCTTCCTGCAAATAGCGCTGGGCAAGTTCCTGTAGCCGAGTCGATGTCATTTCATTTATTTGTCGAATGGTGTCGGTATGTGCCTCACTTCCAACATTATATTTCAAATAACTTCTCCATTTTGTTGCCAAGGCAAATGGGCCGTCCAATCCTTTTAGCATCACTCCAAGAAGGTAATTGCGCACCGTTTCCAATTCTTTTTGGGGCACAAGTTCGTTGCGCAACTTTTCAATCTCAATGAAGATTTCTGTAAGTGCAGCGCCACTCACATCTTTCCCAACTTCGGTACTAATGTTTAAATGACCCGTGTGGCGCATGCTCACCAATCCAGCTCCAATGCCATAGGTATATCCTTTGTCTTCGCGGATATTCGCCATCAATCGTGAACCAAAATATCCGCCAAGAACGGTGGTTAAAAATTGCATTCCTGCATAGTCCTCATGGTTTCTATTGAATAAAACGCGCCCCACCCGAATGGCGTTTTGCACCGCTTCAGCTTTATTCAAATGCAATTGAGATGTGGCATTTGAAACAGCATCGCTTGTAAATTGCTGCGAAGGCTGTAATGCAAACTTTCCAAAATGACTGTTCAGTAATGGAATTGTGGACGAAGTGAGTTTGCCTGCTACAATAATGTGTTGGATGTTACCGTTCATTTTGGTTTGAAAATGAGTGGATACATCTGCCTGCGAAATTGCCAAGTAGTCAGCGGGCATTGCGCCTCTTCCCAATGGGTGCTCGGTGCCATAAAGTAATCCTTTCAAAGCTCGTGAAGCCAAGTGACCCACCTTTTGCTCGTTAATTTCTGCACTTTGACTGTGGTTTCTAGCATATACTTCCAGTTCTTCTTCTGGAAATGATGGTGCGTGATATACCTCGGCCAACACGGGCAAAGTTTCCTTTAAATACTTGTTCAGTGTAAATAGCGTTATGGCCGATTCGTCTGCATCAATGTCCGATTGCAAATGCGCCCCAAAGTAGTCCACCGCTTCTGCCAGCGCAGCGCCTGTGCGAGTGGTAGTGCCTTCTTCCATCAAGGCCGATGTGGCTGCAGCTACCAATTTCTTGTCTGAAGAGGCATCTCCAGCGGGAAAAACTAACTCCACTTTTAGAAGTTCTTGGCGGCCAGCATTTATCACATAAACAGGCAATCCGTTATCCAAATGATGAATTTCGGGATTGGGCAAAACACTGTTTTCTACCTTTCCAAACGAAGGGGCAATTGTTCTATTGAGCATCAATTGTAGTTAAGTACTATAATTAAAATTTTGGAATCTTACTTGGCGTTAGTGCTGCGCAAATACACTAAGGTTGAGCTTTTTTCTTTTAGCAAATTTTCCTCCGCCACGCCCTGAATGTCTGCTGCTGTTGTGGCCCTGTAGCGTTCTATTTCCGTGTTTACCCGGTTGGCATCGCCCATCAATTCGTAGTAGGCTAAATTCATAGCTCTATTCAGAATATTGATTTGTGAAAACTCCGATTGGGATTCCGATTGATGAATAGCTTTTTCTAATTCTGAGGCGGTAACCTGTTCGGAACGAAGCAATTCCAATTCATCCCAAATTGCTTTCTCAGCATCTTCAACACGTTGTCCCTGAGAAACATGACCCGCAACGGTAAATAATCCTGGATCCATTTCGCCTGTAACAAATGCTCCAACCGAACTTAGAATCCCGCTTTCTTTTACCAATCGTTGGTACAATCGCGAGGAATTTCCTTTCGATAATATGTCGGAAAGCAAATCCCAACTGGCAAAATCTTTTTCGCTTTTTCCGCTGCAATGAAACGAGATGTAAATAGCATCCATAGGCACATCGCGCTCCACCTCTAGCCGTCTAGCTTCTGTTTGTGGTGGTTCTGGAGACAAATTGCGTTGCGGTTTTTCGCCTTTCACAATCGGGCCAAACCATTTTTCTGCAAGTGCTTTTGTTTTGTCAACGGTGATGTTTCCAGTGAGCACCAAAACCGCATTTTTAGGCAAATAATGTTTGTGAAAAAATGCTTTCACTTCTTCCATCGAGGCCTCTGCAATGTGTTTTTCTTCCTTACCGATTGTGGCCCAATT
>CAMDOM010000032.1 GCA_945903645.1 Chryseobacterium gleum
TACATGCCCGCAGGAGACGACCTTGAAAAGCGCCCGCTCATCATCTACGCCTTCGGAGGTGGTTTTCTTATCGGTTTGCGCAATCAACCTCCCATTCCGCAGTTTTGCGAGCACTATGCCCGCTTGGGTTATGTGGTTGCATCCATAGATTACCGCATTGGGTTCACCACCACCAGCAGTGGCAGTGCCGAGCGTGCTGTCTATCGCGGGGTACAAGATTTGCGGGCTGCCATGCGCTATTTGGCCCAGTTTAGCGCAGGTTATGGCATCGACACGTCCAATATTTTCCTCACAGGCAGCAGTGCCGGCTGTTTCTCTGCCCTACATTCTACGTTTATGACCGATGCCCAACGCCCGCAATCGTCCTTCGGTATTCTCCTCGAACCCGAAGACATGGAATGTGCCGATTGCTCCGGAAATACCTATTTCAACAACCAAGAAATTCGCCCCAAAGGCATCATTAACAATTGGGGCGCCATGCTCGACACCAGTTTCATCGACCCAACTCCCTTCGACAATGTTCCTGTTATTTCCTTTCATGGCACAGACGACCTCATCGTGCCCTACAATTCGGGCAGCCCATTTTCCTACCCCATTTTCCCTAATGTTAATGGTAGTTCGCCCATTCATCAACGCTTGGAAAATCTGGGCATAATGAATCAACTGGTGCCACTTGAAGTCATTGGCCACGAACCTTGGCTCACCAATGCCGCCCTGCTCGATACGGTTTATCGCTATTCTCAACCCTTTCTCTACACCATTATGCAACCGCAAACATCTCCCATCGCTGGCGATGTCTTGGTGCAAGCAGGCGACACCCGAAGCTATGCCGTAATTGGCGAAGTAGGCTCTACCTATTGTTGGTCGGTAACCAATGGCACCATTGTTAGCGAAAATGGAAATACCATAGATGTGCTTTGGAATACCCTTGGCATTGGTGAAGTGCGTTTAGTGGAGGTAAGTTGTATCGAAGTTTTGGGGCAAGAGCAAGCCTTAGAAGTGGAGGTGGTAGAACCTACATCGGTAAATGAGTTGGGCATGCCATCCATTTCTGTTTATCCTAATCCTGCATCAAATCAACTGGCAATTCAATTGAATGAAGCAACCGAAAGTCCACTTGCGCTGCATATGTATGATGCCATGGGCAAAACCGTTATGCAAGCAAGCATTCTACTGCAGCAGCAATTTGTTTCGTTAGATGTGGCACATCTTCCCGTTGGATTTTATGTAATTTCTGTTGTTGGCCCAAAACAATCTACCACGTTCAACTGGATTAAGAGTGCCCAGTAATTCCGAAACAGGAGTATTGCCTTTCGAAAACCGATAAACCAAACTGGAATCGGCATTCAGTTTTTGGTTGATTTATCCATAGAGCCCAAGCAAATTCAAAACCATAGGTTTGCACCTTGGGCAAATGGCCCTCTTTAGCACTACTTTATACGCATGTTTGACCAAGAAGGACGTACAGAATTAGAAAATTTGGGGGAGTTTGGCCTCATCAACCGCATTGCCGAAAGTGTAGTTATCCGCAATGCATCTACCATAAAGGGCATTGGGGATGATGCCGCAGTTATTGGCCAAGGCGAACAACGCACTCTTGTAAGCACTGATATGTTGGTAGAAGGCGTGCATTTCGACCTGAGTTATGTGCCACTCAAGCATTTGGGTTACAAGGCAGTCGTGGTAAACCTCAGCGACATTTGCGCTATGAACGGCAAACCTGAGCAGGTCACTGTATCTATTGCCATGAGCAATCGGTTTTCGCTTGAAGCCGTGGAAGAATTGTATGATGGCATTTTAGCTGCTTGCGAAAAATATCAAGTCGATTTGGTAGGTGGTGACACTACCACTTCAAACTCGGGTCTTGTGCTTAGCATAACTGCGGTGGGAACCGCCCATCACAGTGATGTGGTGTATAGAAACACCGCCAAGCCCACCGACCTAATCTGTGTTTCGGGCGATTTGGGTGGCGCATACCTTGGCCTTCAAATTCTTGAACGCGAGAAACGCATCTTTATAGAGAATCCCGCCATTCAACCCGACCTCACTGGCCACGACTATATCCTAGAACGCCAACTTAAACCCGAAGCTCGCACGGATATTGTGGATATGCTTCGCTTAGAGAAAGTGGTGCCTACTTCTATGATTGATATTTCGGATGGACTCAGTTCCGAACTCATGCACATTTGCACCCAGAGCAAAGTGGGCTGCCGTGTTTATACAGAAAAGCTTCCTATTGATGCTGCCACCGGCATTGCAGCCGAAGAACTAAACCTCGATGTGTTGACCTGCGCGCTGAATGGTGGCGAAGACTACGAATTGCTTTTCACAGTGGATATAAAGGACCATGCCCGCATCAAGGATAATCCTGCCGTTCATATCATTGGCCATATAACCGAACCAGAAGATGGAACCAATCTCGTTTCTTCCGGTCAGTTTATCCAACTTAGAGCCCAAGGCTGGAAGCATTTGGGTTAGTTTAGAAATGGTCTAAAAAAACAAAGGCTCCGAAATCCATTGCTGGGTTTCGGAGCTTTTTTGTTTTTGAGAATATGCGCTTATTGCAATACTACACGCTTAGTAATCAACGCATCTTCGGCTTGCAATTCGAGCATATAAACTCCTTTGGAAAAAGTTGACGCATCTAGTTTGTGTTTGCCAGCATTCACACTTTGATTCAATACCACATTGCCAGTTACATCAAACATGCGCATTTGAACCTTGCTGCCAACTGTAGTTGGAATAACCACATCAAAATTGCCATTCGATGGGTTTGGATATACATCTAACCCAGAGAACACGCCCTCTTCTGTGCCTACCACACCAACATTAACCGTTACTTGCGAACGAGCGCTAGTGCAGCTGTATGCTTCGCTTTCTACCTCCCAATCATAGAAATAGTAATAGAATTCTGGGGCTCCAGTGTTAGCTCCAGTGATTGCTCCAAGGCCGCCAAGGTTGTAAGGGAAAGCAAGGGCAGTGCCTTGTCCATCTCTCCAAAGACCATGGTTATTGGTAGAAATACGCATTCTATATGCAGTGCCAGGCTGAACCGTCCAGTCCAATTGCACACGCGATGTGCCGTTAGGAATAGTAAATGTTCCCGTTTGCAATGTTTGTCCGTTTGCATCTTCAATGTAAATAGTTCTATCTGAAGCTCCAACAGCATAAACCTTCACCGAGCGAATAATCATCGGTTCAACAGCATCGAATATCAAATAGAATCCAGTGCTTTGGTGCGATTGTCCTGTAGCTGGGGAGTTGTTCACTGCTCCACCATAGTAGGTGTCGCCACCATAGGTTAAGGTTTGTTCCACATAAAAGTTGGTAATATCCGTTATAACAGGAGTTGTAATCGTTGGGCCGCTGCCAACTATACCGCCATTCTCATCATACCAAACAAGGTTGGTGCCTGTGGCCGAAAGGTCTACTGCGGCTGGGGTGGGTGTCCATACTTCAGATTCGGTAACTTGGGGAGCAGGCGAACTCAACACCTCAACATTAATGGCATCCGAGGTGAAGCTTTCACAAACCCCTTCAATCACCACAGTGTAAACTCCAGATTCAGTTACCTCCAAACTTTGAGCGGTTGTCGCGTTATTATCAGACCAGAGGTAAGATAGCGCAGCATTTGAGGTCAATGTAACCGATTCGCCCTCGCAGAAACGAAGTGCACCACTCGCTGTAACTGTAGGAGTTTCATCTGGTGCAACTACTACATCTAGCGCTGCTGATGTGCTGAAGCAACCATTGCTAGTGTTGGTTACTGTTACCATGTACGAACCTTCTTGGTTCACCGTTGTGCTTGCGTTTGTAGACCCATTGCTCCATACATAGCTCAAGTTCGCACCTGTTGGAGCGTTTAGTTGCAATGATTGGCCTGCACACAAAAATGTTGGGCCGTTGGAAGTAACAAACACGTTTTGAGCCACGCATTCATTCTCAATTACGGTGATGAACTGATTTGGGGCAGGATTCATTATAGTTTGAGTGATACCCGATGGAAAGGTAACCACGGCATAGTCGATTTCTGTAGCTTGGCCTATGCCGAAATGTTGGGTTAGGGTATTTACGATACCGTAGCTTTCACCAGCACGAACCTCACGAACCTGAACTCCCCAAGCACCATACAATTTCACCTTAGCACCTATTGCGCTTTTGTTGCTCACAGTTCCAATCATGTCAAATGCTATCCAGTTGTTGTCGTTACCATCGTTAATCCAAAGTGCATTTGGAGTAGTGCTTGGCGTGGTGTAGCTGGAGCCATACGACCCCAAAACATCCAGAAATCCATCGTGATTCAAATCGCCTAAAGCGAATGAATGTAAGTTGTTTCCAAACTGCCCAGTTACTTCAGTAAAGGTTTTATCGCCATTGTTGCGATAGTAGCGGTGTCCGTTTCCAGAAACAAGCACATCCACAAAGCCATCGTTATCCATGTCGCGCATGATTCCTTGAAGTGGAAATCCAATCATATTGCTAATGCCGCTTTGGTCGAAAATATCCACGAACTGGCCGTTTTGATTTTCAAGCAGCATGGCGTTCACATCGTGGTTGGTGATGAAGGCATCAAAATCGCCATCGTTATCAATATCTTGAAAATCAGTAGTCCAACTTTGAGCACCAATACGAAGGCCATAAGCGGCTCCATTTTCGGTGTAGTTGCCGTTGCCATCATTCTCATACAACACGTTTATTCTCCTCAAATCTGTTGGGTCGCTCACGTTTTGGCGACATTTGGAAATGTATAGGTCAATATCTCCATCGTCATCAAAATCGCTCCAAGTACTTCCGTAGTTGCCCGATCCATCACCTGATGCGGGGGTCATATCTATCATATTCGTATTGGTGTAGGTAAAGTTGCCGTTGCCATCGTTTTCCCAAATACCGCTCACATCGGTGTCTGCACAACCGAAGTAATCCAAATCACCATCGTTGTCAACATCTGCTAAATTGGAACCTTGCAAGAAGAGGTTGTAACCGCCTAGCGTGGTTTGGGTGTAAGCAGTGCCACTGGCGTTTGATTTGGCGTATTTCACTCCATCAAAATTGCCGCCCGATAGCACATCTCCATGGCCATTATTGTCCACATCGCCTACCACCATGCTCCATGCACTAGAGCCAGAAGTGTTGCCCACATTTAGCCCTGTCCATGCGCCATTGCGACTTTGATATTCGAATTTCAAGTTGGTGGCACCATCCAACACAATGATGTCGTCAAGTTTATCGCCATTCACATCTTGCACAGCGTTTGGTCCACCGCTATACATGGTAGGATCGGAAAGAGCACTCACCCTATTGGTAAATGTTTGGCTCATAGCCACTGCAAACGTTGAGCAGCAAGCAAAGGTGAGCAATGTGGGACGTAATAGTTTCTTCATGAGGAGTAACTTAAAATGAAACGTGTTGATTTTCAGGTGAAATTGGGCCGAAAAGTAGCAATACAATTCAGGTAGCAGTGCATGATTGCGTACAATTTATAGAAATGAAAAAGCCGCCTCAGATTCTCCTTAAAGAGTGGCCTGAGGCGACTTGGGTTCGTGGCTTTGCCACTTGTTTTTACTTTTCCTTGCGCTGAACCAAAGTTACTTCTTTGCTTTTCAACGGTTCCGATTTTGCTGCGGGAGCATAAAGTGGTGAAGGAGAAGAAACGGTTGGTGTTGTACTAGGTTGGGCCAAAGGTGCAGTAGCAAGAGTTACACTTACGGGTTTGCCTCCTTTAGTTACTACTCCTCTGTCTTGAGCAAATGCTGTTGTTCCTACTGCGGCAAGGGCGAAAATTAAAACTGACTTTCTCATGATTTCATGTTTTTAATGGTTCGGCTGGGTGCTCTCAATTGCCGTGCCAAACCTATTTGAGAGCATTTGCTTGGATTGCAATACCTTCGCCAAACCATGACAAGACGTGCAATTCGCATCATTATTATGTTGGCCACTGTGTCTATTGTAGGCTTGGTGCTAACACAGCTTTTTTGGATGGACAAGGCATTTGAACTTCGCGAGCGGGAGTTTGACGACCAAGTGACCGCTGCCCTGCGTGGCGTGGCCATTCAGATTAAAGACATCACCAAGGATTCTACAGAGGTAGCGCCTGTGCGCAAATTGTCGCGCAATTATTTTGTGGTGACTACCAGCGATACCCTGCATCCCTATTTGCTGCAAAGTTTGTTGGCAAGCGAGTTTAGAGAACGCAGCATTCTTATCGATTTTGAATACAATATTTATGATTGCTTTACCAACAGCCTCATTTTTGATGGTTATGTGGCGCTATCGGGAAATAAATACGACCGCCCTGTGGATGTGGAAATTCCAAGGTCTGATGGGGATAGCCATTATTTTGGAGTTTATTTTCCAGATAAACAGAGCTATTTGTCGGGCAAAATGGGGGTGTGGCTTTTTAGCTCGGGCATATTGCTTTTGGTATTTGCTTTTTTCGCCTACACCCTTGCGGTTGTGCTGAAACAGAAGCGGCTTACGGAGATTAAGACCGACTTCATCAACAATATGACGCACGAGTTTAAGACACCCATTTCTACCATTTCGGCATCGAGCGATGTGCTGCTTTCGGGTGCGTTAGACGCCAATCCCGAAAAGCGAACGCGCTATTACAAGATGATACATGACGAAAGCGACCGATTGAAATTGCAGGTGGAGAAAGTGCTGCAAATGGCGCAGTTTGATCGCAGCGAGATAGACCTCAATTTGGTGGAAGTGGACATAAACGCCCTTATAACCAAGTCCATTGCTGGGGTGCAAATTTTGTTGGACGAGCGCCATGGCCGCATCACTTTGCACTTAGATGCCCAACGCCCTATGTATAAGGTGGACGAGCTTCATTTTTCGAACATTATTCGGAATTTGCTGGACAATGCCATTAAATATTGCAAGCAAGAACCCCACATTACCATTACCACTCTAGACACAGACAGTGGCATTAAAGTGCGGGTAGCCGACAACGGTATTGGTATTTCGGCCAAGCTACAACGCGAGATTTTCGAGAAGTTTTACCGTGTGCCAACGGGCGATGTGCATAATGTGAAAGGCTTTGGCTTGGGGCTCTACTACGTAAAATCGCTGATAGAAGCACATGGCGGCACCATTCGCGTGGAAAGTACTGCCGAGGGAAGCACGTTTATACTTTGGCTTCCGAAAGCGGGGAGGTAGGCAGATGAATGTTTTATTGCTGATATGACCAGATGAACACTAGAATTGCGGTGCTCCAGTATTTGTTTTACCTCGGTGCAGGGCTTGCTGCCATTGCCCTTTTTAACGGAACTGGCGAAACAGGCGATAGCATAACCCATTATTTGCATACGCGGCATGCTCCGCAGCATCCTATGGCTTTTTTTAATCATTGGGCCAAGCCTTTGTTTTTACTGATTGCTGCCCCGTGGGCTCAATTTGGTTTTGTATTTATCAAGCTGTTCAATCTTGTGGTGTCTATTTTGGCGGCCTTGCTTACCCACCTGGCAGCACGCAGAATTGGCCTAGCCAACAATTGGATTGTGCCCGTGGTGTATTTGCTCACTCCGTTGCAATTTGTGCTCACGTTTTCGGGCCTCACCGAGCCGCTTTTTGCGTTGCTATTGGCCGCGGGCCTACTGCTGTTTGTTAGCAATAGGGTGCTGGTTGCGGCTATGGTCGTATCGTTTTTGCCCTTTGTGCGGTCGGCCGCGATGTGCAATCAAGTTGATGTCAAACTGTTTGAAGGTGACGAAAGGCTTACGTTGCTCGGGGCTTTTTCTTCGTCTAGCAAGGAGAAGGCATATTCTATTAAGGTTTTTGGCTATGAATAAGCGCTGGCCTCTTTTCGGTATTGCGTTTATTATGGTGGCGATGACCCTTGTTACCGCCAATTTGAATTGGAATTCGAAATGGAGTAGCAGCATAGTAGAGGCCGATGCCAAGGGATATTATGCCTATTTACCCGCCATATTTATTTATCACGACCTCAACTTTGGGTTTGTAGATAGTTTGGAGGGCAAGAAATATTTCGACCCAACTTTTTTCTACGACTACCGCATTGGTGCGCATGGCCAAACGGTAAATAAATACTACAGCGGTACTGCATTGCTGCAACTGCCTTTTTTCCTTGCCACGCATGCCTATTGTAAGTTGGGCGGTGCACCGCCCGATGGCTATTCAGAGCCCTATCGTTATATGGTTACGGTGGCTACATTATTCTATTTGTTGCTGGGGCTATTGGCGTTCAATTGTTTGATGGTGCTATTGGGAGCCAATGCATTTAGCCGAACTGTTGTGCTAGTGGCTATGGTGTTTGGCACCAATTTGTTCTATTATGCTGCGGTAGAGCCGGGCATGTCGCATGTGTATTCTTTTGCGGCAGTGGCGGCATTTGCCCTGTTTGCGAAGCGCTATTTTGCTTTTCAGAACGGCAGGTATCTTATCGCCTCAGGGCTGTTGTTGGGCATTGTTGTGCTTATTCGGCCAGTGAATGGACTTGTGGTGTTGGCCCTTCCGTTTTTGGCGTGTAGCGGTTCTGCATTTTGGGAAGGTCTAATTGGGTTGGGCAAAAAAGTGAGGGCTTTTGCAGCCGCTTTGGGAGGTATGGCGGCCGTTATTGCCATTCAGTTGGTGATATATCGCATTAGCACAGGCCATTTTTTGGTGTATTCCTATGGGGGCGAGCGCTTAGATTTATTACAACCGCATGTGTGGGATATACTTTTTAGCTACCGCAAAGGGTTGTTTCTCTACACTCCGTTTCATCTGCTTAGTGTGGCCTGTGTTGGCGTGTTATTTTGGCGCAAACAGTGGTGGATGGGCAGTTGGTATGTAGTGTTTTTTGTGGGCATTAGTTATGTGCTTTCCTCTTGGTGGAATTGGTGGTATGGCGGTAGTTTTTCGGGGCGAGTGTTTGTTGAATTTCTACCCATACTAGTGCTTCCAATGGCCACTGCGCTTGGTCTTTTGCGCCAAACTGGAGCTAAGGTCGTGGCGGTTTCTTTGCTCATGGCGCTAGTGGCCTTGTGCCAATTTCAAACCTATCAATACCGCTACTACCTCATTCATTGGGAAAATATGACCAAGGAAAAGTATTGGGAGGTGTTTTTGAAGATGAATCCATAGTTGTAAGCAGCAATTATCTGGAAACCACCACCCGCTGCACTGCCACGCCTTTGTCCGTTTGCACATGGGCCACATACATGCCCGGGGCAATGCCCATTGTGCTGATGGAAACAGCTGCAGTTCCTACCGCAAACGTTTGCGTTAGCACCATTTTTCCCATAGTGTCGAATAGGCGAAAGGATTGCATAACTCCTTTGCTTAGTGTGAGCTGAAATCCAGCAGTGGATGGGTTTGGCGCTATGGATAGAAGGGAAGAGATGGTTTTTTGTTCTTCTATTCCAGTGCTGCCCACTTCAATTTCTATGAACTGACAATGAGTGTCGGTGCCACAGGCGTTGGTTACGGTGAGGCATACTTCGTAGCTGCCATATTCTTCATAGACATGAAATGGAAAGCGCTCGGTGGAGGTTTGTCCATCCCCAAAATTCCATAAATAGGATTCGCCTTCGGCAATGGAGGAGAAATGAAAGTGAAATGTTCGCGGGCGTTGGAATGAGATTTCTACACTTGGCGGGCAACACGCAAGGTTTTGAAACTTGGCATCAAAGGCAGCTTGCACATAATCATCGGCAGTTTGGAGCGCGCCAATTTGAGTAGACCAATCCGATACTTCTACAACCGTATCTCTTGCCCACACCACTGCTTGGTGGAGCGAACGCACATCACCTGGAGCAAAGGTGAACGGGCCAGAGGAAAGTAAAAAGCGTTTATCGTAAGGAACATTATTAGCAGAAGTTTCATCCCAAAACTGTTGTGGCACACCTCCTGTGCCAATGCCCGTGGGGTCCGAATCGCCCGGAAACATATAATTGCAAGGCACATCAGGATTCCCACCACCAGTGGGATGGCCAGTGCCACCATAAATCATTGGAGTATTGTCTCTCCAAAATCCACTCATGTAATTGTAGAATTCTAAACTTGTAGTTGGGTCTCCTGTAGCGGAGCCATCGTTGTCGTGGTACAGAAATCTTGACATGTTGTGATGTTCATTGTCCACTGTTCCATCTGCGTCATTGTCTATTTCATCTGCATCCTGTAATGGCCCACGAAGTATATCCATGCCCACTGCGGGCGGTTTCGCCCCATATTGAGTTGGTCCACTAGTACCATCTATTGCCAAGCCATTGTAGCAATATCCCATGCCTCGGCCAACATCGCTTCCTACAAAATCATCATTTGCAAATCCCAAATCAACATCGGCCCAAGACCCAAAGTAGGTATTGGTCAATGTGTTGGTTCCCCGGTTGATGGCGGTGTAACGGTAAAAGGTTTGGTCGTTGAGCACATCACACGATTTGAATGCATAGGCCATACAATGCAATTCTACCCCTATGGCTAGACCACCAGATTCCTTATGTTCATTGCCGGTGTCGTTCACAATCCACCACAGCACTTGGTCGCCCAGCAGGTCGTTTTCCATATCGGGCTCGCCATCAAATGCAAATGCAGGATAGTCGCCCGTTTCGGGATTGTAGATTCCGTCACCATCAATATCTCTAAACGGAGCGAGGTTGGAGGCAAAGCCAGAAGCTACGTTTCCATGGGCAGGCCATTCCATAATATCTGCAGGAGCAATATAACCAACTGAGTTGTAGTTATCTCGAAACTCTGCCACTTGCCAGCGGTTCAATTTCCAAATTCGGTCGTATTGGCCACAAGTAAGGGAGTCGGTTTCGGCAGTGCCGATGCTAATTGGTCCTGCGAAATAATCATCGCCTTGCGAGCGAAATCGTTGGGCAGCTACACGAACTTCGCCCTGACTGTCTAGACCACCAATCCAGAAACTACCTGCAGACAAAGAATGTTTGCCAGAGCCTTTGGGTACTTCATATTGAGATGAAGCCATTTCATTCCAGAAGCTACTCATGCTGTTATTTAGCCGCGCACGAACGTTATTTATATCCAAAAAAGCATGGGCTGTAGATGGGGCGCATTGCCCAAAAATCTGCCCCGAAATCGCAAAAGAAATAAGGAAGGAGAGCTGTTTTTTCATGGCTTTTTAGGTTTGTTCAGTACAAAGGAACATAGTAAAAATCTATAATTCTAACATTATGCTCACCAAATTGTAGCCATAAATAGCACTTCTAACGGTGCTATTTTGGGGCTATTTCATGGTTTTTCGCCAAACTATCACTAGAAAAAAAACAATGAAACTAAGGCTTGCAGAAGGTTAAGATGCTCTCCCACCAAATGGGCAGTAATTACATTCCTAAGGGGTGTTTTTGGGGAGAAATAAGTACTCAATAGGCATCAAACCAAATTGATTCAAAGCCTTTTTGCCTACCTATTTTGATTTTTGGGTATAAAAATAACCCTCACCAAAGGCAAGAAGAATCACGTGAAATAAATACAGAGATTTAATTTATACCGGCCAATCTACCGTTTCGTCATCCAAGTAGCGCGGTCCCCACTGAATTTCGGTTAGAATGCCTTCTTCCAACCAAAAATTGATGGCCGAAGCATCTGATTGCACTAAATGGCGGTCTTCATCTTCTTCGTCCGACCAATCTTCAAACACAAGATCTTCAAATCCCATGTCTTGCAAAGATTCGAGTAATTGATTGCGATTCAGTCCAATCAATGCCTTTCCGTTCAATAATGCATCTTCAGAACTAATGGCCATCATGCCCAGCTTCCAATCGTCTTCCATGTCGAAAGATGCCGACATTTCAAGCTCATCATAGTGCCAAGCCTCTGCAGCTTCGTCCAAATCTTCGTCAATATCCACGTTTTCTTCCACTTCATCAGGCGCTCCTAGTAGGGCTTCCACTTGGTCGCGGGTCATTCCAAATTTTACGGGGCCGAGTCCTTGGCCGATGATAATTTCTTTCATAGGAGTTGATTTTTAGGTAGTCACAAAGGTCAGATAAAAACGCGCATGTTTGGAAGAAAATTCTTGAAAATGAAGGTGAATTGAAGTGTCATTAGCTTTTCAAGCCCAGCGTAAAGTACTGCATACATTTGCCAAAACGAGTGACTATGAAATTTGCAACTAAAGCCATACATGCGGGCGTGCAACCAGACCCAACTACTGGTGCGATAATGACCCCCATTTATCAAACTAGTACCTATGTGCAAGCAGCGCCAGGCGACCACAAAGGCTATGAGTATTCGCGCACTGGAAATCCAACGCGAAATGCGCTAGAACAGGCAATTGCAGCCTTAGAAAATGGAAAATACGGAGCATGTTTTGGCAGTGGAATGGCTGCTACCGATTGCGTTATTCATATGCTTAAACCAGGAGATGAAGTCATAAGCACCAACGATTTGTATGGTGGAACCTATCGCCTGTTCACGAAAGTTTATGAAGTATTTGGTATTAAATTTCATTTCGTTCCGATGGGAAATGTAGAGGAAGTGAAGGCTAAAGTGAATACCAACACTAAGCTAATTTGGGTAGAAACACCTACCAATCCCATGATGACGATTATCGACATCAAAGCAATGGCGGCAATCGCCAAAGGTTGCGGTGCCATGCTCGCGGTCGACAATACATTTGCCACACCCTATTTGCAACGCCCACTCGAATTGGGTGCTGATATTGTGATGCACTCGGTTACCAAATTCCTAGGCGGACACTCAGATGTGGTTATGGGAGCATTGGTTACCGCCAACGATGCCATTGCCGAACGGATGTATTTTTTGCAAAATAGTATTGGAGCGGTCACTAGCCCAATGGATAGTTTTCTGGTGCTGCGCGGAATAAAAACCCTGCATTTGCGGGTGCAACGGCATTGCGAAAATGGCGAGAAAGTGGCGTATTTTCTTCAAAGTCACCCAAAAGTGGAAAAGGTGAATTGGCCGGGATTCGAATCGCACCCAAACCATGCAGTTGCCAAATCTCAAATGAGTGGGTTTGGCGGTATGGTTTCGTTTTCGCTGAAAGAAAACACCAAGGAAGCGGCTGTGAAAGTACTTTCTGCCACCAAACTCTTTGCTCTTGCTGAGTCGCTTGGCGGAGTGGAATCGCTAATTGGGCATCCAGCTTCCATGACACACGCATCTATACCCAAACAAGAACGCGAAAAAACAGGAGTTGTAGATTCTCTCATTCGCCTTAGCGTAGGCTTAGAAGATGCAGACGACCTAATCGCAGACTTAAGCAAAGCGCTTGCGTGAGTAAAATCACATCTAAACAATTCATCAAGATTATACCTTTATACAATCTTAACTTAATCGAAAACATGCGGATTCTTTTCACCACACTACTAATTTCCTTTTCAGCTATAGCTTTTGCACAATCAACGCATTGGTGTGGGTTTGAAAAAAATCTCGAAAAAGCCTTGGCTAACGACCCTTCGCTTCTCCAAAAGCATGAAGATTTTGTGCGTGCCACAGCCGAAATAAAGGCATCACGATTGGCAGGTGAAGTGCAGCGCGGTGGTGGACCGCGCATTATTCCGGTGGTTTTTCATGTGGTGCACACTGGTGGACCAGAGAATATTTCTAAGGCTCAAATTGAAGATCAGATTCGCATTTTGAATGAGGATTTTAGTCGTACGAACGCAGACACCGCAAACACACGCGACATTTTTAAGCCCGTAGCTTCCAATCCAGATGTGGAATTTCGTCTTGCAAAACTTGACCCTCAAGGCAATTGCACCGAAGGCATCAATCGCATTTTTTCTCCTTTAACAGAGAATGCCGATGATGCCGTGAAAGCTATTAGCTATTGGAACAGCAGCAAGTATTACAATGTATGGGTTGTAAATTCGATAGACAATGATGGTGAACCAGGACTTATTTTAGGTTATGCACAATTTCCGGGTTTTGGCGCAGCGGCTACAGATGGAGTGGTTGTTCGTGCAGACAGAGTTGGTAGCATTGGCTTTGCCGTTCAAGGAGACGCAGGGCGAACTTTAACCCACGAAACGGGGCATTGGCTCGGGCTTTATCATACATTTCAAGGAGGTTGCACTGGTGGATTTTTTGGAGAACCAATTGATGATACCCCTCCAGTTTTTGAGGCCAATTATTCTTGCAGTTTCAACCTCAATAGCTGCACCAATGACAATCCAGACCTGCCCGATCAGATTGAAAACTACATGGACTATGCCAACGGCAGTTGCATGAACATGTTTACACTTGGGCAAAAAGATGCGATGGATGCTGTTCTATCTGGCTCTCGCAACAACATTAGATCTGCCAATAACTTGGCGCAAACCGGTGTTGATGATCTTACACCTCCTTCCTGTGCTCCTTATGCGCTTTTTTACGCAGAAGAAACATTGGCATGCACGGGTGAACCTGTATCCTATAACGATGATTCTTACAATGGAGAAGTGACTACCTATGCATGGGAATTTCCCGGTGGCTCGCCAGCCGTATCAAGCGCTGCAAATCCCAACGTAACCTACAGTGCACCAGGAATCTATTCAGCGACTCTTACCGTTTCCAATTCTCAAGGTTCGGACAGCTATACCCAAACTAATTATGTTCGTGTGCTTCCAAGTGCTGCCCAGGTAAATAGCTTCTTTTTATTCGAAGGATTTGAAGCCGATGAAGACCAATTTTTTGTTCTAAACGATTTCGGTAATCAATGGACCAAATCAAATACAGCCTTTACAGATGCGCATTCTATTTTTATAAATAACTTTTCAGGAAATCCTGTAGGAAGCTTGGATGAATTTATTCTTCCTTCAGTAGATATGCGAAATATTGGCAATCCGCGATTATACTTCAAAGTAGCCTACCGTACTCGCAGTGGTCTAGCAGATCAATTACGCGTTTTAGTTTCTGTCGATTGTGGTCAAACGTGGTCTGTGAGATATAGCAAAACAGGTTCTAGCTTGGCTTCTGTAGCTGGAAATCAGGCAAGTGCGTTCACTCCAGTCACCGCGGCCGATTGGAAAGAAGAAGATTTCAGCCTTTCTAATTATAGTACTTCGGAGAGTTTGCTAGTGAAATTTCAGAGCAAGAGTGATGCTGGCAACAACATTTATGTAGACGATATCCAAATTTCCGGTCCGTTGTCCATTCAAGATAACAAAGCATCTTTTCAAGTGGGTATTCTACCAAATCCAGTGCGAGACGAAGCAATCTTATTATTGAATATGCCAACTTCAGAGCAAGTTGCTATATCCGTTTCTGACATCACAGGAAGACAAGTTGCCACCGTTTTTAATGGTGTTGCGCAGCAGGGCGAGAATCGGTTTTCCATTACATCATCTGCTCTTGGTCAATCAGGTCTGTTTTTAGTAACGGTGCAAACTGCGAATGCACAACAGGTTCAAAAACTTGTAGTTCAGCCTTAAATAGCGGTTTCTGAATCCTGTCAATAATCAGTTTTGTTACTGATTATTCTCAGGTTTTGTCAGTTGGTTTTTGTCTTCTTTTGAGTCAGGCACTAAAGTCATGAATAAAGGAGAGTTGATAACAAAGATAATGACAGCTCAAGTTGTCACTATTAATCTAAAGCATTCGTTAAGTCATGCTGAGGCATTATTTTCGAAGCATAAAATCCGCCACATTCCTGTGGTCAATGGACAAGAGTTGATTGGCATGTTAAGCCTTACCGACTTATTGCGACTGAGTTTTATGGACAACTATGGAGATTATGAAAGTTCAATAGATACTGCTGTTTACAGCATGCAAGTGATGGTTTCAAACCCCGTTACTGTTAAGTCTGTGCAGACTATTAAAGAAGTAGCAGAGATCTTAGCTTCTCGGGAATTTCATGCCTTGCCTGTTATTGACGGAACAAAATTGGTGGGAATTGTAACCACTACCGACCTAATCAAGTATTTATTAGAACAGTACTAAAAAATAGCCTCACGCTTTAAGGGGTTTTGGCGTGATGGTTTTGCGTCAATGTTTGGAAACCGAAAGGCTCCAACATTGGCGCATTTTTTTTGCGCTATTATTTGGGGTGAAGGGAGAAATTCCAATTTCCAAAAACGTGGAAAATGTGATTATCAGCACTTACATTCGTGTAAATACTTCATTCCGTGATTTCAACACTACTGCGCAATTTGATTCGAACCGTTTCTAAACGGAGTCTTCCACTTGTCGAAGGGGAGATGAAATTTCCTCAATTAAAAGATAGGGTTGAGGTTGTGCGCGATGCCTTTGGGGTTCCGCATATCTATGCACAAAACCTCGCAGATCTCGTTTTTGCGCAGGGTGTTGTTCACGCACAAGACCGTCTTTTTCAGATGGAATTGAACCGCAGACTAGCCACAGGAACTCTTGCTGAATTGGTTGGAAAAGATGCTCTAGACACCGATCGTGTTGTTCGCGTATTTGGATTTCATCGGCTGGCCGCAAAAGATGAGGCTTTACTCGATGATGAAATTTCCAATCTGCTTGATAATTATCTCGCAGGCATCAATGCTTATTTATCGTCTAATTATCAGAAGCTGCCTATCGAGCTTAAAATGTTGGGGAAGAAACCAGAACCTTGGACCCGCACTCATCTGCTTGCCTTTTCACGCTTAATGAGTTGGCAAATGTGTTTTGCTTGGCAAGGCGAGTTGGTTCGCGCCAAGCTAGTTGAGAAACTTGGCGAGCAGCGCGCTTCTGAACTTGACCCTCGATATCCAACGGGCAATCCCATTGTTCTGCCACATGGCATTGAAGAATTTACCGTAAATCTAAATGGAGCTTTTGAAGCGATAAACGGGCCGTATTTGCAGCAAACGGGTGGAAGTAATGCATGGGCAATTAGTGGAAAATATACGAAAACGGGAAAGCCATTTCTTGCCAACGACCCCCATCTGCCTATGCTTCTTCCCTCCATTTGGTATGAAAATCATCTGCATAGCCCCGATTTTGAGGTAGCAGGCGTTTCTATTCCATGCCTTCCATTAGTGCTAATTGGCCACAATCGCCATATCGCTTGGGGAATCACATTGGCATATACCGATGTTCAGGATGTTTTTATGGAGGAATTCATCTCTGCCACAACCTATCGTTTTGGGCAAGAAGAGCGCACTGCGAATATTTATGAGGAAGTAATTCATGTAAAAAAGGGGGATGCAGTGGTGGAGCGTGTGGCTGAAACACACCATGGCCCAGTCATTAGTGGTGTGGTGGATTGTGCTGGAATGCAAGTATCCATAGCCTCCGCTTGTTTGCAGCCCGGAACATTGTTTCGAGGATGGTTTAATCTGAATCGAGCCGCAGGATGGAACGATTTTGTGGATGCGCTTAGACATTTTTCTACGCCAGCATTGAATGTGGTGTATGCCGATTTAGCAGGAAATATTGGTTATTGGGTCACAGGAACTGTTCCTATTCGTGCCCGAACCAAAACAATGCAGCTTTTTGAGGGGCATTCAGGAAAAGAGGAATGGAAAGGATTTGTTCCGTTCGAAGCAATGCCACATTGCTTAAATCCAAAAAGCGGGCGCATAATTTCTTGCAATCATAAAATTGTAACAGATGATTTCCCCTATTTTCTTGGGAATTCTTGGATGAGCGGCTATCGCGCGAAGCGATTAGAAGCCTTGCTGGGAGAGGAAAGAAAATATACGTTGGCAGAAATGGGTCAATTTCAAATGGACGTGTTCTGCGCTCCAGCTATGGAGTTAAAGGCGCACTTTGAAGGCTTGAAAGTGGATGATATTCGGGCTCAGCGCGCATTAGAAATTTATCTGGATTGGGATGGACAGCTGACATCAGATAGTGTTGGTGGGTGCATTTATCAAGTGGTGCGGACAAAGCTTGTTGAGCTCTTATTTCTTCAGCCTTTAGGAAAATCTTTAATGGAGGATTTTCTTGGCAAACCTTTTCATCCTTTGCTATCTGGAATTACAGAGCTGTACGGGCATGATACCACAACCTTACTTCGATTGCTTTCTGATACGGAGAATTCGTGGATACGAGATGCAGGCGGAAAAGAAAAGCTGCTTAATGATGCGCTTCAAGCCACAGTGTGCTGGTTAGGTTCGCAATTGGGCGATGACCCAAATAATTGGCTTTGGGGCAAATCTCATGGGTTGGTGTTTGAGCATCCCATAGGAAAGAAAAAACCGTTTGATAAGGTCTTTAACATTGGCCCAATAGCCATGGTGGGCGATACAGATACAGTGCAGCAAAGCGCTTTTTTTCGGGAGCAAGGCTATGGTGGACATTTAGTTTGTGCCAGCTACAGGCAGGTTATTGACCTTTCTGATTTATCGAAATCCATCAACATGTTCGCTCCAGGAAACTCAGGTCAATTGGGAAGTAAGCATTACAATGACCTAACGCATTTGTGGCATGCTGGTAAATTCAAGCCAATGGGTTGGGGAAAAGTTTCTGGTAAAAAGCTTCAATTAAAGCCATAAAAAAAGGCTATTCCAAATGAATGGAATAGCCTTTTTTCTAATCAAAAGTGAGAATTACTTCATCAAACGGATAACTTGTCCGTTATCTGTGCGAAGTATGTATTGACCCACTGATTGCTTCACTAGGTCAATGCTATTCGAGTTGTTAATTGTAGTTACAACTTGACCAACCACATCATACACAAATCCACTTACCCTTTCTGTCAATCGGAATTCTCCAGTAGTAGAAGGATTTGGATAGGCAGAAATAGTTGTAATTATTTGGTCGTCAATACCAACAGTAATACATTCGCTGTTTGCTGCACCTGGAGTGCCGAATACTTCAATTCCATTTACAATAATACCTGTGCCAGTTGTAGAGGCAATCCAACTTTCCAAAAGTGTCCCGTCCGAAGTTGGGTCGCAACGCTCTAAAGATGCGCCACCACCAATAGCTGCGGCAGGCCACGACACCAAATCATCGTAGTAAACAGTATCTACCAGTATTCCATTGGCATCACGAAGGCTCAATCCTTCTCCATTATTCGACAATGCTCCGCTTGTCCATTCTAAACTTTGAACACCCAAAGTATTATTTAATGCTGTCGCATTTATACTTACAAGGCCGTAACCTCCAGGTGCAATCGCAGGCAAACCATTTGGAGCCACAAGTTGCACACCAGTGAAATAAAATCCAGCTAAATCGATTTCTACCGAACCGTAATTATAAATCTCCAAGTATTCCAGTGAATCAACCCCAGATTCTGGCGGATTGAACATTATCTCGGTAATAGCAATGGTAGCTGCACCGCCAACGGTTTGTGCCATTATAGCTTGATTTGAGCACAGCACAAATCCAGTCAACAGGGCTGCAGAAAAGGAAAAAAGTAATTGTTTTCTCATGATTTTATGTTTGGTTTGGTTACAAAGATAAGAGGAGAGTATTACGCTAACGCTATCATTTTTTAGTCTGTGACTCTCTCAGTTTTAGGTACAACATCTAACCATTCGGTACTATTCAAGGTTGATGAGTTTATACGATAGTGCAGCCAATAATCAAGGCTTCTGCGATAATTCAATTTATCACAGTTTTCCTCTAGAAAGCTAGCCCAAAGTAGAGCTATAGTTAGTTCGGCAAGATAAAAAGCTAAATCTCGTGAACTAGCCAAGAGGTATTGCCTATTTTTTGTATGCTCCAAGTAGCTTTTGAATACAGCATAACGCTCCTCTATAATCTGCCATTGTTGGTCGGAAGCGCCTTTACGTTCTTGAATGGCTCGCTCTGCAAAAAGTCTAAATGCGTTGAGTCCATTTTCCTTGTCTATAGCACGAAGCATATCAAGCGAAAGCACATTAGTGGTTCCTTCCCAAATGCTAAGCACTTGCGCATCGCGCAGCATGGATGGAATTCCACTATCCTCTAAGTAGCCCAATCCGCCAAACATTTCAATATGTTCAGAGGCTACTGCAATAGCTTGCTTGGCAGAATATAACTTGGCAACAGGCGTAAGTAACCGCAGCAATCCCCTATCTTCCTCGGTAGAAGTGTTGCACTCTTCTTTTCCCAACAAACGAACAAGAAAAAATGCCAATAACGCATTACTTTGATAGGCAATTTCTAATTCACGCAGATTTTTTTGGTAAAGCAAATGATTGCCGATTGGCTGACCAAATGCCTCACGTTCTGTACTATACGCTTTGCAAAGCGCGTAAGCCCTGCGCATATATGACACAGCACTTATGGTGTTATAAATACGCGTAATGTTGAACAACGTGGAGATGGTGCGCACGCCTCTGTTAGCCTGTCCAACCATAATCGCATTTGCTCCTTTCAGCAAGAGTTGCGCTGTGGGAAGTGCTTTGGTTCCAAGTTTATCCTTTAGTGCCTCTACTTCAATGCCATTTAATCGCCCACTCTCATCTCGAATGGGTAAATAGAATAATGATAATGGCGCACGTTCACCTTCTTTTGGTTGTTCTAAAGATGCCAAAGTGAATGCCATGTGCGCAGTAATTGCAGATGTAAACCATTTGTGACCATGCAATTCAAAACCATTTTTTTTGGCAATAGCTATTGTCATCGAACGCGACACATCCGAACCTCCTGTTCGCTCGGTCATCCATTGTCCACTGGTTTTGAATTTATCTGGATTGCGCGAAATAAGTCCCGAATAAATTTCGCCTTTCAGATATTCATCACCATGCAATTCAATCAAGCGTGCAGCACCATCTGTCATGGCCAACGGACATGTGTAAATGGCCGAAGACGCAGTATACAAGTACAATTTCGTGAATTGATAGAGTCTTGAATATTCGCCAAATTGTCGTTCGTATCCAATTGCAACCAATCCTTCCTCGGCAGCAACACCCTCTAAATTGAGCCATCCTTGAGATACTTGTATGTGGTCTATTCTTTTACCCCAAGCATCAAACTGCGTGAGTTGAGGTGGGTTTTTTTCAGCTTCTCTTGCCCATACAATGCAATCGGTAGCTACAAGTTTCCCGAATTCATTAAGATTTGGGGTAATTTCTGCTAAGACATGTGCCGGCAAAGTGGTAGCCAGATAGTCTTGAAGAAACTGGTCTTCTACAAACTCATTTTTGAGCGTTGGTGGAGATTGTAGGAAATTAGAATAAGGAGTATTAGTCTGCATTATTTGCTATCAAGTAGCAAAAGTAGATTATCAAGAAACACAACGAACTCTCAGACAGATTCGCACTAAAAATTAGTGGTGAATTCTTTATTTATCCCTCAACTAGAGTCCCAATGCGTTCACCTGCCAATAGTTTGCGCAAGTTTCCACCTCCATCCATGTCAAAAACAATAATGGGCAATTTGTTTTCATGACAAAGGGTAAAAGCAGTCATGTCCATTACTTGCAGACCACGTTTGAAAACCTCGTTAAACGTTATGGTATCGAACTTTACTGCTGTTGGATCTTTCTCTGGATCGGCAGTATAAATGCCATCCACGCGTGTCCCTTTAAGGATAACGTTGGCCTCTATTTCAATTGCTCTAAGCGATGCAGCAGAATCTGTAGTGAAATACGGATTGCCAGTGCCAGCACCAAAAATTACCACACGACCCTTTTCCAAATGACGAACTGCGCGTCTGCGAATAAATGGTTCGGCAATCTCGTCCATTTTAATGGCCGACATGAGTCGCGTGCTCACATTCAAATTCTCTAAAGCGGATTGAAGCGCCATACTATTAATCATGGTGGCCAGCATTCCCATGTAGTCACCTTGCACTCTATCCATTCCTCCTTGTGCAGCTTGAATACCTCTGAAGATATTACCGCCACCAATTACGATTGCTACTTCAATTCCGCCTTCAACCACTTCTTTTATTTCTAGAGCATACTGAACCAGCCTGCTATGGTCAATGCCGAATTGCTTGCTGCCCATAAGCGATTCTCCGCTAAGTTTCAATAGAATTCTTTTGTAGTGCATGGGTAAGTTTTGGGAAATGAAAACAAAAAAAAGAGGACCGAAGTCCTCTTTTTCGAATCAAATTTAATTCAGTGAAAACCGCTTGAAATCGGTTACAGTCAATTCTTTATCGGATTGAGAAAGATATTCTTTCACACTTATCTTGCCGTCTTTCACAAACACTTGCTCAAGCAAGGTGCTTTCTTTGAAAAACTTGGCCAAACGACCTACAGCAATTTTTTCTGCCATATCCGCTGGTTTTCCTTCTTGAATAGCAAGGTCTTTTCCAATTTCGATTTCTTTATCTACCACCGATTGCGGAACACCTTCTTTGTTTACAGCAACAGGAGCCATTGCAGCAACTTGCATCGCAACATCTCTTGCAACTGAATCAAGATTTCCACCTTTGTTAAGACCTACAATAGAACCCACTTTGTTCCCTGGGTGATTATAGGCAACTACTGTAGGAGCTTTAATATACTCCAAGCCAGAGATTTCAACTTTCTCACCTGTTTTGCCAGATAAGTTAGTTAAAGCATCAGCTACTGTTGCGCCATCATATGGGAGTGCCGTTAAGGCTACGATATCAGCTGGTTGTTTTTCTAGGGAAAGATTCAACAAATCATTTGCAAATGCTATAAACCCTTCGGTTTTGGCAACAAAGTCTGTTTCGCAGTTTAGAACTAGAATTGCACCCAGGCCATTTTTAGAACCGCCTAATACAACTCCTTCACGAGCATCGCGGTCTGAGCGTTTTGCAGCAACTTTTTGACCCTGTTTGCGAAGGATATCCACTGCAACTTCCATGTCGCCATTTGCTTCAACAAGTGCATTTTTGCAATCCATCATTCCAGCTCCCGTTTGCTTACGCAATTCGTTTACTTGTGATGCGGTAATCTGTGCCATTTAATTAATTGTTAAATCGATAAAAATTTAGAAACCACAGTAGTACTAGCGGAGAGAACTAAGCCCTTCCACATTTAATTACTGAAGGCTAAGAAGTGTAATTGAATTAGGCGTTGGCGCTTTCAGAAGCTTCCGCTGCTTGTTCCTCATCTTTAGAAACGTCTTTACCAGCTTTACGCTCAGCAAGACCTTCTGCGATTGCATCTGTAATTGCTTTCACAACCAATTCTACTGCACTAGCAGCATCATCATTTCCTGGAATAGCAAAATCAACATCCTTTGGATTTCCGTTGGTATCAACAATCGCCAAAGTTGGAATACCCAATTTATGTGCTTCGTTAACAGCAATATGCTCTTTTACGATGTCTACAATGAAAATCGCAGATGGAAGACGTGTGAGATCGGCTACAGAGCCTAAGTTTTTCTCAAGTTTCTCACGTTGACGAGTCACCATAAGACGCTCACGCTTCGACATAGTTTCGAAAGTGCCGTCAGTGGCCATTTTGTCAATCGAATCCATTTTGCGAACCGCTTTACGAATTGTCGCAAAGTTGGTAAGCATTCCACCTGGCCAACGCTCGGTCACATATGGCATGTTTACCCGTTGAGCTTCTCTAGCTACAATGGCTTGAGCTTGCTTTTTAGTCGCAACAAAAAGAATTTTTTTGCCAGCTTTAGCCATACTACGAGCCGCATTGCATGCATCCTCAAGTTTTGCTGCGGTTTTGTTCAGATCAATGATGTGTGTTCCGTTTTTCTCCATGAAGATATACGGAGCCATTGCTGGATTCCATTTGCGTTTAAGATGTCCGAAGTGAACTCCGGCATCAAGCAATTGCTGTACTGTAGGTTGAGTCATTCTAGTAGGCTAAATTGAAATACGATTGATATACAAGGATTAACGCTTGCTGAATTGGAATCTCTTACGAGCTTTCTTCTGACCGAACTTTTTACGTTCAACCATACGCGAATCGCGAGTCATAAGACCTTCTGCTCTTAAGGCAGGCTTGCTTTCTGCATTGATTTTTACCAAAGCACGAGAAATTCCTAGAGAAACAGCTTCTGCTTGTCCAGTTATTCCACCGCCAGCTACGTTCACAGTTACATCATACGTTCCTGCTACAGAAAGCACCAAGAATGGACGATTTACAGTGTTTTGTAATTGAAGGGTTGGAAAGTATTCGTTCGCAGCGCGTTTGTTAACTACGATTACGCCTTTTCCAGGCTTAAGGTAAACGCGGGCTACCGCTGTTTTTCTTCTTCCAAGTGAGTTGATGATTTCCATCAGGATGCTATTAAGATCAGTTCAGTGAAATAGTACGTGGTTTTTGTGCCTCATGCGGATGCTCAGTAGAGCCATAAGCATGTAGGTTATTGAATAGAGCGCGTCCAAGACGGTTCTTTGGTAACATACCTTTTACAGCACGAGTTACCAACCCTGATGGGTCTTTTGCCAAAACCTGATCAACAGATCGTGAGCGTTGTCCACCTGGATGTCCAGTGTAATGAATATATTCTTTAGTGTCGCGCTTGTTTCCTGTAAGAAGGACTTTGTCCGCGTTAACCACAATAACGTTATCACCACAATCCACGTGCGGAGTGAAATTCACTTTGTGTTTTCCGCGAATGTAGTACGCCACTGTTGAGGCCAAACGGCCTAGTGGTTGATTCTCAGCGTCAATAACGACCCACTCTTTTGTGGCGGTCGCCTTGTTTGCCGAAATGGTCTTAAAGCTTGGTGCTTTCAGTGTTGCCATCTTGTTTTCCTTCTACTAATAGTTTTTCTCCCCCGAATTTGGGGGTGCGAAGATAGATATGTTTTTTTGAAATTAACAACAGTTCGTTAAAATCTCTTTTTTAGTTTTCATTATCCAATGGTAATTGGCTTTTGAGTAAAGTTTGGAGGTGTTTTGAGGCAATCAAGAGATGATCTTTAACTCTTTCGCAACCTCGGTAAAGGCAGTTATGGCCTTATCAAGCTGTTTTCTTGAGTGAGCCGCAGAAACTTGAACGCGAATTCGTGCTTGTCCTTTTTCCACAATAGGATAAAAGAAGCCTACCGCGTAAATTCCCTTATTCAGCAATTGCTCTGCAAATTTTTGTGCTAGAGGTGCATCATACAGCATTATCGGGACAATGGGAGAATCGCTAGGCTTTGTGGTAAGACCAGCATTTGCAATTCCTTGTTTGAAATAGAGTGTGTTCTGCTCCAGTTTATCTCGCAACTCATTGGAGTTGTTAAGAATCTCAAATACTTTATTGCCTGCCCCCACAATACTTGGGGCAAGAGAATTGGAGAAAAGATATGGTCTAGAGCGTTGGCGCAACATATCTATCACTTCCTTTTTACCAGAAGTAAATCCGCCCATTGCCCCTCCCAAAGCCTTTCCAAGTGTGGAAGTTATGATATCCACTCTTCCCATCACCCCGTTATATTCATGTGTGCCTCGTCCAGTTTTTCCAATAAAACCGGTGGCATGGCAATCGTCCACCATCACAAGGGCCTTATATTTATCGGCTAGGTCGCAGATTATATTGAGCTTAGCAATATCACCATCCATGCTAAATACCCCGTCCGTAACAATAATTCGGAAGCGTTGCGATTGGGCTGCCTTAAGCTGTTCTTCCAAGTCAGCCATATCACTATGTTTATATCTGTATCGCACGGATTTGCACAGACGTACACCATCTATAATAGAAGCATGGTTCAATTCGTCACTAATGATAGCATCTTCAGCACCAAAAAGAGGTTCGAAAACACCTCCATTTGCGTCAAAGCAAGCGGCATAAAGAATGGTGTCTTCCATGCCAAGAAATTCCGATATATTTCGTTCTAACGTTTTGTGCGCGTCTTGGGTGCCGCAAATAAACCGTACCGAACTCATGCCAAATCCGTGAGAATTCAGTGCGTCTTTCGCAGCCTGAATCACTCCAGGATGTGAGGAAAGTCCAAGATAATTGTTGGCACACATTATTATAACATCTTGACCGGTACTTACTTTTACTTGAGCGCCTTGAGGAGTAGTAATGATGCGCTCCTTTTTGTATAGGCCAGCTTCTTCAATAGAGTTCAATTCGGACTTCAAATAGTCGTGATAAGCTGCGTACATGTTTTTTTGGTTTGAGGAGGCCGAAGTTAGAAATGTTCCCTGCAAGCGTTAAGCTAATTCTCTTTAATTGATTTTGATGCGCTAGAAGGTTAAGCACTCCGAAGATGCATTCTTATATTTGCAGTTCATTCAATTCAACTTAAAAAACTTAAAAAATGGCTTTCGAACTACCGAAACTTAAATATGCTTATGATGCGCTAGAGCCACATGTGGATGCTCGCACAATGGAAATTCATTACACAAAACACCATAATGCTTATACCAGCAATTTGAATAATGCTCTTGCAGGAACTGGCCATGAAGGCGATTCCATTGAGGAAGTACTAGCTGCTGTGGGCAATTTTCCGCCTGTAGTGCGCAACAATGGAGGTGGTTTTTACAATCATTGCTTGTTTTGGGAAGTAATGTCGCCAAACGGTGGCGGAAAACCATCAGGTGATTTGGCTGCCGCGATTGATAGCGCATTTGGTTCTTTTGATGCATTCAAAGAGGTTTTTATCAAAGCTGCTACCACACAATTTGGATCAGGTTGGGCGTGGTTATGTGTGCAAAAAGGAGGAAAAGTTGATGTGTGCGCTACTCCAAATCAAGACAACACTTTGATGCCCGGAATTGGATGTGGAGGAACACCAATTCTTGGACTTGATGTATGGGAACACGCGTATTATTTGCACTACCAAAACCGCAGACCTGATTATATCGCAGCGTTTTTCAATGTGATAGATTGGGCTGAGGTTAGCAAGCGTTACGCTGCTGGTAAATAATTTATTTACACGTTTTATTAAAAGAGGCTCTACCAATTTTGGTCGAGCCTCTTTTTTGTTGAATGAAACCGAGAATTACTCTACAGTAACCGATTTAGCCAGATTACGTGGCTGGTCTACATTGCAGCCGCGCATCACAGCAATATGGTACGATAAAAGCTGTAATGGAATTGAAGCAAGCAAAGGTATTAGTTCTTCTTCTGTGCTTGGGATTTCGATAACATGGTCAGCAAGGTCGGCAGCAACGGTGTCTCCTTTAGTTACTATTACTATAAGACGCCCTTTTCGAGCTTTAACTTCTTGTATGTTGCTAATCACCTTTTCGTAAGTGCCTTTTTTGGTGGCAATTACCACTACTGGCATATCCGCATCAATCAAAGCGATTGGGCCATGTTTCATCTCGGCTGCTGGGTATCCCTCGGCATGGATGTAAGAAATTTCCTTTAGCTTGAGCGCACCTTCCAATGCCACTGGGAAATTGTAGCCTCGTCCTAAATAGAGGAAGTTGCGCGAATCTTTGTATTCAGCAGCAATATGTTTTATGAGCGCATCAGATTTTAGTGTTTCTTCTACTAACGCTGGAATTTGTTGTAAGCTAGTAAGCAATAGTTGCGAACGTGATTGGGTAATTGTTCCCTTCTTTTGTGCTAAATGAAGTGCCATAAGCGTAAGTACTGTAACCTGAGCAGTAAAGGCTTTTGTAGAAGCTACACCAATCTCAGGACCAGCATGGGTGTATGAACCTGCGTCTGTAAATCGAGCTATTGTTGAGCCTACTACATTGCAAATGCCTATAATAGTGGCTCCTTTAGACCGTGCCAATTCCAATGCAGCTAAGGTGTCTGCAGTTTCTCCTGATTGAGAAATAGCTATTACCACATCTTCTTCTGTAATAATTGGATTGCGATAGCGAAATTCGGATGCGTATTCAACTTCTACTGGTATGCGTGCCAAATCTTCTATCAAATATTCTCCAACCAATCCAGCATGCCAACTTGTGCCACATGCCACTATGATAATGCGTTTTGCATTTACCATTTTTTGGTCGTAGTCTATAATTCCACCAAGGGTCACTGTTCCCAGTTCAAGATGTATGCGCCCACGCATACTATCGGCTATAGAGCGTGGTTGCTCAAATATCTCTTTGAGCATGAAATGTGGATAACCACCTTTTTCTAATTCCTCCAAGTGCATTTCTAATTCTTGCACGTACGGTGTTTTAGATTCGTTGCCAATGGTGAGAATGCGAATGGGTTGTCCGCGCTTCAATTCCACAATTTCCTCATCTTCTAAATATACAACGTTTTTCGTGTATTCTATTATGGGCGTGGCATCTGATGCTAGAAAGTACTCGTTCACTCCAATGCCCACCACCATTGGGCTACCTTTTTTAGCGCCTATTAGGGTGTCGGGATAATTTTTTGAAATAACAACTATGGCATACGCTCCAACTACTTGCGTAAGTGCTACTCGCACCGCATCCAAAAGGGGCAGATGTTCGTTTTTCTTCACATCTTCTATCAGATGTATCAGAACTTCGGTATCAGTATCGCTTTTGAAAATGTGACCACGCTTTTTTAATTCTTCGCGCAGCGTGTCGTAGTTCTCAATAATTCCATTGTGAATAATGGCTAATTCCCCATCTCCAGAATAATGCGGATGAGCATTCACATCATTGGGTTCTCCATGAGTTGCCCAGCGCGTATGCCCTATACCAACTGTGCCCGAAAGGTTTTTGGTTGAAGCAAATTGCTCCAAATTGGCAACCTTTCCTTTACATTTATAAATGTTTAATCCGTTATTCAGTAAGCAAACACCAGCGCTATCGTACCCACGATATTCTAATCTATTTAGTCCCTTTATAAGTATTGGATAGGCATCTTGGTGCCCTAAGTAGGCTACAATTCCACACATGATAATTATTCAATTAAGGTATAAGTCAAGCGAAGTTTAAATGCCCTTTCGGCATGAGCGGTGCCATTAAAAATACCTCTGCGGGCATTTACAGCATTTCCGGAATTCAATATGAACAAACCGTAATCGGGTTCAGTAATTGGTTTGTTTAGAATGCTTTGAAGATGGCGAGCTACATTGAAAACATAATCTTTAGTAGTAGACCTATAGTCTCCTCCGTAATGTCCTGTAATTTCGAAGAAATCAATTAAGAAACGGCTATTATTTGCGGAATCAACTCCTGTGGCTTGCAAAGAAATGGGTGGAACATATCTTGAAAAATCATTGTCTGCCAAAGGAATTACTAGCTCAGCTCGGTTGATTGCTACGGTGCCTAAGTTTCTAAGATTGTTTAGATGTGGAATTTCAACTTTAACCTTCAATCCTGCCATTGCTTGCATGTAAAGTTGATTTCTTCCCGCTTCTTCATCTCCTAAAATGGAAGTTATTGAGCTAGGATATTCGTGGGTAAAACGTGTATGTGTTGCGCTAGAAACATCCACGGGTAGGAACAATGATTTTGGCGCGGTGTCGCTATAGTAAAGTTCCACTCTTGTTACCGAAGAAACCATGTTAAAGTATAAGATGGCTCCTTGACCAGCCGCAAGCCCACTATTTTCAGGTATAATAGCCAATCCTTTGAATGCAGCTACAAAGGCAGCATTATCAGCAAGTGTTGTGCTGGTCGAGTTCAAAATTTCTTGACCAAATGAAGGGTCTAATCGAATACGCAGTGATGGTGGAATGGTATCGTCATTCGTTACCACATTAGAAATCAGATTCGGACGAAAAGCAATTTGACCAAGAGGTGTTGAATTATAGTTGTGCGTGCCATTCGAATAGTAGGTAATCGTATCGTTAATATCATCTTCCAACCGATACACTCCAAGGCGTTGAAAACCAGAAAGTTTGTTTACCGTGCCGTAAGATCCTGCATAGGCCAAATTCAAAACGATAGAGTCAATTTGTGGGGCATCAGGAAATGAAACGTTTGTTGATGGCAAGCGAAACTGCGTGAAAAGCTCTGATTTCGAAATTCCGAAGTCAGGGTCATTCATTTCCCCGATTAAATAAGATGTAAGTCCAGAGGTGATAATTGAATCCTCGGCAATGGTGCTTACCGTAACGGTAAAGGTGTCTACCCAAGCCACAGGAAACCCTTCGCCCTCGGGCAACACTTCCAAGCCAATAAGCTCTGGGTCTTTGCAAGAAGGTGTAAAAATCACAACGGCTAACAAAATAGCTAGCATTGGTTGTAATGACTTAAAATGGGTCATAAGGAGGGAGTACAGGTAAACTGTTGGTAAAAAGAACATCGGGAATTCAGGTCCAAAATTACCTGATTCCCGATATCTTCTGTATGTTAACTAATCAAGTTGCAATCAGTGCAAGGTGTCCTGCAGGGAAGGTAAAGATTAATCTGCTAAAATTGAAGTTTCTGCCAACACTTCGGAGTAAAATTCGGAGTAGGCATCGATATACGTTTCTTCATTTTGTAGGCTAAGCGTAGGCTTGCCAGAAGCAATTGCCGCTGATAGCACATCGGCATGCACATTCTCGTTGCCAATGATTAGCGCGTCTGAGTATGCAATTCCAGCTTTAGCTAAACCAACGTGGCTTGTATTTGCAAATGCTTGCACATCTTCATCAGTAAGGGTGTCAAACTTCACTTTATCAGCCATACGGCTATCCAAGTCGTTTGTGTAGGTATCATCATATAAAGAGAAAACCAATTTTGCATTTTCAAAAATTGGATCGTCCTTATATACGGTTTTCACAAAGAAGGGAAGGAGTGAAGTCATCCATCCGTGGCAATGAATTACATCTGGAGCCCAACCTAATTTTTTAACAGTTTCCAAAACGCCACGGCAAAAGAAAATAGCGCGTTCGTCATTGTCGGCATATTCGGTTCCATTTTTGTCGGTAAGCGTTGCTTTCCGTTGAAAGTATTCGTCATTGTCAATAAAATACACCTGCATTCTTGCGGGTTGTATTGAAGCTACTTTAATGATAAGTGGATGGTCGTTATCATCAATAATCAAATTCATTCCAGACAGACGAATTACTTCGTGCAATTGGTTTCTGCGTTCATTCACATTGCCAAACCTTGGCATGAATGTTCTAATCTCTCTACCTCTTTCTTGTATTCCTTGCGGAAGGTGCCTGCCAATCATACCCATCTGACTTTCGGGTAAGTATGGCGTTATTTCTTGTGAAACGAATAAAACTCTCTCCTTGGTGGCCATATTTAAGGTGTTTAGGTGAAAATAGCTTGCAAAGATAAGTATAAAAAAATCGGCAATAATCAAGGCGATTTGCTGGAAATAGAGTAAATCACTTTCTCTTACGAAAAAAATAGTTTCTGCGCAATGCCTGTTTTCATAGTTTCGTCCGCTCATTCTTTAATGTTCAAATGAAGGTGTTTCGCACGGTTGCCGACCTTGCAAGTTGGGTCGACAATCAATATGCTGCTAAGCAGACCATTGGATTTGTTCCAACTATGGGAGCATTGCATGCTGGACATATTGCAGTGGCAGACAAAGCCAAAGTAGAAAATGATGTGGTTGTGGTTTCGGTTTTTGTAAATCCCATTCAATTCAACAATCCAAATGATTTAAGTCGGTATCCTCGAACATTTGAATCTGATAATCTCATGTTGACGGCAGCTGGAGTGGATGCCATGTTTTTTCCCTCGGTAGATGAAATTTATCCAGTGGCCCGCACTGTAACCTTCGATATGGATGGATTAGATGCCCACATGGAAGGACCCAATCGACCGGGGCATTTTAATGGGGTGGTGCAAGTAGTAACGCGACTATTTGATATAGTTCGTCCAACTCAGGCCTATTTTGGAGAGAAGGATTTTCAGCAATTGGCCATTATTCGGCACATGACCCAAAAACTAGGCTATAATGTGAAGGTAGTCGGGTGCGAAACCGTTCGGGAAGAAAGTGGCTTGGCTATGAGTTCGAGAAATACGCTGCTCACACCTCAAAACCGAGCACTGGCAATTCATATTTACAGAATAATGGCTGAGGCCAAAAAAGCACTGCAAGTAGATGATGCCCAAAAAACAAAAGAGTTAGCAACACAAAAGCTAATTGCTATTGGTTTTCGCCCAGAGTATGTCGAATTAGTAAACCCAATTACGCTAGTGCCCGTAACTGCAGATTGGAAAGGCCCAATTCAAATGTGTTTGGCTGTTTGGGCGGGTGATGTTCGTCTTATAGATAATCTGAGATTGAATTAATTACTTTTGCGCCCCCATGCAAATACAGGTTCTCAAGAGTAAAATACACAGGGTTACGGTTACCCAAGCCGACCTTAATTATATAGGTAGCATCACTATTGATGAGGATTTGATAGAAGCGGCCAATCTTATTGAAGGCGAACGCGTTCAAATTGTGAATATCAACAATGGCGAACGGCTCGAAACCTATGTTATAAAAGGGGTACGAGGCACTGGCATGATTTGCTTGAACGGACCAGCCGCACGCAAAGTGGCTGTTGGTGATATTATTATTGTAATCGCGTATGCTACCATGGATTTTGAAGAGGCCAAGCACTTTAAACCATGCTTGGTTTTTCCAGATACTGCGACCAATACGCTCCGTTAAATCCAGATTTTGAAAACCAAATTCACTGATATACTAAAGGTAATCATCCCTTTGGGGATTGGCGTTTATGTGGGGTGGTATCAGTTTAGCAAGCTCGATAGCCAACAGTTGGAAAGCATAATGTCTTCTTTTCGAAGCGCTAACTATTGGTGGGTACTTTTTAGCTTAGTGCTTGGTTTTTTAAGTCATTGGAGCAGAGCTTATCGTTGGCGGTATTTGTTGCAGCCTTTGGGTATCTCCACGCGATTTATCAATAGCCTGTTTTCTGTTTTTAGTGGTTATGTAGCCAATATCATATTACCGCGTTTTGGTGAGGTGTGGCGATGTGTGTTGGTTGCACGCTATGAAAAAGTTTCGTTTGAAAAATTGTTTGGTTCGGTCGTAGCCGAGCGCATTTCCGATGTCATGGTTGTTTCTGGCGTTATGGCGTTGACGGTGGCACTTCAGTTTACCCTGCTGGGTGATAAAATTGATGAGCTGGTGGGAGACAAGTTTACCGCAGATTCCATTGTTGGAATGGCAGTAAAGTTGGGCTTTGTGGCAGTTATCGGTTTAGTAGTGGCATTCTATGGATGGAGACTAATGAAGCGTTCCGGACATCCATTGTTCGTAAAGATTAGAGGAGTTATATCTGGTCTTGCCGAAGGTGTAACTTCTATTTTGCGTATGGAGCGAAAATGGAGTTTTGTAATTCACACGCTCTTTATCTGGGTAATGTATTTGGCCATGTTCTATTTGCCGTTTCTTGCGCTTCCAGAAACAGCTAATGTGCCTTTGGGAGGTGTGCTTGCAGCATTTGTGATGGGAAGTCTTAGCATTGCTTTAGTGCAAGGTGGAATTGGTGTTTATCCCATTGCCGTAGCTCAAACGCTTGGGCTGTATGGAGTTCCATATGAGAGCGGACTGGCTTTAGGTTGGATTGTTTGGTCAGCTCAAACTGGTATGATTGTGGTTTTTGGTGTTGGTTCTCTCGTTTTAATGCCCCTTGTTAACGCCAAATCAGGAGATTAAGCTGTTCTCCTTTTATTCCGCGAAAGTAACTTGTGGTAAGAATGTCATCTTTCAAAAATGATACATTTGCCGTTAACTGAAAGTAAAAAATGGCGCTAGGTACGGGGGTTTTAGTGATAGGTTCTGCTGGGCAAATTGGCACCGAACTAGTGATGGCGTTACGACAACAGCATGGCGCCCAGCACGTAGTAGCGTGTGATATTAAAACCGCTTCAGATGAGGTGAAAGCAAGCGGTCCATTTGAACAACTTGATGTGTTGGATAAGGATAGGCTCTTTGCTCTAGTGAAGCAATACAACGTGAGTGAAGTTTATCTATTGGCAGCTTTGCTGTCTGCTACTGCTGAGCAAAAAATTATGCCAGCTTGGAAGCTCAATATGGATGGACTGTTAAACGTGTTGGAATTAGCTAGAGAAAAGCACATTAAGAAAATCTTCTGGCCAAGTTCAATTGCCATTTTTGGCCCAACTACACCTAAAATTAGCACGCCACAACAAACCGTAGCTGAACCAACAACAGTCTATGGAATTAGCAAATTAGCTGGTGAACGATGGTGCGATTACTATTTTGCCAAGTTTGGTGTAGATGTAAGAAGCTTACGCTATCCTGGACTCATTGGCTATAAAAGCATTCCAGGTGGAGGCACAACAGATTATGCGGTAGATATATTTCACAAAGCCATGAGTGGACAGCCGTTCAACTGCTTTCTAAGCAAGGACACACGTTTGCCAATGATGTATATGCCCGATGCGATTGATGCCACCTTGGGGATTATGAACGCAGACTACCTTAGCGTAAAACTGCGCGGAGGATACAATGTTGCCGCTCTGGATTTCACGCCTCAAGAACTTGCAGCCAATATTCAATCCGTAATTCCCGACTTTGAAATAACCTATGCTCCTGATTTTCGGCAAGCCATAGCCGATAGTTGGCCCGATAGTATTGATGACAGCTGTGCGAGACAGGATTGGGGGTGGAGTAATAAATTTGACTTAAAGGCTATGACTATTGACATGATTGCCAATCTTCAACTTGCAAACGTCATTTGAAAAATGTGTAGTTAACAACAAAAGTCAGCGCGTATGTTTCTTGAAACATAGTGATGTCTTCCTGTATGCCGTCATCATCTTGCTCAAACTCCCAAATTACTTTAGCTTCATTTCCGTTTTTAGCGGAGCGCTCCAAGGCGGTAAACAATTCGGCCAGTGCTTTGGTAGTGGAAGAATTGTAATATTCCAATCGGATATGAATGGTTCGAATTGGATTTTCAGATTCTTGTATAGAGCGAAAACGCATTACAATAGGGTCGAAAAAATCCATACCTTCTTCCGGATATGACCTTCCTTCAATCATTAAAACCGATTCTTGCCGATCTAGAATTACCTTCGGGCTTCTGTCTGTTGCATCAATTGTCCACTTTTCCATGCCTAACTATTATCACGGATAAAACTACATTTTCAATTCAACCTGACAACGGCTAAGATGAAATGGAAAAGGATGGAACAAAAATGCAAGAAACAAGTACAAGTGACAATTAAAAAGAGTAAGAAGTCATGTTGACAAGAACGCTATTCTCCATTTTAATTCTCCTAACTGCGATGGATTCGGCATTGGCTCAAAAATTTGAGTTAGAAAAAGGCGATACCATCAACAGGCGAGATGCAAGCGATTTTAAGCAAGGATGGTGGAAAATTTTTAACCGTGAGGGAAAATTTAAAGGCTATACTGAAGGCCAAATTGTGGAGGAAGGAGATTATGTAAACAACAAAAAATCAGGAGTTTGGACAAAATACTATCCTGGTGGGAGTAAGAAACATGAACTCACTTTTGCGAACAATGTTGCCAATGGATTTGCTCGAATCTATTATCGCAACGGCCAATTGCAAGAAGAAGGAATTTGGCAGCAAAACAAATGGTCGGGTCAGTACAAGTATTACCATGAAAATGGCAATTTGAAGTATGACTGGAACTACAACTCTTCGGGCAAGCGAGAAGGGGATCAGAAGTATTTCCACGAAAATGGAATGCTTCAATATTTGGGAGATTGGAAAAACGGAAATGAAGCAGGACAGCTGCTAGAATACTACGATGATGGCTCTTTAAAAACCAAACGTTTCTTTAACGAAGGCAAGGTAGATGAGGCTAAAACCGAGAATATAGTTCAAGGTAAAACCTACGACCAGAATATCAAGAAATATACTGGTAAGCCAGCGCCAAAAGTTATGGCTCGCGGAGAAATTATTGATGGATTTAACCGTGTTATGAATGCCGATGGCTCGCTATCGAAAGAAGGAAGTTTCAAAGACAAGCGATTGATTGATGGCAAGGAACTTATCTATGAAGGCGGTAAAGTTGTGAAAGTCATTATGTACAAGGATGGCAAACGCACGGGTGAAGAAGGGGTGAAGTAGAAGTAGTGATAATCACCTCAAGAAATAAGGAACTTTTGAGATGCAGCATAGCCGTAGTCCTGTTAGCTGCGTATTTCTTGGTTTCCGGGCCATTTCGGTTGTTGCACGAATCTGTGCATCATCACCATGAAGAGCTGCATACTGAAGCCCAAGAGGCCGATGGTTGCCATCGCGCCATCTACCACGGTGAAATAGACAATTCTTGCACCCACAGGAGTCATATTCACGCGGTTGAAGTGGAATGCAGTTTGTGCAAGGCTTCGGTTTCGCGCTACTTTTTTCATCAAGATTGGCAGCATGTTGTTGCTACATTAACTCCAAATGGAGCTTTAGTTTGCACCGTTTTTTCAGGAAAAGCAGAGGCTTATTGGTCCGATAATTCCCTTCGCGGACCTCCGACTAAATCCTAGTCGCCTGCCCAGATTTATCTGGTAAATCAAGTATTAACAAGCAAGTGGATTATTCGCGCCTAATGGTGTCTGCCTTATTTGCTGCAACTTATTTAAAAAAATAACTCATGAACCAATTCAATAAAGCAGCTTGGATGATGCCTATAATTCTCGTTTTTACATTTTCATCCTGCGAAAAAGAAGATCCAGATCCAATTAATGAAGAGGAAATAATAACCACTCTCACCTATACGCTTACGCCTCAAGGTGGCGGTGCGGCTGTAGTATTTTCTTTTCGGGATTTGGATGGAGATGGTGGAAATGCTCCAGTTATCACTTTTGGCAATTTGGCTGCAAACACCACCTATTCGGCTACGCTGCAATTGTTAAGTGAAGTTGTTAGCCCAGCCGAGGATATTACAGTGGAGGTTTTAGAAGAAGCCGTTGATCACCAGTTCTTTTTTGCTGCTGCTAGCGCCCTAAATGCTTCAGTTTCTTACAATGACGAAGATGGTGATGGCAATCCAATTGGCGTGGCTTCAACAGTTACAACTGGTGACGCATCTTCTGGAAATCTGACTATCACTCTTCGGCATGAGCCCGATAAGTTTGCTGCTGGGGTTGCAGATGGCGATATATTGAATGCCGGTGGTGAAACAGATATTGAAGTAACGTTCAGTGTCACCATTCAATAAGCTCGGGCTTTTTGCATTTTGGTTAATCCCTGTGCTTGGGTTTGGACAGCAATGCCAAACCACCATTACCGGAACGGTAGTGGACGAAAGCACAGGGATACCATTGCCCTATGGAACGGTTTTTATCCAAGAATTGCAAGTTGGAGTTGCTTCCGATAGCATTGGGCGCTTTCAGTTGAAAGGACTCTGCAAAGGCCCCTATCATCTACAATTCAATCATATTGGCTGCGAAACGCATAGTGTTTTCATCGAGTTGGTAAGCGATACAACAGTTGAAATTGCCATGCATCATCACAGCGAATTGGTAGACGAGGTGGTAATTCACGACAACAAATCTGACCATACCACGCAGATGAGTTCTTCTATTAGTAGAGATGCTATAAAGGATGAAACCAGCAAGGATTTGTCCATCATGTTAGAGCAGATGGTAGGCGTGAGCAGCATAAAAACGGGTGCGGGCGTTTCAAAACCAGTGATTCATGGGCTTTCTGGAAATAGAGTTACAATGCTAAATAATGGAATAGCCCAAAGCGGGCAGCAATGGGGCAACGACCATGCGCCCGAAATTGACCCGTTCGTGGCCGACTATATTTCTGTGGTCAAAGGCGCAAGTGCATTGGCCTATACCGGAGGGTCGCTTGGAGGCGTAGTGTTGGTGGAACCTGACGATATTGAGAATGACCCGCATTTGCATGGCGAGGTTAACTACATTTTTCAAACCAATGGATTGGGTCATACCCTCAATGCCCGATTGCAGAACTATGCAAAGTGGGCCGCATGGCGTGTTTCGGCCACGGCAAAAGTTTTTGGCGATAGACAAACACCCAATTATTACCTCACCAATACGGGCAAGCGAGAATATAATGTTGCCTTGCAAATGGAGAAAAAAATAAAGCCAAGGTGGCGAATGAAGCTTTATTACAGCTTTTTCAATACCGAAATCGGCATTCTAAGAGGTTCGCATATTGGCAACCTAACCGATTTGCAGGAGGCTTTTTTGCGGGAGGAACCTTTCTACACTAGCGATGCATTTTCGTATTCCATAAATCAGCCGCGGCAAATGGTTCAGCATCATTTGCTAAAATTGGAAAGCCAACACATTCTAAACGAGCATCAAAGCCTCAATTTTAAGTATGGTGGCCAGTTGAACAACAGGCAGGAGTTTGATGTGCGAAGAAGTGGCCGAAGTGATTCGCCTGCGTTAAGTCTTTTCCAATGGGACCATTTTATTGAGTCGATGTATCGCCAACAGTTTGGAGAATTTTTGCAAATGAAAATTGGCGTGCAGTTTCGTTTAACCGACAACACCAACAATCCCGAAACAGGAATTTTACCGTTGCTACCCGATTATCGCGCTTATCGAGGCGCTGCAGTTGCCATACTTCAACGGGATAAAAACAAACTGCTTTATGAAATTGGTGCCCGCTACGATTTAAGCTATTTGCAAATCGTGGGTTTTTCTACCACTGTTCCGCGAACTGTTGAGCGCAACTATCATACCTTTCACAACTACGGAGTTTCGGGCGGAGTGCGCTACAAAGTGTTGCCGCAATTGAAATTGAGCCTAGATGTTGGTCATGTGCTTCGGTCGCCCGAGGTGAATGAACTCTACAGCGCAGGATTGCATCAAGGCGTGAGCGGCATCGAAGAAGGTAATCGCAATTTGAGCAGCGAGCGCTCTACCAAAGTTGTCCTTTCAGCCGATGGAGCACTTGGAAAAAAACTGTTTGTTCAAGTGCTTGGCTATTATCAATACATCTCCAACTTCATTTATTTACAGCCTCAGCCTGAATTTCGACTTACCATTCGCGGAGCATTTCCCTTGTTTCAGTATCAACAAACGGATGCAACGTTGGTAGGAACGGATGTGCTGATTTCGTACGAACCCATTTCCCGACTTCGAGTTATTGCCAAGTATGCGTTTCTGAGGGGCATGGATTCGCGCCAAAATCTGCCACTGATTTACATGCCGGCCAACAATCTTTTTGGTTCCATTGCCTATTCATTCAAAGATGGAAAGCAGCGAAAAAACACAGCCTTCACAATCAATGGACGCTACGTGTTTAAGCAAGAAAATCTCAACGCAGACCAAGATTATCTACCTGCTCCTGCGGGTTACTTTCTACTTGGAGCCAGCCTTAGCAGTTCTTTTTCGTGGAAAGAGGCATCATTCAAATGCTCTTTGAATGCCGAAAACATGCTGAATACCTCCTATCGCGACTATCTAAATCGCCAGCGCTACTTTGCCAACGATTTGGGCTGGAATCTCAGCGTTCGCGTCAATTATTTGTTCTAGTTCAATTGCAAATTGAGAAGTCCTTGTCTAGCACTAGAACCTTGAAGCAAACTTCAACCAAGTGCAATAGCGCGTTCTAGTGCATTTTTCTCTTGCGCAACCAAGAACTTTCAGAACTTTAACCCACAATTAACTATCCAATGCGCTTCACTATAATTCTCGTTTTTTTGGCGTCAGTTTCAATTTTTGGGTGCAGCGATGCGGATACAGAAAAACCGCTGCTCACCGATTTAAGCATAACCCCTTCACCTACTATTGGTTTGGTATGCGACCTTCCAGATTCTTCAGTGATAGAAGTGTTATCGGGCGATAGCATTGCCATTTTCATGAACGTGAGCGACAATGAACAGCTCCGCCAGTATAAGATTGATGTTCACCCAAATTTCGATTGCCATGCCCATGCCAAGCTCCAAACTGCTGATTGGTCGGTAAGCGAAGTTGTTGAACTATCGGGCACATCGGCACAGATTTCTAGAAGCATTCTCATTCCTGATAGCGCCACAGCGGGCACATATCATCTCAGTATTCAGGTGGCCGACCATTTTGGGAACTCCGTGAAAACTAATATTTACTCCATTTTGGTTTCCAATAGAACCGATACCATCGCCCCAGTATTGATGGTCATTCAGCCAAACACGCTAGACTTGGTCGTTTCCTTGAGCGATACCATCCCGAACGACAGCATAATTTTCGTGGGTACCGTTTCCGATAATATGAATCTTGGTTTGGAGGG
>CAMDOM010000033.1 GCA_945903645.1 Chryseobacterium gleum
TGCTCGCGGATGGGGTCTGGATTGAGGTCAGGATATTGGTAGCGTGCCATGAGAATGGCACCTTCGAGCAAATCTGTAGCGCCATTATCAATCCAAGCTTTTAGCGCAGCGCGACATTCATCAAACTGAATTTGGTGAATAATATCCTCGATTCGAGTTTGTATGATACCATCCATATTGCGTTCCCAATGGGCTTCTAGCACTGGAATGGCTTGTGGGCCATAGGATAGCAGCCTATCCGTAACATTAGAAAATACAATCTGGTCGGGATCGTCAAGCAATTCGCACAGGGCATTCAATTCACTGTAGGTCATCGCTGTTAATTTGGATGCAATTTAGCCCGATTGCAAAGGAGCTTTGTTTGATTTTGGATGGGTTTTCAGCACAGGGGTGTTAATTGCTTGGGGTTGGATTTATTTTATCCTAATCCTCAAAACATGTGGTATGTTTTTCCTATTCCCTATTCTTCGAATCCAACAGAATGGTAACGGGTCCTGAGTTTACGAGGGCTACTTGCATCATCGCGCCAAAGATGCCGCATTGCACGGGGCGGTTGAGTTCGGTGGACAAGCGGGTTTTGAATTGTTCGTAGAGCGGTTCAGCAATTTCTGGACGGGCAGCGGCTATGTAGGAAGGACGGTTGCCTTTTTTTGTGCTCGCAAAAAGTGTGAATTGCGAAACAACTATGGCATCGCCACCGCAATCAAATAGGCTTAGATTCATAACGTCATCGGCATCTTCGAAAATGCGCATGCGGCAAATTTTACCACACAGCCATTCTATATCTTCGGTGGTATCTGCTGCTTCGATGCCTAAAAGGAGGAGTAGGCCATTGCCAATCTGGCCTACTATGTCGCCATCTACGCGCACATTGGCACTGCTTACCCGTTGAATAACTGCGCGCATACAATTCTTTGGAGCGAAAGTAAGGGCGGTTGCGGCACACTACCAAATCCCTACTTTTGAGCCAATGACGGCAACCGTTGGTGATTTGCAACTTTCCTTTCCTGTGGCCGAATTTGCCATTGTTGACGTAGAGACCACGGGTACGATTCACGATGGTAAGATTACCGAGATTGCTATTATTGTGCACAACGGCAAGCGCGAAATAGAGCGCTTTAGCACGTTGCTAAATCCTGGGAGAAGAATTGACCCTTATGTGGTGCGGCTAACGGGAATTACGGATAAGATGGTGTCTGAGGCTTCCTTTTTTGAAGAACATGCCGAGCGCATCTTTGAAATGACAAAGGACCGCATTTTTGTGGCGCACAATGTGTCGTTCGACTACACCTTCCTGAAAATGGAGTTTCGGGCAATGGGCATCGAGTTTAAGCGCGACACGCTGGACACGATTGAGATTTGCCGCAAGATTATCCCCAATTTGCCTTCCTATAGCTTGGGTAAATTGTGCGATTCTATTGGAATAGCTATGAATGCGCGGCATAGAGCCTTAGGTGATACGGAAGCCACAGCGCTGTTGTTTGCGAAGCTGTATGGCAAAGACCTGAAGACGGTGTTTGGACATGTGAAGACGGATATCCCAAACGTCAATTTACCTCCCAATTTGCCATCGTCCAACTTGGAAAATATTCCAGATACCACTGGAGTGTATTACTTTCATGATGGCGATGATCAAATTTTGTACATCGGTAAGAGCTTGGAATTGAGGAAACGCATTTTGAGCCATTTTCATCCGAAAGAGAAAAAGAAATGGGCGGAACTTTGGCGGGCGATTCACTCCATAAGTTACGAAGAGACAGGGAGTGAACTAGCGGCATTGCTGTTGGAGTCGCACGAGATAAAGCGTCAGCAGCCACGGTTAAACATTGCGTTGAAATCTCCGCATCCGTTACCCTACAGCATTTTTGAAGGTGTAGATGACAAAGGATATGTTACGTTTTCCATTAAACGCAGAGAAACCAAAGCCAACGCTATTATTGATGTGCGTGCCTTTAAAGAAGGGGAGCGGTTGCTGTTGCATCAAGCCAAACGCCACATGCTTTGCCAGTGCCTGATGGGATTGCAGCAATTGAAAGGCAATTGTTTTCAGCATCAGATTGAAGCGTGTTATGGTGCTAAAATGGGATTGGAATCGGCACAAGACTACAATGTTCGCGCTAGTCGAGCGCGGCAATCCATGAGTTTTTCGATAGAGAATTTGCTCATTATTTCTGCTGGTAGAACTGCGGATGAGTATTCGCTGGTGCAGGTGGAAGATGGAAAGTATATCGGTTATGGGTTTATGCCCAAAGAAGAAAGCAGCAGGCCGCTAAACGATATTTTGGAATACGTGAGGGCCCAAGAAGATAACGGAGATGCGCAGCGTATTATTCGCAACTTCCTTTATCGAAGTAAACAAGGAAAACGGCTGCGCTATCGCATTCACCCCGATGGAATGCGCGAATTTGTGACCATGGCAAAAGCGGGTGGTGAATTTCTGTGACCTCAGCATTCGTGGCATTTCTGCTTGGTTTTATCTGCCAATTTGTCTAAAGTGGAGGGATGGCAGATTTTTTGAGAACGCGGGCGAACCAAATCAATTCAAATGAATAGCAAAGAAATGGAAGGAAAAGAAGACCAAAAATTGAATGAGGAGGCTATGGACAACCAAACAACTGAGGATGTTGAATTGCAAGAGTCGCAGCCAGAAGTAGAGCCTTTGCAAGCCTTGCAGGCCAAGTATGATGAGCTGAATGATAAATATCTGCGCTTGTATTCTGATTTCGATAATTTTAGAAGACGCACCACAAAAGAGCGCATCGAATTGTTGCGTTCGGGTGGAGAGGATGTGTTCAAAATCCTCATTCCTGTGTTGGACGATTTTGAGCGTGCCATGCGCACTATGGAAACATCGCAAGATGTGCCAAGCGTGAAACAAGGCGTTGAATTGATTTATCATAAGCTTAGTAAAGAACTTACTAACAAGGGATTAAAGGCTATGGAAACAGTGGGTCAGTCTTTCGATTCAGAGTTTCATGAAGCGTTAACTCAGATTCCTGCACCAACGCCCGACCTTAAAAACAAGGTGATTGACGAGATGGAAAAGGGATATTTTTTGAACGAAAAAGTGATTCGTTTCGCAAAAGTGGTAGTAGGTTCCTAAACGGAATAGGACGCTTTAATCAATAGATTTCAATGGCAAAAAGAGATTATTATGAAATACTTGGGATAACCAAGGGTGCAGACGAAGCCGAGATAAAGAAGGCATATCGCAAAATGGCCATCAAGTATCATCCAGACAAAAACCCGGATGACCCAAGTGCCGAAGACAAGTTTAAGGAAGCGGCAGAAGCATACGAAGTGCTAAGCGATGCAACAAAACGCCAGCGCTACGACCAGTTTGGACATCAAGGCATGGGTGGTGCTAGTGGTGGAGGTGGAGGATTTGGAGGAGGATTTGGTGGTGGCATGAGCATGGATGACATCTTCAGCCAGTTTGGCGATGTTTTCGGTGGTGGGGGAGGTTTTAGAAGTAGTGGAGGAGGAGGAAGGCGCGTGAACAAGGGTACCAATTTGCGGGTTCGCGTGAAGCTTAATTTGGCTGAAATTGCCAATGGCGTAACCAAAAAACTTAAGGTCAATAAATACATCAGTTGCGATAAGTGTAGCGGTAGTGGTGCCGAAAATGGCGCAATGAACACCTGTGGCACGTGTCGCGGGGCGGGTCAAGTGACTCGTGTTACGAACACCATATTGGGTCAGATGCAAACGGCATCTACCTGTCCAACATGCGGTGGTGCTGGAAAAATCATTGAACACAAATGCACCAAGTGTTTTGGCGATGGCATAGTGAAAGGCGAGGAAGTGTTGGAATTGAACATACCCGCAGGTGTAGCTAACGAAATGCAGCTTTCGGTCCGTGGTAAAGGCAATGCTGCTGCGCGAGGAGGTGTTCCGGGCGATTTAATCGTGGTGATTGAAGAAGAGGAACATGCCGAATTGAAGCGTGATGGAGCTAATTTGCATTATGAATTGTATGTGAATTTTGCGGATGCCGCACTTGGCACTTCGGTAGACGTGCCCACCATTGACGGCAAAGCGCGCATTAAAGTGGAGCAGGGTACGCAAGGCGGGAAGCTATTGCGTTTGCGCGGCAAAGGCTTGCCTGATTTAGACAGAGGAGGAAAGGGCGATATTATAGTTCATGTTAACATTTGGACGCCTAAAAACCTGAATAAGCAAGAACGCGAAGCGTTGGAGTTATTGCGCGATTCAGATAATTTCCGTCCTGATCCAGGGAAAAGCGAACGCAGCTTTTTTGATAAAATGAAGGATTACTTTCATTGAAATTTGAATATTTGGTTTGTCTTCCATCTCCTTAAAGCAATATTACTTTCAAGGTGAATTTATACAGTTCTACTCATGACTGAACCCATTTTCCGTGCGGAGCACGTAAGCAAAGCATACGCTGGCCATGTGGCACTTCGCGATGTAAGTATTTCTGTAGCCGAGGGTTCCATATTTGGATTATTGGGACCGAATGGAGCGGGCAAAACATCGCTCATCCGCATTATCAATCAGATTACCGCTCCAGATTCGGGCAATTTGTGGTTTGGAAACGAGCGTTTGCAGCAGCATCATCTGCATCGCATAGGTTATTTGCCCGAAGAGCGCGGATTGTACAAAAAGATGAAAGTGGGAGAGCAGGCGTTGTATCTCGCGCAGCTGAAAGGACTTTCTAAAAAAGATGCCCTTATCAAACTAAAGTATTGGTTCGAGAAATTCGAAATTCAAACGTGGTGGAATAAGAAGGTAGAGGAGTTGAGCAAAGGCATGGCGCAAAAGGTGCAGTTTATTGTAACGGTGCTTCACGAACCGCAACTTTTGATTTTGGATGAGCCATTTAGTGGATTTGACCCCATTAACACCAACCTTATTAAGTCCGAGATTTTGGAATTGAGAAAGAAGGGAACCACCATCATCTTTAGTACCCACAACATGGGTTCGGTAGAGGAATTGTGCGACAATATTGCCTTAATCAATAATGCTCATGTAATTCTTGAAGGCAACGTGACAGAGGTGCGTAATCGGTTTCGTAGTCATGTTTATGAAGTGCAATTCAGCGGTGGAATGATGGATTTTAGCCACTCATTGGGAACATATGGAGAACTATTGAGCCATGGCCCAGAAGGCAGTTTGATGGAGGCAAAAGTGAAATTGGTGAATGATGCCACAACCAATTTGCTACTTGGAAACATAATGCGAGCGGTAGAGGTGCACGGTTTTCGGGAGGTTATGCCAAGCATGAACGATATATTTATTCGTGCAGTTGAAGAATCGAAGCAAGAAGCGAAGTCCGCTATTCAATAGAAAAATCGTGTATCGCATTAGTTTCTAATTATTTAAAATACAATCGTGAATAAGATTCTACTCATAATTCAACGCGAATATCTAACTCGCGTTCGCCAGAAGTCATTTATCATCATGACCATTCTTGGTCCGGTGCTCATGGCAGGCATTTTTATTGTGCCCGTTTGGTTGGCACTGCAGCAAAGTGATGATAGCACTGTATTGGTGGTGGATGATAGTTTTCTATTCACGGATAGAATGCAAAACACCGAGAACATCACCTTTATTTATACCACTGAGAGTTTGGATAGTGCCAAATCGGAATTGACCAAGGAAGATGGTGTAGATGCGGTGTTGTACATCCATAAGGATATCATGACAACCACCAAGGGGATTCAATTGGTGTATGAAACCCAGCCCAGTATTCATGCCATCCGCCATATAGAAACCGTTTTATCCAACGATATTGAGAAATTCAAGTTGGCGAAATATGGTATCAATCAGGCTACTATGGATGCTGCCAAAACGAATGTTAGCCTTGTAACGAAGAAAATTGACGAGACAGGTCAAGAGAATAGCGCCAACACGGAGGTGAGTATGATGGTTGGACTGTTTAGCGGATTGCTGATTTATATGTTCATTTTCTTGTATGGTGTGCAGGTGATGCGTGGCGTTATTGAGGAAAAAACCAGCCGAATTATTGAAGTAATCATCTCTTCTGTAAAGCCGTTTGAGCTGATGATGGGGAAGATTATTGGAATTGCGCTTGTTGGGCTAACGCAATTCTTGTTGTGGATAGTGCTCACAACCACCTTAATTTCTGGCTCGCAAGCCATTATTGAAAGTCAGTTTAGCAAGGACGATATGGGAGGGAAAAGCATTGAAGAGGTGATGTCGAGCAATCAGGTCGCGGTTCCTCAAGAGGCAGAGGAAGAAGTGCCACAATTCAATGAAGCGGCTTTGGATGATTTCATGAAAAGCTTTGATACCATCAATTTCGCGGTAATTATCGGCAGTTTCTTGTTCTATTTCTTGGGTGGATACTTGTTGTATAGCGCTCTATTTGCAGCAGTTGGCTCGGCAGTTGATAATGAAGCCGATTCGCAGCAATTCATGTTGCCCATCACCATTCCCATCATTTTCTCGTTTGTAATGGCGCAATACGTCATTTCAAATCCTGAAGGAGCGCTGTCATTTTGGTTGTCCATCATTCCTTTTACGTCCCCAATTATAATGATGGTGCGCATTCCGTTTGGCGTGCCGTATTGGGAGTTGGCGCTAAGCATGGTGATGTTGGTTCTTGGTTTTATTGGCACCACGTGGTTGGCAGGGCGCATCTATCGCACAGGTATTCTGATGTATGGCAAAAAAATTAATTACAAGGAATTGTGGAAATGGCTGCGATATCATTAATTTGAGGTGTGACTCGTGCTTGGAAATGCGATGTATTCCCTTGTCTGATTGGACTTGTGACGTATTCTGTCTAAAAACACAATTGAATTGAAAGTTGCTATCATCGACCTTGGAACTAACACGTTCAATCTGCTTATAGCTGAGGTAGATGCTGCCTCATTTCAGGTGCTTTTTGCTACCAAAGAGGCTGTAAAAATTGGCGAAGGCGGTATTTTGAATGGTCTGATTTCTCAAGATGCTATGGTGCGTGCAATGGCCGCGTTGACAGGATACAGTCAGACCATTGCTTTATATGGATGCGAGAAGGTATTCGCTTTTGGAACATCAGCAATGCGCGATGCCAAGAATGCTCCTGATTTGGTGCGGCAAATTCGTGAACAGTTGCAAATTGAGGTTCAGATAATAAGCGGACAAGAAGAAGCACAATTGATAGTTGAGGGAGTTCGATTGGCGGTGCCTATGACCGAAAAACCGGTGCTTATTATGGACATTGGTGGTGGTAGCACGGAGTTTATTATTGCCAATAACTCATCTGTATTCTGGAAGGAAAGCTATCAGTTGGGTGTTTCGCGTATTCGTCAATTACTTCAAGCCGAAGAACCGATTTCTCAAGAGAATTTGAGTAGTCTGGATGCTTTATTGAAAGGCCAACTTTCCAACTTGATTGAGCAGTGCAACAAGCATGGAGTGCAAACAATGGTGGGCTCTTCGGGTAGTTTCGATAGTTTTATTGAGATGATTTGGGCCGAGAAGGGTGTTACCACAGATGTTAAATCAGTTTTGACGGACACGTTCAGCTTAGATGCGCTTGCTGCGTTGAATACCAAATTACTAGCCAGAACTTTTTCCGAACGTAAGGCTATTCCTGGCCTTGTTGAGATGCGGGTAGATACTATTCATATAGCTTCATTTATGGTGCAATGGGTGCTTCATCATTGCCATTTGAATGAGGTGGTTCTTTCAACTTATGCACTGAAAGAAGGAGTCTTGTCTCGAATAATGAAAGGGTAGATTAGGGATTTAACTGGTATTTTTTCAATTCTAAGCCAAAAAGATTAGGTTGATTACCGTGAGTATAAAATACGGTACAAGGGTTGCTGCTCCAGCATAATCTTTCGCTACGCGCTGCCCAAAAAACAGCATCAGTAGTGTAATTGCGCTAAGTAGCAAACCTGCAAAACCAAAGCAGAACGATTTATATACTACGGCTTCTATAGCGCCAAACAAACACGTAAGCCCAGCTGCAAGCTCAAGAGCTGTGAGTGTTGATAGTAAAATTGGAACCAGTCCAGCAAGGAAAGATGCGGAGAAATGTCCTTTCAGCCAATCTAAGTTTCCTTTGAAATGAAATGTTTTATCCAAACCTGATTGAATAAATACAATTGCCAAAAAGGAGGAAACGAGCGCTTGAATAACCCACATACCTTGAAAGTGGGCCAAAATTCCGCAATTAGAAATAGCTTGAATTGCCATGGTTAATACGCTAAAAATCCATCAATCTGCAGTTGAATTTCTTTCAACGCAGCTTCACTTGTTAGTTCTCCATCAGAATTCAAATGATTGGAAATCTGTGATATATAGACTTTTCTCCAAAATACTGATGAGCCTAAATAATGGAAAATTCCTGTGAGATGGTCTAGTCCACGAAGATTGCCACTTCTGCCGCTGGCTACACCTACAAGTGCAATTTTCTTGTCGGCCCAATCTCCGTAGGCACAACCATCAATAAAGTACTTTAGTATTCCAGGAAAGCTTCCATTGTATTCTGGCACAACGAGTACAAGTTTGTTTGCTTTGTGAATATACTGCCTAATAATGGAATCCATTTCTTGTGAGATGGAACTGAACGAATTCTGTTCAATCCAACCAGCAGACACATCTAATAAGTTTAAAATTTGGGTATCTGCGCCATTTCGCTGCAACATAGGCGCATAATTCTGCGCCACTTTCATTGAATTGCTATTCGGGCGGTTTGTTCCGCAAATCACAGTTATCATTCCTATTTCTTTTCGCTCGAAAGACGGTTCAAAAAATTGAAGTCTCGCTGCACCACTGCTTTGCCAAGATAGTAGATATCATCAGAAGTTACGTTTTCTAAATAAGCTGTTGTCTTCTCAAAAATTGCTGAACCAAGGTAGAACCAATTGTCATCCTTTATTTTTTGCAACTCTTCCTTGTTTCCAGTGATTAAGGCATTTCCGAAGAAATAGAGATTGTCATCTTGCACAAAATCCAACAGAGTGGCTTTTCTGAAATAGAGCCCACGAGATAAGTTATAGATGTCGTTGCTTTCAATGTTAACCCAAGAAAGCGTGTCACCAGTAAGAAGCACATAACCGAGATAATGCAAGTCGTCACCTTTTGCATTTACAAATGAATTTTGGGCTAAAGCATAGGAATTCAATCCAAAAATAGAGCTGATAAAAAATGCAATGCCTGCAAAACGTTGAATCATGCTTAAAAAGTGCTTAGAACATTTTTGATAATGGAGAGGCATTCCATAAGCTGACTTTCGGTCATGACAAGCGGTGGTGCAAACCGAATGATGTTTCCATGCGTTGGTTTGGCCAACAATCCCTGATTTGCAAGTTGCAAACAAATATTCCAAGACGTATCGCTTTCTGGCGTGTCGTTAATTACAATTGCATTTAGCAATCCTTTACCTCGAATTACAGAAATAATAGAATGAGTTTTTGCAAAATCTTCTAGTTCTTTTCTAAAAATAGCGCCTAAACGTTTGGCATTCTCTGCCAAACACTCGTCTGCAACAACATGTAATGCAGCAATAGCAACCCTTGCTGCAAGCGGGTTTCCACCAAATGTAGACCCGTGTTGACCAGGCTTTATCACCAACATTATCTCGTCATTGGCCAATACTGCTGAAACGGGCAAAACACCTCCTGAAAGTGCTTTTCCTAAAATTAGAATATCTGGTTGCGCATAGGTCGCTGGATTTTTCTTGCACGAATTCGTACAATCACAGTTACCGCACACCGCTAAAAGGCTACCCGTTCTAGCAATTCCAGTTTGAATTTCGTCCGCTAACAGTAAAACATTAGCTTCAGTGCAAAGCTGTCGCGCTTGCATAAGATAATCTTCGGCTGGAACGTTTACACCAGCTTCACCTTGAATAGGCTCAACAAGAAAACCAATCACATGTGGATTTTTCAGAGCTTGTTTAAGCGCTGAAACATCGTTGTATTCGATGGTTACAAAACCAGGAGTGTAGGGGCCAAAGCTTTTTCGTGCATCAACATCGTTAGAAAACGAGATAATGGTTGTTGTTCGTCCATGAAAATTACCTGAGCAAACCAGAATAACTCCTTCATTTTCGGCTACTCCTTTTTTCTCGTATCCCCATTTTCGGCACAATTTGATTGCAGTTTCCACCGCCTCAGCGCCAGTGTTCATGGGCAAAAGCTTGTCAAATCCAAAGGTTTCGCAAGCAAACTTTTCATATTCGCCCAACACGTCATTGTGAAAGGCACGGCTGGTTAAAGTAAGCTTTGAGGCTTGCTGAACCAAGGCGTCAATTATGCGTGGATGGCAATGCCCTTGATTTACAGCAGAGTAGGCCGATAGAAAATCGAAATAACGCTTGCCGTCCGTGTCCCAAACATAAACTCCCGCACCTCGCTCTAAAACCACTGGCAACGGATGATAGTTGTGGGCTCCGTAACGCTCTTCCTTTTCTATTGCGGTTTGCGCAGACAACGACAAGTTCAAAACCTCTTCCATATTTCGGTCGAATTAAAGGGCACCATCCAATGCTTAGATGAATTACAATACTTTAGGCTCTTCCTGATTGGGAAATAATGAGCCAATTGAAGCGTTGCAAAGATACCTAGCATACCACCTAAAAGCCATCGAATCAATAAAAATTGCGCCTTTTTTGGCAATCTTTCATAACCATACTGCGGTTGGGCTCACTTTAAATTGTTGGAAATCAATTAAATCAAAGTCTTCATTTCATGCACTAAAATGGACTTCCTGTCGAAGTTTATTATATCAAGTTCCTTCAGTTCATTCAGTACAGTGGTGACAGTTTGACGAGACGTGGCAGTGATACTGGCAATATCTTGATGCGTGAGTGCGTGGGAAATTAACACGGATCCGCCAGCAAGAACTTGGCCTCTTTCCAATGCCATCTCTCTAATTATGTCGACAATTCGTGTTCTAGCATCCTTAAAAAGGAGCGATTCAAAACGTTTTTCTACCTGATTTAGCTTAGCTCCAATGGCGCTTGCTACTTTTATGCCTAGCTCAGAGTTGTTTCGCATTAGTCGTAGAAAATCATCAACGTTTATGATGCATACAGAAACTTCTTCATCAAGTGCAATGGCAAAATCTGCGCGCAATGGCTGACCTACTATGCCCATTTCACCAAACATTTCTCCAGGTTGAACAATTCCTTTGATGTATTCTTTACCGTCAGAGAATGAACTTCCAATTTTAACGCGTCCGCTTGACAGGAAGAATACTGTGTTTGCGGGTTCATTTGGATAATATAATTGTTCACCTTTTACCTTTCTCTTTAGTAGAGCATACCGTGTTAAGTAATCGATTTCGGATTCAGATAAATTCTGAAATAAACGTATTTGACTCAGCCAATTGTGTTTAGGCCTATTGTTGTCTTTCACGTTGTGAGCGGTTGGAGATAGAGCTATCATAGTTCTATAACCTTCAAGGTCTATGTTTGTTCTCGCACCGTAGAATGGCCGAAATATTTTAGTGCTATTCACGCGGTAAGGCGCCTCAGCCTTTGCCTGTTGGTGTGAGCATCTTACATTTACGGCTTAAATCAGCGCACACAATGTTTGAAAATTTAACGGAGAAATTTGAAAAAGCATTCCAAACCCTAAAAGGCGAAGGACAGATTTCGGAAATTAACGTTGCCGAAACCATGAAGGAAGTAAGACGCGCATTATTGGATGCGGACGTTAACTTCAAAGTGGCAAAGGATTTTACCGATAGAGTTAAGGAAAAAGCGATTGGCCAGAATGTACTTACAGCCATTAAGCCAGGGCAGTTGTTGGTGAAAATAACGAAAGATGAGCTTACCGCCTTGATGGGTGGAGCTACCATGGACGTTAACCTTAATGGCAATCCAGCTGTTTTCTTGATAGCTGGTTTGCAAGGTTCTGGTAAAACCACATTCACAGGAAAATTAGCACTTCACTTAAAAGCAAAACGTGGTAAAAAGCCACTTTTGGTAGCTTGTGATGTGTATAGACCAGCGGCCATAGAGCAACTGAAAGTGCTTGGTGGCCAAGTTGGCGCTGAAGTTTATTCAGAAGTTGAAAATAAAAATCCTGTTCAGATAGCGGAAAATGCCATTAAATACGCTCGAGAGAAAGGTTTCAATGTGGTAATAGTGGATACTGCAGGTCGATTGGCAGTAGACGAGGAAATGATGAAGGAGATAGACCGCGTTCACAAGGCTATCCGTCCGCACGAAACGTTGTTTGTAGTGGATTCAATGACAGGGCAAGATGCCGTGAATACAGCCAAAGCTTTTAACGACCGACTCAATTTTGACGGTGTGGTTCTAACAAAACTAGATGGCGATACGAGAGGTGGAGCTGCGCTTTCTATTCGTTCCGTTGTAGACAAACCCATTAAGTTTGTTGGTATTGGTGAGAAGTTGGATGCGCTGGATGTGTTTCATCCTAATCGGATGGCAGATCGAATTTTGGGCATGGGTGATATTGTGTCGCTTGTAGAACGCGCTCAATCGCAATATGATGAAGAGAAAGCGCGTGAACTTCAAAAGAAAATTGCCAAAAACACCTTTGATTTCAACGATTTTCTAGGTCAAATTCATCAAATCAAGAAAATGGGAAACATCAAAGATTTGATGGGAATGGTGCCAGGAATGGGCAAAATGCTTAAGGATGTGGAAATTGGGGATGACGCATTCAAGAGTTTGGAAGCAATTATTGGTTCCATGACGCCAAAAGAGCGAGCCAATCCAAACATAATAGACGGGAGCCGAAGAAAGCGTTTGGCGCTTGGTAGTGGAACGAATGTTCAGGAAGTAAATCGCCTTTTGAAGCAGTTTGATGACAGCAAAAAGATGATGAAAATGATGTCGAATAAAGGGGCTATGGCCCAAATGATGAAGCAAATGCCGGGCCGCAAATAGTTTCACTAAAAATATTTTCCTGAATGCATTTACACGACATATTCAAAATAATTGTATATTTCGAGCACTTTTGTTGAGATATCAACATTTTATGTGAGTGAAATGAATATAATTAGGATTGATGCGTGAATAACGTAGTCAGTCGTTTTGATTGGTTTGTACATGTATTAAGATTTGATGAGACTACTGGACGGAAAAATTATTGCAGATCAGGTGAAGGCTGAACTAGCCATCCAAGTAGCCGAGATTGTTACCAGTGGAAATCGTCCTCCACATTTAGCGGCTATCCTAGTTGGAAATGATGGCGCTAGCGAAACTTATGTTGCGAGCAAAGTAAAGTCCTGTAAAGAAATTGGTTTTGAATCTACGTTGGTTCGTTTGCCAAGTGAAGCCACACTTCAAGACGTGCTTTTTGAAGTGAATCGCATAAACGAGAATGATGCTATTGATGGTTTAATTGTGCAATTACCATTGCCGCATCATATTGATGAACAAAAAGTTACGCTTGCTGTGAGACCCTCAAAAGATGTTGATGGCTTCCACCCAGAAAACTTAGGTAAGCTGGTTTTGGGAATGGAAACGTTTGTTTCTGCCACCCCCGCAGGAATTATGGAGTTGCTGAAACGGTATCAAATTGAGACGGCTGGTAAGCATTGTGTAGTGCTTGGAAGAAGCAATATTGTTGGAACGCCCATGTCTATTCTGTTGAGTAGAAATAGTAATCCAGGAAATAGTACAGTAACATTGTGCCACAGTAGAACTAAGGATTTATCTTCTTTTACAAGAAGTGCTGATATTTTGATTGTTGCTTTGGGGAAACCTGAGTTTGTAACCGCTGATATGGTGAAGGAAGGCGCGGTTGTGGTTGATGTAGGAATAACTAGGATTGATGATTTAAAATCGCCTAAGGGTTACAGAATTGTTGGTGATGTAGCCTTCGATGAAGTCGCCTCAAAGGCTAGTTTTATCACGCCTGTTCCAGGTGGAGTTGGTCGTATGACTATTGCTTCCCTACTAAAAAATACAATGCTCGCCAGAATGAAAACCATGTCAAACCAAAAACAACAAATTCATGTCAGTAAAAATTAAGCTTAAGAATAGGGAAGACGAACACGTCATTGTAGACGAGTCTTCTCTGAATGATATCAAGGCTAATCCCTACATGATATCTATTAAATTTTTGGATAATTTGCGTGCCCATTCCAATGGATATGCTGTCTACCAACGTTGCATTACCACGAAACAAGGTCCTGTTTACGAAACCATTTACTTGCACAAGTACATTGCAGAAAAATTCTGCAAAAAGCCAGTTGATCAGGGTAAAAAGCTCTTTGTTCGTTTTATAAATGGCAATGTATTAGATGCTCGATTAGAAAACCTTGAATGGGTTACTATGAATACCTTGAGAAGACAAATGAAAAACTTCACAAGCAAATCTGGTTTCCGTGGAGTAACTCAAGAAAAGGATAGATTTCGGGCGGTAATTTATTATCAAAGAAAGGCTGTGAATCTTGGGTTTTTCAAAACTGCCGAAGAAGCAGCTGCGGCATACAATAAAAAGTCGCAAGAATTGTTTGGAGACACAGCTAGTCTTAATAAGCTTGCTATAAAAAAGTAGTTATACTTAATTGGAAATCGAAAAGGGTTCGGACACACGTTCGAACCCTTTTTTTTTCGCGAATTCAAAAAATTTAACTCTTGTGTGTGAAGTTAAGAGCTAATCCTATGTTCTATGGTTTTAGATTGGATACCTTAGCGCGATGAAATTGGAGAGGTTAAGCGGTTTGCAAAAAACAGAATTGAACAACGGAGTGATTCTGCCTTTAATGGAGCAGTTTTACACTATTCAAGGAGAAGGATTTCATACTGGCACAGCTGCATATTTTGTTCGGATTGGAGGATGTGATGTAGGCTGCCATTGGTGTGATGTGAAAGAAAGTTGGGATGCCAGCATACATCCACTTACCAATGCGGTTCAAATAGTTAATGAAGCCAGCAAACAGCCAGCAAAAACCATTGTAATTACTGGAGGCGAACCGTTAATGTATAATCTTGATGTGCTTACACGTTTGCTAAAAGAAGCTGGATTAGCAACTCATATTGAAACATCAGGGGCGCATCCGCTATCGGGTAGGTTTGATTGGATTTGTTTATCGCCTAAGAAAAACAGTCCGCCAAAACCTGAATTTTATGAAATGGCAGATGAATTAAAGGTGATTATACATAATCGGCACGATTTTGTTTGGGCTGAAGAACATGCATCTTTGGTTAAAAATCAATGCAAGATTTATCTGCAGCCAGAGTGGAGTGTGGTAGATAAAATGTTACCTATGATAGTTGATTATGTAATGGCAAATCCTCGCTGGAATGTTTCGCTACAAAGCCATAAATACATGGGAATTCCATGATTTGTATTCACTTCTTTGAATCATTTAACCAATAAACCGAACTAGTCTTCTCAGTTCAGGACAAAAATTTAATGAATAAACCAAACCGAATTATTCTTGTAGTTCTATTCATTTGCCTTGGCTTTTCTGCCTTTGCGCAACAAAAATATTCCATCGAGTCGAAAAAAGCTATTGTCATTTTTGAAGAAGGATTGCGCTTTTATGACAATAAACTAAACACTGAAGCAGAGGAGCGATTTCTAAAAGCGATTAAGCTTGAGCCGAAGTTTATTGAAGCCCATATTTTACTTGGTGATGTGTATTTCGATATGGGTAAACCACTTGATGGCATTGAACTGTATAAAAAGGTGGTGGAAATTGATGATGAATTTTTTTCGAACACCTACAATCAGTTGGCTCAAATGCAGATGAGCATTGGTGATTATGACAAAGCTGTTATCAACTACACAAAGTATATCGCGAAAAAAAGAGTCAACCCAAAACTAAAGGAGAAGGCAGAACTTCAACTTAGGAATGCTGAATTTGGGGCCATAGCTCGAAAATATCCAGTACCATTTGAGCCAAAGAATCTTGGAGCAAATGTAAATACTGCTGATTTTGAATATTTCCCTGTACTGACAGCCGATGGGCTTACTCTAGTTTGCACTAGAAACAAAAGGCGCGATGAAGGAGCAGATTATCAGGAGGATTTTTACATCAGTTTTCTTAAGAATGATGGTGAATGGGGCTTGGCTATGAACCTTGGGAACCCCATAAACACTGACGATAACGAGGGTGCGCAAACAATGACAGCCGATGGGCAACAATTGTTTTTTACAGGTTGCAATAGGCGTGGAGGAATGGGAAGTTGCGATATCTATCGTTCTTTCCGTGAAGGACGGTCTTGGAGTACGCCTGAAAATCTTGGACCGCCAGTAAATTCAGATAAATGGGAATCGCAGCCGTCCATTTCTTCCGATGGAAAAACGCTGTACTTTTCAAGCAATAGGGCCGGAGGCAAGGGCGGTGCAGATATTTTTGTGACACACCTTACTCCAAATGGCGAATGGACCGAACCTCGCAATTTGGGAGATTCTATAAACACTTTAGGATATGAAGAAACTCCTTTTATTCATGCGGATGGACGCACCTTGTATTTTACTTCTAATGGCCATGTTGGCATGGGAGGTAAGGATATCTATATGAGTAGACTGGATGAAAAAGGCGTTTGGAGCACCCCAAAAAATTTGGGTTACCCCATAAATACATGGAAAGATGAAATGGGTTTGTTTGTTGATGCAAGCGGAAAACTCGCCTATTTTGGTTCGGATAGAGATGGTGGATTTGGAAAGCTAGATATCTACGCTTTCGAATTGTATCAAGATGCTAGGCCAATTCCTGTAACCTATGTGAAAGGAATAGTGAAAGATTTACCCTCCAAACGGCCATTGGGAGCAAAGTTTGAGTTGATAGATTTATCTACTTCAAAAACCGTAATTGAATCTCAATCTGATAAAATTACGGGGGATTTTCTTGTCTGTTTACCAGTTGATCGCGATTACGCCTTAAACGTTTCGAAGGATGGCTACCTGTTTTACTCAGCAAATTTCTCCCTTCAAGGAAGAGCCCCAGATAGCAAACCGTTTATTATGAATGTGGAATTGCAACCCATTGAGTTTGGGAAGAAGGTTGTGCTTAAAAACATTTTCTTCGAGACAGCGTCCTTTGATTTGAAGCCTGAATCGACTGCTGAGCTAGAGAAACTTGTGTCCTTCTTGAAGGAAAATCTAACTATAAATATCGAAATTGGAGGTCATACCGACAATATGGGGAATAGGGCAGACAATCAAGTTTTATCTGAAAATAGAGCAAAAGCCGTGAACGATTATTTGTTGGCTAAAGGAATAGCTTCCGGAAGAACGGAGTATAAAGGCTATGCAGATATAGTGCCTATCGATACCAATGATACTTTGGAAGGACGTGCTAACAATCGTAGGACAGAGTTTACCGTTAAAGCGAAGAAGCCGTGATGAGGGGTTCATTTTTGCTCAAAAATTCTGGGATTGCGTTGGTATTTATGTTTTCAATTACTTCAGCGCTTTTTTCCCAAAATGCCATTAAGCATTCTATTTACCTAATTGGCGATGCGGGAAAAGATACTATCGCTGGTCCAGCCTTGCAGCTTTTGGGTGAACAACTTCGCAAGGATTCTACAAGCACAGTAATTTTCTTGGGCGATAATGTATATCCAACTGGATTAGATGGTAAGGATGGGCACAAGAAACTGAGGGCCTCCGAAATGAAACTTCGTTCGCAATTAGACCAAACAACAAATCATCATGGCAGTGTGTTTTGGGTTCCTGGAAACCACGATTGGAAGGCCGGAAAATGGCAGGGCTTGGAATTGGTGAAACGAGAAGCTGATTTTGTGGAGGCCTTCTATAAGCAAAACGGAAACATCCGAAACAAAAACGAAGCAGTTTTCATGCCTAGAAATGGATTTCCAGGGCCGCATTATGCTGCCTTTGGAGATAATATGCATCTCATAGCAATTGATGTCCAATGGTGGTTGCAGTCACAGTTTTTTCACAAAATCGCCAAAACTGAGGGTATGTCGAAGCGCCAAATGGAGCGTCAGTTTCTTTTACGTTTGGATAGTTTGTTGATTTCTTCGACAGCAAAAGGAGGTCAAGTGCTCATTGCAGCGCATCATCCGATGTATTCAAATGGGCATCATGGTGCACCAAAGCAACCATTTCGATTTATTTTGAACTGGGTGCCGCCATTTCAACTTTTCGGTCTTATTGGGTTGAACCGAGCCATGGTACAAGATATTCCTCAAATGCGATACAAACGAATTCGGAACAAAATTCTGAAAGTGATTAATAAGTATACAGGAGTAATTTATGTGTCAGGCCACGATCACAATCTGCAATACTTTAAGAAAGGCTCCAATTTTCATTTAGTTTCTGGTTCAGGAAGTAAGCGTTCTTCTTTGAAGGGCGACCGCTATGGAGCTCGTTTTATGGACGATAGGAACAATGGTTTTATGCGGTTAGACTTAATGCAAGACGGCAGCAAACAAGTTCATGTGTTTGGACACTTGACCAATACGGTTTTTCATAGTTTTTATTTGGAGTAACTGAATAATGTTTGGTTCCAAGCAATTTTTAGAGCGATTCCATTTGCAAGTCATTGTGCTTCTGTTGCTTTTAACAGGCTCCATTTTTCTCACCCTGAACAGGCATAATAGAAATCATATCCAGACCTACCAAAGTGAAATATGGGCAGATAGGGCGGGCTACCATGTCTATTTGCCTGCGCTGTTCATTTATGGGTTCGATGCACGGGCTATGCCTGATAGCATAGATAAGAAAACAGGACATGGCTTTGTCAACACCGATGAAGGCAAAATAAGCACCAAGTACACTTGTGGGGTTGCAATGCTGCAAGCACCATTTTTCATGGTTGCCCATATGATGGCATCCCAGCTTGGATACGCTGACGATGGTTTCTCACTCCCTTATCACAAAGCGATTGATATTGCTGCGGTATTCTATGGACTTCTGGGGTTGGTTATCCTATACAGGTATCTGCTTTTGGAATTTTCGATTGTGGTTGCATACCTGACTTGCACGCTTGTATTTGCTGGTTCTGGAGTATTTTACTATATGTTCATTGATACAGGTATGTCTCATATCTATTCCTTTGTATTAATGTCTGGATTGATGTACGTAACGAGAAGGTGTGCAAACGATGGATATGACCGTAAGTCTATTATGATAAGTGCTGTGTTGGTAGCTCTGATTGTTCTGGTCAGACCAATCAATTTGCTTCTTGTTGCTGTAATAGTGCCATTCATACCTTGGCGTGTGCTGTGGTCAGACCATAGATATGCACTTGTGGCATCAGCTATCATTGGAATTCTCATTGTAGTTCCACAATTGCTTTATTGGCAGTACCAGACAGGAGAAGTGCTGACTTATAGTTATGGAAGCGAGGGGTTTTCAAATTGGAGAAGCCCTAAGATCCTTGAAATCTGGTTCGCGCCTCATAACGGTCTGCTTACGTATGCACCGGTTTTTGGAATGTGCTTGGTCGGAATTGCATTAATGTTCCGAAAGCAGCCAACTCAGGCAATTGTTATTGCCTTGCATTTTGGGCTTGTCTCTTTTGTATTCGCATCATGGTGGAGTTGGACATACGGTTGTGGTTTTGGAAGTAGACCTTATGTGGAATACATGGCGATAATGGCCAAGCCCTTAGGTCATGTAGTGCATTTCACTGTTCATAGCAGATCAATCTATTTTCGGTCTGCGTTGTTCATCCTTATGGCTATCCTGATTCTATGGACACAAAAACTGATTTTCTCCTATGGTCACTGTTGGTTCTGGAATGACTGGGATTGGAGCGCCTATGGCAAACTACTGTTCGGGCCTACCAAGTAAGTATGGTTCGATCGCGTAAAGGTCAATGCGCAACAGTTCATATCCACGTATATTTGGTCTGTTGATGGTCATCGTCTTAATCCGAATAAAATAATGAAACATATACTGGTTTCAATTACCCTCCTAGTCCTCTGTGCGCCTTATATGTTTGCGCAAATGCAATTCGTCAAAATCTATGGCGGAGGGTCTTATGACGTGGGCAAATCGGTAATTCAAACAGATGATGACGGTTATGTGATCGCAGGCTCCACGGGAAGTTTTGATCTGGATAATGGTCAATTCATGCTAATTAGGACCGATGCATGGGGAAGCGAGCAATGGCGGAAGTACTATGGTGGTGATTTTTCGGATAACCTAGAAAGTATGGTGGCAACGATTGATGGTGGCTATATCATGGCAGGGGTTAGTGAGACCTTGAGCGCCAGTTATCAGGTTTTATTGGTGAAGACTGATTTGCTTGGCGATACGATGTGGACCCGACACTATGGTGGACCAAGTTGGGATTACGGACACCAGATCATCACTATGAGCAGTGGTGGTTATGCCGTGGTGGGGCAGACCTACAGTTTTGGACAGGGACAAGGCGATGTTCTGATCTTAAGGCTTGATGAAGCAGGGGACGTATTATGGATGAAGACCTATGGAAGTCCAGCCCAAGAGGCCGGTCATTCGATTGATGAGACCATGGATGGAGGTCTGATCGTTGCAGGCTATACAGAAGGATTTGGCGGTGGGGGCAAAGATGCTTGGGTACTAAGACTAGATGCTTTGGGAGATTCGCTTTGGACGAGGACTTTTGGAGGTGTAGAAGATGATGTGGCCAATGCCATTGTGGCCACGTCAGATGGTGGATTTGCCTTTTCGGGAGGAAGAACAAGTAATGGGGTAGGAGGTTTTGATTTCAATGTCACAAAGATGAATAACCAAGGACTGGAGCTTTGGTCATTCTTATATGGAGGACCTTTGAACGATGTGTGGAATGATATCATAGAGCAGGATGGCGGTCGACTTGCAACCATCGGTTATTCCCAGACAACCACAGCAGGTGGTGGTGGTGACGACCTTTTCATTCTAAGATTGACGCATGATGGCCTGTATGATGAATCAAGAACGTATGGCGAACTGGGCGATGAAAGAGGGCATAGCATTATTACTACTTCAGATGGCGGGTATCTGCTTCTTGGCGAGACAACAGGGTATCTTGATAGAATGACTGATGCAATAGCCTACAAGACAGGTCCTAATGGTGAAGGGGTTGTTTTTACAGTTGGCATTCAGGAGTCCACCATTGGGGAGGAACTTTCTATTGCCGTGGCGCCAAATCCATTTTCTGAGTATGCCTATTTTACTTTGAGAGGTTACAGGGCATCTGCTTCAAAATGGAGGTCAGCTGTCGAGTTGCACGTATATGACATGTTCGGAAAACAGATCTACACTCAATTGATTGAGAATGAGGTCACTCCATTATTGCTGTCACAACTGGCAGATGGGGTTTATAGCTACCGAGTTTCATCAAGTGGAGCGTTTTCGCTTTCAGGAACCATTGTGAAAACGGGTTATTGAATCAAAAATACACAATGAGCCTAATGTAAGCGCTTTAGGTGGTGTCGGATTTATCAGCATCCCATCGTTTTAGAGCTATTCGATGCTCTAGGAAAAATGGTTCTTTCAAACTCATCGCTTCGTTCGTCCACTGATATGGATTTGACTTTGCTCAATAGCGGTATTTATATGTATCGCTTGCGTTCGGGTCAAGAGATTATAGCCAATGGGCGACTGGTGAATACCCAGTATTAATTTAGAGCAGTATTTCAATAAATTATCTACGGGAGTAATGATATACCCGAAATATCTCAGGATATTCATAAAGCTTAACTTGATTGAAGTTGCTTGATAAAACATCTTGAATCCCGTTGTTAGGATGGGTCAAATCCGCAGCGGCATCAAGATAGATCACATCATTTGCTGCCAACAGTTTTTGGTTATCAATCATGGTAACATCTCGAATTGGATAGATGTTTTCATCGGCTAGACAACTTTGAATTTCCGATTTAAAAGCATCTGCTGTAGCCGGAACTTCGAAACATGCTCTATTCCAGTAGTACGAAAAATGCAAATCATACCATTCTGGGCATAGAAATATCATTGCCTCTGGAAATTGCTTCTTCAATACCTGTATTTGGTTTATGGTCCCGATTACATACCTTTTATTGCTTACATTGGGAGTGCAGGTAAGCAACATTCCCAAGGCAGCGGTGCTCATTATCGCATTTCTAACTAGTGTTCGGTTTGAAAGTGCATGAAGTCCGATTGCGATGAAGAAAACAAATCCAATACTGGCGAATACTAAATAGCGATCATGGAACATGGGAATTTTAAAGGAAATAACCCACATTAAAAGAAACGGAATCAAAAACCACCCTACAATTACCCAATAGACTATTGCTGGTTTCTGACTAGGACGTATTAACTTCTTAGCGTGCCCCACAAAGGCTAAGAGACAAAGCGCAACTGTGAGTAGAGGTTTACTACCATAAAATTGTGCGCTTCCATATTGCTCATTGCAAAATGTGCGTAGCATATCCACTAAACTGAATAGCCCGTTCGGCTCTGCAACCCACGTGCCCGATGAAGCAGATTCACTAAAACGGTTGATTACTACTGGTAGAAGCGGAATGCAACATAGAGCGAAAAAAACAAATCCCATCAACACAAAGAGTCCATTTTTTCTTGTTGATTGATCCAAAAGAAGAATTGTTGCTGCACAAACCTGAACCAGAATTATCCAGAAACCAAAATAATGTGCCAGCACTAAGAAGGCATTTGCAATTACCCAAAAACCTAATTTGAATTTTGATTTCTCTTCACTTTTCAGCAGATTGAGAAACAAAAACATAGATAAACTCGCCAGAAATGTGGCTAAGGCATATACGCGTGCTTCATGTGAAAAATGAATGTGGAAATCGGAGAATGTGAATAAGATAGAAGTAAGAAGAGCAACTGACAACGAGAAAAATTGGCGTCCAATTAAAAATATAAACAGTGAAACAAAGGCACTAAACACCAAAGGAAGAAAGCGAACCGAAAAAGCATCTGTTCCAAAAACGTTAATCCAATAATGCAGGATTAATTCCCAAAGTGGGGGATTATTTCCAGTTGCTAAATACTTTATAATCTCGGTTGGATCCATTCCAGCCACGTAAATTGAAAATGGCTCATCACCTGCAATGGATTGGCAATCGAGATACACTAATTTGAATCCAAAATTCAACAGCAGAATGCTCAACGGGAGCCAAAAATCGCTACTTATTCTGTTCAAAATTGTGGGTAGCATCGCGATTAGCTTTCTATATTCAGGGGATTTGAGGCTAGGCGAATCTTAAATTCCTAAACTGGTTAAGCCAATTAGAAATACCCCGAAAATCCAACAAATGCACTTTGTCCCATGCCGAAATCGGGTAGAATAAATCCTTCCAAATTGTAGGTGCCAGCTCGGATGGCGAAGTGTCCTGCAAAGTTTTTCCGCAGTTCTAAACCGATATTCCATGAGCCAAAACCACCGTAAGCAAAACGTCCATCAATAAAAAAACGTTTGGGCAATGAAGCACTGGTTCCCAAATAAATGAGCGGGAAATATCCTGATGCAAAGCGGTGATGAACACCTGCATACAATTTCCATTGCTTGGCATTCAGCGCATATGAACCTTCCAATCGAATACTTCCTGGGATGGCTGCTACATAGCTATCGCCATCAGTGGTGGTTATCATTTTTTGCGTGATGGAGTCTAAGTTTACAGATGCGAGTGGGTCGTCTGCGAACAAATCGAGGTTTGCTCCTTCAAATCGCGCAACGGTATCAAAGTCATGCCGCTTAAGATGTTGACCCCATGAAATCAGACCGATGTCATCAAATTGAAATTTCCATCCAAATTTCTCGGCCTGCATACCCAAATGTCCAGATGCGCTAAATCCCCAGCCATTTGCATCGAAATATTGAGCACTTGCAATGGAAGAGGTTTGAACAGAACCATTTAATATAATGTCTAAATATTCTCCATCGCGGTCTGTATAAAGGCTTCCTTCTGGAAAATCAGCCACAAGCGATTGATTGCCAGTTAGAAGCGATAGCCCAAATCCAAATTTCCAGGTAGCTTTGGGTTTCTTCCAAGTTTTAAGAATACCTAATTCATATTGTTTGTACTGTAAATAAGTGGCTGAGGCATCTCCAAGATTGGCGGTTTTACCAGCAAAACGGGCATTCCCAAACATTGCAACATTGAGTAAATCGGCAGAAAATGTGCCGTGGGCGTGGTATCTGTCAGCAATTCGAACAAAATATCCTATGCCTTTAGAACTATCAGGCAAGTGCCGATAATAGAGGCCGAAATCCCCATCTAAGCCCATTCGGTTGGATGAACTTAATCGGTCGGAAGTGGCTTGTCGCAAATCCCTACTTAGGTCATTTCCCGAATAAATAGCATTTATCATAGATGCCGATAGAGCGTTGCTGGCAATTTGGTAGCGCCCAAACACTCCAATGGCATTTCCGCCTTCCCAATCGGAATATACTTCGTGAGAAAATTGAGCAAAGCCCGAAAAATGGATGAACAGGAACGGAAGTATCGCGCGAATAAACTTCAATTTACAGAGGAATTAAAATTGATGTTTAGATCTCCAATTAGCTTTACATCTATTCCATAATGCGAATAAATATCGAGCAATTGAGGTTGCGCAGGAGAGTTGAATCGAACCAAAAGACGAACATGCTTTGCTTGAGGCAAACGTTGAACAGTAGTTTCCGTAAGTGGAATAGAAACACGAGATTCTAAAGGTTGAATTACCTTGAATTCAGCATCTAACGCAGGCGCAGCAATAAGAGCAGCGTTCACCAACGTATCTACAAGTTGAAATGCATCATTCAATAGGACCATTTCAATACGGCATTCCAACGGAAAACCATTCACTGCAACCAAAGTAAATGTGCCCTTTGTAATACTTTCAACAACCGCATTCTCCGCCAAATTAAATTCCAACGTATCTACCAACGTAAGATTTTGAATAGATGCCCGAAGTGGAACATTTACCGCCAATTTCGCTTCAAAAGGTTTGTCGTAGAAGAAAAAGTCATTGCCCGATGAAATGTTGCCTAAGGGATTTAAGCTAAAGTCAAAGGCGAAACCCAACTTATCAGGGAGATTTTCGAGCAAATCTTTAATGTTTGAATTTCCCTTATCTAACCTAAAGCTTTGTTGCGAAACCTGAACACCTTCGGCAGTTCCATTTATGTCTATGGCACGCGTAAGCTGAATGTTGTTTCCAACAATTGAATGCTGTAAATCCAACGTGGTATTGGTTCTTGTGTTTATTGACTTTAAATAGCCCAAGCGAAATAATGCATCTGCTCCAACTCCATTTACCACACTTAAATCAATAGTCACTGAGTCCAGGAACAATTGGCCATCGGTGATTTGAGAGAGAACAGCTAAATCTGACACTTCATCTTCTACTTGCTCATTTTTTTGACCAAAAAATCCAATGCCATAATCGGGCACAATATCAAAGAAGGAGTATTCTAGAAAAAAGAAAGCTTGATTGGCTGGAACAGAAACCGTCTGTCCATTTTCAGCAGTGCGCAATGTGTATCGGCTTTCTAGCGTGTTAAAGCTTTGAAATGTGGAGCTGCGCAAATCGAATTCATATCCAGTTAAATCAAACTCAAATTCAGCCGAAGATGGGGCGGCTTCCGTTCCAGCATCAATGGTGCTTGAGAATTCAAAATGATTGCCCCATAAATAGGTCAATGGCATTTCATAGAAAAACTCAACTGGTGTAGGTAATACGCTTCGCAATTTCACGCGGAGTTTGCCCCGTTTTAATCGTACCTTTTTCAGAGATATTCCACCAAGATTATAGCGTGTTCTGCCTATAAATGGAATGAAATCAGAACCTGGTGGAAGGTCAGTAATAGGAAGAGCGAAGCTTATTGGAGTAATAATGGTTGTATCTGGAATTCGAACGATAGAATCAATTTGAAGTCCAATTAAATCGGTTTCAAATTTTAATCGAAGTGCGCCATTCGCATCGGCTTGAACTATGGAATCGGTTAGCAAATCGGCCATAGTGAGCCGCGTGGAAATGATAGGAGCAAGCACATCTACATCCCATGCAGAGCCTCCAATATCTTGTTTGCATCCGTTCGAAAATCCTATTCCGCATAGAATTACAACTAGAAATGCGTATCGCCTAATTATTGGTGAAGACATTTTTCAAATGTAAGGAAATTGAAAGTCTTTACTTTAAACATCTGTTGAAATTGCTAAGGTGTTGTAACTAAAGTGTTTTAAATGAATGAATTCAAGTCAATTTGCTTCAACTGGCTAGTAGTTGTAGCGATTTTTCCATAGGGATAACAACCGCTCGCGGTCAGCTTTTTCTTTAGTATTATTTTGTGGTTTATACAATGTCTCGCCCGAAATTTCGTCTGGAAGATATTCCAATTCCACAAAATTTCCAGGAAAATCATGCGCGTAAGCATATTCTTTTCCATAACCAATTTCTTTCATCAATTTGGTAGGTGCATTTCTAAGATGAAGTGGAACAGGCAAATCGCCTGTAGTTTCTATCAATTGCTTGGCGGTTTTTATAGCCAAATAAGTTGCATTGCTTTTGGGTGAAGTGGCGAGATAAACGGTACACTGCGATAGAATAATCTCTGCTTCGGGATAGCCGATTACGTTCACGGCCTGAAAGCAACTATTCGCTAAAACCAAAGCTGTGGGATTGGCCGCGCCAATATCTTCAGATGCAAGAATAAGGAGTCTGCGTGCTATAAATTTCGGGTCTTCGCCAGCCTTCACCATTCGTGCAAGCCAATATACCGCTGCATTTGGGTCGCTGCCCCGCATACTTTTGATAAATGCCGAAATAATATCGTAATGATTCTCGCCATCCTTATCGTAGCTAGGAATAGTGTTTTGAACGCAACGCATCACTGCTTCATTGCTCACATCAATAGCGTTTCCAGAAAGGGAACTTACCACTAATTCGAGGCTATTTAGCAACTTTCGTGCATCGCCACCAGAAACGCGAAGCAAAGCTGAGGATTCGGAAATTGTAATGGATTTATGGAGTTCTTGCTCAAGCAGAAGCCTTCCTTTTTCTAATAATAATTCGAGGTCTCTAGCTTCTAAATCTTTCAGGATGTAAACCTGACATCTGCTAAGAAGTGCGGAGATTACCTCAAACGATGGATTTTCGGTTGTGGCTCCAATCAGTGTTACAATTCCCTTTTCTACAGCTGCCAAGAGTGAATCTTGCTGCGATTTGCTAAACCTGTGAATCTCATCTATGAAAAGGATGGGTTTTCCTTTCGAGAACATTCCTTGATTCTTCGCTTTGTCAATTACATCGCGTACATCTTTCACCCCAGAGTGAACCGCGCTAAGACTATAAAAGGGCCTTTCAAGCGTTTGAGAAATGATATGTGCTAATGTAGTTTTTCCAGTTCCTGGCGGCCCCCAAAGAATCATGGATGGAATTACACCAGACGAAATGGCATGCCGTAAAATAGAATTAGCGCCAATAAGATGTTGCTGACCTTGATAGGTGTCAAGCGAATTGGGACGCATGCGCTCTGCCAAAGGCATATTGCTCGAAATTTCGGCCATTGCCCCAAAGGTAGCAGAGTAGAGACGATATAAGAAATTATTTAGCAGCCTCGTCTTTAGGGGTCGAAACAATACACTCCAATCATTTCTTGGGCCTCCAAATTATTGAGATTGCCAGCGGAATTGAGGTCTTCGCAAGCTTGTTTCAATTGGTTTTCTGTAAAGCGTACTTTAGCCCGATATAAGAACGGCTTACCATTATCTGGATTAAGTTTTTTGGCTTTGGAAACATCTTTTACTGTCTGAGACCGTTGCACGGCATTATTCGATTAACTAATTGATTTACAATATTATAATTTGTATTTCGGGTATTTTTGTACTTTAGAAGCATGAAAAAGACAGAACTCATAGGATTTGCAGATTTAACTGTTCAAAAGCGTAAGGTGAAGTCGGTATTCTTCGATCAGGTTAATATCATTGTAGACTGGCGTCCGGTAAGCAATATTATCCTTTTGATAACTCAGCTCTACCGCTTTGAGTTTGAAATCCCTGTCATGCTTTCTTCTTGTGTCTGCCATCTGATTTAAGATTAAACCGCTGTACTAAGACTTAACTTACTGTTCAATCAAAGGTAGCAGGTCCATTACTCACCTTGTTGTTGCAAGATTCTGTGGGTGGATTACAAGTGAAAAGCGATGGCATTTGGGTAGAAGCTCCACCAATTCCAAACACATTTGTGTGCAATATTGGTGATATGCTAGAGAGAATGACGGGCGGTTTATATCGCTCAACGCCACATCGTGTTTTAAATGCTTCTGGCAAACAAAGGCTTTCATTTCCACTGTTTTTTGATTCAGCATTTGATTCTAAGGTCGAGCTTATTTCTGGTATAACTCCCGTTGAAGATGATAGAAACAATCGCTGGGACAAAGATAGTGTGCACGATTTTGAGGGCACTTATGGTGCTTATTTACTTCGGAAAGTTGATGCAGTATTTCCCAAATTACGAAAAGACATACTGCAGGATAATGACGAATTCTCCAATCCATTAACCAAACGTACTTTTGCGTTGCAAACTGTCCCATCGCTCCGAACGTGTTCGGAGAGGAAAGTCCAGACAGCAAAGAGCACCGCACCTTATGTAAATAGGGGGGTTGGGTAAGCAGTTACTTAGCTACAGCAAGTGCCACAGAAAATAACCGCCACATTTCGGTGTGGTAAGGGTGAAAAAGTGAGGTAAGAGCTCACAACTGGTCTTGGTAACAGGGTTGGTGGGTAAACCTTACGGGCTGCAAGGCCAAATAGGTTGCAATTTTGAGGTTGCTCGCCTCATGTCTTCGGACGGTTGCAACGGGTAGGCTGCATAGATAAATGATGGGAGCTATTGTTTCGGCAGTAGTAACGGGATCTGGCTTATAGGTTTGCAAACACCGCCCTGCGTAGCGAAAGCTATTCGGGGCGGCTTGTTTTAAGAGAGTAAATTATCGCCCTTTTCATCGATAAAAAAATTCGTTTCATCGATTAAAAAGTCCATTTGGTCTTAAATCGATACTCTTGATTGAATTTTGAGTTTTTTCACTTTTAGTTTCTCCTATTTTTGGAGGATGTATTTCACAAAATTTTCCTTCAAACTGGTGGTGTTTGCGCTACTTCAAAGCAACGTTTTATTCCATGCAGTTGCCCAAACTTCCGAAGTTAATCCAGTCACAGCTGGGCGCAGTGATCTAAATCCAGATTTAGCACCGTTTTATCATGGTGTGGCGTCAGGTGATCCGCTTCTGGACGCAGTAATTATCTGGACGCGCATCACACTGCCCGATGAAGTGCCTGTGCAAGTAAATTGGCGAATGGCTGAGGATACTTTATTTTCGAATATTGTAGGCTCAGGAACTGAAACAGTAACAGCAAGCACCGATTGGACGCTTCAAGTTGATGTGACAGGTTTGTCCGAAAATTCATGGTACTACTACGAGTTTGAGTATAATGGACAACGTTCCATAATGGGTCGTACCCACACTGCTCCTTCAGGTGGAGTTGATCAACTGCGTTTTGGTGTGGTTTCGTGTTCTAACTACGAACATGGTTTTTTCAACGCCTATAAAAGTCTAGCCGAACGCAATGACGTGGATGCAATTTTGCATCTAGGTGATTATATTTACGAATACGAAGTTGGCGGCTACAGCTCAAATATAGCTGGTCGTGAAAGCGAGCCTACCAACGAAATAGTGACCTTAGAGGATTACCGAACACGATACTCGCACTACCGATTAGACGCGGATTTGCAGGAAATTCATCGGCAGTATCCCTTCATAGTTATTTGGGATGACCACGAAACAGCCGACAATTCATGGAATGGAGGTGCCAGTAATCATAGTCAAGGTAGCGAAGGGCTTTGGGTCGACAGGAAATCTGCGGCAATCTTAGCCAATGAGGAGTGGGTTCCCATGCGCAAACCAGATCCAAATAATGTTGAGCGCATTTATCGCGATTTTGGCTTTGGGTCTATGGCTGATATAATGATGTTGGATACCCGCTTGTATGCTCGCGATTTGCAGAATACTGGCGTAGCTCAAAACAGAAATCTTTTGGGATATGAGCAGCGGCAGTGGTTGTACTCCAACCTCTCGCAGTCTACAGCCAAGTGGAAAGTGATTGGACAGCAGGTTATGATGGCCCCATTGCTTTTTGCTGGCACACCCGTGAATAACGACCAATGGGATGGGTATCCTAGCGAGCGCGATAGCTTGCTCACTCATCTCAATAGCAATAACATCGACAACAGCGTAGTACTCACTGGCGATATTCATACATCTTGGGGCAATGATATTCGCCAAGGCGCAGATGCCGTTGCAGTTGAGTTTGTTGTGACTAGTGTAACTTCTCCAGGATTCCCTTTACCAGTTGGGTCAGCATTGATACAGACGTTCAATCCGCACATGAAGTATATCAACCTTACTGCCAATGGGTACTTGATTTTGGATTTGACAGAAGAAGCGGCTCAATCCGATTGGTATTACATTTCCACGAAGCTTGACCCTGTATTCACAACATCATTAGGTGCCAGTTGGAAAACCAACGATGGCGACAACTTTCTTTCTCAAGCTTCTGGTGCAACTGTAGGTACTGAATATCCACCTTTAGCACCCGTTGCACCCGACTCTAGTGTTGGTATCAATGAAACCGCTTCTGCTCTGGATGGTATAATCGTAAGTGCCTATCCAAATCCTTTCCTAGACAAATTCACCGTTCAGTTTAATGCGTTCGAATCTGCCAAAGTGGTTTTCAGTTTGACGGATTTGTTGGGTAGAGTAATTCTAGAAAAGGAGTTAGGCCAACTGCCTGTTGGGTTGCACTACCTAGAAGTCGAAACACCGGAAGTCAAATCGGGTGCCTATGTGTTTAGTTTAATAATTGGCGAACAACGGATGGTTCGTAATATAGTTAAGATTTAGTAACAATTGCGTAACAATTGCGTGAAACGAACGTATTGCACAGGTTTTTTGGTGTTTTGGGATTCCTTTTCTATGGAAATGCATTTGTGATGGAGAGATGTCAATGACCGTAGATTTGAATGCTTTGGTCAATACTGAAACTGTTCTGCTGCACCATCAAGGGGCAGTAGATAAGATGGTGGTGCTTGATATGCTAGCACAAATGGAAGATATTCTCGAAGCAGAGGGCATTGAAAGGCAGAAAAAAAGGAAACTTATCAATATTGCAATCGAAACTCTTCAAAACTTGCAGTTGCATGCGTTTCTTTCAAGCGAAGTTGATGAATCGTTGCAAGCCAATTTCTTTTTAGCGCGTTCAGAAGGAAAAATCAATATCATCATTGGAAATCTTATTGCCAAATCGGAAACTATTGTTCTTGAAGACAAGCTTAATAAGATAAATAGTCTGAATGACGAAGAAGTCAAATTCCTTTATGGAGTTATAATGAAGCAGACGGTGATAAAATTTTCGTCCAAAGGTGGCGCTGGCCTTGGTCTAATCGACATGAAAAAGAAATCAGATAACCCCCTTGATTACTGTTTTCAGCCAGTAGACAATAATCTTTCATACTTCAGCCTAAGGGTAAAGGTAGATATCTAACCTCTAATCCATTCGATTATTTCTCAACTTTCAGGCGAGTAATCTTCCAGTTCATATACCCAAACAGAACTGTCATTAGCGGGCTAATTAGGTTGAAGAACGCAAAGGGAAGATAGGTACCCGTAGCCACACCCAATACTCCAGCATTGTAGGCACCACAGGTATTCCAAGGTACTAAGGCTGATGTAACTGTTCCACTATCTTCCAATACCCTACTCAAGTTTTCGCCAGCAAGCCCACGCTTTTTGTACTCTTGAGCAAACATTCGTCCTGGAACCACAATAGCCAAGTATTGGTCAGACGCTGTGATGTTGAAGATTACGCATGTTGTAGCAGTAGATGCAATTAATGAGCCCGTACTTTCTACCACGCTCAAAATGGACTGCGTTATGCGTTGCAACATGCCAGACGCTTCCATTATTCCCCCAAATGTCATGGCGCAAATGATAAGCCAAATAGTACCCAACATGCCTTCCATTCCTCCAGTTTGAAGCAATTCGTTTACCAAAGGATTAGTGGTTAAAATGGACGTATCTGTGGTCATAGCATTTATAACTGCCATATAAGCGGTTTGCCAAAAGGAGGCATCCACAGCTGCTACTTCTGCCAATATTTGCGGTTGAAACAACACACTAAACAATCCACCAAGTAAAGCGCCTGCGAACAATGCTGGCACAGCAGGCACTTGTTTTACAATAAGTGCAATAACTATCAATGGCACTGCAAAAAGCCATGGTGTAATGGTGAAACGCGAAGCAATTGCCGCCTGCAATTCAGCCACTGAAGTTGTTTCGCCACTGCCGCTTTGCGTAAACCCTAATATCAGGAAAAGCACAAGCGATATGGTTATAGATGGCCCTGTAGTCCACATCATGTGCTTAATGTGCGTTACCAAGTCGGTGCCCGCCATGGCTGGTGCCAAATTGGTTGTGTCCGAAAGTGGCGACATTTTATCTCCGAAATAAGCTCCCGATATAATGGCACCTGCCACCATGCCTTCGTGTAAGCCCAGCGCTTTTCCTATGCCCAATAATGCAATGCCTACAGTGGCAACAGTGCTCCACGAACTGCCCGTAGCCAGCGATACTATGGAGCACACTAAGCATGATGCAAAGAGAAAAATTGTAGGATTAAGCAAATCTAACCCGTAGTAAATCATAGCGGGAACCACACCACTCAGCATCCATGTACCCGCCAATGCACCAATCATTAGGAGAATAATAAGCGCAGGCATTGCCGAGCCTATGCTAGCAGTAACCCCATCAAACAGGGCGTTCCATCTATACCCATGCCCAATAGCTATCAGCGCGGCCAATGCGCCTGCAAGTAATAAAGCAATCTGATTTGCTCCACCTAACGAATTGTCGCCATAAAAGAGCACGTTGGCCGTTAGTAATCCAATAAGAAAAAGTATGGGAGTTAGGGCTGCTACTAGGGAAAGGGGCTTGGTTGTCATGGCGCGGTTCGAATCGCCAAAGTAGTAAAAGTTGCCCCTAATGGCCGATTAGAATTCGGCACGCAATTTTTTAAACCAATCCACCAATTGCTGGCGTTGCAGCTCCGATAGGCGCGCTTCGGGGTGGGTAAGGGTGAAGCTGGTGAGCGGCATTTCTTTTTCCTCCACCATTTCGATGCACTCTTCCAAGGCATGGTTCATATCCTTAGCAGAATAGGTTTGCCAAATGGAGAAATTGAGCTTTTCGCGGCCTTCTTCCACGTAGTTATCTATCCACCAAGCCAAGGGTTGCACCTGCGCATACCACGGATACTCGGTTTCGTTGCTATGGCAATCGTAGCAAGCCGATTTCAACAGGGCCATTTCTTGTTCCGATTCTGGTGCGCTAAACTCCTCTACGGGGTTTATGGCTTCCAATGTATGGTGCCGTGGGATGAATTGAATGGCGATAATAAGTAGGGCAAGGCCAATAAGAATGGTGCGGATGTTCATGCGGCAAACCATCCGATTGTTACCCCTTAACCGTCACATGAATGCAATTCCCCTCTGGGCAAAGCAAGATGCGGCCGTTCTTGTGAAATTCTTTGAGCACCGCTTCGAAAGCCTTACGGGCCAAGTTACAACTATTGGTGTTGTCAAACTTGTAAATATCAAACGATGCCCCATAGCTGTGAGCCGAAACATTGGGCGTGGCATTGCGGCCCGATGGCGTTCTGCGCAGTTTCTCTTGTTGCTCCGTAGTGCGCGTTAGCGAACTGATATGAAACGTGCTGCCCTCGGCCTTCGTGCCGTTCACCTTGTCTGAATAAGCACGGCCCATTTCTTGCAGCACCTTGTAGGCTTTCTTGTGCAAGTACGGTTGGCTATGAGTCAGTTTGTGTCGGTCTATGCGATAGCCCATGCCGTCTTGCACCTCTGCCAGCATTGGCGAGCGCAGTATGGCCTTATTGGTAAGAATAACGTTGTTGTTAAGCCGCTCTGCCTGATGCCGATGCTCTTCGTAGTGGTCGCGTTTAAATCGAATACTATGTTTGGTGCAGCCACATTCGGGCTTTTTCTTCTCCACTTTTTTTGTAGCAACGGTTGGCTCCACCACTGCTACTGTAGGCGGTTCGGGCATCACCAAATGCACCACAAACACACACGCTTGGTAGCCCACAAACCCAATGCTCGAAACCAAAGCTACAAACACCACAACTAGCAGCAGCAGTTTAAACTTCCGTTTGGTTCTCGGTTTCACCTTCATTTCTAGACAGTTTTCAAAATAGTATACTATCAGGGCACATTATCTAACCACAAATTAAGAGTTGTGAGCAATGCTGTGTTGATTAGTGCTCGGCTAACAAATTGTAAAGAATCGTCAAGAAAAAAAAGAAGAACACTCGTTGTGTTAATTTCGCAAAATCAAAACCCGAACACACATTACTGTATGAAACGTCTTCTTTTCGTAGCAACTGCTGCATCTCTACTTACATTAAGTGCCTGCACCGAAAACTATTCGAATGGGGAGCGAATTGGCGTAATCACCCAATTTTCCAATACTGGAGTTTGGTGGAAAAGCTACGAAGGCCACCTCAATGTGACTCAAACCGGAATGAACAGCAGCGTGCCCTTTGATTTTTCTATAGATAACGACAACGAACCTCCAGGTTTAGTCCAAACCCTTGATAGCGCTGCGCAAAACGGTTGGAAAGTGAAACTCGTGTATCATGAAACAGCAGGTAAAAACTGGTTTAACAATAGAGGCGAAACCAGTCATTTCATTGAACGCTGCGAGGTGCTAGAGCGCGATTTTGGCAAAGTATTCAGCGGCAGTCAAGAAGGACAGCCTGAGGTAACAGGCCGCGTTATAGACACCATTTACGTGGTGATAGATAAGTCGCGTTAATGCGCACAACGAAGGAGGAACAAACACGCAATCTGACTTCCATTTTTATTCTATCTACCCGCAAATTCACGAAACTGTGGCATTATACTACACTTCAGATGCTGAATTTGTCGGGGTAGACCACCGCATTGTTCCTTTGCCCATGGGCGAATACGAGCAATGTGTGTTTCGTCAGTGCGTGTTTGCCAGTGCCAACTTTGGCGACTATTGCTTTGTCGATTGCCAGTTCAATCAATGCGATTTGAGTTTGGTACACCTCGGTCGCACGGCCTTTAAGAATGTGCAGTTCAAAGACTGCAAATTGCTTGGTGTACATTTCGATGTGTGCAACACGTTTTTGTTGGATCTGCAATTTGAAGGATGCATGCTCAATCTTAGCAGCTTCCACAAGCTGAAACTCAAAAACACGCGTTTTAGCAAATGTGCATTGCAAGAGGTCGATTTTGCAGAAACCAACCTAACAGGTGCAACATTCGATGGCTGCGACCTAAATAGAGCTGTGTTCGACCGCACCACCCTTGATGCTGCCGATTTTCGTTTGGCATCCAACTACATAATCGACCCCGAGAAAAACAGCCTCCGTAAAGCCCACTTCTCCCAAGATGGCCTTGTTGATTTGTTACAACGATACGATATTCGGGTAGGTTAGAGCGCTGAAGTTTGTGGATTACAAAAAGCCTTTCAGTACTTCGGTAATCTTGTCTGTTTCCACCAAAAAGCCATCATGTCCATAAGGAGAATCAATTTCCTCGAAGCGTGAGTTCGGGATATGTTGGGCTAAAAAGCGCTGCTCACTAACGGGGCAAAGAATATCCGAAGAAATGCCAATTACGAGAGTAGGAGAAGAGATGTTTTGCAAGATGGAAGTTATGGCTCCACGCCCACGGGCAATATTGTGGGTATCCATCGCTGTGCTCAATCGATGGTAACTGATAGCATTGAATCGAGCTACCAGTTTATTTCCTTGATGGTTAAGATACGATGAGGCGCGATGGTGAATGGGTTCATCATCCATATCCGACTGTTGGGCTACAAAAGTTTCATAATTGCGGTAAGTAAGCATGCCAATGGCTCTAGCTGTTCGCAACCCAGTAGCACCTGCGTCAGGTCGAGCTTCAGTCCAAGTTGAATCAGACTCGATTGCCATACGTTGCGCAGTATGAATTCCAATTCCCCATGCCGATTCACGAGCACTGGTGGCCAAGATGCAGGTTTTTTGAAATAGAGTTGGGTCAATCACCATCCATTCCAAAAGTTGATAAGCACCCATGCTTCCTCCAATTCCTAATGCGATGGCGCGTATACCCAAATGGCGCTGCAACAAGCGATGCGCTTCCACCATATCGCGAATGGTTACTATAGGAAACGTGTTATAAAATGGCTCACCTGTTTCTGCATTAACATGCAATGGGCCAGTTGTTCCATAGCACGACCCTAAAATACTGGCGCAAATAATGAAATAGTCTTTTGGGTCGAAGAAACTCCCTGCACCAAACAACCCTTTCCACCAATCGCATGGGTCCGAATTGGCAGTGAGTGCATGGCAAACCCAAATCACATTGCTATCATCATTATTACGCGTTCCGCAAGTGTGATAGGCAATCTCTAAACCAGCCAAACTTCCGCCAAGTTCCAACGAGAACGGGGCCGAATGATGATATTTTCCTTCCTGCATTTCCATTCTTCACTAATCAGTCTTAACGGTGGTTCTCTTTGAAGTAGTGCGAAGCATTTTCATTGCTTTATCAAGACCTTCAATAGTTAGGGGAAACATTCGGTCGTTCACAGCATCTTTCAAAATTCGGGTCGATTCCGAATAGCGCCAACTTTCTTCTGGTGTTGGATTTATCCAAACATGATGCGGAAACTTTGCAGTAATACGCTGCATCCATTCAAGTCCAGCTTCGGGATTGTTGTGCTCCACACTACCTCCAGGATGCAAAATTTCCCATGCGGACATGCTTGCATCACCCACAAAAATTAGTCGATAATCATCATTAAACTTATTCATCATTTCAAAGGTGGGCGTTATTTCCGTCCACCTTCGGGTATTGTCTTTCCAAACCCGCTCATACAGGCAATTGTGGAAATAATAAAACTCCAAATGCTTAAATTCATGCTTGGCTGCGCTAAAAAGGCGCGAACAGAGCTCTACATGGTCGTCCATACTTCCGCCATTATCGAAAAGCATCACAACCTTAATGTTATTCTTCCGCTCTGGAACCATTTTCAATTTCAGAAAACCAGCATTTTGAGATGTTTCTCGTATGGTTCCTTCCAAATCCAATTCTTCTTCCAATCCTTGGCGCGTAAAAACACGAAGCCTACGCAAGGCCATTTTTAAATTGCGCGTGTTCAGTTCTTGCTTATCGCTAAGGTCTCGAAACTCGCGCTTATCCCAAACCTTTACTGCACTTCCATTTCGGCTGCTAGCTTGTCCAATTCTATAACCAGCTGGATTATAACCATTAGCCCCAAATGGCGAAGTTCCTCCAGTACCAATCCATTTATTCCCACCTTGATGGCGTTCCTTTTGTTCTTCCATCAATTGGCGAAACCGTTCAGCTAATGCTTCTAATCCGCCCATAGCTTCAATCATAGCCTTTTCCTCATCAGTCAGGTTATTCTCCACCATTTTTCGCAGCCACTCTTCAGGTATTTTGGAAATGTCTGTGTCTGGAATACTTAGCGCACCAACTACATATTGGCCGTAAATCGCATCAAATCGGTCTAGATGTTCTTCATGTTTGATAAGAACGGTTCTAGCCAAGGCATAAAACTCATCTGGATTTTCGCCAATTCCACCTTTCAAGGCTTCCAGCAAGGTGAGATACTCTCTCAAGCTTACTGGAATGCCATCCTTTTTTAGTGCGAAGAAAAGTTGAAGAAACATAAGTTTGATTGGCCAACAAAGGACGCCATTTTGAAGTAATACACGTTTATATTTGAACAAGAATCTTGCGCGAAATTTGAAAGGATTATTAGAAATACACACCAGCTTTAACGATTGCATTATGAAGAAAGTATTGAATGAGATGGCTCAAATTGGGCAGTTTTTGGCCTTAAAGTGCGGCAGCATTCGTTATCAGGTGGATGGTCCTGAAGATGGAGACGTTGTTGTCTTGGTGCATGGACTTGTAGGCCACATGCACATTTGGGATAGAAATTTTGATTTTCTGGTGCAGAAGGGTTATCGGGTAGTGCGTTTGGATTTGTATGGTCGTGGATTTTCTGACCGCATTTCACACAATCATACTTCCGAATTATTCGTGTCCCAATTATCCGAGTTGTTGGAGCATTTGGCTATTGATGAAAAACTGAATCTGGTTGGTTTGTCTATGGGAGGTGCCGTAATCACTCGGTTTGCAACCACTTTTCCTAATCGAGTCGCATCTATGCTATGGGTCGATTGTTATGGAATTCCTACTCCCAATGAACCACTAATGCGCATCACTCGCTCTAAATATTTGGGTGAAGCACTTATTGGAACACTTGGTGGCCCTTTGCTTCGGCAAGCTCCACAACGTGGAGTGCACGATAAAACGAAGCATCGCGACTTTAATTCTTGGTTTGCGGCTCCTCTCTCTATAAAAGGCTCTAAACGGGCGCTTTTAAGCACATTAAGACATTTTATGTTAGAAAATCATGCGCCACATTTTGAAACAGTAGACAAGATGAATGTTCCAAAATTGATGGTTTGGGGTCGCCACGATAGAGTGCTTTCATTTACGTATGGACAGCAGATTAAAGCGTTAGTTCCAAGTGCGGTATTCGAAGTCTTTGATCACAGTGGGCATCTCCCGCATTTCGAGGAACCAGAAAAGTTTAATGCGATAATGGAGAAGTTTCTCCGAAAGGAATCCAAACAGCAAATTTGATGAGTTACCGTTGAAATAACACTCAGGCAACCTTAGTTAAACCATGATGCCGTGAAATTTTTTTATGGAATCCAATTATGTTGTACAAAATCCTAATTTTGAAATATTCAATATTTTTATCTTAGGAGGAATCAGAGGGTAAAAAAAACGCATGTAACATGAAGAAAGTTTTATCCTCACTAGTATTTCTATCCCTTATTAGCTCTGCTGCTCTTGTTGCGCAGGACAATATGGGTATTGGCACTTCTGCGCCAAATCCATCAGCCGTGCTTCATTTGGAGGCAAGTGACAAGGGTTTATTGATTCCAAGACTTACAACTGCGCAACGAAATGCTATCTCGTCTCCTGCCACAGGACTTTTGGTTTTTGATACGAATAGTAATCAGTTTTGGTATTTCGATGGTACAATTTGGGTTCAAGCAATTGGACCCGCTGGTCCATCGGGAGCCAATGGAATCGATGGAATTAACGGAGTAGATGGAGCAGTTGGCCCCCAAGGTCCAATTGGCTTGACAGGCCCAGCAGGAGCAAATGGCATCGATGGTATTAACGGAGTAAACGGAGCGGTTGGCCCACAAGGCCCGATTGGTTTGACAGGAGCACAAGGCTCAATAGGTTTAACAGGCCTAGCAGGAGCGAATGGCATTGATGGAATTAACGGAGTAGATGGAGCAGTTGGCCCCCAAGGTCCAATTGGCTTGACAGGCCCAGCAGGACCAAATGGCATCGATGGTATTAACGGATTAGACGGAGCAGTTGGCCCCCAAGGCTCGATTGGTTTGACAGGAGCACAAGGCTCAATAGGTTTAACAGGTCCAACTGGAGCAAACGG
>CAMDOM010000034.1 GCA_945903645.1 Chryseobacterium gleum
TGCGCCACGGTCAAGTTTGGAGATTATTTGGGCGAACAGCGTTAGATTTGCCATGGGAGAAGCGCGGTTTTGTTGTGCAACTCAAAGTTAACTTTGAGATACAGACTATCGCTTCTCCCTTTCTTATTCGTTTAGGACGGGATTGAGAAATATTATTTTATTATTCGCACTTATTGCGACAACCTCTATTTCCTTTGGGCAGAATACTGATTCTATAACTCCAAAAATTGACAGTATAGATTGCAGTAGCATTTACAAAGAGGTAGACGAATTCTCTGGAGAAATAAAATTTGATGCCCAAATCACTGCTAATGTTAAGTTTTTAAAGACAAAAAAGGACGGAGTTAGTAAATATTTTTTGAGTTTGTGGGTAAAATCAACGGGAATTTATACTGGCACTGGTGTAACAATAATTTTGAAAAACGGAAGAAAGATAAATAAGCCAAGTGCTAAAGTACATTACAGTTATGCTGGTAGTAGCTTTTACACCACTACATTCATTCAACTTACTAATGAAGACATTTCCTTATTCAAACAAAGTGGAATAGCAAAATATAAACTTTATATTTCAACAGGAGAAATAACGGATAACTCAGACCTTTCAAAAGACCTTTTTAACTGCCTTGTAAATGCTAAATAGATTAATAGAAACGAGAAAATGTTAAAATTATATACCCCCGCTGGTTTAAGTGTTAATTCTCGTTGAAGAGTTCCGTAGGGTCTCTTCAATGGAATAGTACACGGACGGTTTTCTGCCAAAGGCAGAGAGACCGCTACGCTAAGTAGCAACCATCCAGAACTACATGACACCTAACCAATACAACAACTTTTTACAAACCTGAAAACAGCAGCTTAGTGTCTTATCTATCTGTCTAAATTAAAGTTGCAAGTCCACCAAACACCTTTCGATAAAATTGAACTCTGCGGTTAGACTTATTTGTAGGAAATCTACGATTTGAATTCTAGTTGTAGAGAATATCTATGCAACAACTCTACTTCCCCTTGTAAATCTTGTAAGTAAATAGCCCCCACAAATGGAGGCGGTGCATTATAGCGGTGTGCAACACGCCTAGCCCGTAAGTGGTACTGCGTTTGAAATTGATGCTGCTTGCTTCTTCAAAATACTTGGTGGGGCACGATACTTCACCCACCTCGAAACCCGCCATAAAAATTTGACTCAGCATTTGGTTGTCAAACACAAAATCGTTGGAATTGGCTTCGAGGTTAATGGCCTCCAAGACTTCGCGCGAAAAGGCCCGATAGCCCGTGTGGTATTCCGATAGCTTTTGGTTGATGAGGATGTTTTGCGCCAGCGTTAGAAACCGGTTGGCGATGTATTTATACAGGGGCATGCCGCCTTTGAGAGCGCCTTTGCCCAATATGCGCGAACCACACACCACAGGATACACCTCGTTGGCAATCATGTAGGTCATTACGGGAATGAGCTTTGGAGTGTATTGATAGTCGGGATGCAGCATCACTACAATGTCAGCACCCAGCTCCAACGCCTTGTGGTAACAGGTTTTTTGATTGCCGCCATAGCCCAAATTGGCTTCGTGGCGAATGATGTGTTTAATACCCAAGCGTTGGCCTTCTTTCACCGTTTCGTCAGGACTTGCATCATCCACCAACACCACTTCGTCCACCACATCGAAAGGGATTTCGCGATAGGTGCGCTCCAATGTGCGCGAGGCATTGTAGGCAGGCAGCACTACAACCACTTTTTTTCCATTCACCATGCGGCAAATGTAAAGTACCGAAGATAAACTTCGAAGTGTGAAGCATAGAATACAAAAAGACGCAGCTTCAATGGCATTGATTTTTTTTGAACCTACTGTTTCAAATTAGATTCGTTCTTTGCCCCTGCATAACGCAAACCGAAGGAACAGAGCGATGATAAACACAGTATTTAAATCGGGGATATTTGATGGAAAAGTGGCCTTAATAACAGGCGGAGGCACGGGCATAGGCTTGCGAACCGCCCGCGAATTGGGACTGTTGGGCGCCAAAGTGGTTATAGCCAGCCGAAAAATGGAAAAACTTGCAGCAGGATTGACCCTATTGCACGCTGATGGCAGCGATGCCATTGCCTTAGAATGCAACATACGCGAAGAGGAAAGCATGAAAGCCTGTGTGGCAAAGGCCTTGGCACACTATGGCCGTATTGATTTGTTGGTGAACAATGGTGGCGGTCAGTTTCCATCGCCAGCAGAACTGATTACTCGCAAAGGATTTAAGGCTGTGGTAGAAACCAATTTGGAGGGTACATTTTTCCTTACGCAAGAGGTGTTTAACCAATGGATGCGGGCCAATGGAGGCAGCGTAGTAAATGTGGTGATGAACAACCGCAACGGATTTCCGATGATGGCTCACTCTGCAGCAGCTCGCGCTGGGGTAGAAAACCTAACCATTACTCTAGCTAACGAATGGGGGCGCTATGGTGTGCGCATAAACAGCATTGCCCCAGGCACCATCAATAGCAGTGGGTTGAAAAGCTACGCCCCCGAATTTCAATCTTTTGTAATGAGCTACGGTAAGAATAACCAAACCTATCGCCTAGGCACCGAAGCCGAAATTGCTTCTTCTATTGTGTTTTTGCTTTCGCCAGCCGCTTCGTTTGTAACTGGAATCACTATGGCAGTAGATGGCGGAGAATCGATTTACAACCCGTTGTTTGTGCCTGTAGAAAACAGTCAGAACACGAGTTTTGGTGGTGAGGAATAGGTAAATGTCGAAGATTAGAATCCCTTACAAATCGCTGATTAGATTTGTAAAATCACCCTTAAATTAGCATTAGTGGAACACCTTACTATCGAATACCTGACTGACTTTGTGAAAGAAAACGAAATTGAATTATACCCTTCTCACAGTAAATTGTGTTTCCCCATTATTGCCCGAATTTTTAGAAAAATGAAGCATGGTATTCGATTTTCAGGAATCAAAATAGATGGTGATATAATTATTGATGGACACTATAGATATTTAGCGGCACTATTGGCTGATGTTGCTCTTGAAAGATACCCTTACAGTAAAACATCTGCAACTAATGTTGGAGAATGGAACACCGTTCTTTTTGATACCAACGATTGGGATACAGAGGCAAAAATTTCGATGTTAAACGCCTTAGATGCGGAGTATAACAGCATTAGTATTAAGACAATCAATGCGTTACTGAAATAATCCGTTTCTTTGTGTCATGTTAATCTTCTTAGACATAGATGGTGTAATGGTTCCTGCCAAAAGCTGGGCGAGTCCTGTCATTTTAGAAGATGGCTTCCCTGATTTTAGCGCAAAAGCCACTAATACACTTCGAAATTTGATTTCTGAGGATGTCACCATTATGCTCACCACATCTCACAAATGGCGCTACAGTATTGAAACTTGGAAAACCATCTTCGCCAAAAGAGGTATACTCCTTCACAAATTAGATAGGTTGGATGATAATGTTTCTCATCTCAATAGAAAGGATGAAATCATGCAATGGATTGATGCTCATCACCAGCATGAAGATTTTGTTATTTTAGATGATGACACGTCTTTAAACGACCTTCCTGATTTATTGAAGAAGCATTTAATCCTGACAAGTCCAATAATCGGACTAACAGAAAATCATCTTGAAGCCGTCAAGTCGATGATGAACAAAAGAGTGCAAGCTGCCTAGTTTCTCATTAAATTTTGCTCCTTGTGGTTTCCTCAATTGTTATTCGACAATTAAGCACTCAAAGCCTGTTTCAGCGCAGCAACTAAAGCCTTCACTTCGGCAGGAGTATTGAACTCGTGCAGGCAAATGCGAATGCGTTCTTGACCATCAGCAACGGTGGGCGCTACAATGGGCCGCACATCAAAACCAGCATCCCAAACCTGTTGTGCCACCGCCCTGCATCGGGCTGCTCCGGGCACAATAAGGCAATGAATGGCGCTGGTACTCGGAATAAGCGTTGCACCTTCTATTTCCTTCAATTCCTGTTGAAGTAAATCAATAATAACCCTGATTTTCAGGTTATTAAAATTAAAAACTGACAACATGTCATACGCGCATTTTACCGAAATAAGGGCATGTGGCGAGGTGAAAGTGGAGTAAATAAGTGGTCGTGCATAGTTGATAAGATACTGCCGCAGCACATCGCTACCCAGCACGGCAGCACCATGACATCCGAGCGCTTTTCCGAAGGTGACCAGGCGTGCTGTCACCTTTTGTTGTAGTTGAAGCTGATGCACCAATCCCCTACCCTGTTCGCCATAAAGTCCAATTGCGTGCGCCTCGTCAACAATTAGAAACGCTTTATGCAGCTCGCAAACCGCTGCAATGGCTTCCAGCTGGCAAGCATCGCCATCCATACTATAGATGCTTTCTACTGCTACCAATGCAGGTGCATTTATGGAACTTAATATCGCATCGAGATGGTCGGGATCGTTGTGCTTAAACGATTGACATGAAGCCTTGGACAACCGCATACCATCATGCACCGAGGCATGAATGAGTTCATCATACACAACGTTTTTAACTACGCGATTGAGGGACGAGAAAAGTCCCACATTGGCATCATAGCCCGAATTGAACAACAGTGCTGCAGGACTATCATGAAAAGCGGCAATGGAATGTTCGAGATTTTCGGCCAACTTGCTATGCCCCGTTAGCAAGCGAGAGCCCGTTGAGCCTACTGAAAGGTGAATACTTTCGAATTGAATGCGATTGTGAAGCGCTGTGCTACGGGCAAAGCCAAGATAATCGTTGGAACAAAAATCTATCTTACCCTCGGCTGTGCGCAATTGGCGCAGTAGGCCTGCTTGACTGCGCTTTTCGAGCTGCGCATGTAGAAGGTCATCCAATGCATCACTTTCGTTCACTCCGAAACAGTCTTGGATTTTTGCGCAGCTTGCTGATTGCGTTCAATGGTATGCCCAGGCCTCGACCATTTCACTTTTTCGATTTCCTCTGGGCGATTTTTGTAGGAATCGTTCACCTCTGGACGGCCACCTTTCTTGTAGGGCGATTTGGGCAGCAATCCAAGATGGGCAAATAACGTCATATCGCGATCGAAGCTTGGATTTGGGGTGGTAAGCAGCTTATCCCCTGCGAAAATAGAACCCGCCCCAGCAAGAAAACACAAGGCTTGGCCCTCGTCTGTCATTTCAGTTCTACCAGCAGAAAGGCGCACCGTAGTAGCAGGCAATATGATGCGTGTGGTGGCTATCATGCGCACCATGTCCCAAATTGGCACTGGCTTTTGCTCTTCCATGGGCGTGCCTTCTACCGCTACCAAGGCGTTTATTGGCACCGATTCGGGATGAGGATTCAAATTGGCCAACGCTACAAGCATCCCGCAGCGATCTTCGGGCTTTTCGCCCATGCCAATTATACCTCCCGAACATACGGTAAGCTTGGCATTGCGAGCGTTTTCAAGGGTTTTCAGACGGTCGTCATACCCACGGGTAGAGATAATTTCTTTGTAGTAATCTTCTGAAGTATCGAGGTTGTGGTTGTAAGCATACAACCCAGCAGCAGCAAGACGTTGGGCTTGGTTTTCGGTAATCATGCCCAAGGTGCAGCACACCTCCAAATCGGCATCATACACCACGCGTACCATGTCCAACACTTGGTCAAACTCCTCGTTGTCTTTCACATTTCGCCACGCAGCACCCATGCACAACCGCGAAGAACCCGCAGCTTTTGCTTTTAGGGCAGCTTCTTTCACCTGGGCCACTGAGAGCAAATCGTTTTTCTCAATTTTAGTTTGATAGCGAGCAGCTTGCGGGCAATACGCACAATCTTCGGGGCAACCACCTGTTTTTATAGAAAGAAGCGTGCTCACTTGTACTTCACGCGCATCGTGATATTGTCTGTGAATGGTAGATGCTTGGTAGATAAGATCGATAAGCGGTTGATTATAAACCTCAAGTATTTCCTCTTTAGTCCAATTGTGACGAATGGCTTCCATGCGATGAATTTACCACAAACTTACGGCATATCGAATTAGCGAACATCTTCAAAACGTCTTTGCTCGCGTTATTGAGTTGGCAATAGTAGCTTTGCCCAATGCGCATCGATATTATCACTATACATCCACAATTACTGTCAGGTCCGTTAGATCACAGCATTCTAAAACGTGCGCAAGACAAGGGTTTGGTGGAAATACATATCCACGATTTGCGGCAATGGTCGGAAGATAAGCATGGTCGTTTGGATGATTATCAGTTTGGCGGTGGTGCAGGCATGGTGATGCGCATTGAGCCTATTTTCAAGTGTATTGCGTCATTAAAGGCCGAACGAGAGTACGATGAGGTAATTTACATGACTCCCGATGGGCCAACGTTTACCCAGCCTACTGCCAACCATCTAAGTACAAAGCAGAACATTATGATACTTTGCGGGCACTACAAAGGTGTGGACGACAGAGTGCGGCAGAACCTCATTACCAGTGAAATCTCTATTGGCGATTATGTGCTAACTGGTGGCGAATTGCCAGCTGTGGTGGTTTGCGATGCGATAATTCGGCTAATTCCGGGCGTCATTTCGGACGAGACCTCTGCCCTATTCGACAGCCATCAAGATGGATTACTTGCACCACCTGTATTTACCCGCCCTGCGGAATATAATGGATGGACCGTGCCGGAAGTACTGCTATCTGGCAACGACCGTTTAATTGAAGAATGGCGTATGAACCAAGCCATAGAACGCACCAAAGAGCGCAGGCCAGGAATGTTGGAGGATTAGTCTCCTAGCGATTTAAGAAGATAGAATCCGGATAAACAACCTGGCTAAGATAAAGTCCTTGCGCTGGTGCTGATGAACCAGCCTCAGAACGATTTCCGCTGCTAAGCACGCGTTCCATTTCTTCAATTCCATGGCGCCCACGACCAATATCCACCAAAGTGCCCACAATAGCCCGCACCATATTGCGTAAGAATCGATTTGCCGTGATGTGAAAAATGAGGAAATCGCCATCTTCTTCCCAATACGCTTTAGTTACAGTGCAGATATTGGTTTTATTGGCCGCGTGCGATTTGCAAAAACAAGCAAAGTCCTTTTCCCCAATTAAAAGCTGTGCAGCGGCATTCATTGGCGTAATATCCATATCGTACATGCACCGCCACGACTGGCTCTGATGAAAGGCGTCTTTCCTTTTAATGATAAAATATTTATAACTGCGCCATTGTGCAGAGAATCGCGCGTGTGCATTGGGCACCATCTCATAAATGGCGTGAAGAGCAATGTTCGGATGCAACATATTATTCAACTTAAAAAGAAAAAGTGAGGATTCTTCCGTTAAGGATTCCGTATCAAAATGAGCGAAAAATTGCTTTGCATGAACTCCAGAATCAGTTCTTCCACAGCCAATTACGGTAGTTGTATTCCGCAATAGCGTGCTAATCTTATCCGTTAATTCTTGTTGAATGGTAATGCCGTTGGGCTGAATTTGCCACCCATGAAATCCAGTGCCGTTGTAAGAAAGTTCGAGGAAATAACGCACCGCTATCCTCCGCTTCGTTTGGCTTTGTATCCTTCTTTATGCAAAATATCTAAGACCCGAACTGCGTGGTCGCCTTGCACAATTATTTCTCCATCCTTGGCCGACCCACCTACTCCACACTTGGTCTTAAGCATTTTACCAAGTTCGCTTAGCGCTTCTTCCGAGCCTTGAAATCCAGTGACTACAGTAGCAATTTTGCCTTTTCTATTTTTTCGATCTAGCACCACTCTCAAATCTTGTTGACGTGGTTGCAAAACTGCATCTTCCTCCTGCTCTTCATGCAATGGAAGGTCGCGATTGGTGCTAAATACCAATCCACCTAGGCTTTCCAATCCTTTTCCCATCTTCTTATTCATAGGGCACAATTACGCTGAGCGATAAAGGATTTACAGTGAAATGCATCACTTTTCCCAAATCAAATGGGTCACCGTCCAAATGAGCCGAGTCGTTGCGCTCTTGAGTTATGGTTAATTCGGTGAATCGCATGGTTTTCACCAAAGGACTCTTGTGCAAATTCCCTAGGAACAGGCGAATAATTAGCCCAATGTTTTGAAGCAAAGAGGCGTCTTTGGCAATTACCAAATCCAACTGACCATCATTCATTAAAGCATTCGGGGCAATCAAAGCATTGTTACCATATTGAGGTGAATTTGCCACACTAATTACATTGGCGATTCGCTCAAATCTGCGACCATCTGCTTCAAAAATGTAACGTTGAGGCTCATATCCACCAACGGAGCGCAGCCCAAGTAATAAGTATTTAAACAAGCCACGCATTTTGGCTTTGTGAAATTTGTTGGCCACATACGCATCAAACCCAACGCCAGCCACATTCATAAATGGTTTGCCATTGGCTATTCCCGTGTCTATAGTTCGGAGATGGTAATCATTCAGGTTATCAACGGCTTTGGCAATGTCCATGGGCACTTTCAGCGAACGACACAATCCGTTTCCAGATCCTGCGGGAATTATTCCAAGTGCCACTTGCGTGCCAGCTAATGCCGAACCCACCTCATTTATTGATCCATCACCACCTACAATAACTACGGCATCATAGCCCAACTTAACTGCTTCTTGAGCCAATGTGTGGGCGTGACGTCTATATTCCGTATGGACAATATCCGTGATGAACAGGTTGGCATCAAGCCGCTCATTAAGCAAACGTGCTGCTTTCTTTTGCTTTCCAGTTCCTGACACGGGATTGATAATAATACGCAATCGCTTCTTCACTCCTTTTTCCCCTGCCATGTCTCAAGTGTCATTCTATTTTGCACCAATGCCTTTGAATAATTCTGCAAATATCCTTTTAAGATGCGTTCCTGTTGAAGTACTTCTTGCGGCTGCGACTCAAAAAGGTTGGAATGCATAATGGGGTCCACACGCACATCATGCAATCCAACGCTATTTTCTCCATCAAAGGAAAGGAGATTTCCATTTTGGAGCATCTGATATTGATCAAACTTAAAAGCTACCGCAAAGTGATTTGCAGTAGTATCAAAAGCGTTTTGACCAAGGCAGAAATACAGTTTATCAAATCCCAGAAGCGAAAGCACCGATGGCATAATGTCAATTTGCTGGGTTACAACATCGCTTTTTCCTCGTAGCAAACTATCGCCAGGGAAGAAAAAAAGTATTGGAATGGAAAGTGAGCTAAGCTTAGTTTGAAATTCTGGTATTTCGGATAACGAAGTATGGTCAGCGGTAATGACAAACAAGGTGTTAGCGTACCAGTCTGTCTTTCTCGCTTCCTGAAAGAACATTTTTAACGAGTAATCAGCATATCCAATGCTTTCATGAATTGGAAGTGTGCCAAGCGGGAATTTCCCTTTCAACTCTTGAGGAACGGTGTAGGGATGATGGCTAGAAAGCGTAAATATCCCGGCCATAAAAGGCTTTGGTGATTGACTGAATACCTCGGTGGTGTACTTTAGGTAGTTATGATCAAAAATACCCCAGTGCATATCGTAATGGCCTTCATAGGGATATTCGTGGCGGCCTAAATACTTTTGAAATCCAGCTTGGCGGGCAAAGGAAGACAATCCCATCGTTCCGTTTTCGCCACCATGCAAGAAATACGTGCTATAGCCCTTTGGCTCCAACAAATTGGGCAGGCTACTAAACCGATTCATAGCAAAACGAGAAGTGATGTAAGGTTCGTACATCAACGTGGGTAATGCTGCCAAGCAGGCAGGAACGCCTTCTATAGAGCGATGTCCGTTAGCATAGGCATTAGTAAAAAGCAATCCTTCGCCACTTAGCGAATCCATAAATGGCGTGTATCCCAATCCAGTACCATTTAGCGAACCCATGTACTCACTTGCTAAACTTTCTACAATGAGAACAACTACGTTTTTGCCCTGTAAATGTCCTTGCCATTTGCCAGTTGGGCCCAAAATTGGACTAATCGAATTTTCGCCCTCGGCAAAAAACTCCATTTCATTCAAGTCAGGCTTCCCAAAAGTTTTTATAATCGTAAAGGCCGTATTCAGTTCTAAAACACTGAATTTCGGATTGTTTTCTTGACCAGCATCTATTATTCCAATTGGAATGCGCTGAAAACCACCACGCATTCCCACAACCAAAATCGAACTTATAGCAATGAAACTAAGGACAAGAAAAGCTGGCTTGGTTTTCTGTGTTTGAGTTGATTCGGCATGAACCCATTTGTTATACAACACCAATACCACTAGCATTATGGCAATAAAAAGCAATAGCAAATACCAAAACGATTGGATTAGATTGAAGCCAATATTGAAAATGTCGTTGCTGAGAAAAGCAAACTGAAACAAATCGTCTGTCGAACGTCTGGCAATAAAACGGAAGAACTCAGCATCAGTGCAGTTCAGGAGGTTCATGGCGCCTACTGCCACCAAATAATATAGCCGCACAAACCAACTAATACGTGCATAGAAAACAAGCAGAATAGCAAATGGAACCAACAGATAGGCGGTAGAAACGGCATCGAACCGAATACCATGAAGGAAGCTAAACGCTATGGTTAAACCATCAGCTTGAAACGCTTCGAAATTATTCAGAAAGAATACAAGCCTAGAAAGGCTCAGCGACATAAGCGCTATGCAGATGCCTGCGCCAAATCGCCTCCACAACGCACTATTCATGAGTGCAAATTACGAAGTCAAAACTTATTCGATTGGTGTGGAAAACACCACGCAGTTATCCAAAATCAAATCACCATTTGGCAACCATGTTGAATAACGAATAGTCAGGTAACCTTCATCATCTATGTGCCCTTGCCCGCGAAAGGTCATTGGTATTCCGCGCACACTAAGATCCTGGCGAGGAATAGTTAATTCATTTTTACTAATTAAGGCACGCACCGTAATGCTATCTGAACCAAAGTTCAATAGTTTGACATCATCCTTTTCCTCTAATCGAATATTGTCCTCGGCAACAGTTATGAAACGTGGTTGCGGAAGTAGGGTATCCGGCCAACATATTTGTAACACGTTGTAAACACCAAGAAATTTATCTCTGGCGTTAATACAAGCTCCGTCATCGCGGACAGCGTCTGGATTGTAGTTGTCTGCACGTCTATCGGTGCAACCAACTTCTTCCTCGCAACTAGAAAGCCCAAGAACTAAACAAACTACAAGTGCTAAAAACGAATATCGAAAACTGAGCATTTGATTAAATCGAGTCATATAAACGCGTTTAATAAGTTATTGAACATCCTTAAATCCATAAAGATTCAAGTATAGCGTGTCGTATTCAAACACTTCTGGCTCAATTTCAATTTTCTCAATGCGCCTATAATTCATCTCAATCACGGTTCCGTTAACATTCATCTCTCCAGAATATGTGTATGCCCCAATAGTTTGATTAGTAATACTCAACTTGTACTGAGAAACAACTAATGTGCTTAATTGATAAATGGGTACTTCAAAATTTGTTAACCCCAAAATCAATTGATCAGGTTCGCTAGCAGTTTCATCAGTAATGCTTAAGGAAACTTGTTCGAAAGAAGTAAGCACGTTATCTCCAGCATGGATAGTGCCATGCGCATCATACTCGCCAATAAATTTTAGGCGAGTAGGAATGCATGTGTCGTCATCCTCCGTTGCTTCAGAGTCGTAGTTATCGGAATACACATCGGTACAACCACGAATTTCACCGCATCCGTATTGCATAAATACCGACATTAAAAGCAGTAGTCCAATGGGAAGAAGTTTTGTTCTCATCTAAATGAAGCTTGTTCTGAGGTGAATTGGACGGTGAAGTTAACTAAAAGTATTTTCGATGCTATTTTATTGTAACCCTTCAGTTTTTTGTGCACCATTCCAAACAGTTGTGAATCACTTCTGTGCCCGACCGTATGTCTCTTATTCTATACGAGAGAGACACTGCATTTGCTGTTGTATCATAAACTCCAGCTCCGTCTATCGTTATTCCGTTACGAACTATTTGAGGGTCAATAATTATGTTATTCATTGAAACCCGCGCATTCACCAATCCTAAAGTATCTGAAATATTAGAGATGGAAACTATAAAGCGTTCACTGGTTATTTCAATTGTTCGCAAATAGGATTGAGTAAAGCAGTCGCTAGAAACAATAAAAGAACCGAGAAATTTATCGCGTACCTCTATGCAAGAACCATCATCAATGGTTGCTTCTGAGTCATAATTCTCTGCTCCAAAAGCATTACAACCCTCTTTTCTGTTGCATGAATTCAAAAAGAACGCTGCAATCACGAAAACAGCAAGTGATTCTGTAGAAGGAAGAAAATTATGTCTGTTTAACATCGGGCGAAGCTTACGCTGACTACTATCAAAAATCACGGTGTTATTCTACTTTAGTAACGTAATAAATGTATGTCTGCGGAAGCTGGGTCAGAGCTTCAGGAGCTCCTGTCACTTCCAATCGTTGCGTTGAAAGTGATAATGAGAAATCTACAGTATCTTCAAGTAACCATTCGCCAGCACCAATATAGGTTCTAGTGAAATCAAAGCCTTCGAAAACTTCTTCCTCTGAATACGAATACATGACCAAATCGAACACAGAAACCGCACCTCTTAGAATGACTTGGCCATCCAAATTGAGTACAAAATCATTTTTGGCAAGACCCGATTCTGTTATCTGCATCACTCCAAATCCCACGCTATCGCCTGTGGTCACCACATCTGTCCAAAGTTTAGTGTAGGTGTAATCGCCAATCAATTTTGCCCGTGAGTCAATGCATGAACCATCATTTTCCTCTGCTTCGGGGTTATAGTTTTCGGCAGTTAAATCCATGCATCCTGGCTCGGGCAAACAGGAATTGAACACTAGAAGTGAACCGCTAAAAAGTAGAAAGTGTGAAAGTGATTTCATGGGATAATTTAGATTTCAAACCTACAAGATTTTCTGTTTGCTTCATGATTAGTTAAGAAATCATGGATGCTCGGTTAAGCAGCATGTATTTTCCATGTTTCAAATACTAATTATTGAGATGTCGTCTCCAGCTTCTCCCGTCCCGAGACTTCGATGCCTTAGGGAAATTTGGGGTTTAGGTTTAGACTCCAACTGCGTATCATTCTCATCTTCAACTTCCCCATAAATCATATCTCAGTGGTTGTAAGAGGTGGTACTATCGTCAAGAACCCACGGCAAGTTTTTTTCAACCCCGATGCCTTGACAGCACTACACCTTAGAAACAAAGATTAGCTAGTAACCTGAATTCGGGTTAAGCCACCAAGCATAGTTGAGTTTCGATAGCTTGAATCAGCTGAGGTCTATTTTCTCGCCTTCGGTGTAGTTGAGGACTAGCTCACCGAACTGCAACCTTTCATGGTTGGACCAGAAGGCTGAGAAACCGCTGGCGACAAATTCAATCCCGATGGAAGCACTTATTTCATTTCTATTCAACATCCCAAAACTATCTCCTTCAACCGTTCTGGTGTCATGGCAATTGACTTTACTCCCGCTTTGAAGTGACCGCCTGGGCCTGTTATTAAAGAGATTTATCAGTTTTTACTTAAAAACTTTGTTCAGCACTTTGTAAGGATTACTTCCGAGGTACCAGAATAAGCACTAAAGAGTTCCGAATCTACCAAAGGGTCTGCAACAAGGAAGCACTTACAAAACCTACGAATCCTAGAATCGGAGGAACTTTAATCCTCAGAAGCCAAAGGCACACTATTTTTAAACGGCCTTCTCTGCTCCCACTCTTTTACTTTTATGTTGACCATAAAGCGCTTTACGATGCTGTTGGTTAGGCCGTTTAGGTGTTTCACCATCAGACGATAGCTTACAGGTTCGGCACCCATGGTGCTTTTTATTTCCATTGCTGTGCGGGCCAAATCGACAGACGAGACACCTTCCTTAATTGCATCATCCAGAATTCGATATAAAATGTTTTGATACAAAGCGCAATCGCGATTATAGGCGTAATCGAGGCCTACAAAACCTGCATAGTTATGCCCCATTCCGCGGATATAGGAATAGAATCCAATCAATTTATTTTCAATAAAATAGCCCCGAAGAATAAACACATTTTCTAATACCGCTTTCATATCCAAGAAATAGCTTGGATGAATACTCACCATGTGAAAATCAGACTGACTTTCCACGTTTTTGAACAGCTCCATAATACGGTCGTTATACAGCTGTATGTCTGCTTCGGTGAAATCGCGCAGCTCCAAGTGCGCCACTTTCTTTATGGCTGCCTTAGCCCGCACGCGGTATTTGGAGGAATAATCTTCCATCACATCCTCAAAAGATGTCCAATGCGGTCGTATGCGCACTTCCATATTGGGCTGCACCTCAAATGCCGTTAGGTCCGCATCAATCAGCTGAATTTGCGCTTCCACTTCTGGCGAAATATCTTTTAATAGCAATCCACGAATCTTCTTGCCCGAACGGTCTGATGCTATCACCAATTTGCAGCAGGCATCAATGGCGCGCGCCCGTGCAGCTTCATCAAACGATGGGTTGAAATACGCAGCATGGTCGCCTGATTGCAAGAGGTTACCATGCACCAAAAGGCGAAGTTTTACACTTTCCATGCCTTTCATCACTAAGCCTTTGGCCATGCTAAACACCGAGGTATCGCCCACTTTGCTGGTGTCTACGTTTTGGTCCACATTGGCAATATGAATATCCGTTTCCTGAAAATAGAGCAATGCCACAGGATTGGTATCGGCATAAGCCAAAACGTAATGAAAGCCCATACCGCGATAGGGATGCTGCTCTAAGGCTGCGAAATAGGGCGCAGACAGCAGCAAATTGCCACTTTGCTGCACCAAGGAACTCCAATGGACAGTAGGAACATCAAATATGGAGGTGAAATGCGCGAACGAAATGCCATCGGGACCTTGTCCACCATCGCAGCGGGTGCGGAGGTCGGAAATGCGTTTACGAATCAGAGATAACGACACGAATAATGGATTTAGGGTTTTACGCGAGCTTTGATTTCGGGTTAGGCAGCCATTTTTTGCTTTCCGAGCATCAAATTACGAACGTATTGCACAGGAGCCGAGCCGAAGGAAAGAAATTCCTCATGAAAGGCTTTTAGGCTAAAGGCCTCGCCTTCTTGCATGCGCACTTCTTCGCGCAGCAGCATTATTTCTCTAAAGCCAGTAAAGTAGCTGCACAACTGCACTTGACTTAGTGTGGCTCTGCGCCATTTGCCCTTGGCCTCTGCCTCTTGCTGAAATGCCTGATTCATCAATAAATCCAATCCTTGTTGTTCCGTCATGCCATTTACGTGAATGCCATAATCGAGAATGGTATTGCACACCACGCGCAGGTTCCATTTGCTATACATAAAGGCCATTTCGGAGGATGTGTTTGGCGCAGATTTCGCGGTGGCACCATAGCCTTGTTCCAACATCATCTTTTCGGTATATACGGCCCAACCTTCAATCATAGCGCCATTTCCAAATACTGATTTCACCTTGCTGGGCGGTTTGTTGGCATACACCAATTGGGCATAATGCCCAGGTATGGCTTCGTGAATGTTGAGCACTTGAAGAATGTAACTGTTGTATTCGCGCAGGTAACTTTCAGCTTCCGCATCGGTGTAATGCGCCAGTGAGCCTACATTGTAGAAGGTTTGGCCGTTGGTTTCAAACGGGCCAGGCGAAGAAATGGAAGCACCCGCCACACCAGCCATGTAGGCAGGTTCTTTGCGTACCACCAAAGGCTGAGTTGAGTCGAGGTCTAGAATATCATGTTCTTTCACAAATGCCGTGAGTTGGGGAATTTGCTGTTCAATGGCAGTTTGAAAACTATCGCGATGCACATGCACCAACGACAACCGTTCTACCATAGCACGAATTGCCGTTAAGCTATCCGCAGGCATGGTTTTCTTTGGGAAATAGGTGGCCCACATACTTTGCGCAGCTACAAACATATCCTTGTGTAATTGCTTTTTGGCATCCAAAGCCATGTCATATACTTCACTTGCAGCCAGAGATGATTGAATGTCGTGCTTGAATTTCTGGGCAAACAACTCCTTTCCTATTCTAAAATCGCGCGGATTGGCCTTGGCCTGGGGCAGTACAGTTTTCTCCAAATGGTTCGCGTAATCTTCTATGGCTTCTTTGGCCAATTCGATACCTATAAGGATGTTCTCTTCTTCCACATCGCTTAAACCTGAATCGTAAACGCTGTCTATCATAGCTGAGCCAAACACATCCATGCCTCCTCTACTCTGCTGAATGGCCAATTCGGTGTGTTCCACGGTTGGTCTGTTCAAGTTTGCTTTTGCCGCAGTGTAATAATCTTCCACGCCATTTAGTTTGAGTGAAATTGCGCGCAACCGCTCATCCAATGGGGCATATTTCCCATTCAAGATTTCGGCAAATGCTCCCGCAACGTTGTAAGACGATGGATTCCACTCGTATTCCTTAAATACCTCTACATTCCAAATGGTAGCTTGTAATTGATCGCGCACCATCCAGTAGTCTGTGAGTGATGAGGGAGATAATTTGGTGGTATCGAACACAGACAAACTGTCCAGATACTGCTTGCAAAAAGCAACTTCTGCTGCGCGAAATGCGGGAGTAGGAATGCTTAGAATGGAGTCGTACTGATGCAAGCCCAGCGATGCCGCCCATCCGGGATGCTGTTGCCAAAAAGCGGTTAGAAACCGCTCTTGAAATTGAAGATAATCTTGCTCTGTGCTTGAATCTTTAGACGAAGTGTCTGAGCATGAATTGAGTAGTGCAGCGAAACCAAAAAGAAGGATAATGTGGCGCATGAGATTCTATTTATTGCAAAAGTACAACCATGCCAAACGAACGCACCTATAGAATATGCCGCAAACTGTATCTTCGACCCCGTACTTTTAACACATCCCACAATGTTTCGCAAAGCTTTCACAGTTGCAATAGCCCTAGTGCTAGCCCTTAGCGCTGTGGCTGCGCCTCCCATCACACTTTATGTTACGCTAAAAGACTACCAAAGCGGTAAAGGCAAAGTGATTGGCGAATTTGAAGGCTACGAATGGAGCAAGGATGCCGTGCTGCTACTCACTCCACCCGTGAAAGGGAAGAAGCCTGTGGTACACGATATCACAGCTTATTGGGGCTATAGCATTGGCGACCAGTTATACCGCATGTTTGAAGGATTACCCCACATTATTTTTAAGCAAGGCAAAGGCATTTATTACGAAAACGGATTGGCCCACATGGACATCGCGATGGACAAGAAAGATGGTGGCGACCTTGTTTACGGCAAGTATTGCTTCCTTTCCAAAACCATCGATTCTCCCATCGTGTATGTGCCCAGCAAGGATGCAAAAAAAGCATTTGAAGCAGAAGCGAGCCTTGCCCCATTCCTAGAGTGCATTGACAAGTATAAGTGGACAGATGCCAAGAAAATTAGGGCGTGTATGGAGAAATTGGATTAAGTGTCAAGCCTATTTGCGGTAGATGGTAATTTAGATTAATTCAATTTCCAAGGCGGATTCTTTCGATTTTCTCCAGCATGACATATTATCAGCTGATTGTTGTCTAAATCCTTAAGTCGAGCTTCTCGCCATAGCCAAGGTTTGTCTTCAGGCAGCGACTCAAATTCCACTCCTAGCGCTTGTAGCGTTCCCACGTCTTCATCCAAAGTTTCAGATTCGAAGTAAATCCACGTGGAATTTGATGAGTTATCAGCGTCTGATTCATGCAATGAAAAGGTAGTTTCTCCCGTGACACATTCAAATCGGGCATATTTGGCTATAGATTTTACAATTAGACGCAGCCCCAATTGCTCATAGAAAGTGATAGCTTTCTCCGCGTCCTTTACCAGAATGGTTATTTGATTGATATTTAAATTCATTCTGCGCTATTTCGTTACACCATCAATTCCATGTTGGAACAATTCAATTTTTTATTGATGTGGGTTTTTCATTGGATTACAAAACGCCTCAATCGTACCACTTCACTTTCAATCCATGCTTTCACTTCCTCAATAGCCAATTCAGGCTCATTTACCACGATGGGCTCGCCAAAAGAAATATGTGCAGTGGTAGAAAACCGTCCAAAATTGCGAAAGAAATTTGCACCAATAGATTCGTCTCCCACCCACGAAAGGTTGTCATCTTCATAGTAAATAGCCACAGGAGCTATAGGAAATCCTTCCTCAGCAGCGATGTAAAACATGCCCGGTTTGAGTGGCAATAGCTCTGGACCAAAGTGCGTGGTGCCCTCTGGAAATATAACCACCGAACGGCCCTTGCGCAGTCTGTCGGCAATTGCATCGCGGGTTTGCTTGCGACTTTCAGCACTGCTACGGTCCACATAAACAGTGTTTACAGCACTTGCTCCCCAACCCACCAATGCCATTTTGCGAACTTCTGCCTTTGCTACAAACACGCTTATGGCATACTTCGGAATCATCCAAATATCCAGATAGCTCTGATGATTGGCCATCAATAATCCGCCTTCTGGAGCTTTGCCATGCAACACGGTTCGGACTCCCCAACTCCACAACATGGCGACAGACCAAAACTGCTGCACCGACAAGCAGAATTTGTGACTACCTCCCAACGCCCTTCCAATCAAAACAGTTAGCGTGCACCCCAAAGTGAGCAGCACGAAGGCAAGTAATCGGAAAAATAATAGGATGTATTTCATTGGGAATGTTCGGATGGCTTCAGCTAACTATATTGCAGACGAAATAAGCAATCGTAACTCATATTAAAAAACGCAATGAAAAACGTAACAATAGTGCTTTTAGTTGGTCTGTTGGCCTTGTCCATGTCGGTAGATACTACCACTCGCGTGGGCTATGTTTATATGGAACAAGTGCTTGACCGCATGAACGAAGCGCAAGAGATGAACCGAATTCTAGAACGTTTCACCGCAGAACGCCAAATGGAATTAGAAGCCATGCAGCAAAAGTTAAGCACCAAGTATCAAGAATACCAAGACAAAGACCGCAAAGGTGAACTTACCGAAGCGGGACGTATTATTGGAATGACAGAATTGAAAGCGCTTCAAGCCGAATATGAGGCATCGAAAGCTAATGCCGAACAAGAACTGATGACCAAGCGCTCGGATTTGATACGCCCCATAGCGCTCCAATTGCAGACAGCAATGAAAGAAGTAGCCGCAAAAGAAGGCTATACCCATGTGTTTAACTCTGCCGATGGCACAGGAAACTCTATTGTTGTGGTTGCCCCAGAATCAGACGACCTTACAAAACGCGTGATGAAACACGTAGGGATTAAAGTTGATTAACATATTGAAAAATAAGCGTTTCAATACTTTTACCTATACCTAAAGGTTTAGCTTAATTCAAACTCCGAAAACAAGTAAACACTATAAATGCTCGCGTATCTTGAGCATGAGATAAAGCATTTCGCAGCCAATTTGCGCTACACGTTCATCATAGCGTTCTTGTTCGTGGGGCGTATCATCTGCTTCCTTGGGGTCGAGGTAGGAAATGGAAACTCGATGTGAGGTACCACCAACAAAAGGGCAGTTTTGCTCGGCATCTGTGCAAACCATAACGGCAATAAACGCGCTTTTAGGATTTGCATCATCATCATAGGTTTTGGAAAAACAGATGGCTCTGCTGCCATGTTCATCCAATTTCACTTCGTAGTGCGGATTATCCCCAGTTCCTGAAGAAATGATAAATCCCGATCTGCGCATGGCTTCCACTGCGCGCGGGTTGAAACTGGTCACTTCCACTCCACCCGAGTAAAACTCAGCATTCTTCAGTTGAACATACGTAGCAGTCGCCCAAGCCCATAATTGGGCAATGTGACTTCTTCGCGAATTGTGGGTACAAATAAAATTGAGCCGCAAAACCTTGTGCGCTTCAATTTCCTTCTTTGCCAAAACCGCCAACGCATCCAATTGCTTTATGCGAGCTTCGGGTATTTGATTGAGGTTGGATGCCATGGCATCCAACCTCAATTTTAGAGTGTCGTTAATCACAATGGACAGTTATTAGCAGCAGCCACCACCTGGAGCGCAGCAGGCTTCTACTTTAGGTTCTGGTTTGACAGCCATTGCAGGCGAGCAACATGCTACAGCATCGGTTTGGTAATGAGGGTCATTCCATTCCACATCGGCATGGAAATAATACACCTCCCAACGATAGCCATCTGGGTCAAGTACCCAAAACTTGTCTTGAGCGGCATAGCAGCAATTGGTCCCCATTTCCTCTAAGGAAGAAAGACTGGCTTTTTTTACTGCTTCAAGTCTGTTTTGCAACTCTTGCTCTGTAGCCACTTGAAATCCTAGATGGCCGAAAAGTGGCGCTACTTCGGCACTATTCTCCACAAAGGAGATGATTAGCGCAGGTTCATCCAAGTGAAACTTGGCATATCCTGGTTTGGTTTTAGCCGCCTTTTGACCAAAGAAAGCTTCGTAAAAAGCAACGGTTTTGTTAATGTCAGCCACATATAGGCTTACATGCATTCGAGGGAAATTGTCTGTTTTCATGATGATTGGTTTTATTTGGCTTAGGTTAGTTAATCGGTTTTTTACGATGAATAAATTCAAATTTTTTTAACAGCAAGATGGACTACAGCACTCGTTTAATAAGCCATTGAGCATTTGCCTTAAGGTTTGTACCCCTTCAGGATTCAAGCAATAGCACGTACTGGTGCCGTCAATAGTTCCTTTTATCAGTCCAGCATCCTTAAGTGCTTTCAGATGCTGAGAAACCGTAGCTTGAGCCAATCCAAGCTTATCTACAATGCTGCCACATACACATTGCTCTTGCTTTGCCAAAAACTGGAGAATGGCAATACGTGCAGGATGCCCCAATGCTTTGACCAGTTCTGCCATTTGGTTTTGCTGCATTGAAAAGTGTTCTGCTTTTGTGGCTCCCATTTCAATCGCAATATTACGATAAAATAGAATACAACTACTTCCAGTGAAAAAATATTTTGAATGTTGTGAAAAACCACTTCGAAACAATAGCACATGCAGTCCTGCCATTTGGTTCACCATCACTTGTAAAACTGTTTATCCATTGTGAACAAGAGATTCATTACAGTGCCCTTCCCTCCTATTCTATTGCCTATTTTTCGGCATCGAGGTAGAAGTAATCAGTCATGAAAATCAGAAAAGTTCTTGTTGCCAATAGAGGCGAAATTGCGATACGCATATTGCGGGCTTGTGTGGAGTTGAAGCTGCGCACTGTAGCCATTTACACTTTCGAGGATCGCTATTCATTGCATCGCTACAAGGCTGATGAAAGCTATCAATTAGGCAAAGAAAACGAGCCGTTAAAGCCCTATCTCGACATAGACGAGATCATCAATTTGGCCCGTGAAAAGAACGTGGATGCCATTCATCCAGGCTATGGATTTCTTTCTGAAAATGTAGAATTTGCTCAAAAGTGCAAAGACAATGGTATTGTTTTTATTGGTCCAGAACCTGAAGTAATGGCCCAATTGGGCGATAAGGTTGCGGCCAAATTGGTGGCGCAGCTATGCAATGTTCCCATTATAGAAAGCAGTATTCCTCTATTGGAAAATGCTGAAATTGCCCTGAAAGAAGCCGAACGCATTGGTTTTCCAGTAATGCTAAAGGCTGCCTCGGGCGGTGGTGGGCGCGGGATGCGTGTGATTCGCGAGGCAAGTGCGCTCGAAAACTCCTTTAATGAAGCCAAGCGTGAAGCTGTGCGTGCTTTTGGTGACGATACCGTATTTCTCGAAAAGTATATTGAACATCCCAAGCACATTGAAGTGCAGATTGTGGCCGATAACTTCGGAAATATCGTTCACTTACACGAGCGCGATTGTTCCGTGCAGCGCAGATTTCAAAAAGTCGTTGAAGTAGCTCCCGCCAAAGGATTGGACGACACCGTTCGCCAGCAGCTGTTTGATTATGCCATTCGTCTTGCCAAGGCTGTAAACTACAATAACGTAGGCACAGTCGAGTTTTTGGTAGACCGCGATGGTAGCATCTATTTCATTGAGGTAAATCCACGCATTCAGGTGGAGCATACAGTTACCGAAATGGTGACAGGCATCGACATTGTGAAGCTGCAAATTCGCATTGCAATGGGCTTCAAATTGGCGGAGGATGAAATTGCAATTCCAGACCAAAGTGCCATCAGTGTAAATGGTTTTGCCATTCAGTGCCGCATCACAGCCGAAGACCCTGAAAACGATTTCAAACCAGACCATGGCACCGTAATTACCTATCGTGCGGCAGAAGGATTTGGCATTCGCCTCGATCCCGGAAGTGTTTACAGCGGTGTGCGCATTAGTCCCTATTTCGATTCGCTGTTGGTAAAAGTGTGTGCCCACTCGCGCACATTGGACGGTGCTGCGCGAAAAATGACCCGCTGCTTGCAGGAATATCGCATTCGTGGGGTGAAGACTAACATCCGGTTTTTGGAGAACATTGTCAATCACAAGGTCTTTATTGAAGGCAAAGCCACAGTCAATTTCATATCCGAACACCCTGAGTTGTTTGTTTGGGTAAAAGGCCGCGACCGTGCCACGCGCATTGCCAAGTATTTAGGTGAAGTGACGGTGAACGGGAATCCTGATGTGTCCAGTTTTGACCGCGATAGGAAGTTTGTACGGCCCTTGGTACCCGAATTTCAACGCTATGCACCTTTTCCAAAAGGAACCAAGGACTTGCTGAATGAAGTTGGTCCAGATCGTTTTTGCGACTGGTTGTTGAAAGAGAAAGCCATTCAATACACCGATACCACCATGCGCGATGGGCACCAAAGTCTGCTGGCCACGCGCATGCGCACTTTCGATATGCTGGCTGTGGCCGAGAGTTATGCCAAGCATCATCCCGAGATATTTAGTCACGAGGTGTGGGGCGGTGCCACGTTTGATGTTGCCCTCCGTTTCTTGCACGAAGACCCTTGGGATCGATTGGCGCAATTGCGCAAAGCCATACCCAACACGCTTTTGCAAATGCTAATTCGGGGGTCAAACGGTGTGGGCTACAAAGCCTATCCCGACAATGTGGTGGCTGAATTTGTAGAGAAATCGTGGGAAACAGGCGTAGATATATTCCGCATTTTCGACTCGCTCAACTGGATGAAAGGCTTGGCGCCTTGCATTGGCTATGTACGCAACCGCACCGAAGCCATTGCTGAAGGTTCCATCTGCTACACTGGCGATATTCTCGACCCTTCGCGCACCAAATACACCTTGGCTTATTATCTGCAATTGGCGAAAGATTTGGAAAATGCAGGTGCACATATTCTCGCCATTAAAGACATGGCTGGATTGCTAAAGCCTTATGCTGCAACGGAATTGATAACCGCATTGAAAGCAACTATTAAGATTCCAATTCACCTGCATACTCACGACACATCTTCTCTGCAAACTGCCACTTATATAAAAGCCATTGAAGCTGGTGTTGACGTGGTGGATGTATCGCTTGCAAGCCTTAGCGGACTAACATCGCAGCCCAATTTTAATAGTGTAGTGGAGATGATGCGCTTTCATGAGCGCGAAAATCCTATGGATGTAAAAAGCCTCAATCGTTTCTCCAACTATTTCGAGAACGTGCGCGATTTTTACTATCCTTTCGAAAGTGGCATGAAAGCCAGCACAGCAAGTGTGTATGAGCATGAAATACCTGGAGGACAATATAGCAATTTGAAGCCTCAAGCCTACGCACTTGGTTTGGCCGAAAAATTTGAAGACATCAAATTGATGTATGCCGATGTAAACATGCTCTTTGGCGATATAGTGAAGGTAACTCCTACCTCCAAAGTGGTGGGCGACATGGCGCTTTACCTTGTAAGCAATGGTCTCACGGTGCAAGATGTGTTGGAAAAAGGGGAACATATCAGTTTCCCAGAAAGTGTTGTGGAGTTCTTTAAAGGTCACCTGGGACAGCCTGTGGGTGGATTTCCTCTCGAATTGCAAAAAATTATCCTCAAAGGAGAAGCGCCATTTAAAGACCGCCCCAACAGCCACTTGGCACCCATTGATTTAGAAGCTGGTTTCGTTGCCTTCCAAAAGCAATTTGAGGGCTCTGTGAAATACACCGATTACTTGAGCTACCTCATGTATCCCAAGGTATTTGAGGGCTATTGGACCAAACGTTCAGAGTTTGGAGATATGTCTAAAATACCTACCAAGAACTTTTTCTTTGGCATGAAGCTGCGCGAAGAAACCATGATAGAACTTGGGGAAGGCAAGAATATGGTGTGCGAACTGCAAAGCATTGGCCCCGCTGATGAAGATGGTAGGCGCACGCTCTTTTTCCGTGTTAATGGGCAAACCCGCAATATAAAAGTGATTGACAAGAGCTTGAATATTGTTCGAAAAGAACACCTCAAAGCCGACAAAGCCAACCCATTGCACATGGGTGCTCCATTGCAAGGATTACTGAGCAATGTGTTTGTAAAAGAAGGTCAGCGGGTAACCAAAAACCAACCGCTGTTCGTTATTGAAGCGATGAAAATGGAAACCACCGTTATCGCTCCCACCGATTTAACCATACGCAGATGCGTTCTTTCTGCTGGCACGTTGGTGGAAGCCGATGATTTGGTGCTTAGCTATGAAGAATAATGCGGGATGACTTTGGGGTAAGGTCAAGTGAACCCCATAGTCTACTTGCCATTTAACTTATCTCTGTAAAAAGTGGCTTGTGATTTATGACCCAAACGCTCGTTTACCTTAATAAGAGCCGCAAGTAGTTTTCGGTTTTCCGAATCGGTCAATTCGGTATCCTCAAAAGTAAGTAAGGCTTTGACAAGATGTCGGCTCACTTTCTTTTCGTTCAAGTTTTTGGGCTTTTGAAGTATTCTGCACGAGCGAAATATCCAGCTCTAAGACTATACATCGCCATTAAATCTTTTGGTGCAAATTCGTCCGACCCTTCGGGGTAGCGCAGCTCTTCTTCTTGGTTGCTATGACTTAACACCTTCTCATAAATCACGCGCAATTCCATATCACCAGGATAGCGCTCTATGGACCTCCTACAATTGATTTGAAAGTGCGTTAAGTCGTAGCATAGCGGTTTAACCTTAAATCAAATGGCATAAACAAGAAGAAAATATGACAGGGAGTTCAAGCTCAAGACAGCGGATCTGAGCTATCAAAATAATAATAATAATAGAGAACGGGCGTTTGACCTAGTAGGTCGACCGGAGTTAATTTACCGATGGCGTAGCGAGCTTGCCTCTCTACGTGGCAAAAGTTTCCCTGGTAATGACAACAAGAAGATGACCGAGGAAGAAGCTGAAGTTGCTCGCCTAAAAAAGCAATTGGCCAACATGACTTTAATCAAATTTAAGAACCACCTAAATCAATCAAAAATTGCCGCCTAGTTTTGTTATAACTGGATGTTCAAAATATTGTTGCAAGTACAGGTTTTCTAGAACAGTTCATTGGATCGAATTACAAGAGTCTCTTATATTCTATTGCGACACAAGGAAAGTCGAGATAACCTTGTACCTTCCCAGAATTCAATGTATTTTATATGCTCAAGTTGTTTTTTTACCTTTGAAGTTGATTACAACTACACTTTTGCCCAACTAAAACCTTTTTAAAATGAAAAAACTAGTTACAGTTATTGCTACCATTTGCTCAACAGTTGTCTTTGCTCAAGACACAGATATCAACATTGATATGAATATGGGCGGAATGGGAATTGATATGAATGTGAACGTGAGAGAAACCCGCACCGAAACCTACACCACAACAACTACCACAACAACAACTCCCGCCTCAATTGGCAGCGGCACAACGCAGTATAGTATGCCAGGGTATTCTGGCCCAATTGGTTGTCCTTGGCCGATGAATGAACCAGATTTTACTGAAGCGCAGAGGTCGGTTAGTTCAAAGAACTTCGAAGATTCAAAAATGACTATTGCCAAGCAGATAACAGGAGCCAATTGCCTCACTGCAGATCAGGTGAAACGAATGATGCGAACATTTGCCTTTGAGGATTCCAAATTGGAGTATGCCAAGTTTGCTTACCGTAAGACCTTCGATATTGGTAACTACTATAAACTCAACGATGCGTTTGAATTTGAATCAAGCATCGAAGAATTGAACGAACATATCAATGGGAATTGATTGCATATTTAATCGCAATCACACGCTACCGCTTTTTTAAAAAGTGGTTTTAGATAACTCGCTAAACTTTTCTGAGGTCAGCTTAAAAAAATAAAAGGTACTGCCAAAATGAGAAAGAACATGTCAAATGTGGACGGTCGAATTGATTCAAAAAAAGCGGTAGTAGATATTTCGATAGAAATGAACGAAGGTCCTTTCCTTACGGCAAACCACACTTAAACAGTACGTTATTAAGTTAATTTCTAGACTATTTAGTACCCAAAAAGCAGCAATTAGGACTGTAAAGGGGCGCTAGGCGGTTGCATGGCGTGCAACTTCTATTTGAACCTCTGGATGTAAGTTCGAGCCAAAAGGAGCAAATCCTTTACCCTCATGATAATAGTAATGATGTTTCGGTATTATCCGAATTACCGCAATTGGTTCAGGGCGAAGTGTTGAGTTTGCTCATGTTGGTAGTTCAGTATTGATGTTTTGAAACTGGGCTTAGAATTATTCTTCTGCTTAAATCTCAAAGTTCAAAAACACTCATTTTGTTTAATTGGAATAGTGAACTTTACGACCATGACAACGAAACTTTTTTTTGGGACACTGTTGCTGTTTCTGTTTTCCAGTTGCACGCAAGAAATCTATCAAAGCAAATGGATGGAGCCTTCCGCCAATTCAGAAACGTTTCGGTTTTATAATGCAGATTCTAAAATTCGATATAACGTAAGAAATGACAGTACTATGCTATACGTGAGTATGGACATGGCAGATAGGCTTACGATGATGAAAGTGCTTCAAACTGGAATGCGCATTTTTTTGGGCGGTTCGAAGAAGAAATCGGAACGTAATGAATTGCAGTTTCCCATTTATGTAGATAAATACGAGATAACAGCTACGGACCTAAATCCCAGCCAATACGAATATGATTTGGTGACTGGCGCATCGAGCAAGCTATCTAGTATGCTACCTACGGAGGGATATTTGAAAATGAACGGTACAGTTACGTCCGTGTTTAATGGTCAACCAGCCGATAATGGTACGCAGGTAAGCATGCGTTTGGATAAGGACCGTGCATTGGTATACGAAGCCATTATTCCCCTAAAACTGTTGGGCGAAATAACGGGTCCAGTAGCCTTGGGTATAGAAACTGGCGCATTCAAATTCCCTGATGGAGACGTTATCTCTCAAAGCGACATTACCTCTGGACAGCAATTAACGGCTGGAGATCGGGCTATGGGTCGCGGCCAAGGCATGGATCCAACTGGCATGAACGGTCCGAATGGAATGAACAGCCCTACGGGAAGCGCCAATATGGGCATGAACCAACGCGCAATGCCGAAAACCAATATGATGGAAGAGCCAATTCGGTTTTGGATAAGTGTGGAACTTGCAAAGCCTGTGCGCTAAGCACTCATGGCAGCAAAGGTGGCGTCATACAGGGAAGCCATCTGATTCCAGTCGTATTTGGTTACATAGGCTTTCGTTTCCTTTTTGCGTAAGTCTTGTACGTTTCGTAGCGCATGCTCTAGGCATTTAGCGAAGTCTTCTTGACTGTAGAAAAAATATGAATGAAATAATTGCTGTACATGCTCAGGATAAGCTAGTCGATTTGGGGGAGTTCGGTTACTTCAAAACAGACGGTTTACTAAAAGTTTAACGATAACCGAACCCCTATACCGTTACCTCGATATATTATTGGGCCAATTAGTTGTCTTTATCGTATCATTGTTGTTCAACATCATAACACATGATTCGTTCAGCTATTCTATTACTCGCTGCAATGGCATTATCTTCTTGCAACAAGCAAATGATTCAATTGCTGCATTTAAAACCAATCGGAAAGACGATTATTGAGGAAAAAGATGGGTTTGTATTTGAAAATGATACAGTAAGGATTTCTTATTTCTTTTGGGCACATCATGGGAAATTCGAGTTCACCATTGAGAACAAAATGAAAACACCCATTTATATTGATTGGAAAAAATCAAATCTCGTCTACAATGCAAATCCCAATGTTTATTGGACTGATGTTACGGTCGTTAGTTCGGCATCCGTTTCCGTTGGCGTTGGTTTTAGAGGTTCTTACGGAATTTCAACAGGTGCAGCCGTCACAGCAGGAGAGTCGGTAATTCGCCCAAAGGAGCGAATCACATTTCTTCCTCCATCATCCAAAATCACCCGAAATGAATACTCCATTAATAATGCTGCATATTATTTTCTAAATCCTAATAACACAACCATTGAAAATACCTTGAATGATTCTAAACCTTCCAAAGCAACAGCTATTTATAAAGAATCCTTTAATGAAGCCTCATCGTTAGCACACCTTACAAACTTTCTTACTTTTTCTACAAAAGAAAACTTTGAAAACGAATGGTTTATTGAAAACAAGTTCTTTATGAATGAAGTGAATGAAATGGAAATAACACATTTCAGAGGTATCTGCAAAGGTGTCGATGAAAATGAAAATTCAATCTGTCCAAGAGTATTAAAGTCAAACAAGAAGTATTATTTAATGGTACCTAAATTGTATGACTTTGAAAATCGAAAAAAAAGGAATATGACAAAGTATGAAGAGCCGGAAATCCACGTTCAGTGGTGGCTTTATACCATTAATATGACTCAGTAACTCGGAATCCTTATAAGCCTAATATAGAATCTATTACACTCCAAATTTGAGATGCTAATCAAATTATTAGATTAGTTTGCAAATTTCCAACTAAAAATTTCGAGTCATTTCTAATACAAAACTTGCTTAAGATAGTGCCCAGCAAGTCGTCTGTAGTAATCTGGCCAGTTATCTCACTTAGAAACATGACGAGCGCAAATTTAGCGGAAAGTAATACGCTTCCAATTTGGTCTTTTAATGACTGAAATAGATGGGCATATTAATTATGACCTAGCAAAAGCCAAAAGCAAAATGTAATCACCTTTATCCGCAGTTCGAACCGCTTTGAGGTAAGCTGCGCGTGCATCGCTCTCGCTAATAAGGTTGGCAGCTCCCCAACTAAAAACAGATCGCTTGTAGAGTTTTTGTATAATAATATCGGCCATTAATCTGCTGTGCCTTCCGTTTCCATTGGCAAAGCAATGAATACTTACAATACGGTGCTTAAACCTTACGGCAATTTCATCTGGTGGGTAGGTATTGTTTTCATGCCAAAACTTAGCATCATTCAACAGGCATCTTAAATCTGTGGGTATTTGCCATTTGTCCACCCCTAGGTTCTTGTTGTTTTTCCTAAACTCACCTGCCCAAGCCCATACATCGCTATACATCCGCTTATGCACTTTGCGGATAAAGTCTTCGCTAAATACCACTTCTGGTTTAAAAGAACGCCCCAATGTCCATTGCACCGCTTGTTCAATATTCTGCTGTTCAAATTCGTCTAACTCTCCACGGGTGGCAATGGTAGGAATGAGCAAGCCATCTTTTTCCTCTTCATCTAAAGGCGTTTGCCCATCTGCATAATCTAAATCTAATCCCATAAAATTTTAGGCATTTCGTTTTTTAGAGATTCTGTCCTTTCTTCAATGGCTTTTTGAATGCGCTTTTTGGAATTACCCTGATCTTCTAACTTCATGGTATTGGATGTGCGCAACACAATCTGGGTAGCCAACTCTTGCGCTTTTCTCTCAATCAATGCTTCGAGCGAGCCATCTTTTGGAACAAACCCATATACCAGTTCCATATCCAAACCATTGGCAGCATCCCTAAGGGTTTTGATGGTGATTAATCCGTCTTTTTCCCTACGCTCAATATCAGTAATGCTTTGTTTAGTGATGGATAGTTTATTACCCAATTGCTGCAGGGACATTCCTAAAGCAGCGCGCACCGCTTTTATCCAACCAGTAGGTGGCGGAGCAATTTTTCGAATAGATGCAACTACCAGCATTTTACTACTAAGCTGCTGTATCTGTAATGATTTCTTTCCCATAATCGCAGATGTATAAGCGAAAAAACAACTGCAAATGTAAGCTTATAAACTGACAATAAAAATAAAAAAGTAAGCCTATAGACTGACGAAATTATTATAAAAGTAAGCTCATAGACTAACGAAATACTACATACATCAAAATAGTCCAGTAGTCGAAATAGGGAAATCTACTGAAATTCAACATTACCGAGCGTTACTGCTTATGAAAGTAAGACTACTTCCCGATACAAAACTTACTGAAGATATTCCCCAGTAAATCGTCTGTGGTAATATGACCTGTTATTTCACCTAAGAAGAAAAGGGCTCTGCGAATGTCTATGGCAAGCAGGTCGCCCGGGATAAGGTTGTCCAAGCCAATGAGTACTTCTTCCAAGGCTTGTTTCGCTCCCGAAAGTGCTTCAATGTGGCGAATGTTGGTCACTATGGTTTGGTCTTCTTGCAATGCGGCAAGGTTCACTTTATCGGTAATTGCAAGAAGCAAAGTTTCCAATCCACGCTTCTCTTTGGCAGAAATAGCCACGGCATTCACTTCTGGAAATTTGAGCTGAATATCGCTAGTGGTGCGGTCGGTTTTATTGGCCACCGCTATCAGCCGCTTGTCGAGGTCGGGCATCCTTAGGCGCAGGGCATCGAGTTCGCTGGTCAGCTGACTTGCGGTGTAGGTAGAGGCATCAAAAAGAAACAACACAATTTCTGCTTGCACCGATTTCTGATAGGTACGCTCAATGCCTAGGCCCTCAATAAGGTCGGTAGTGTGGCGAATTCCAGCAGTATCTACGAAGCGAAACTTAACGCCTTGCACCACCAGTTCGTCTTCAATGGTATCGCGTGTTGTGCCAGCTATATCCGAAACAATGGCACGTTCCTCGTTCAAAAACGCATTCAATAAGGTCGATTTTCCAGCGTTGGGCTCGCCAATTATGGCTACTTGCACGCCTTCTTTTATAACATTTCCCAATTCAAACGACCCAATCAACTTGGCAATGGCCGTCACCATGCGGTTTATGAGCGCTTTCATTTGCGAGCGGTCGGCAAACTCCACATCTTCTTCTGCAAAATCGAGTTCCAACTCTATGAGCGAAGCAAAATGAATCAGCTCATCGCGAAGCAATTGCAGGTCGCGACTAAAACCACCACGCATTTGATGCATGGCTACTTTGTGAGCCGCAGCCGAGGTAGACGCCACCAAATCGGCAATGGCCTCGGCCTGCGAAAGATCCATTTTGCGGTTCAAAAACGCGCGCATGGCATATTCACCGGGCTTGGCCATGCGGCAACCGTTGGCGTTAAGCAAATTGAGAATGCGCTTTTGGATATAGACCGAACCATGGCAGCTAATCTCCACCGAATCTTCGCCAGTAAACGACTTTGGATTGCGAAAAACGCTAATCAGAACTTCATCCACGGTTTCGGTGTCCTCCATAATGTGCCCAAAAAGGATGGAATGGCCTATAGCTTCGATCAGCAGTTTCTTCCCTTTAGACACAAAAATGCGCTGCACATTGGCAAACGTATCCTTGCCCGATACGCGAATAACTGCAATAGCACCTGACCCAGAAGGTGTGGCTAAGGCCATTATGGTGTCGTCAAGTGGGTTCAATTTGCTAGGGTTGTGAGGATGAAAACATGAGGTGATACGAAACGGCTTTAGGCCAAAAAAAACTTCGCGCAAAAGTACGTTTATCCCTTGGGCATCCACCTCGAAAAGACTACTTTCGCAGCCCAATTTATAGGAACTAATTAAAGCAACATGAGCGTTCTAGTAAACAAAGATTCTAAGGTAATTGTGCAAGGTTTCACAGGCAGTGAGGGAACTTTTCACGCTTCGCAAATGATAGAGTATGGAACCAACGTGGTGGGTGGAGTGACGCCAGGAAAAGGCGGACAAACCCATTTAGACCGCCCAGTATTCAATACTGTAGCCGAATCGGTGGCAAAAGCTGGAGCTAATGTGAGCATCATATTTGTGCCGCCAGCATTTGCAGCAGATGCTATTATGGAAGCTGCTGAGGCTGGAATTGCCCTTATTGTTACAATAACAGAAGGAATTCCAGTGGCCGATATGGTAAAAGTGAAGGCTTATCTTCAGGGTCGCAATGTTCGCTTAATTGGTCCAAATTGCCCGGGTGTAATCACTCCAGGCGAGGCTAAAGTGGGCATCATGCCTGGCTTTGTTTTCAAAAAAGGCCGCATCGGTATTGTTTCCAAATCAGGAACATTAACTTACGAAGCTGCCGACCAAGTGTCGAAAGCTGGATTGGGCATAAGCACTGCTATTGGCATTGGTGGCGACCCCATTATTGGAACTACCACCAAAGAAGCTGTTGAACTTTTCATGAATGACCCCGAAACTGATGCCATTGTAATGATTGGCGAAATTGGTGGAACACTTGAGGCCGAAGCATCACGCTACATTAAAAGTACGGGCAACAAAAAACCTGTAGTAGGTTTCATAGCTGGACAAACTGCCCCAAAAGGCCGAACAATGGGCCACGCAGGTGCTATTGTTGGTGGTGATGAAGATACTGCCGAAGCCAAAATGAAAATTATGGCCGAATGTGGAATTCACGTAGTAGCGTCTCCTGGTGATATTGGCGAAACCATTGCAAAAGTGATGGGCAAAGTGACTGCTTAAGGCATGTCGCTTTGGCGTGTGATTCTCTGCATTATCTTCCCACCATTGGCTGTGGCTCATTTCTAATCGTGTTTATCCTCACTTGCTTAGGATGGATTCCGGGTGTTATCGCAGCGTTGATTATCAACAATAAATAGGTTTTACTACTCCAAAATTTCTCAATCCCCGAATGGATTTATTCTATTCGGGGATTGGTGTTTTAAAGATGTGTCAAGCGCTATTTCACCAAAACTCTAGGCTCCAGCATATCGAGCATGGCGTATTTCACGCCTTCGCGGCCTAAACCACTGTCTTTCACGCCACCATAAGGCATGTGGTCCGCACGAAAAGTGGGCACATCATTTATTATCACACCCCCACATTCAATATGTTGAAAGGCGAAATCCATCTCGGAAATACTGTCGGTATAGACACCCGCTTGCAATCCGAAACGGGAATCATTAAGTAGTGCAACCGCCTGTTCAAATTGGTCGAATGGCTCGATGGTAATTACTGGGCCAAAAACTTCTTCGGAGAACACCCGCATGGATTTCTTCACATTGGTCAAAATAGTAGGCGCATAAATTCCATCTCGCTCAAAACCACCAGAAATAAGCACGGTTCCTGCATTTATCGCTTCCTGCACCCACTGCCCTACCCGCTTCGTGTTTGCGGCATCAATCATTGTAGAGAATTCTGTCGACTCATTTTCAGGTTCTCCCCAAACAAGTTGTTCGGCTGCAGTTTTCATCATTTCACAGAAATTATGAAAGTGAGTGCTGTGTACAAAAAACCGTTGGGCATGAATACACACTTGCCCTGAATAACTGAAAGCGCCCATAGCACAGCGCAAAATTACTTTAGACAAATTGGCACTTTGCGCAAGAATAACTCCAGCATTTCCGCCTAATTCGAGCACAACTTTTTTCTTTCCAGCACGCGATTTCATATCCCAACCCACATCTGGAGAACCTGTAAACGATAGTAGCTTGAATCGCGTGTCTGTTACCAACCGATTGCCCGTTTCGCGCGTCATGGGCAAAATGGAAACTGCTCCTTTTGGGAGGTCGGTTTCATTGATTATGTGAGCAAGTACAAGTGCAGACAATGGAGCTGACGAAGCAGGCTTTAACACAATGGGACATGCAGCTGCAATGGCAGGAGCAATTTTGTGCGCCACTAAGTTCAATGGGAAATTGAAAGGCGAAATGCCTGCAACCAATCCCACAGGGAAGTATTTCACAAAACCTTCTTTTCCTTCGCCAGCCGCAGTCCAGTCCAATTGAATTATTTCGGAGGGAAAACGCTTGCACTCTTCTGCTGCGATTCGAAAGGTTTGCACCGAACGGGAAATTTCAATTCGAGCATATTTCAATGGTTTTCCACTTTCTCTGGCAAGCAAAACAGCAAGTTCTTGAGAACGCAACTCCAATTGCTGGGCAATACTTATTAGTGCGATTTCTTTCTTGTAGCTAGGCAAGACTGCCAGTTCATTTTGACAACTTACTGCTGCCAAAATAGCCTGTTCCAATTCATATTCTCCTGCCAAATACGTGGTTCCAACCAAGCTATCATCAAATGGATTTCGCACTTCAAGAACGCTTGAAGTACAAACCTCTTCTCCGTTAATAAGTGCGGGATAATGTGTCATTTCATAAGTTTAATCGCTACGTGTTGGCAATCCAATTCCACTAATTTGCGAGGCTACTGGGCAAAAAAAAAGCACGGTTTCCCGCGCTAATTTAGTTCGATAATCTTAAATTCTAAACACTTGCTTTTGATTCGTCAACCACTTCATGCACAGCTTCCTCATCTGTTGGCTTATCGCCATTCAATGTTTTTTTCACGTTCAATTTCACTTCGGTCACTTTATAAATGCCACCACCATTTGTGGATTCAATGCACTTAATGATGTCCTTTTCATTCAATTTGGCTCCATCGTATGTAAAATATCCCATGCCTTCTGCAAAGTCCACTCTACTCTCTGCAATTCCCGTCAGTTTAGAACAGCCGCTTGCAATTGGTTTTGCGCAGCCATCAGGGCAAGCCATTCCCTCAATTTTAACGGCCAATGTGGTTGGTATTTCCAATTCATCCACGCTCAACATGGGAACCGCTTCGTTCGTTTCTGGCTGTTCGCCCCCGCAGGAAGCAATAAAACCAGCTGATACAATGGCTAAGACTAGAAAAAAGTTCGTTTTCATTTTAAAGCTGCTTTGTAATTACTGTTTGAGTTTATATGCTGAATAACTTCTGTAGCATCAACCGAATTATCGGAGAAGGTAACTACAGCCTCCTTGTTATCGAGACTGACGTGCACTTCTGTAATGCCCTCTATTTCCTCAATCAACTCTTTAACCGCACGAGAGCAATGACCGCAAGTCATGCCATCTACTGTTAAAGCAAGGGTTTGATTCTGCATTGGACAAAGGTAATCCCACAAAACCGAATAGTCATGAGTAAAGTCAAATTGAATCGAATTTTCACAAAATTTCTGAGCGCTTAAGTTGTTCTTTTGCCGGATGGGGCAAAGCATAAAAAATTGGTTGGTACTGCTGCTCATTGGGTTAATTTGGGGAAGCTCTTTCATTTTGATGAAAAAAGGGCTAGTCGTGTTCACCTATACGCAAGTGGCAGCATTGCGTATAGGCTTGGCGTGGCTCGTAACTATGCCTTTTATACTATTTAAACTTAAGGCTATTTCCGCCAAAGAATGGGGCGTGTTACTAGCTGCAGGGCTTTTGGGAACTGGCATTCCAGCATTTTTATTTACCGCTGCGCAAAAGCATCTAGACAGTGCGGTAGTCGGGATGTTAAATTCTATGGTTCCTGTTCTTACCATGATTGTGGGAATTCTTGTTTTTGGAGTGCGAATACGGGCATTACAAGCCATTGGTTTAGTGGTTGGGCTATTCGGGGCCTTGATGCTTATTCTACCCCAAGGAATATCAGGATTTCGCTGGCAGGCGCTGTTGGTGGTTTTAGCCAGTACCTGTTATGCGTTTAATATCAATATAGTCAAGCGGTATTTGCAAAACCTTCCAAGCGTTCTGATTACTGCTGGAGCATTCCTTTGGGTTGGACCATGGTGCGTTCTGTATCTTTTTCTAACCGATTTCACCTATCGTGTTCAAATGCCAGGAGGCGCATTTGCCTTTGGCGCAATTGCATTGCTCGCCATAGTAGGAACTGCTATTGCACTCTTGCTTTTCAATGCACTAATTCAGCGGGCAGGCTCGCTTTTCGCATCGCTCGTCACCTACATCGTTCCCATTTTTGCAGTGATGTGGGGTTACTTTGATGGGGAGCAAATTCTAACCATTCAGATCATTGGTGTAAGCGTAATTCTACTGGGTGTTTACCTTGTAAGTAAAATGCCCAAATTGGACAATTAAGTTCGTATTCCCAGTGTAACTTCGCCCGAAATTTTTTTAAAAACCATTCATGAAATACATCTTTACTATTGCAGCGCTATTCGCAAACGCAAGTATTGTATCTGCTCAGAGCACGCTTTCTTCGGTTAATAGCATTTTTCAAGCAAATTGTACCGTTGGCTGCCATAATGCAGCAAGTCCAAGTGGTAATCTTGTTTTGGACACAGATGGAGATTTGAATGCTTTGTACGCCAATTTGGTGAATGTAACTCCAACCAATCCTGCCGCTGCGATCAAAGGATACAAGTTGGTTGACCCTGGTTATCCAGCAAATAGTTTTCTTGTGCGAAAATGCGCCTACAATGCATGGGATGACGCCTATGACCTCCCAGCAAATCAAGGGTCTGTAATGCCTCAAAATCAAAACGCGTTGGCCAAAGAAGACATCGAACTTATTCGTCAATGGGTTCTTTATGGCGCTCCACAATCTGGTCAGGTAGTAGATCCTCAAGTCCTCGATAATTACTACAATGTTAATGGAATGGCACGTATTGCCCGTCCTGCACCACCAGCAGAAGGAGAAGGTTACCAATTGCATTTGGGACCATTTTTCCTTGCTCCAGGCGAAGAAGTTGAGTTTTATAAAAAGGAGAAATTGCTTAATCCTGAAGCTTTGAACGTGGTTCGATATGAAGCCACATTCAATGATGAATCTCACCACTACCTTCTATTCCAATTTGACCCTGGAACTGATGCTGCAATTGAAGAAGGCATGCGTCCAGTTACGGTTCAAAATGCGTTTCAAGACGCGAAATACATTGCTGGTTGGGTGGATTCGGATGTAACCAATCTACCTACTGGAACAGCCTACAAGATTAGGCAAGATGGAGTTTTAGACCTTAACTATCACCTTATCAATTATGCATCTAATGGAGATTCAGTTTTGGCTGCTGACGCCTATGTTAATTTCTATGTAGATAACGCCCCTGAACTTATTGAAATGAAGAGCGAACTTCTCATCAATATTCAGCTATTCATTTTAAACAACGGTCAAGAACAATCCTATTCTGACCCAGTGTATTGCAATGGAGGCGGAAATGGCCCTGGTTTCTGCGATCTCGCTGGCGATTCTATCTATGTGTGGTTCCTATCGTCTCATACGCACAAGTATGGAACAGATTATGACTTGTATAAGCGCAATGCTAATGGCAGCAAAGGTGAACAGATTTATGAGGGATTCTACAATACCACTTACGATTTCAATCAAGGGTACTACGACTGGGAACACCCTGGCAACCTATATTTTGATGAGTTAATGCCAATTGCTAAAAACACTGGTATTATTCAAGAAGCGAAATTCAGAATAAACAACCCCAACGAAACTGCTCCTTTCATCAATTTCGGATTAACTACAGATGATGAAATGATGCTTGCCTTTGTGCAATATACCACTGAGCCATTGCCAGAGAATGTATCTGTTGCTGATGCGAGTGATTCAAAACCATCAATGATTTCAGTATATCCAAACCCAAGTCAAGGGCAAACATCCATTTCTTACACACTTACTGAAGCTAAATCAGTGAACTTGGAAGTGTATAATGGAGTTGGTCAACTTGTATCAACCATTTATAATGGGACACAAGCTGCTGGTCGTGCTACGCATGTTTTCGCGCCACAAGCCAATGAAATAGCCAATGGGCTTTACTTTATCCGCCTAAATGTAGACGGTGAAATGCATACTCAACGGTTTGTTTTGAATCAATAAAATGAATTTTTGATGCATTCATATTTCAAAAGCATCTTTTATTAAATTTGCAGCCCTGTTGAGGGTAACCTCATTTAACAATAACGCATAGCATGTACGCAATAGTAGATATTCAAGGTCAGCAGTTCAAAGTTGAGAAAGATGCAAAAGTTTACGTTCATCGCCTAGAAGGTGAAGAAGGAGCTAAAGTTGATTTCGATAAAGTTCTTTTGCTTGACGATAATGGAAAAGTAACAGTGGGCGCTCCTACAGTAAGTGGCGCTAAAGTTTCAGCAACTATCGTTTCTCACTTGAAAGACAAGAAAGTAATCGTTTTCAAAAAGAAAAGAAGAAAAGGCTACCAGAAACAAAATGGTCATCGCCAGTATCTTACTCAAGTTCTAATTGAAGGCATCACAGCCTAAAGTTTTCAGTTAAGTTAAATTTTAGCTTTAAAAGCACAATACAATGGCACATAAGAAAGGAGCGGGTAGTTCCAAAAACGGTAGAGAATCGCAAAGTAAGCGTCTAGGAGTAAAAATTTACGGAGGTCAAGCAGCTATATCTGGCAACATCATTGTTCGTCAGCGTGGTACTAAGCATCACCCAGGTGAAAATGTTGGAATTGGTAAAGACCACACATTATTTGCTTTGGTTGATGGAACTGTTGAATTTAGACAGCGTAAAGACGAGCGTTCGTTTGTTTCGGTGATTCCCGCACAGGCCTAAGTTCTCTTTGGTAAAACAATAGAAATCCCTTAGGGCTAATTGGCCTAAGGGATTTTTTGTTTCCACGAATTTCAACGTCTGATTTTGAGTAAAGCAGTTTACTTTCTATGGAAGTCAGATTCACTAAAATAACTACCTTTTTCAATGCTCCATACTACATATTTAAGAGATAATCGCCAAGAAGCTATAGACCGACTTGCCAAGCGTGGATTTGATGCCACTGTATTGGTTGATGAAATTATTTCGTTAGATGATTTGCGCAAGAGCAGTCAGACCACCTTGGATAGCATTCTTGCTGAATCAAACAAACTAGCTAAAGAAATTGGCGACTTATTTAAACTAGGAAAAACTGCTGAGGCAAACACCGCAAAGCAAAAAACCGTGGAATTAAAGGAGCAATCTAACGGCTTGCAGAGTTTACTGCAAACTACAGAAATTGCACTACAAGAGAAATTGTATTTGCTCCCAAATACACCGCACAGTTCTGTTCCTAAGGGGAAATCGGCTGAGGATAATGAAACTGTTAGCGAGCATGGCACTATGCCAAAATTGCCTGTAAATGCCCTTCCGCATTGGGAACTTGCAAAAAAATACGGCATTATTGATTTTGAAATGGGTGTGAAAGTTACTGGGGCAGGTTTTCCTGTTTATGCTGGACAAGGTGCACGGTTGCAACGTGCTCTCATAAATTTCTTTCTTGACGAAGCACACAAAGCAGGATACAAAGAATACATTCCTCCATTTATGGTAAATCAAGCTTCAGGCTATGGAACCGGACAATTACCCGATAAGGAAGGCCAGATGTATTATATGCCCGCTGACGACTTTTACATGGTACCAACCGCTGAAGTTCCTTTAACGAACTTTTTCCGCGATGTAATCTTAAAAGCAGAAGAATTGCCAGTAAAACTGACCGCTTACACGCCATGTTTTCGCAGAGAAGCTGGATCTTACGGTAAGGACGTGAAAGGGCTAAATCGCCTGCATCAATT
>CAMDOM010000035.1 GCA_945903645.1 Chryseobacterium gleum
AACGAATTGATAAACCGATGGTCAATATCCCGAAGTAGGAGTTCGTCTGTACCATATTCTTTCCTCATAAACTCACAGGTGCGTTTAAGACCTGTCTCATAGCGCTGCATGGTCAAGGGGGCGTATTCCTTGCCCACCAGCTCAAGCATCCTCTCATTGTGCTGCTCGTAGAGCGCTTTAAGTGTTTCAACCTTCTCGTCTATTCCAAGGAAGTGGTCGCGCAGAATCCCTGCGGTGACGGTACGGCCATTCTCACGTAACTCCTTATTATGATTATAGAATTGTGCTGACACACTTATAAGGAACTCATTCAGCTCACGAGACACCTTGGCGTGACCACGGGCTCGGTTCTTTTTACTATCCCAAAGTTCCAGTGGGATTCCTCGCTCAAGCGAAAATTCTACTCGTTCACCATTAACGGTGATACGCGCAAATAAAGGTACGTCCCCATTCCGTAGGGGTTTGGTCTTCTTGACGTAGAAGAGAACGGTAAAAGTGTGGTTTTCCATAGCGTTAAATTTTGGGTTAAAGGTGGAGCAACCCGCTCTAAAAGCTACTACGCAAACGACTGAAAATCAGTGAAATGAACCCCCATTCGGTGGAGGTAATCGGATAAAGTCTCAACTCCACCGAATGCTCCACCTGAAAGCAGATGAAATAGGGCGAAATTGAGTGAATTGGAAGGGGTGGAAAAAAGAAAAGCCCTTGATAATCAAGGGCTTTTCTATTTGTTTCACTGCTTTACTTACAGCAAAAGCGGTCTGGACGGGACTCGAACCCGCGACCTCCGCCGTGACAGGGCGGCATTCTAACCAACTGAACTACCAAACCAAAACCGCTGGAGCTACCTTAGCGATTAACGGGCTGCAAATGTAAAAGATTATTTTAAAGTGAATCTACTTGATGAAAAAAAATGCAGAATTGATTTTTCGAACGATATTCCCATCAATTTTCAAGCTCCGAAAGCTCCAACCAGCGCATTTCCTTGTGCTCGAGATCTTTACTTATCTGTTCAAATGCAGTGCTGAGTTTGAGGAGTTCTTCGTGGTCGTCAACTACTAGCGATAACGCAGCTTCTAATTCCACTCGCTTTGCTTCAAGGGCCGGAATTTCTTTCTCCAACTGATCAAATTCACGTTTTTCCTTAAAGCCCATTTTACCACGCTGAATTGCCGCAACACTAGCCTCTGAGGCAACTTTAATAGATTGAGTAAAGGTGGTGGCCTGTTTACCTCCTTCTTTTAGCAGTCCTTTTCTATGCGGTATGAACTCATCATAGTTTCCAACAAATCCGCTCACTTTTCCGTTCCCTTCAAAAATGAGCAGATGGTCCACCAATTTGTTCATGAAATGCCTATCGTGGGTCACAATGAGCAAACAGCCTTGAAATTCTAGAAGAAATTCTTCCAAAACATTTAGCGTTAAAATGTCCAAGTCGTTTGTTGGTTCATCTAGAATCAGGAAATTTGGATTGGCCATCAAAACGGTGAGCAAATACAGCCGTTTCTTCTCTCCCCCACTCAATTTATAGACATACTGATAATGGCTGTTCTTGGAAAAAAGAAAGCGCTCCAACATCTGCGAAGCGGAAATTGTCTTTCCGTTCTTTAATGGAATATGCTCGGCAATATCTGTAATCACTTCAATAACTCGCTTATCATCTGCGCCTTGCAATCCATCTTGACCATAATACCCAAACTGAATCGTTTCGCCTACCACAATCTTTCCTCCATCAGGCTGCAATTGCCCCATAATCAGCTTTAGCAATGTGGATTTGCCCGTTCCATTGCGTCCTAGTATTCCTACGCGACCGCCTCGCTGAAACTTGTAATCTAACCCATCAATGAGAAGTAAATCACCATAACTTTTTCGCAAACGATGGAGTTCCAGGATTTTGCTTCCCATTCTCGTTGTATTGATATCCAACGACAACCCATCTTGACGAAGGTTGGTTTTTGCCACTTTCTCAATATCATAGAATGCATCTTCTCGATATTTGGCTTTGGTGCTACGCGCTTTTGGCATTCTCCGCATCCAATCCAGTTCCTTGCGATACAAGTTACGCGCTTTATCAACGTTAGCCTCAAGAACATCTTGTCGGTGCGCCTTGCTTTCGAGATAGGCACTATAGTTCCCTTTGTGCCGATACAACGTGCTATTATCCAGCTCAATAATCGTATCGCAAACCCTATCAAGAAAAACCCTATCGTGTGTAACCATAAGAATTGTGCGCTCGGAAGCACTCAGAAACACCTCCAACCATTCAATCATTTCAATATCCAAGTGATTGGTGGGTTCATCTAGAATCATAATGTCGGGCTGATCGATGAGCATCTTTGCCATAGCAACACGCTTGCGCTGTCCGCCAGATAGTGTACCCACCATTTGCTCTAAGTTTGTGATGTTCAACTTCCCGAGCACTTCCTTTACTCTAGCTTCAACGTCCCAAGCCGAAAGTTGATCCATGCGGTCGAATGCGGCTTGAAAACGATTTCCGTCTTCTGAATACAACATGGCTTCTTCATATTCCCTAACAGCAATCATTATGGTGTTGGTGGGGTCGAACACGGCAAGTTGAACTGTGTGATCAGGATTTAGCTCTGGATCTTGCTCCAAATACCCTACCTGAATGCCACTTCGAAAAACGACAGAGCCAGATTCAGGTGGTTCTATTGCAGCCAAAATTCGAAGCAACGAAGTTTTTCCAGTTCCATTTTTGGCAATAAAGGCCATTTTCTGTCCCTTATCCAATCCAAAAGTGGCCTCCTTAAAAAGTACTCGCTCTCCGTAAGAGCGAGAGATATTCTCAACTGATAAATAATTCAATGGTTTCGATTCAAAGTTTAAAGGCAATTTGCCAACTGCAAAGGACGGAGAACTAATCGAACTTCGGTGTCTAAGTTTACGCCTTCAACTCAATTAAACATGTTTAGCTCGATAGCATCTAGACTTTGGTTTCACCCGTTGTGTGGCTTATTGCTAATGATATGTTATCCTTTTCAGCTATTATTTTCGGGAAATCAAAATGTCTATTTCCTGTGGGGAATGGCAAAAGCGCAGATTGGAAGCCTTGCAATTGACCCACTTTTAGCGCAATCAGACCCATTCCCATTATTCTCGATCGTTGTATTTGGTGTGTTCAAATTTCTTCATCCCTACTTTTTCTATGCGCTTTATTGGTTTGTTAATAGCATTTACTCTTTTGCCTTGTTTGGTATTGCTAATCACCTTTATAACATCTACAGCAAGAAAAATGAGTTAGCGTTGTTTACAGCGTTTTTCCTTTTGATACACTCAGGATCAATTTGGGCTGGTGTGTTTAGGGTGATGTTTGGTGTTGATTTAAGTTCGGTTTGGGATAGCGGAATAGCTGAACAGGGTGTTCTTCGAGGATATCTACAACCAAGCACCGCAGGAGTTTTTCTATTACTGTCGGTCTACTTTTTTTTAAAAAACGTTCCATCTGCGGCCTTTACAACACTTTCTGTTGCGGCAATTTTTCATGCCAACTATATCGTGTTAGGTACGGGGATGGGAGTCTCATACTTAATTCTTTTTTATTCAGACAAAAAAATCAAAAAAACGCACCTCCTAATTTGGGGCGTTGTGAGTGTTTTGATTGTGTTGCCCCAGCTTTGGTATATAAACCAGTATTTTCTTCCATCATCTGATGTCGAAACCGAATCGATGCGGCAAGCCGTGCTTCAAACTCAAAACGGAAACATGCACCTCTCCCCTGCCCTTTGGCTCAACCTCAGGACATTGCTCCAATTTCTAACCATAAGCGCAGCACTATGGTTTTACAGAAATGAAAGGATTGGAAAATTACTGCTTTTACTAGTAATCCTATTTGGAAGTCTTTCCGCGGCAACCTTCATGAGTGATAGTTCTATCTTACTAAGTCTAACTCCATGGAGAATCTCTACAGTTCTAATGCCAATTTCTTCAATACTAATTATCGGAAATTTAGTGGTTAGGAAAGAAAATTTTGTTTTAAAAAATTATAAAAGACAAACCCTTCTAGTTACAGGACTCATATTGCTTTTCTCATTTGCAATTTATCGCGTTTTTGGAACTCAAAATGCAGATTTCATTTTCTTTTGGAAATGGCTTACGCTTTTCTCTATACTAGCGTCAATACCTGCCATTTTTTTGTTCCGATATTTTCTCAGCAAATCATGGGTTTTAAATATCGTTTTAGCGTTAACCTTGTTAAGTGCAGTTACTTCCGGAATTTTGGAAATAAAAATGGAACACTCATTCAGATTGCAAAGTCCAACCTCTGGAGTTATAAACTACCTACAGGCTCATTCCCAACCTACCACCTTAGTTTTGGCTCCTTTGGAATTCACCACATTGCGAATAAACGCTGGGGTTGCAGTGGTAACTGATAATAATCTGGTTCATGGTTTATACCTCCCACAATTACTAAAGCAGCAAGACACAGTAAATCAATTCTATCAGACCAACCACTCTGAAGAACAAATAACTACGCTTCAGCAGAAGCTAGGATTTAATACAATAGTTGCACCAATCAAACAAAAAATCCCAATAAACCTCCCAATTAAAGAGGTTTATCGGGACGATCACTATAAGATTCTCACTTTTAATTAATCCTCTTCAGAGCTAGCATCCAGCGCGTCTTTTACATTCATATTTAGTTGACCGAACCGTTGACCAAAATCTCCTTTAAACTCACTGTTGGCATCAAACCAAACGGACAAACAGAAATAGCGTCCTCTTCTACCATCAACCTGCAGCGTGCGTAACCTAAAATACTCCTTACTTAAGCGACTAAGGCTGCTGGAAATACCACCACGAACAGAAGGTTCTCCAGCTTCAATATTCGCAGTTCTTTTCATGGCATGTTCCACAATTTCGTTTACCGTCATTGGTTCACCTTTGGTGCGAAGTAAATTTAAAATATATGTGGACCACTTTGATTTACGCTCCTTTTTGCGTTTCGAACCGCGACCAAGCTTGGTAAATTCAGCAGGAATAAACGAAATATACGCTTGCTTGACGTTGTCTTTAAACGATTCCGAAACCAAATCGATGGGCTCCGAAACCTCCTGTACTTTACTGACCTGCACAGGAATAACTACAACTTCATTACTTTTTGAAATATCTGAAGGAACAGAACCACTCAATTTGGCAAGAATACTTTTTAAATGAGCAACTTTGCTTTCAGCTTCTAGTAGTTGAGACTGATACAACCGTTTCATTTCAGCAAGCTCTACATCATTAAATTCAATTACGTTCATGCCTTTTTCAGTTTAACATTTGTTTTTTGTGATGCAGCAAAATTAAAATAATACTTACACTGTTTAACTCAGTAATAATATATCCTTAATAACACACGTAACTATACTTTTAAATCAAAACAATCCAAGTGGTTCCAAGCCGTCATATAGGTAGTTACAAGTCTATCAAAGTTTGGTTAAAAGAACTAATTACCAAACACGAAACACTTTATTTCCTCATTTGGAAGGACTTAAAAGTGCAGTACGGCAATTTTATTCTAGGATTGCTATGGTCAGTTTTTCAACCAATTTTGTATTTCGGAGCGATTGTTGGGATTTTTTCCGCTGATAAGACTAGCGTCAACAGTAATTCTATCCCCTTTCCTGTTTTCATTTTTTCAGGGATAGTAATTTGGAATTTCTTCACAAATGCAGTAAACGGTAGTGTTTCTAGTATTCAAGCAAATGCTGGAATTATTTCCAAAAGTTATTTTCCGAGATATTACTTGGTGCTTTCACCATTTTTTCGTTGCATACTGGACTTACTAATTTCTAGTTTTTTACTGCTTTTACTAGCAATTTTCACTCAATCCAGTTTTTCGAATGTTGGATGGTGGAGCATACCAATGGCTGCCATTTTGCTCTTCTTAACCACGCTTGGACTAGCTACTATAGCTTCAATTTCGGTGGTTTACAACCGTCATCTGCGACACGGAATTCCAATGCTTCTATATGCTGGATTGTTTTTGCTGCCGGTATTTCATGCCATACCGACCATAAAATTCACTGTATTGCGAATACTGTATCAGGCAAACCCACTTTCTGTAGCTATTCGATTGGTTCGCTCTGCATTTGGAAATCAAATAATATCCGTTCCTGAAATATGTATTGCCACAATTTCAGCATTCTCAATTTTTATCTTTGGAATACTTGCGTTTCGCAGATTTGAGAACACTTTAGCCGATCGCCTTTAATATGAAAGCTATTCAGCTCAATTCTATTGGCAAATGTTACTCGTTAAAGAATGGCGCAACCAAATGGGCCATTCGCAATGTATCAGTAAGCATTCTAAAAGGTGAATCGGTTGGAATAATTGGAGCAAATGGAGCTGGAAAATCAACACTTCTCAAAATTCTTGCTGGAATAACACTACCCACGGAAGGCGAAGCAGATATTCATGGTTCTTTTTCAAGTTTATTGGAAGTTGGAACGGGTTTTCATCCAGATTTGTCCGGCAAGGAAAACATATTTCTTAATGGCTCAATTTTAGGACTATCAAAAAAACAAATCGATGCGCAACTCATTGCAATCATTGAATTTTCTGGAGTTGCCGATTATATTGATGAGCCTCTGAGAACATATTCCAGCGGCATGAAGTTACGTTTAGCTTTTGCGGTAATGGCGCATTTAACTACCGACATTCTGGCATTAGACGAAGTATTGGCCGTTGGCGATTCGCAATTTCAGATTCAGTGTATAGAGCGCATTTTTTCATTGAAAAATAGTGGAAAAACTATTCTTTTCGTTTCTCACAATCTATCCGCTGTAAAACAACTTTGCGATAGAGTTATTGTGCTAGATAAAGGTCAAATTGTTTTTGATGGAAAATCGGACGAGGCAATTTCGTTCTATACCAAAAATTCAAGAACTCCAAGTTTTGAAGGCTCAAAAAATGGTTATTTGAGGGCTATTCAAGTAAGGACGGATAAGAAAAAAATTGAGATATTTCTTGCAATCATTAATTTACCTAAAGATAATCCCATTGATTTGGGTGTAAACATTTCTGATAGAGAAGGCAATGCACTTTTTCACTTCAGCAATCGGTTTGTTTCTACTTCTTTAGTGCCAAAAAATGGCATTGTAAACTGTTCGCTCCATTTTGAACACCGACTTAAACCTGGAAACTATCCTATAAACGTGTTTATTGGGCAAAACAATGAGCAATTAGAATGGGTAGAATTTGCTTCTTCTATTGAAATTGAACCCTACAATCCCTACGGATTTCACAATCCAGAGGCTATTCAGGCTTCAATAATTTGTCCCTTTGAGATTATTCAACTTTAATACAAGATGCCGCCCATCTTGCTCCTAATATACAATCGTCCTGAACACACTCGTTTGGTGTTGCAGCGATTACGAGAATTGGGGATTACCGAGCTTTATGTGTCAGCCGATGGGCCTAAAGATGCTGCTGACATGGTGGCTTGTCGCAAAGCCCAAGATGCATGCCGAACAACTGGAATGAATTTAATTTCCAACTTTAGAACGACTCATTTAGGATGCAAAAATGGCGTGATAAGTGGAATTAACTGGTTTTTCAATCATGTAGAAAGCGGCATTATTCTGGAGGATGACTGCATTCCAAATGCAGCATTTTTGGATTTTTGTTCGCACATGTTGGAGCAATATGCAAGTAACTCCAGCGTGTATATGGTAAGTGGAAATAACCCATTGGGAACGTGGGAAAGTGGACACAGTCATCATTTTTCTCGCATTGGTCACATTTGGGGATGGGCAACTTGGCGCGACCGTTTGGAGAATTTTGACCCCAATCTGCCTAACCTTGAAAGCTTCTCAGAAAACAACGGTTTCACTCGATTATTTGGAAACACGGATATTCCAAAAGAATTGGTACGAAATGTAAAATCGGCTCTTAATGGAACGATTGATACGTGGGATTTCCTTTGGACAACGCACCAAGCCATATTAGGACGTTTAGCAATTATACCATCTGAAAATTTGATAGAGAATATCGGTTTTGATAGTTCAGCAACCCACACATCCTTTCGCCCGCTGTGGATAAGCACACACGTTAGAAACGAGTTATTGGTCTATTCAAATCCTTCATGCCAGCCAGATAGAGCTTACGAAATGAGCTTATTCTCGAGCAAAAAACGAAATAAAATTGGCTCTAATTCACCAAATTTCTTTCTTGCAAAAGGAAGAGTATGCAACCAAAAGCTTCGTGTTCTTCAAATTAATAGTACTGAATCTGGTGGTGGCGCAGAATCTATAGTCCTACAGAATCATCGTATGCTTCTTTCTAAAGGGCATTTTGCAAAATTTTTAGTTGGAAGCAGTAGCTCAACAGAAGAAGGATTAGAACTGCTACAAAGCGATGCGATAAAGCAGATAAATACGTTTTGTCCAGATGTGATTCATATCCATAATCTCCATGAAACCGCGCTTTCTTTGGAAAGTCTTTGTGAGTTAAGCAAAGAAATTCCTGTTGTTTGGACCTTACATGATTCGTGGTTAACCACTGGTAGCGAATTTCATCCTTTTGATTTGGAAGGACAGAATTTATCTTACCTCGATTTGGAACGCTACCAATTTGTTTTGGAAAGAAGAAAGAGTGTGATTTCAGCTACCAGCATTCGATTTCTGGCGCCAAGTCAATGGATGAGAAACCGAATGCTAAAAATCTACGGACTTGAAACTCATTTTGTTGCCAATGCAATAGCAATTCCTTCCAAAAAACCAAAAGACGATACCAAGGGTAGCTATCTGCTATTTGTGGCTAATCACGCTGACAGAAATCCTTACAAAGACTTAGATACGTTGATTAGTGCGTGGAAAATCGTAGTCAAGATACTCAATATCAAACAGTTAAATCTCATATGTATTGGAGGAAAAAAGGAGGGATATAGCTTCAGGGGAAGTACATTTCAAATGTTAGAAAGACAATCCTCATCTGTTGTTAAGGAATATTTAAGTGAAGCGCTTTTTCTCGTGCAGGCTAGCCTTCAAGATAATTCGCCTTTATCAATTATGGAGTCACACAGTGTTGGAACACCCGTAATTGCATCAATGGTTGGCGGAATCCCGGAATTGTTAGGCTCTTTGGAATCAGAATTAATGTATGAAACACAGAATCCAACTGACTTAGCAAACAATTTAATCTCCGCACTTCAACGAGTTAAGGAACTTAGAGAGGAAGTGACTTCAAATTCCCGAAATTTGATTGATACAGCAGAAATGAATAACACTTATTTGGGCCACTATTTGGATGTGATTCATGGCTAAATTCACCATTATAACGCCCGTTCTTAATGGGGCAGATTACATCGAAACCTGTATTCTCTCCGTTGCTAATCAAGAATGCGATGTTCAACATATTATAATGGATGGTGGAAGTTCGGACGGCACGCAAGAGATTATCGAGAAACACGCACACCTTTTGGCCCATTGGGAAAGCGCCAAAGATTTGGGACAAAGCGATGCAATAAATAAAGGATTGACCTTGGCTGAAGGCCATATTTGCAATTGGCTTAATGCTGACGATACTCTTTGTGTTGGCACTCTAAAGGAAGTGTCTGATTTGATGAGCAATGAAACGTTAGTGTTTACTGGCAAGTGCGAACATGTAAATTCACAGAAACAAACTATTGCAATTGGAGGTGTGGTTATTTATCCCACGCTGGAACAAACATTGGGACGCTATACTATGGGGCAACCATCCCACTTTTACAGAACAAGCGTTTTGAAAGCTCTTGGCCCTTTAAAAACCAATTTGCATTACGCCATGGACATGGAACTTTGGTTTAGATTCCTTCTGAAACATGGCCAGAAATCAGTGAGAACAACAGATAAAATTCTTAGCCAATTCCTGGTGAGAGGAGATGCGAAGTCTCAAGCTATGGCCGCGGAGATGGGCTCAGAGAAATATGGGATATTTCGAGCATTACTTCAAAACGAGGTGCAAACGGGTGATTTCAATGCGCTACTCCACAAATATTCAATCCCAACAGGCGTTTATTTTTCACCTGAAGTTCCGCTAGACTATATGTTGCTTTGCGCCCATTTCAGTTATCCGCTTTTATCAAATTACTACGAGCAAAGAAAGATTGCGGAAACAAAAACCTTGTTACAAATGGTGAATAAGTCGGATTTACTCTCCCACTGGAACAGATTTTTGTGGGAACTTCGCGTCATCAAATTGAGTTTATCCAAATGAGTGGCTTGGTGCCCATGCGAATGACCTTTCCTCCTTTGCCACACCAACCATTGATTAGTGTGCTGATGCCTGCGTATAATGCAGCTCCTTTTCTTTCAAAAGCAATTGGGAGCATACTCAACCAAACGTATCCAAATTGGGAACTTCTTATATTGGATGATGGAAGTACAGATGAAACAGCTAACATAATTGCTGGCCTAACTGATGTTCGGATACGTAAATTCAAAAATGAGGGGAATCAAGGCTACTTGAAATCGTGCAACAGCCTATTCACAGAAGTGAAAGGCGATTTGGTTACTTTTCTGGATGCAGATGACACCTGTATTTCAACTCGATTTCAGATTTGTGTAGATGAAATCGCATCGAACCGAGAAGTCGGATTTGTAACGACAAACTTTTGCAAATCAAACCTTGAAGGAACCATTGAGTCCAATCATGTTGGTAAGGTTGATTACGAGAAATATGCAACTGATGCCAAATACTATCCCTTGGTATGCTGTGCTACGATTTTCCTCCGATTTGAACTGTTAAATAAAGTTGGAGGCTATCACCCGTTTTTTGATCGTATTGGTGGCGAAGATTACCATTGGCTGTTTCAATTGGCCAGAAATTCATTGGGTAAACACATTTCAGTTGTAGGATACAACTACACAAGCCATCCGAATCAAACCCACATCCGAAACAGTAATCCTTTGAAATATTTTTCGGAGGAAATTGATTCCCAAATTCGAGTAAGCATTCTATCCAATGGATTTGACTTGCTTTCAAAACCGACTGATTTGAGGTCAACTTGGAACAACTACATTCAAGAATATCCGCACGAACTCGCTTTTCATAAGGCCGCTAGTGAGCTTAACAAAGGGAATTGGGGTGCTGCTTTATCGGGGACATTCAATATTATAGCAACGGCTCCACAGCGACCTGCAGCATGGAAAAGATTTGTTTTTCTCTCATATTCCTGGAGTAGAAGACTCGTATCCTCACTAGAATTCAAGTTGGGTTAAGCAACAATTCCTATTTACCTACGTGATTCGCGTAAAAAAATTGCCCTATCCCCTATTTGCCTTACTTTGTAAGATGCGGAATGCTATTTTTGCCATCGTTCTTTAATTCGGTTTACCAAAAGGCAGTTTAATCTATCGCTATGAAAAAGGCTCTAATTACTGGAATCACTGGTCAGGACGGAGCTTATTTAGCGGAGTTATTGCTTTCTAAAGGTTACGAAGTTCATGGTATAAAGAGAAGAAGTTCTCTATTAAACACAAACCGTATTGACCATCTCTATATGGATCCGCATGAGGATAAGGTTAACTTATTCCTTCATTACGGTGACCTAAGTGATTCACTAAACATTACTCGAATTATTCAAGAAGTACAGCCCGATGAGATTTATAATCTCGGTGCAATGTCTCATGTTAAAGTGAGTTTTGACGAGCCTGAATATACTGCCAACGTTGATGGTCTTGGTGCCCTTCGCATTTTAGAAGCCGTTAGGATGCTTGGTTTAGTTGGCAAAACGAAAGTGTATCAAGCATCAACGTCCGAACTTTATGGTTTGGTTCAACAGGTGCCTCAAAGTGAACAAACTCCTTTTTATCCGCGCTCGCCTTATGGCGTAGCAAAACTATATGCCTATTGGATTACCGTAAACTACCGCGAAGCTTACAATATGTTTGCAAGCAATGGAATACTATTTAATCACGAAAGTCCTGTAAGAGGTGAAACATTTGTAACGCGAAAAATCACACGTGCAGCAGCGAAGATTGCTCTAGGGCTTGACCGTAAACTCTATCTTGGAAATTTAGATGCTCAGCGCGATTGGGGACATGCCAAAGATTATGTGGAAGCCATGTGGCTTATTTTGCAACAGGAGAAACCCTCAGACTTTGTTATTGCAACTGGCATAACTACTGCAGTTCGCGAATTTGTTCGCCAATCTTTCGTGAAAGCTGGAATAGTTTTAGAGTTTGTCGGAAAAGGCAAAGATGAAAAAGGGAAGATAAAGGACTTGATGGGAGAATTTTCCCATTTGAAGATAGGTGATGTGCTCGTGGAAGTAGACTCAAATTACTACCGACCAACTGAAGTGGATTTACTAATTGGTGACCCAACAAAGGCAAATCAAGTGTTAGGTTGGACTCCAAAATATACCCTCGACCAGCTGATTACGGAAATGATGGAAAGTGATTTAGCTTATTTCAAAAAGCAATTACACCTAACAAATTCTGGTTTTACTATCAATATTGAAAGAGAGTAACCAAAAATGGCCTTATCTAAACAAATAAGCTCTAAAGAAACCGAGCAGTGGGATTTAGTAATAGGTCCAAAAGATAAATGGTACGACTTAAGACTGGCAGAACTGTGGGATTATCGTGATTTGATATCCATTTTTGTTCGAAGAGACCTTGTAGCAACCTACAAACAAACGGTGCTTGGACCATTGTGGTTCTTCTTGAGCCCTTTGTTTACAGTAATCATGTTTACTTTCGTTTTTAACCGAATTGCAGGTATATCTACGGATGGAATACCAGCTCCTGTTTTTTACATGGGTGGCACTACACTTTGGAACTACTTCTCTGCATGCTTTGGTGGTGCATCTAACACATTTGTTTCGAATGCAGGCCTTTTTGGAAAAGTTTACTTTCCTCGATTAGCGGCCCCAATTGCTATGGTTATAAGTAACTTATTCAAATTTAGCGTTCAAATGCTAATGTTTCTTGTATTCCTCTTCTACTATCGAATGCAGGAAGGAAACACGCTACACTTCACCCCTTACTTAGCTTTATTCCCGTTATTAGTAGTGTTGATGGGCGGTATGGCTCTTGGAATTGGTATTATCATTTCTTCGTTTACCACAAAATATCGAGATCTTACGTACTTTATTGGTTTTGGAGTTTCACTTTTGATGTATGCAACTCCAGTTATTTATCCCGTGTCTGCAATACCAGACAGCTACCGTTGGTTTGTAGAAATCAATCCAATTTCTCCACTAATAGAAATGTTCCGACTTGGATTTACTGGAAGCGGTACGGTAACTTTATGGGGAGTCCTCTATAGTGCTGTTTTCACTTTGATTTCACTATTACTTGGTGCTATCTTATTCCATCGTACGGAAAAAACTTTCATGGATACCGTCTAGGAAATTTAAAGATGTCCGCTGTTATCAAAGTTGAATACGTCTCAAAACAATACCGGCTTGGACTTGTAGGCACTGGGACTATGCGTGATGATTTGGAAGGCTGGTGGTATCGCGTGCGCGGAAAGGAAGACCCTACCCTTAGACTGAGAGAAACAAACGATAGAACTTCATCTAGCGACAGCAACTATGTATGGGCTTTACGCGATGTTAATTTCGAGGTAAAGCAAGGAGAAGTACTTGGAATTATTGGAAAGAATGGAGCAGGAAAAAGCACTTTACTCAAACTACTTTCTAGAGTAACAGCACCTACAATTGGCAATATCAAGGTTAAAGGACGCATTGCCAGCCTCTTGGAAGTAGGAACTGGATTTCATCCAGAACTCACAGGCAAGGAGAATATTTTCCTAAACGGGGCCATCATGGGCATGAAGAAACACGAAATTGCCAGCAAACTGGACGAGATTGTTGACTTCGCAGGCGTGGAGCGCTACCTAGAAACCCCAGTAAAACGCTACAGCAGTGGCATGTATGTGCGTTTAGCCTTTGCCGTAGCTGCTCACTTAGAACCTGAAATTCTAATTGTAGATGAAGTTTTAGCAGTTGGAGATGCTGACTTTCAAAAAAAAGCTTTGGGCAAGATGAAAGAAGTTTCCTCAGGTTCAGGAAGGACTGTGCTATTTGTTAGTCATAATATGGCCTCCGTCAAGTCTTTGTGTAATCGCGCTTTACTCTTAGAAAATGGTCAAGTTCGATTGGACTCGTATACTAGTCAAGTTATTTCCGCATACCTCGGCATTTTCAATTCAGCTGAAACACAGAATCATAGAGTTTTTGGGGAGTCATTCAATTTGGACTTATTCCACTTGCATTCCGTGGCAATTGAAGTTCTAGGAAAAATCCAAGGAAAACCTATTGAAGAAGATGATGCAATTGAGGTTATCACAGTTATAACTTTAAAAACAGACCATCCAGAACGCTACCATATTACCTATCATTTACATAGTGGTTCAGGTGACCCAGTGTTCTCGTTCGGTAGTGATACCGTGAATTTAAAATCAGGAATGAATATTTTGACTTGCCGATTTCCAGCAGGATTTCTTCAATCAGATGAATACTTCCTAAGCTTTCTATTTATCGAGGACAAACACACAGCGATATTTAAAGAAAAAGACATCTTACAGTTCGCTATTATAAATGCACCACGAGAACTCGGGATATATATGGGAAAAGAGCCAGGATATGTGCGGCCACGATTTGAATGGGATATTAGTACTAAATAAACTTTAATGATTCCCGTTACCAGAACCTTCCTCCCCCCCATACAAGAGTATAAAGCACTGGTGCAGCGCGCATTTGATGCACATCACCTCACAAATCGTGGTCCGATGGTAGTTGAGCTTGAGGCTAAATTACGGGAGTATTTAGGAGTGCAAAATATTCTAATGATGACTAACGGCACCATACCTATTCAAATAGCTGTGAAGCTTTTGGGGAATGGTGGAGAAATCATTACCACTCCGTTTAGTTATGTGGCCACAACCTCATCCATTGTTTGGGAAGGATGTACTCCGGTTTTCGTTGATATTCATCCAGAATACCTTACGATTGATGAAACCAAGATAGAAGCTGCCATTACGCCTAAAACCACCGCTATACTCGCCACTCATGTATTTGGCAATCCATGCAATGTGGAGGCAATAGAAGGAATTGCGCATAGGCATGGGCTGAAAGTAATCTATGACGGGGCCCATGCTTTTGGAGTAAATTACCAAGCTCAAAGCTTATTCAATTTTGGTGATGTAAGCACCTGTAGTTTTCATGCCACGAAACTGTTTCACACGGGCGAAGGCGGTGCCATTTTCTGCTCTGATAAAGAATTAGCGAATAAAATTTACTATAGCCATAACTTCGGTCATGATGGCCCTTTGGCATTCCAAGGACTAGGTATAAACGGTAAAATGTCTGAATTACAAGCCGCTATGGGGCTGGCCGTATTTCCATATCTCAAAACTATTATTGAGCAACGTAGGGAACTCGCCTTCAGTTATATCGATTTACTTTGCAATGCTGATTTAACTTTTATAAAAATTCGCGATAACACCGATTGGAATTATAGCTACTTTCCTATTCTTTTCCGTAGCGAGAATGATTTATTACGAGTTGTAGAGGTCTTGAATAAAGCCGATATTTTCCCGAGGAGATACTTTTTTCCATCCCTAAATACCCTTCCATACCTTCCTGCTTCTTCAATGCCAGTTTCGGAATCTGTGGCATCTCGAATTGCTTGTATACCCATTTATCCCGGACTGGAAATGGTAGAAGTGCACCGTATCTCACAAATTATTAAAAATGCTCTTTAAAAATTACAAAGTGAATCAAACAAAAAATATTAGTTAAAACTAACACCGCAATATTGCTATCGGCCTTTCAAAAAGAATTGCACCAAGAACAGTACTTCCTTTAAGCTTTTAAAACGAAAAATCATGATTTGGATGTACTTGTGAAATTTAAAATTGGAATAACTACTCTCATAAATTACAGAATATGCCAACGGCAATACGTGTAGAGCATGTGTCAAAACAATACCGCCTAGGACTCGTAGGTTCCGGAACCATGCGAGACGACCTTGAAGGCTGGTGGTATCGCATGCGCGGTAAAGATGACCCTACCTTAAAACTGGGCGAAACAAACGATAGAACTTCTTCTAGCGACAGCAACTATGTTTGGGCTTTACGCGATGTCAGTTTTGAGGTGCAACAAGGCGAAGTGTTAGGTGTTATTGGCAAAAACGGAGCAGGAAAAAGCACTTTACTTAAGCTACTTTCTCGTGTAACGGCACCTACCATTGGCAATATAAAAGTTAAGGGTCGCATTGCCAGCCTTTTGGAGGTAGGCACTGGATTTCACCCAGAACTTACCGGAAAGGAGAATATTTTCCTGAATGGAGCAATTATGGGTATGAAGAAGAACGAAATTGCCCGCAAGCTGGATGAGATTGTCGATTTTGCTGGAGTGGAACGCTACCTCGAAACACCTGTCAAACGCTATAGCAGTGGCATGTATGTGCGTTTAGCCTTTGCAGTGGCTGCCCATCTAGATCCGGAAATCATGATTGTAGACGAAGTTCTGGCAGTAGGAGACGCAGAGTTTCAGAAGAAGTGTCTTGGCAAAATGCAATCTGTTTCTTCGAATGAAGGTAAGACAATACTCTTCGTAAGTCACAATATGGCTTTCGTTAAAAACCTTTGCAGAAATTGCATATATCTGCAACGCGGAACGGTTCATGCCACAGGAACTGCTGACGAAATGGTAGCAAGCTATCTGAATGACCAATCAGAGGACGTTAGAGTAAGGCGCACAGGAGGAGACCAACTATTCCTTAAGTCTTTTTCTATGCTATCGCAAGATAATCAAAGGATAGACAGTCCAATTTTATGGGAGCCTTTGACCTTTTTACTAGAGTATCAAGTAAATACATCTTTGAGGGGTGTAACATTTTCAGTATGCTTCAACGACACTTCAGGAAATCGTATTGTTTCCTATTGGAGCGAATTCGCAGGCAACCGCTACGACCTAAAATCAGGAAAATTCTCCATACGCGTTGATGTTGAACGGTTCAAATTGACCCCCGGAGTGTACGAGATTGTTATTTATGCTGGAGTCGGAAACGCTGTTTTGGAGCAACTTGATAACTTCAAGAGGGTCACAGTAGGAATTGATGCAGCGAAACGTATGGAGATATTACCATTATCTACACAAGGGCACTTTATAGACATGTGTGCGTTTCATTTTAATAGCTAAAATTTTAAATCCAATTATTGCTCTAAACAAAACGTTGATGAAGGAACTAGTAAGGAAAGCTTTCGGTACTTTAGGCTATGAGGTAAAAAGAGCAAAACAGAATGTAGAGGGCTATGACAACCATCTAAATGCTTTCCTTTATCAACGTAAACTGCTTGGTGAATTGGGCAGAAATCCCTTGATTCTAGATGTGGGTGCTTACCACGGCCAAACAGTTAGACTCTACAAGGAGCAATTTCCAAATGCTATCATTCACGCTTTCGAGCCATTTGCAGAATCATTAGAGATTGCAAAACGAGCGACTGCTGATTTAAATAATATCCATTTTCACGGTGTGGCTCTTGGCAAAAACTCAGGAATTAGTTCATTTAATCTTTTGACCCATACGCCAGCCAGTTCACTTTTGGAGCTTGATAAGAGTGCTGGAGAAGCATGGGGAAAAGGTCTCTTAGAAAATGCATCTACTATTGAAGTGGAAATCATTACGTTGAATGACTTTGTTAAGAACAACCAACTGAAGCATATTGACATACTAAAGTTAGACACTCAGGGACTTGAGTACGAAATTCTTAGTGCCTCATCAGAATTACTTGCCTCAAAAAAAATTTCAATGGTGTATGCAGAAATCATCACCATGCCCACTTATAAAAACCAAAAAGGACTTGAAGAATACTTGAAGCTATTCAAAGATTGTGGATTCGAGCTTTTCAATTTTTTCAATTCATCAACTAGAAATGGTAAACTTCGCCAAGTGGATGCTCTCTTCTTCCATCCTCAGTTGATAAATATCTAACATGTTAACTCTCGACCTTCATTTGGTGGATTTCTTTCTGCATCGATTAACCATCTATCGTAAGCGAAGAACTTTAAAGCCACATCGTTTTAAAATCTGGAAAGCTCAGTATGAATTTGATATTTTTTTAGGCGAATCAAGTAAGACTGTTTTCAATTTTGTGAATGGTGTGCAAATGATGCTATACAAGGACAATAAGCTATCATTTGAAATTTTCCATGGATTTGAATTGGATGAGATAGATTTTGTAAATCGATTCCTTAAGCAAGGAGATACGTTTGTTGATGTCGGTACTAATGTGGGACTGTTCTCTTTACACGCAAGTGCAATTGTGGGTGAACGCGGCAAAGTCATATCCTTCGAACCTTCATCGGCCACGGTGCATCGATTGCAAGAGAATATTGCATTGAACGGTTGTATCAATATTGAAATTGTACCAAAAGGACTATCTTTCGAACCAGGTGTTCTTGAGTTGGTAGTAGCTGGGAATGGCTATGATGCTTTCAATTCTTTTGCAGTCCCATCTATGGGAGCCATTACAGCACGGGAAAAGGTTGAAGTTACAACCGTAGACTCTTTTATGACCCTCAAGGGTATCGCACCGAAAGATGTTAAATTGATAAAAATTGACGTGGAGGGCTGGGAGCTGCATGTACTTAAAGGAGGTGAGACCTTTTTCGGTCACGTTGATGCTCCCGTACTTCTGGTTGAATTCACCGAGACCAACGCCAAAAATGCAGGAACTTCTTGTATTGAACTAGGACTACTTTTGCAAAAACTAGGCTACACCCTTTATGTTTATGATTCAAAACTTAAGAAACTGACGGATGAACCCTTTGGCAAAACCTATGACTATAAAAACCTCATAGCCTCCAAGAACAATCGCGAAGGATTAAGCGACTTTATGCAAAAATCATGAAGACTAAGCTGCCGTTATATGTAGGAACCCCAGAGATTCCTGACGAGGATGCCTATAACTGCACCTATGACCCCTTGGTACAATGGCCAAAAATATCTATCGTAACTCCCAGTTTTAATCAGGGTCAGTACATCGAAACCACAATACGCAGTATTTTACTTCAGAAATATCCCAACATTCAATATGTTATTATAGATGGCGGAAGCAAAGACAAAACTCTCGCAATAATTAAACATTATGAAAGTTATATCTACTTTTGGACATCTGAACCTGATAAAGGGCAAAGTGATGCTATTAACAAGGGGCTTAAAATAGTAAACGGTGAAATCTTCAATTGGATTAATTCTGATGACTATTTGTTGCCGAAAGCTCTTAAGACCGTGGCAGAGCTTTTCCTTAAGAACGATGCTCTAGCAATCGGAACACAGTCAAACCTAATCCGTGGCAATGAATTTGAACGTGTTAACGAATCAACGATAAAGCGAAAATCTGTCTTGGAAAGTGCTTGGGAGCGAGGGATGAATCAACAAGGGCTATTCTTTTCCATGGAAAGTATTATTGCTTTGAAAGGCGTTGATGATCGTTATCATTACTCCATGGACCTCGATTTATGGGTTCGTTTTTTACTCACATTTGGACAAGATCGTTATTTCACCGATATTTTTGTAAGTTCTGTTTTTAGATTACATGACAACTGTAAGTCAGTGGATGGATGGGGACAAGGATCGCCATCTGACCGAGAGACACAGGCTTTATATTTTAGATTGGCCAATTTGCTTAAAGATTCAAGATATTTCCCAGCACTTAATTTACTATTCCCTGACTGTAAGACAGACCTCGCTAGTTTACCCTTACATAGTGATGTGCCAACACAAAATGTTGAGAAATGGCTGAATTTTGGCCTTTTCTTGGAATTGAAAAAATCTTATCATTTGGAGCATTTTGAGCGTGCTGCGATAATTAGTAGCGCCATTAATCCCGATTATCTCGATAATATCTATTCAAAGGACTTTAAAGCAATTCTTCGTTACACAAAATTGCATGGTTCGCATTTAGGGAGATTTGTTAAAAAACTTTTAAATAGGTGAGCAAATTTAACATAACCCTCCACCTATTAATGAAAGAATTTGAAACCTTTGTAAAATATAGGCTTTTCAAGCCTTTCAAGTCCATTCGCGTTCAAACATTGGTCTATATAATTTATTTTGTAAAGTAAACATTCCCTACAAATTATACTTTTTCCCATCCTTAAATACGCTTCCTTATCTGCCCATGATTTCAATGCCAATTTCGGAATCCGTGGTATCACGAATTGCTTGTCTTCCCATTTATCCAGGACTGGAAATGGCAGAAGTGCATAGAATTACGGTAATTATAAAAATTGCACTTTAATCATCCAGAAGTGTCTCAGATAGCAAAAAAAATGTTGGTCATTACTGATAACACAGTTTTACTAACTGCATTTCAAGAAATAGTTGCAGACTTACCAGAACATCACTTTAGTTATGGTTATAGTCCAAAAAATCGTAATCCAGATGCTCTTGTTAAATTGGGTTGCACGGCTGTCGATGTAAAAAAGGATTGGCAGAAAATAGCTTCGTCATTCCAAATCGTATTTTCACTTCATTGCAAGCAAATTTTCCCGGTTGAATTAGTGAATTCTGTGAGATGTCTAAATCTGCATCCTGGACTAAATCCGCACAATCGTGGATGGTTTCCACAGGTGTTTTCAATTCTAAATAATTTGCCTGCAGGAGCTACCCTCCACGAAATGGTTGCTGAAATTGATAGAGGTCCAGTTGTTGCCCAAAAAACAGTAGAATTACTCCCTCAAGATACTTCTCTATGTGCATACAACAGGATTCTTGATGCCGAAATTGAGCTTCTAAAAGCCTGGTTACCTCAAATACTTTCTGGCAATTATCATTGCCGCGATACCGAAGAAGGTAACTATAACGGGATTGCGGATTTTAATGCACTGTGTCATATCGACCTCAACGAAACTGCTACATTTAAGGATTTTGTCAATAGAATTCGTGCTTTAAGCCACCCTCCTTATCGAAACGCCTATTTTATAGCCGATTCAGGCCAAAAAATCTATCTGAATCTTGAATTATTCTCAGAAAATGATAGCAAAGCCTGATATTAGTATTGCTGTCATTTCGTATAACCACGAAAAATTCATTGCAGATACTTTTCGAGGCATTGCCATGCAGAAGTTTTCTGGTGTTATTGAGGTTGTAGTTGGTGATGACTGCTCAACAGACAAAACCCGAGAAATGGCGCGAGATTTCGCAAGTCAGCAGTCGAATGTAAAACTTTTGTTTCATACTAAGAATGGTGGGATGGTTCTCAACTGGATTACAACAATAGATGCTTGTTCAGGCCGCTATATTGCACTTTGTGAAGGCGATGATTACTGGACCGACCCATTAAAATTGCAGCGGCAGTTCGACCTAATGGAACGTCATCCCGAATACAGTATGATTTGGCATCCTGTTGATGTGATTGAAGAAGGAGTGCAACGTCCTTATCCCTACGCACCCGGGATTGAGGTGGCCGATATTCAAGCTATAATTCGGCATCATTTTATCCCAACATGCAGTCTTATGTTTCGAAACGGACTCGTAAATAGTTGGCCGAAATGGATTAATAAGGTTATGAGCATGGATATTGCTTTAGAAATGATGCTGGCAATGCACGGAACCGCTCTTCGTATTGATAACAAAATGGGTGCATATCGACAGCATCCCCAAGGCATAAGCAAAAGCAACGCTCACGTTAGGCTTGGACAATTGCGGCTTTTGGAAGCTTTCAAAGCGTTTAATGAATATTCCAAACTCATGGCGGACGAAACAGTTAGGGAGCGAATGATGGAAATAACACGCCTACAATTAAAAATTCCCGAAAACAGGAGGTTTTTTGCGCTAAAACAGCTCTTTGGATTTTTTGGTCTGCACCTATATGCCGTTCGCGCACAAACCTTTCAAGCTATACGGCATGAAATTTATACCCACCTTATGCCTGATTTATACGTATCTATTCGTTCAAAACGAACCAAAGCCTCAATCAAATAGCTTTCAATATTAAAATTGATGGAAAATGCAAAGAACGAAGGCAAAATCAAAACTTTTCATCGTTAATTCTATCCTAAATTTGATTTCGTACTATTGTTTAAACTAACCCAAATGTAATGACAGGACTAAAAAATTTATTAAAGCAAACTGCCTTATACCACATGTACTATGATAAAAAGTACAACGAATTTTGGCAGCGCATAACGGACAGTGATAATGCTTATAGGGGTCCAATTATAGAGAAGTATCTTCCTAAAAATGCAGTTGGTGTAGAACTGGGCGTACTCAAAGGCAATTTCACGAGTGTTCTATTTAATAGACTATCCCCAAAAGAACTTCATGTCATTGATCCATGGTATTTGCTTAGTGCCGAGTGGGATTGGAAAATGGATTACCCAAGCACAATTGATGCCTTATGTGATGTATTAAAACGGTTTAAAAAGGAGATTGAAGAGAAAAGAATTGTTGTTCATGTTCAGGATGATTTAAAAGCACTAAAAGAATTTCCAGATAATTATTTCGACTGGGTTTATCTAGATTCTTCTCATCATTACGAGCATACTGTTGCAGAACTTGAGTTGTTAAGGTATAAGGTAAAACCTGAAGGAATTATAAGTGGTGACGATTGGCGTTCAGATAGCAGTCACATTCATCATGGAGTGTATAAAGCCGTCAATGAGTTCATGGTTAAATACGACTATAAACTCATATATGCTGATGACAGCAGTGGACAATGGTTTATTGTGAAGGCCAAAGCAAATTAACTAGTAACTAAGGAACTTAATTGACCAATTTAAGAAGGCATAATAAACTCAACATGATTATTTCCTAGCAATATTTCTGTTTCATTTTATTTCACTTTGAAATTGATTTAATACGACTGTAAACGCATATTTCTATGGAAAAAAAAGGAGAACATGAAGCAAAGCGCAGAGGTCTGCTTTTTGTCATTAACGCGCTTGAACCAGGTGGAGCAGAAATGTTTTTGGTTCGCCTTGCAGAGCATCTTCAGAAACATTTTGATATCCACGTCCTGTCGCTCTTTCCCGAGAAAGACGATTTCGCATTTATTGCAATGATGCAAGAACGTTTTACGTTCCAATTGATGCCCCGAAATCCAAAACCTATTGACTCTCGGACCGATTATGTTTTTTGGAAGTTAAATGCTTTAGCATTTCACTTGGGTTCAAAAGGCTTGTATGCTCGATTAATGAAAATGCGTAGGGATGCTCACTTAAGAAATGAACTTCGCAGAAGAAAGATTTCAGCTATAAATTCTTCTTCGAGCACTTCAGATTTTTTTGCCATTCACCAACTCAAAATGTTGTCAGGCATTCCGGTGCTAATAACTATGCATAGCTCCTACAATCCAGAAGTTTGGCCAAGCAATGACCTTAATCGGAAAGATTTTTTTGATTTGGCAAAGAGCATATTTGACAAGGCAGATAGCATACTCTACACAGCTAATCGCAACATTGAGCTATTCCAAAAGTTTAGCAATTATTGTGGGCCAAAGCCAGAAAAACAATACATGGGTTATGAAGCTCCATTGTCTTTTTCGAATATTAGGCAAGAACATGGCATTGATAATTCTTCTTTCCTTATTTCCATGGTGGCTAGAGGAGCACGAGAAAAAGGCTGGATTGAAGCAATAGCAGCATTCAGACAACTGCGTGCAATTCATCCAAACGCATGGCTAATTTTAGTTTGTCCTTTTACCGAGCATATTCTAGAACTTAAAAGAACTGTCTCTCAAGACGAACAGATTATTTTTACAGGGTACATGAGTAATCCTATTGAAATAATGTGCAGTTCCGACTGTACCATCTTGCCTTCTCACTACCCCGAAAGTCTGCCATATTCCATTATTGAATCGTTGGGGGCAGGTCGTCCTGTATTTGCCACACCTATTGCAGAAATCCCGATAATGCTGCAAACTTCGGAAGGAATGGCTGGTGCATTGATAGGACTAAACAAGGATGGATTAGCAAGTACAACTGAGTTGACTGATGAACTTTGCAAAGCGGCAATGGATAAAGCGTATTTAACAACGCTTCAGAACCGAAGTAAATTGGCGTTTGTGAAATTTTCTATGGCTCAATGCGGAGATCGGTATAGAGAAGTATTTCAACAATTGATGAATGCCAAGCGCTAAGGACATTTATCTTATTGTATTGCCCTCACTTACATTGGGTGGGTGTGAAACTCAAGGCCTGTTTTATGCACGAATTATTGCGAACTCAAGAGTTGGAACACCCATTTTCGTTAATCTTGGAAGAGAAGGCGAATTGGTTCCCCTTCTCGACTTTTACGGGTTTAAGTACTTCAGCGTCAATAGTAGCCCATTTTATCAAAGTGGCCGTTTTCAAAAAATCTTTATTCTCCTGCGATTAGCGTTAGTACTGAGAAAATACAAACCTAAACACATTATTGCTCAAAGTTATTGGCCCAATCTTTTTGCTGGTGTGGTGTGGCGTTTTACGGGTGCCACGCGTTTTTTTTGGATTCAAGGTTCAGTAGACAGCGAACTAGGAATGACGATATGGGAAAAAATTGCCAAAATTTTTCGCCCAACCTATCTTGCCAATAGCCAAGCTAGTTGGGAATTCATTAAAAAAAGGCATAATCTAAAAAGTAATTCGCCAATAATTTACAATGCCTTAGATATACCAGAACTATATCCCAAAGAAAAAAAGGAGTGCCTTCAACTTATTATGGTCGCCAACTTCTTTCCTGAAAAAGACTTTGAAACTCTTTTAAGAGCATTCTCCAAAACGTTGGAAACATATCCTAACTGCATTCTTAATTTAGTTGGGAAAAGTCCTGGAAATGACCTTAAAATGAACAAGATGAAAGCTCTTGCTTTTGATTTAAAATTAGGTCGTAAGGTCATATTTCACGGACCAGTTAAGGATGTTTCAGAATTATTGCGGAGTGCAGATATTGGCATTCTTTCCACTTTTTCAGAAGGACTTTCCAACTCACTATTGGAATATATGGCGTATGGACTTCCGATTTTAGCTACCATTATTGCCCCCAATAAAGAAGCTTTAGGCGAAAATAACTTCCGATGGCTTTTCACTCCAAAAGATGTCGTTAAGCTCACCGCTTTACTATCGGAATTATGCTCTGATGAAAGCCTTCGAAAAGAGATTGGGAAAAAAAATCGCGAACGAGCAATCGAGCTATTCTCTTTTAATGCTTTCCAGGAGCGCTTTTTAGATATACTCCGCCAAAATTGATGGCTCGTTGATTCCTATTTATGACTCTACTACCCAACTATATTATTGTCATTACTTCACTTACTGTTGGTGGCGCTGAAAATCAAGCGCTTCAATATGCCCTCGCAATTAAAAAGCTTAGGCTTGGCAATCCGATTATTGTAAGTGTTGGGAGTAGTGGCCTTTTGACCAATCAATTAGAAGAATTAGAAATAAAATTTACCACTTATGACACCCAGCATTTTTTTGGTTTATCTCGATTTCGAAAAATCATCACCCTTTTTGGCTTCGCCAAATTTATACGAAGTTTAAATCCACACACCATTATTGCATTCACCCATTGGCCTAATCTCATTTGCGGAACAATTTGGCGCACAACTGGTGCAAATCGCTTTTTTTGGAACCAGCGTTCAGTCGATTCGGATATCGCTATCACCTTATGGGAGCGCATAGCAATTTTCGCTCAGCCAAAATATCTATCCAACGGCCAGGCTGGAGGCAATTTCATAGCAAATCGACATGGACTTCAAAATAATGATATGCACATCATTCCGAACGCTGTCATTATTCCTTCCGTATCTTTAATTTCCTCTAAAAAAAAAGGGGAAGGCATTATTAACCTTGTTATGGTCGCAAATTTTTTTCCGGAAAAGGACTATGCTACCTTGTTGCATGCCGTTAGAATTTACGTTGATCGAAAAGACACTCGAAAAATCATGGTTCATCTTATTGGAAGTGCACCTGGCAACAGTCCGGCTCTTTTAAACATGAAAGCTTTGGCTTTTGAGCTTCAGCTTGAAAATCACGTAACTTTTCACGACAAACAAGAGTCTGTTGATTTCTATTTATTAGATGCCGATATTGGTATTTTATCCACGCGGTCGGAAGGTGTAAGTAATGCCATCTTAGAATATATGGCCTATGGATTGCCAGTTATAGCCACTGACATTCTCGCAAATCGTGAAGCACTTGGGCCTGAAAATCGAAGATGGTTATTTCCGATTGGAGATGCCGAACGGTTGTCTGAACTTTTGGATGAACTCATTGGTTACGCGGATAGAACTACCCTTGGTGAACACAACCGAAACTATGTGGAAGGACGACACTCGCTAAGAGTGTTTGAACAACGGTTGCATGCAGAGCTAGTTGCTTCGTAATTATGACGTATTCGGCCAAAGACATTACCATCATCATAACCTGTTACAAGGAGGGCGAATTGCTGCGGAGAGCACTTGCATCTGTGACCAATCAGACAATGCAGGGATTTTCTGTCCTTCTCATTAATGACTGCTCACCCGATACAATTACCAACTCCATTTGCATAGAATTAGCAAGGACATTTCCATTGCATTATATCCGTCTTGAACGCAATGGAGGCTCGGCAATGGCTCGAAATATGGCCCTTAAAAACTGCTCCACCTTGTTGATTGTACCATTGGATGGAGATGATGAATTGCCTAAAAACCTAGTCGAAACCGTGCTTTATCAATTCAATAAGCACCCTAAAGCCGATTACCTATTTGGAGATTACGTAGTAGAAGTTCCCGAAACCAACCATCGTTCGTTGGTGTCATGCGCTGAACTTGCAGATGAAACAGGACTATTGAAAGGTGAATCGCTTGCTCGCAATTGGTGTTTACTGGGACAGCTGCCCTATAAACGTCATCTGTGGGAACGTATTGGGGGTTTCAATGAAGCGTTTTCTCGAACTTATGAAGACGTAGTGTTTTGGAGAGATGCAATCTTGGCAGACTTGCAGGGGATCTATGTAAATCAAGTGTTGTATACATGGCATCGGTCCGAGCAAGGGAAGAATGCATCCTTGGATGAGCATGCTTTCCTGCCTGTTCGCATTCATGGTTTACCATTTTATGACCGCTTCTATCCTGAATATTCGCTCGATATGCGACATTATATTCATCGTTATTTCGCAGCAAGACTTATGGCGTCAGAATTAAATGAATTTTTGAAATTACCTCACGAGAATACGTTTACCTTTTGGCAGAGATTTAAAGTAAAATTGATGTATGCTCGGCCCATTTACATTATGCTTAGGCGTATAGCGAATATTTTCCGCTTTCCAAAATGAATGCACTCCCTAGGATTTCCATAGTTACCCCTTCGTATAATCAAGGTCAGTATATTGAACAAACTATTTTAAGTGTTATCAATCAAAACTATCCAAACCTTGAATACATTGTAATAGATGGTGGAAGTACTGATGATACGGTGAGTATTCTGAAGAAATATTCCGACAAATTAACCTATTGGGTTAGCGAAAAAGACAGCGGTCAAAGTCATGCCATTAACAAAGGACTAAAGTTTTGTACTGGTGATGTATTTAATTGGTTGAACTCTGACGATTTTCTTCAGCCCGGTGCTCTTGCCCATATTGCAAACGAATACAAAAAAAAGTCGTTCACCGCTCTATGTTGTAGGGTTCACGTGCTCAACGGCACTGACTTTTCTCACATTAGAAAGCCCTCATACATTGGGAATTCACTTGAAGAAACTATTGCTTTGTTCAATATCAATCAAGAAGGAACTTGGTGGTCACTTGATGCTGTGAAACACGTAGGCGGTGTAAAAGAGGATTTATACGGTGTAATGGATTTAGACCTTTGGTTCAATTTACTTTGCACTTATCCGCTTGATTCTTTTCGAAGTTCTTCTGAAATTGTCTCCAATTTCAGAAGACATGAGGGTGCAAAATCTACGCAGAACAGAAAAAATGATTTTGAAAATGACTTATTTTGGTTTGAACAACTCTTACTATTCCAACAGTTTGTGCCAAAATCGATGAAACTGAATTATGGAGATTTATTTCCTAATTCCCATAAAAGGATAATTATTATCCCCGAGTCAAAACTTCCTGAAATCATAAAGACTCGTATTACGCAATTGTTCCTTTTTCAATGCACAAAAAACTTCTACCACTCAAATAATATGAAGTTTGCAAGTGCCGCAAGTACGTATCTCAATGCTGACTTACTAAAAGAAAAGGCTGGCGATATAAGGTACCTGAAACGGATGATATTTCTAAAAAAATGGTTCAATTGAATTCGAGCCAGAGTCCATTGGTTAGTATTGTGATGCCCGTTTACAACGCGGAAAAGTTTCTACAATCGGCTGTGAGCAGTATTCTTGCCCAATCCTATTCAAACATTGAACTTATCGCAATAAATGATGGTTGTTCAGACCATTCGATGGAAATCCTTCAAAGTTTTAACGATACTAGGTTACGCATACTGAGCAATGAACGTAATTTTGGAATTGTGTACTCCCTTAATGTCGGAATTGATAATGCAAATGGGGCTTATATAGCTAGAATGGATGCAGATGATGAATCTTTACCTGATAGAATAAAGGAACAGGTAGTTTTCATGGAAATGCATTCTGAGATAGGTTTAAGCGGAACTTGGTATGAAAATATTGGTGATTTGAGTGGGTTAGTACAACTTGAAACTGAGCATGATGCAATTGTATTTCGTCTTCTATATCAGTTTCACATGCTACATCCATCATGGATAATTCGCAAATCTGTTTTGGAGGAACATCCTCTTCGATACAAAACGCTATATGGAGAAGACTATGAATTTGTATCAAATTTGATTGCACAGACACGCATTGCTAATATTCCTAAATATTTAATAAGATACCGGCAGTTCGCTCAAAGCATGTCAAAATCCAATGCTGAAGTAACTATCAAAAATTGTTTGGCAATTCGGAAACAGCTATTTAAAACGTTAGGAATATCTTTAAATGATTTTGAGTTAATACTTTTCGAAAAGATAATGCACCAAGATTATGAAACTAGTATTAGTTTCATGGAGTCCGTAGATTCTTTACTATCAAGATTATGGAACGAGTTTGATACTAAGAATAGAATTTTGAGTGAGCACTATTTTAGACCTAAATTAATTGAACTTTGGCAGAGCTGTTTAACGAATACCAGTAGCCTAGGGTTTGATGGATTGTCCCTCTATCATTCATCCAATTTCCGAAAATCCGTTAAAACCGCATCGGTAAAATTCGAACTAAAGTATTTTGTAAAAAGTATTTTCAGACGTTAATGGCACTGTACTAATAGCTGGATTTAGATAATTTCATTCTGTTATGTTGTAAAAATTAGAACAGTAATTAAAAGTAGCTAGTGATATTTCTAAAATGATGTTCAATGTATTTTTTCTTCTGAGGAAATGCCTAAGTAGACGTGAAATAACCAGATGAATCTGCCATTCAATCTCCAATATATAAGTGGATTAGAAGAAACGTATCTAAAGGAATGCATCCATAACGGACTTTTTTCAGGGAATGGTCCATTCACCGTGAAATGTCAATCTTGGTTAGAAAATCGCTATCCCTTTCATAAAGCGATGCTAACCAGCTCTTGCACTGATGCGTTAGAAATGGCTGCACTTTTACTGGATGTGCGCTCGGGAGATGAAATTATTATGCCTTCCTACACATTTGTTAGTACTGCAAATGCATTTGTATTAAGAGGGGCAACTGTAGTTTTTGCGGATAGTAGAACGGACCATCCTGGAATTGATGAAACACGAATAGAAGCCCTGATATCTTCGCGTACTAAGGCAATTGTAGTAGTGCATTACGCAGGTGTGGCTTGCGACATGGATGTGATTATGGATATCGCTGCGCGGTATGGACTAAAAGTGGTTGAGGATGCTGCTCAAGCAATAGATTGTTTTTACAAAGGAAGGCCGTTGGGTGGAATTGGGCATTTGGGTGCCTTTTCATTTCATGCTACAAAAAATATCCATTGCGGTGAAGGTGGAGCCTTAATCATAAATGACATTTCGTTAGTGAACCGTGCTGAAATTCTTTGGGAACATGGAACCGACAAAGCTGCATTTGTAAGAGGAGAGATTGAACATTATCAGTGGCGAGAAGTGGGATCTTCATTTTTACCTTCAGAACTAAATGCCGCTTTTCTTTGGGGACAATTTCAATCTCTAGATGAAGTTACTAAAGAACGATGCCGACTATCAGAATTGTATATTTCGAAATTATCTGCTTTTTTTGAACGTAGTCTACTCTATAAGCCCAGTATTCCAGATTACAGCAAACACAATGGACACATTAGCTATATTGTGTGCCAATCAATGGAACAACGGGATGCATTAACAAAACACTTAAAACAAGCTAGTATTCAAGCGTGCTCGCATTACCAACCACTTCATTCTTCTCATTACTATCAAGCTAGTCAAAAAAATCAACATCTGGGAAATTGTGAACGATATGGAAGCTGTCTACTCCGCCTTCCTATGTATGTTGGTCTTAAAGATGAAGACATAATTAAAATTTGCGAGGAAATTGGTTCTTTTCTCCTTAATACTAAAAAGGACAATTCAAACAATTCTTACTAATCCATGTCTGTTTTTTTTTCGAATCACCAAAATGTACTACTGTCAGAATAAAACATTGAGATAATCTGCGTTTTTCATGGAATGAATAATTACTTTAGATTTGGCTAAAATATACGTGTAAAAAAGAAAAGCTACCATGTCAAAACCTTCCATCACAGTATTTTTCCCTGTTTATAACGATGAGAATACAGTGGAGAATTTGACATTAAAAGCTATTGAAGTTTTGGAGGAAATTGCTTCTGAATATGAAGTGATTATAGTGAATGACGGGAGTCCTGATAGATCTGGAGCGATTGCAGAAGAATTAGCCAAAAAACATTCCTGTGTTAAAGTGCTGCACCATGAAACAAACAAAGGGTATGGAGCAGCGATTCGGACTGGTTTTAATGCCGCCAAATTCGAGTGGATTTTTCAAACAGATGGAGATTTTGAATATGACATTGTAGATATCAAGAAAATGGTGCGTCTCTTGGACTTTTACGATTTAATAATCACTTTTCGCTACGTAAAGCTGTATTCAAATTGGCGGATTTTTGTTTCTACCATCTACAATCAAGTGTGTAGATGGGTATTTAGAACGAATTTCCGCGACATAAGTACAGGTATGCGGATGATACGAAAAAATGTCTTCGATGAATTGACCTTGGTTTCTACTAGTCCTTTTATTGGTGCTGAAATAGCATTTAGAACAATGCTAAAAGGGTATCGCGTAGGCGAAATGGGAATACAAACGTTTCCACGTGAGTTTGGTAGTGGTTCCTCTACTTCATGGAAGAATATTTTACTCACTATAAAGGATATGCGAAAAGTTCACTCACACATTTTTTCAGCACATTATGAATTGCCAAGCAACAGAAAGCGCTAGGAAATATTTTACCGAAAAATCTCCACCCAATGAGTAGCTATTATGATTCTAGATTCAAATTCGACCCAAAAAGACGCATTGTATGGAATGAGATAGTCGCTTATTTGAGCCATCACATTCCAATCAAAGGAACTGTAGTGGATCTTGGAGCGGGGTATTGCGATTTCATCAATGCTGTGAACGCCAAACGCAGAATTGCCATTGATATTTCGGATGAATCTGAGCATTACTGTCATCCTGAAGTGGAGTTTCTGCGTTCATCGGTACTTGACTTAAGCGTATTGGGTGATTCATCTGTAGATGTGGTGCATGCTAGCAATCTTTTAGAGCATTTTAATGATGATGACTTGGATAAGCTTATTGCGGAAATATATCGCATACTTTCCCCTTCGGGCAAGCTTATCCTATTGCAACCAAACTATCGCCTTTCCTACAAGTATTACTTTGATGATTACACCCACAAGAAAGTGTGGACCCATGTATCTCTGCGAGATTTTTTAACGGCAAATAAATTTAAGGCGGTAAAAGACTACACGAAATTTCTTCCTTTCTCCATGAAATCTTCCGGCAGTTTACCCGTATTTCCAGTTATAATTAGGGCTTACCTCCACTCTCCTTGGAAACCGTTTGCTGGACAGATGCTCTTGGTTTCGGAAGTAAATAAATAAACTGCTTGGAAGACTTAACTCGCAACTGATGAAAACAAGCGATTCTCTTTTCAAAAAAAGTTTTCGTTACATTTTCATATGTTTCCTATTACTCTTAGTCGTTTATCGCGGAGTAATTGCGTTTAGCTATACGCCCGAACTGGTGAATGGTGAATCCAATAACATTTGGAATGCCATTAATGTAAGTAATGGAAAGCCAGTTTATACCAACCCTGAGGCATTGCCATTGGAAATATATCAATACACCCCATTATCTCAATTGCCCATTTTGTGTGCGGCTCTTGTTTTTGATTCCTCAGAAATGAACTACGTCCATAACATTACGGTTACAGGTAGGCTGTTTACTCTGCTGTTGAATTTGTTGACCGCTCTCCTACTCTATTTTGCTTGCGTACAACTCTACCTAACCAATCGATGGGTAGTAGCACTTGCCTGCCTGCTTGGTTTAGCGTCTCTAACCCACTTGTCTTTCGCCATTCGACCAGATGCCATGGCGTCATTTCTAATGATGCTGTCCTTCTATTGTTTCACAACATTTACAGTTTCAAACCGAACCATTTATCTAATCCTATGCGCCTTAGTTTTGGCTTTGGCATTCATGGCTAAACAGGATGCTATTGTTATAATTGCACCTCTATCTCTCGTTCTTTTGTTACAGGGCAAATGGAAGCAGCTGGGGCTTTTCGACTTGGCTTTTATCACCTTTTTGACGGGAATGATTTTTATTGGTCATTGGTTTTTGGGGAAATATTTCGTGAAATCTATTTTTATAGGCCTAAACAATCCAGTTTCGTATCACCAGTTTATAAGTGTGCTACAAAGGTTAGTGGAACTATACCCAGTTCATGTTATTGCTGGAAATATTGCCATTATAATGGGATTGTGGAAGTACAAAAGCCTATCAAAATCACTTCCATTAACCCTTGTTACCTTATTTTTTGAGTGTTTTGCTTTTTTGACCACTTCAAAAGTAGGGTCTGGAGTTAGTTACTATACCCCTTTCATTCTCTTCTCGAGCGTTCTAATTCTGATTACACTGTATTCCCTTTGGCAACACAAAGCACCTTCGCTTCCGCTCAAATACGGAATCTTACTCGCTGTGCTTGCTGTTTCTGGAACTTTTATATTCCGTCAGGCATATCATTATACATCTCCATTTCTAAAATATGCGACCTCAAAAGCAGAATACGAGCATCGATGGACAGAGATTGAAAAAGTGTGCAAAGAAATTCATCTAAAGCAACAGGATAAAATATTGGTGTTAGACCCGCTGACTAGAATTATGTTGGCCACAAACACAATTATGCCTAATCTTGAATACTATATGGTTTCGCCTTTCGATTATTCCAATTTCATTGGCAACGAAGAAAAAGGAATAGATTACCTCATTTTTCAATCCTCTAGTGCAGGAACTATGGACGATTGCATGAAATTTTTCAATATAAATCCAACCACGTATATGTTGAGAGAAACGAAATCAGAATACACCATCCTTGCAAAAAGATAAAGCTGTCTCGATCTTCTCAAAACGATGCCAAAAGACTTAATCAATTAGGTAAAACTCACCTTTGCAATAACCGCTATACTGACATAAGAAATGCGGAATGATGAAACATGTTTCAAAAAGTGAATGAATCATAACGGATAGCAAAATTCATTTCGCTACAGTTTTACAATTGAAGTTATGCGTTTTGGATGTACGTTTGAACACGAATCTCGTTTAGAATAAATCCAACTTTATCAAAAAAGAGTTTGGGTAGTTTTATCCGATTTAATTGCGTCTTATAAAATTGTGAATTATCTAGTCGCTCCGAGTCCCGTAATTGGTACGATTGATTATTGCCCACCCGTAAATATGCGCCCAGAATGGGAGCAGCTATTTCGTTCCGACCAATCCTACACTAAAGTAAAACTTGGAGCACTCAAGTTGCGCAATGTCTTTGTGAATCACTATGGATTAGTAATAGATAATGGGCTTCTGGTACCAGGGTGCGCACCAAATATTGGATTTGACAGCTATGACGAAGGCTTTTATTATTCGCATTGGCGTAAGGCTATGGAGCAAAATTTGGTGTGTAGATTTGGCAAAAGCCTACCCTCCAAAAGGTTAGATGATGGGCGGACCTACCTGATTATTCACTCGCCTTGGTTTAGCTATTATTTCTGGCTTACGGAGTGCATACCAAGACTGCTTATGGTGCGCGAACATTTGAAAGACCTGATACTTATCTATCCCGAAAGTTGGAAAAACCTAACCTTTGTTAATGAAACTTTGGCGTTATTCCCAGAGTTGCAGATTGAGATGACACCTTCCGATGTGCATCTCTTTGTCAAAAATTTAGTAGTGCCTGAAGTGAAACCTTGGACACCCATGTTCATTCCCGACCATGTGCATGCTGTTCGCAAACTGCTGTTCGAAGCATTGGATGCGAAGACCACGGACGATCACAAACTGTCCGACCGCCATGTCTACATGTCGCGCATTGCCGCCAAGCGAAGAAAATTCACCGATGAACAGGCTGTTGAAGCCCTGTTGATACCACAGGGCTTTGAAACAGTGCGAATGGAGCACCTCGGTTTTATGGAGCAGATTGGCCTTATGAGGCAAACAAAGCTACTATCTGGCATAACAGGTGCTGGCCATATCAATATACTATTTATGCCCGTAGGTGGCGGGTTCCATGACCTGACCAATGTGGAATACATCACCAAATCGCAATACAAGTTCCATTACTTCAAGTTGTGTAACCTATTGAATATCCATTACGCAGTTACGTTCTTTGAGCATGAGAACAGCCCGGAAGCAGACCACTACAGCAATCAGAACCTTATAGTCGATACACAACGGCTCAATACCGACCTAAATACATTACGAACTCATGTTAGATAGTATGCAAGGCAAACGGGTGCTGGTACTTGCGCCCCATACGGATGATGGCGAACTGGGATGTGGTGGCACTATAGCCAAACTATGCGCACAAGGGGCCGAGGTCTACTACATGGTATTCTCCATCTGCACCCGTTCGTTGCCTGCCGGACTCGCCCCCGATACACTGGCAAAGGAAGTTGCCCGCGCCACTACCATTCTCGGCATACCCGAAAGTAGGCTCATCCTATTCGATTATGATGTACGTACCTTCAAAAACTTCCGGCAAGAAATATTGGAAGACATGGTAAAATTTCGCAACACGTTTGCTCCTCAGCTCGTATTTCTCCCATCTCCTACCGATATCCATCAAGACCATGAGGTGATATCACAAGAGGGTATAAGAGCTTTCAAATCGGTCAATGTTTTGGGCTATGAGATGCCTTGGAACAATCTATCCTTCAATACCCGTTGTTTCTTCCGCTTAGACGAGGCCCATATCGATACCAAAGTACGCGCCTTGGGAGAATATGCTTCGCAGCGGCATCGGGACTACTTCAACGAAACCTTTATACGTTCGTTGGCCTATACCCGTGGTGTGCAGATTGGACATACCTACGCAGAAGCCTTTGAAGTGGTGCGTATTGTACAATAAACAGGATCATGAAAAACGCCCTTATTTACAGTAGTGGCCTCACAACTGGAACAATTCTAGACATTCTTAAGAACAATAACGATGGTTCTTTTGAATGTATAGTAGGTCTAATTGATGATGACCTTTCCAAATTGAATCGCAGTTATTTTGGCAAAAACGTGTTGGGTGATTATTCCTCAATTGAATCGCTTAAAAGTTCTTTAAATGTAACTTCATTCTTATTGGGGCTTGGCTCCGTAAAGCATATAAGGCTTAGAGAACTTAAGTTTGAGGCAATAAAAAAAACTGGACTTATACCCTTCAATTGTATATCAAACAGGAGCTACATAGCCTCGGATGCAACAATTGGAGCAGGCATCCTAATACTTCCCTTCTCCATGATAGGATCAGGTGCTTATATCGGTGATAACAGCATTATCACCGCTTCCGTTTCCATCTTGGAGAATTGTAAGGTTGGGAATAATGTCCACATAGGGTCAAACTCGTTTCTAGGAGGTGCCTGTACTGTAGGAGAAAACACGTACATAGGGCCAGGTACAACTGTGGTTTCAGGTGTTAAGATTGGAAAAAATGCCTTGATTGGCGCTGGATCGGTAGTTCTTAAAGATGTCCCAGACGGCTTATTCGGATATGGCAATCCATTTGCTATTCATGGTACCAATAAATATTATCCCTAGTGGTAGTTGCAGTCCATCAGCCCAATTTCATCCCTTGGCTCGGCTATTTTGACAAGATAGCCCAGGCTGATATCTTCGTTTTACTTGATACAGTGCAGTATCCGCGAAGTAAAAGTGTTGCAAACAGGAACATTATAAAGACCAAGAGTGGTGCATTGGAGCTTGTGGTTCCCATAGCGCATCCAAAAGGCTCCCAGCGATTGTCCACCTATCAAGAAGTGGAATTTGCAGACCTCAGCTGGAAAAAGAAAGCACTCAATACGTTGACCCATGCCTATGGTCGCGCACCGTATTTTGAAGAGGTGCTCGCATTGCTGCAACGATGTTTTGAACAGCCCACATTCGTCAGCATGAACACCATGTTTATACAAGAAGTGGTCAAAGCACTTGGACTATCCACTAAATTGGTAAACTTATCTGATTTACCAACGGTCAGTGGTGCGAATAATGCCAAGATTATAGCAATTTGCGAGGCTTTCAGCGCCACGTGCTATCTGAGTGGTAAAGGTGCTTTGGCCTACAACGATGAGTGCATGTATTATGCGCATGGAATCAAACTAGCGTATCAGTCTTATGTCCCATTGGAATATCCTCAACTGCACGGAGATTTTATCCCCAATCTATCTGTAGTAGACGTACTTTTCAATTTAGGCTTTGAAGCCACATCTCAACTACTGACTAAAACCAATTGCAGATAATACTTTGTCTCTTTTAGAATTGCTTCCTTCATTATGTAGCTATCAGGATACTGCTCATATGGTTACCTGCAATATGCCTATTGGCATTGCACCAGAGGAAGCACATTTTTTCAATCAAAGACTTACGCGAAAAGTCAAGATACCGCAAATACATCATTTGCAGAAGGTATTCGTGAGCCACTGGGGTCTAGTATTAAACAAGGGTATACTGGCTTCCGGCTGCGCCTTCAACATTCGTGGTAATGAAGATATTAGTTATCACTATCATTATTGGCGGCACACGGTGGAGGAGTATGCCGTTTGTCGTTGGGGAAAAAGTTTAAAATCAATCCATCTACATGGCCCTAAGCCATACCTGCTGATACACTCCAAATGGTTCAACTATTCATTTTGGTGCAGCTCCTATTTGTCGCGCCTTGTGGAGGCGGAGAAGCAAGGTTTGCTCAAGAATTGCATACTGATAGTGCCCGAATTGTGGCAACAGATACCCTATGTTTGGGAAAGCCTCAAGGCTTTTGAGGTGGAAAAGATAATAATCCCTGATGGTGTCCATGTGTTCGTGGATAGGCTGGTTATGCCAGAAACTCGACAGTACACGGCCACCTTCTATCCGCCTCAATTGCAATCTGTGGCGCAAAGGCTTATTCTTGCCGCAAATAATCGCGTGGAGATTGCCCCCAACGCAAAAAGACGCATCTATTTGAGCCGAGCCAAACATGGCGCTCGGTGCGTGGCCAACGAAACGGAAGTTCTAGAAGCGTTGTCCCCTCTTGGATTCGAAAAAATAACCTTTGAAGACCTCAGCATTTGGCAACAGGTGGCGCTAATGCAAGAAACTGAATGTTTTATTTCGCTGCATGGTGCTGGCTTGTCCAACTTAATGTTCATGAACAAGGACTCGGCCGTCATTGAATTGATTAACAGACCTTATGCCGAAGCCGAATACACCTTCCCGTTTTGGCGTATGGCCGATGCTATGCACCTGCACTATGTGGCCCAGTTTTGCGATGTGGAGGGCAATAAACGAACGCGTCTAGCTTATGGTCTTGGCAATAACGAAGATTTGAGTGAATTTCTCGTAAATCAAAATGTTGTGGTAGACATACCCAGACTTTTAGAAAACATTCAACTCCTATCCTTGTAGGCCAGTGCTTTTCAACTCAATAGACTTTGCTATTTTTCTTCCAGTAGTGTTTACACTCTATTGGTTTTTGGCACGCTTTGGGCTTCGCTGGCAATATCTGATTACAACGGTGGCTAGCTAAAGTGCTTGATGGATTATCGTAACATCTAAATTTTCAATGAATTTTCGTAGAATTACGGTTGTATTTACCTCTTTTAGCATTGAATTCTAACAACAGGATTAAAGCTGTTTTCAAATAAAACCAATTTGTGAAATTCTCTATCATTATTCCTTCCTATAATAGGGCCTTTCTTATTGAAGAAACGCTTCATTCGATAGAATCTCAATCGTATACCAATTGGGAGTGTATTGTTATTGACGATGGGAGCACGGACAATACACGAGAAGTTGTTAGTCATCTAAGTGAAAAAGATACTCGAATTCGCTATATCTATCAAGACAATGCTGAGCGTAGTGCGGCCAGAAACAATGGAATGCGCAATGCCACTGGACAGTATATCTGTTTTTTAGATAGTGATGATCGTTATGCACCTAGTTATTTAGAGCGTCTTCACAGTTTTCTGCAAAATCTCAATTTTCCAATAGGATTAGTTGTAACCGATTTTTGCATTTGGGATGGAAATGAAACTATTCCAGTTGAAGTACCGAGTTTTATCGAAAACATCTCAGAATGGTTATTCTCAAACCCTGTATCTCCATCTAGGGCCTGCATCCATTCAGAAATCACGCAAAATTTTCAGTTTCGTGAAGATATTGTAATGGTTGAAGACTCAGTTTTGTGGGTAAGCATTGCCAC
>CAMDOM010000036.1 GCA_945903645.1 Chryseobacterium gleum
GCTACAATTTCTGCAACTGAGGGCACAGCACCTTTCGTTCCATCTGGCTATTCAGTACTCTATGTGCTTACAGAAGGTGCAGGTTTGGTAATCATTGATGCTGCTGCAACACCGAGCTTCACTGTTAGCGCTGCTGGTGATTACACCATTCACACGCTTGTTTATGACCCGACTACGTTGGATGTAAGCACCGTTGTTTTTGGAACAACTACTGGTTTTGATGTGAACGGCCTGCTTATCCAAGGTGGTGGAAGCATTTGCGGTGCTCTTGACGTTGCTGGTGCTCCAATCACTGTAGAAGATGAGGTAACTTGCGATGCCACTGCTGGAACCTTAACAGCCGATGCTTCACCTGTATCATTGGTAGGTGGTTCTGCTACTATCTCTGCTACTCAGGGAACAGCACCATTCGTTCCTGCGGGTTACTCAGTGCTCTATGTGCTTACAGAAGGTGCAGGTTTGGTAATCATTGATGCTGCTGCAACACCGAGCTTCACTGTTACCGCTGCTGGTGATTACACCATTCACACACTTGTTTACGACCCGACTACGTTGGACGTAAGCACCGTTGTGTTTGGAACAACTACTGGTTTTGATGTGAACGGCCTGCTCATCCAAGGTGGTGGAACCATCTGCGGTGCGCTTGACGTTGCTGGTGCTCCAATCGTTGTAGAGGATATTACCGTTGGCATTTCTTCTGCTTTGAATCGTAGCCTAAGCATCTATCCAAACCCAAGCAATGGTCAGTTCATTGTAGAATTGAACGGAGTAGATGGTAAAGCCACCATGAATATCTTGGATATGATGGGTCGTAGAGTGTATACGCAAGCAATGACACTCAACGGAACATTCCGCCAATCCATTAGCCTTGATGTGGCAAAAGGAACTTACGTGCTTCAAGTGGTTACCAGCAATGGCATTGCCACACGTAAAGTTGAGCTTAACTAAATAGTCAGAATAAAAGAATCGAACCCCGTTCTGCCACAAGCAGGGCGGGGTTCTTCTTTTCTATCCGTTCAAACCATTTCAATGCAATGATTTCACCTTACGCTTTCTGTACCTTTGTACCTAAGTGAATTGCCCCAATGAGTGATGCCATAAAACATGAGTGCGGTATAGCCCTTATTCGACTGTTGAAGCCGCTTCAATTTTACAAAGACAAATACGGCACAAGCTTCTATGGACTGAATAAAATGTATCTCCTCATGGAGAAACAGCACAACCGCGGTCAGGATGGTGCTGGGTTGGCAAACATCAAGTTAGACATTGGCCCAGGCCATCGCTACATTAGTCGCAGACGGTCCAATTCGTCCACAGCAATCAAGGATATTTTTGGAGCAATTAACGAACGTTTTGAAGCCGAATTCAAGAACAATCCAGAGCATATCCAAGATCCTGAGTGGCTAAAATGGAATCTGCCATTTACAGGCGAATTGTTTCTAGGCCATCTGCGGTATGGAACTTTTGGCAGCAACAGTATCGAAAACTGCCATCCGTTTCTTCGTCAGAATAACTGGAAAACTCGTAATTTGGTGTTGGCTGGCAATTTCAACATGACCAATGTGGACGAGCTTTTTCAGCAGTTGGTAGATTTAGGTCAGCATCCAAAGGAGAAAACCGATACGGTCACTGTTCTTGAACGTATTGGCCATTTTTTGGATGAAGAAAACGACCGTATTTACTACAGCCACAGAAACGAAGTAGGCGGCAAGAAAGAAATGAGCCCCATTATTGAAGACAAGCTGGATGTGCCACGCATATTGCGCGAATCTGCTAAAAAGTGGGATGGTGGCTATGTAATGGCTGGAATGATAGGTCATGGCGATGCCTTTGTGATGCGCGATCCTGCAGCCATCCGCCCTGGCTATTGGTATCAAGACGATGAGGTAGTGGTAGTGGCTAGCGAGCGTCCAGCAATTCAAACCGCTTTCAATGTGAAGTGGGATCAGGTGCAAGAGTTGAAACCCGCCCATGCACTCATCATCAAGAAAAACGGAACAGTTTCTGAAGAGAAGTTTATTGATGAACTGCCACGTAAATCTTGTTCTTTTGAGCGCATATATTTCTCGCGAGGAAGCGACAGAGATATTTACACCGAGCGCAAGGAATTAGGACGTGTGTTGGTGCCCCGCGTGCTCGAAGCAGTGAGCCACGACTTGGAGAATACAGTGTTCTCCTACATTCCCAACACTGCCGAAACTGCTTTCTACGGCATGGTGAAAGGTTTGGAAGATTACGTCAATACCCTAAAAACCGACCTCATCCTAAATGGAAAGCGCTCGCTTGATGCCGCTCAGGTAACCAAGATTTTGAACATGCGCGCTAGAGTTGAAAAGCTGGCCATTAAAGATGCCAAGTTGCGCACGTTTATCACTGACGATATTCACCGTGACGACCTCGTATCGCATGTCTATGATGTAACATACGGAGCCGTAAAACGTGGTACTGATAGCATTGTGCTTATTGACGACAGCATTGTGCGCGGCACCACATTGAAGCAAAGCATTCTTCGCATTATGGACCGCCTTGGTCCAAAGAAAATCGTAATTGTATCCAGCGCTCCGCAAATACGCTATCCCGATTGCTATGGGATAGACATGGCCAAGTTGGGCGATTTCATGGTGTTTCGCGCTGCGGTAGCCTTGCTTAAAGAAACCTTTCAGGAGAATTTGTTGGAAGAAGTGCTAGAAAAGGCCAAAGCCCAAATGGACATTCCGTTGGAAGATACCATCAATGTGGTGAAAGAAATCTATCGTCCGTTCACTGCTGAACAGCTCTCCGCCAAATCGGCTGAAATCGTAAGTCCTGACGGCATAAAAGCGGAGGTACAAATTATCTTTCAAGGAATTGAAGGGCTGCATGCGTCTTGTCCGAACCACTTAGGCGATTGGTATTTCACAGGCAACTATCCAACCCCAGGAGGCAATCGCGTGGTGAATCGCGCGTTTATCAACTACATGGAAGGCAAAAACGTTCGCGCCTATTAGTCATATTAGTGTGCTTCAAGCGTAAATTAGCGAAATGCACATCGCTAATAAATAGCGTTGATGTAACACACGCATACACATCAAATTACTTTACTATGCGCTATTTGCCAATGCGTTATTGATTAGCTTGGCTCTAGCTTCAAAACATTATTATGGGAAGAAAACATCATCAAGGAAAGGGAAAAAAGGCAGCTTCTGTAGGCAAACAAGCTGGTCTGCGTGAAGCCGCATTTAGCGTTTTTACCAAAAGCCCCGACAAGCCGTTGAACTACAAACAAGTTGCAACGCGACTTGGAATGGAAGGCATACAGCAGCGGAATGAATTGCAAAAAGTCATTCATCAATTAAAAATGAGTGGCGATTTGCAGGAGGTGAGCGCAGGGCAATATCGCGCCAGACGGATGCCTTCGCCACAACTTATTGGCAAGGTAGATTTGAATGCAGCTGGTGCCGCATTCGTTACAGTCGAAGGCATTGACCGCGATATTTATATCAGTCCACGCAAGGTGCGGCAAGCGTTGCAAGGCGACACGGTGAAAGTGCATGCCTACGCACGTCAAGGTGGAGGCCGCATCGAAGGCGAGATTGTAGAAATTATAGAACGCGCTAAAGACACCTTTGTGGGCATCATAAAATCGAGCAAAGAATTCGCGTTTATGATTCCGGACGACCCAAAGGTTCGGGTCGATTTTTACGTGCCATTGCATGAATTGAAAGGCGCTAAAGATGGCGATAAGGTCATTGTGAAAATGACCGAGTGGCAAGAGCGCGCCCACAACCCCATGGGAAGCGTGATTATGGTGCTTGGCCGCCCGGGCGATATGGATGTGGAGATGAATTCCATCCTGGCCGAATTCGATTTCCCACTGTCATTTCCTGCCAATGTAGAAGAGGAAGCCAATCGCATTCCAGAGGTTATTTCGGCTGATGAAATTGCAAAGCGCAGAGATATGCGCACGGTGCCCACCTTGACCATCGACCCTGATGATGCCCAAGATTTTGACGATGCCATTTCCATCCAAAAACTGGAGAATGGCAATTGGGAAATAGGCATTCACATTGCCGATGTGTCGCACTATGTGCGGCCCGATACTGCCTTGGACAAAGAAGCCATCAGTCGCGCCACCTCCATTTATTTGGTAGACCGGTGCATTCCCATGTTGCCCGAGAAGCTTTCGAATAAGGTATGTTCCTTGCGCCCCAACGAAGAGAAGCTGGTGTTTTCCGCCATTTTTGAAATGGACGAAAACGCCCATGTGATTAACGATTGGTTTGGCCGTTGCGTTATCAATTCTAACCAACGCTTCACCTACGACCAAGCCCAAAGCATCATTGAGGGCAACGATGGCCCAATGAAAAGCGAAGTGCTTTCGCTCCACACCTTGGCGTTGGCTTTGCGCGCAGAACGATTTAAGAATGGCGCTATTGCCTTTGAGAAAGAAGAAGTGAAGTTTAGATTGGATCCAAAGGGCAATCCCATCGAGCTTTTCATCAAACAATACAAAGACAGCAACAAGCTTATTGAAGAATTCATGTTGCTGGCCAACAAGCGTGTGGCTGAGTTTGTAGGCAAGCCACGGCAAGGCGCCATGCCCAAAACATTTGTGTATCGAATACATGATAGCCCATCGCAAGAGCGCTTGGAAACATTAGTCACCATTGCGGCCCAATTGGACTATAAAGTTCAGCTTGGCCCGCGCAAAATCCTCACCGATTCGCTCAATAAATTGCTTAGCGACATCAAAGGCAAGGGCGAAGAAAACATGCTGAGCACCCTCGCCATTCGCTGCATGGCCAAAGCCGAATATAGCACGGCAAACATTGGTCATTTCGGGCTGGGATTTAGCCACTACACCCATTTCACCTCGCCAATACGCAGGTATCCCGATGTGATGGCCCATCGCCTATTGCAGCGCTATTTGGATGGCGGCACTTCGGCCAACGACAAAGACTACAAAGACTGGTGCATTCATAGTTCGGAGATGGAGAAAAAGGCTTCTGATGCCGAACGGGCCAGTGTAAAATACATGCAGGCCAAGTATATGAAAGACAAAATAGGCCAAGAGTTCGCAGGGCTAATTTCGGGTGTCACCGAATGGGGCATTTTTGTGGAGATAAAAGAAAACAAGTGTGAAGGCATGATTCGCCTGCGCGACCTATCGGACGATTTCTACAGCTTTGACGAGGACACGATGACCGTTACAGGTTCCTCCACCGGCAACGAATACCGCCTTGGCGATGAAGTCCGCGTGCGGGTAAAAGACGTGTCCATAGAGAAACGGCAGATTGACTTGGTGATGTTGAGTTGAAAAACCGCTGAACCTACTTTGTTACTTAATGTTCTTAATCCCATGCCATTTTTCCTCCTCATCTTTTCCCTCTTCTTCATGACCGCCACCGCCCAACCCAAGGATACCATTCTTTACGTGTATGACCCCATGTGCGGTTGGTGCTATGGCTTCGACCCTGTGATAGAGAAAATATCAGGAGAATGGGCCGATAAATTTCAATTTCACACCATAAGCGGTGGCATGATAACTGGCGAACGACAAGGCGTTATCGCTCCTCAAATGGCCACCTACATTTTGAATACGGTTTCACGATTGGAGCAAATGACTGGTGTAAAATTTGGCGAATCGTTTCTCAAAGCACTGCGCGATGGCACCTATTATGCTTCGTCTGTGCGGCCATCGCGTGCCATGACCGTGTTCCGCTCCTTGCATGTCAGCAAGGCGGTTTCGTTTGCCAATGCCATGCAGCTCAAGTTGTTTTTGGAAGGAAAAAGCCTAAATGACGATGCAACCTATCGCGAGCTTTGCGCTGATTTCAATTTAGATTTCGATTCCTTCCTTAAGGAGCTAAACGCTCCACAATCGCTTGCCGCTGCCGAAGAGGATTTTGCGCTTTCGTCTCAATTGGGCGTTTCTGGATTTCCGGCCGTTATAGCCGTTCGCAATGGCAAAGCTCAAGTGCTGACAAGTGGATATTCGGATGCCGATACCTTGGTGAAGAAACTGGAAGCGTTTCTCCGTAACAAGTAGGCGTTCCCTCTTATCCCAAACCAACGCGGGTTCCATTACTTTTATCGCATGCAACCCACGCCTCGTTCGCTAGATAAACATCAGTTTCGTGTGGCCATCGTGGTGCCTTGTTTTAACGAAGAAGGCAACATACGTGAGCTTTACAATCAACTGAATGCTGCGCTAAAGGCCTATTCCAACGTAGCATTTCTATTTGTGGACGATGGTAGCACCGACAAAACCTGGAGTGTGCTAGAACAATTGGCCACCCAAGATTCGCGCGTAAATCCAATTGCGTTGAGCAGAAATTTTGGACATCAATTTGCGCTAAAAGCGGGATTGGACCACGCCACAGGCGATTGCATCATTAGCCTTGATGCCGATTTGCAACATCCGCCAGAGCTTATTCCAACTTTAATCGATAAATGGCTGTTGGGCTACGAAGTGGTATACACCATTCGCAAAGAAGACCCCAATTTGCCGTGGCACAAACGTCTGTTTTCCCAATTGTTTTATGCTTTGGCGAAGCGCTTGTCTTCGGTAGAAGTACATCCCGGAGCAGCAGATTTTCGGCTGTTGGACAGTTCGGTAGTAGAAGTGCTGCGCTCCTGTGGCGAAAACCATTTGTTCATTAGAGGAATGGTGAGCTGGGCGGGCTTCAACCAAACCGCAGTGGCCTACGAACCCAACGCCCGATTTGCCGGAAAAACCAATTATTCGTTCCGAAAAATGGTGTCGTTTGCCCTTAGTGGAATTACCTCGTTTAGCATACGCCCCTTGCAACTTTCCATTTTTCTTGGACTCCTTATTGCTGCTTTGGCAGGGCTGTATGGCTGTTACGTTATCTTCATTTTCGCATTCACCGATAGAGCAATTCAGGGTTGGGCCAGCATCACGGCCAGTGTGCTTTTTATTGGTGGCATTCAGCTCATTATGCTTGGCATAATTGGCGAATACCTTGGCAAAACGTTTATCGAAAACAAGAAACGCCCCACCTACATTATTCGCAAACCAAAGCGCTAAGGTTGGGCATATAAGCTCAGTTTCAGGTCGTCTAAGTAGAGCGGTTGTTCGCTGCCTCCCCAAACAAAAACCTTGATTCGGTCGTCAGGAAGTGGCGGGAATGGTGGAGCAATTACCCACATACATTCCGACCAAATTTCTACTCCAAGATACTGATGGCGCACATCGGCAGTCCGCTCCCATATGGATTTTCCATTGCGTTCCACAATAAAATAAACCGCAGCACTGGCATCAATCGAGGTGGTGAACACCTGCATTTCTACAACGGCTTTTTGCATGCCAACAGCTTGCTTTTCGGATAGGCTAAAACTTATTCCCGGACTTCCGGGTAGTGCCGCATCAATCCTCCAACTGTGTGTTCCGCTTTTGTGATGTGTGGTGTCCGCCAAGGTGGTGTCGAAAGGCCAATCGCTAATGGACTGTTCCAAGTTATTTGAGATGGAAAACAATGCATCATGTGTCCCATTTCGATGAAAAAGACTCAAATACGTGCGGCCTTCCATTACTTTTTCTTCTCGCGGAAAATAGCTTAGTACCATTTCGCGCACCACGGCATCCGTGCGAATTCCATCACCTCCCACAGCCACATGATTTGTGCCTTTGTGATATGCGCTTTCCAAAGTTTTGCGCAAGGCATTGAGCTGTTTTGGCGTTGGATTTCTTAGGTAGTTTGGCTGTAGTTGCATGCCATTTGCTGCTCGTATGCTGTCAAATACGTGAGGCAAATCGAGGGTTAGCAGCAATGGATTAGCATCTTTTTCGGCTTTCAAGGCTTTGCTCAACGCGCTGTAACCGTTATGCCGTTGCTGCATGTCAGGCTCTTTTTCGCGCCACGAAATGAGAACAGTTCCTCCCATTGCAAGCACAAGCCCGATGGTTCCAAAAACGGAAACTCGCTTAGAAATGTGCATTTCATCGCGTAGTAAAAAGAAAACTACAGCTCCGCAAATGAGGGCAAACATCCCATAAGAAATTCCAAAACCCAGCATAACCAACGGATTGCTGAAGTGATACTCAATGCGGTGATTGCCTTTTGGAACGGAAAGCGTAGGGAAAATCCCAATAATAGTATGTTGCGCTGGAGTTCCATCTATGTATGCTTGCCATCCCATAAAATCCGTTTGTTGCAGCACAACGGAACGCTCGGAACTTACATGAACGGTAAATGCTACATGTCCGGGTTCAAAGCGTTGCATCACGATTGTGTCGGTACTTTCAATCGCAGAACTATCCGAAAAATAGACCACTGGCCGAGCCAACGCAGCGGCAAACTGCTCAGCTGAATCTTCTCTAAAGTTCTCAAAGGCATCCAACCGAAAACTATTGAATCCATCGAATGAAGCGGTTTTGGTAAAAATATTGGTGTTGTGCCACAGCGGATTCAACGCCTGATTGTTGTCGGGAAAATCCCCAACAACTTTGCTCAATTCTGGAACAGGAAACCCAAAAGGTGTGGTGTCAAGCCCAGTTTGCAGTCGAGCAGGAGCATAGCCCGAACCAACCGTAATAGGGAAATTGAGTTTTACTGCTAGCGTCATTTCCACTAACAAAAACGCAAAAAGTAATGCGGTAAATGCTCTTTTGTTCGTTCGAAGAAACCATACTCCACACATAAAAAACAGCAAGAGCCCAGTTTGAATTACCCCATGAATGAGCACATGATAGGCGCGAGGAGAGGTGCCAAGACTATCGTGATAATTTTGAAGGAAAATAATGGGCTGAAATTTGGAAACATCATTTGCTGCATAAAAATAGATGCCTACGCCAAGAATGCATGCCAGCAATGCGGCAGATGAGGCCAACACCCGTTTGTAATTGCGCTCTGGTGAAGAAATAATTTCACCTAACTCCGAACTTCCAACAAGAATAAACGCCAGCATGGCGAAGTAGTTAAAGAATGCCGACATGCGAAACATATCCATTAGTGGCGCCCATTGAAACAAGAATTCGCGCACGGGAGTGCAGCTTCCAAAAGCCGCCAACAGACAAACCAACCCAAAGCCAAGGACCACATTGGCACGAACATTTCTTTTGCGAAAAAGAGACAATCCCAGCGCCATCAGTAGGAGCAAACCGATGTGTCCATTGTTCATAGAAAGGTCGGTGTCGTAGAAGTCTGTATCGGTAACCACAGCAAAAGGCATTAACCAAGAGATGGTGCTTTGCGGAGAAAACGGCATGAAATGGGCATCAGCAAGCGTGATACCCGCAAAGCGCTGTAGGTGGGGTGCAATTTGCCAAAAGGTAATTGCCAGCACCGTTAGCGATAGCGCCACAACGAGCGAAAGCAACGCATGCATTGCCAGTAGTTTGCGCAACTCTGCCCATCGATGGTGGATTACCTTAGATAAATGCTCACTCACAAATAGGAATACCAGCAGGTATAGCAGCATCATACTCAGCGCTTGATAACCGCCAGTAAGTTGCAGAAAGAGGAAAAAGGCCAGTTTCCAAAGATTCGACCATTGCGCACCTTGCTGCAATTTCAGGAAATAGTAGATAATCCAAGGAATCCAAGTGGCGGCTACAATGCCAAACAATTCTTGTCCATGCCCCACGAAAAAACCGCTTAGCATGTAGGCCAATCCAGCCAAAATTCGCGCGGGATGCGATTGCGTGAAATGACCAGCAATGAGATATAATCCAGTGCCTGCCATGCTTAGGTACGCTATAAATAGCATGTTGAGCGTGGCAATGCTGTAGCCAGAGAAAAGCCCAATAAGTAGGCCTTCTGGGTAAAAAACTGAGCGTAAATCGCCAAAAATGGGATAGCCAAAATGTTGGTACGGATTCCAAAGTGGGAAAATGCCGTGTTGCAAACTTTCACCCACCGCATAGCGCCAAGGGAAATAGCAATCCAAAGCATCCCACTTCAAACTTTCGTGCATGAGTGCAATACCCGAATAGGCCACAATGCACACCAAAAGCATGATGCCGAAAACAGTTGCCAAACGGGCGGGTGATACTGAAACGATTGAAGGGCAAGTCATGCAGGTCGTGAAAGTAGTATGCGTGCATCACACGACAATGTTGTTCTCCGCTATCCGTAGCTTTGCGCCATGGCCTTGGCAATCACACTAAAGCGACAACGGACATTTCGCACCTTGCTTAAGGTATCGCTTGGGCTAACGTATTTGGTCATTTTGGCTGGTGGTGTGGTACGCACAACAGGTTCAGGAATGGGTTGTCCCGATTGGCCCAAGTGCTTTGGGAAATGGGTTCCACCCACCGATGGGCGCGCGCTACCATCTGATTATAAAGAGCATTACATCGAATTACGAAGACAGAAAAACGAGAAGCTGTCTAAAATGATTGCACCTCTGGGATTTACCGATTTGGCCGTTAGCATTCGCGATGATGCCAGCATTTATGAAGAAACCGATTTTGTGTGGCAGCGCACTTGGGTAGAATATATCAATCGTTTGGCAGGAGCCCTTCTAGGTTTGGCAGTTATCCTCACCTTCATCAGCTCATTAGGCTATTGGCAAAAAAGCAAACGAGTGGTGTTTACCATGCTCGGCATTATCCTTATCACTGGATTTCAAGGGTGGTTAGGGTCTATTGTAGTGAGCACCAATTTGCTGCCAGGCACCATCACGGTTCACATGTTGGTCGCGTTTGTAATTATCGCTGGGCTCATGCAAGTGTATGTAAAAACCTCTCCAGGCAGGCGTGCCATGTCAAGTTTTGCTATGGCGAACACTATGCGTTATGCCGTGTTAGCGCTTATGGTGTTGACCTTAGCACAAGTTTTTATGGGAACGCAAGTGCGCCAACAGATAGATATCATTTCTAAAAGCCTTGACCACGCGAATAGAGAATTGTGGATAGAGCGGCTTGGGACAGTCTTCTACATTCACCGCTCTTTCTCTTTGCTTTTATTGGCAGGACACGCGTGGATGTTCTACCAAGTGGTGCGGCATTTGCGGCATTATCACGCAGTTTATCGCGCGTGCTCTTGGCTCATGGTGTTTATTCTTATTGAAGTGGCTACAGGCGTAGGACTTGCCTATTTGAACGTGCCTCGCGCAGCACAGCCCCTTCATTTACTTTTCTCCAGTATGATGTTTGGTGCGCAGGCGTATCTGCTATTCGCGTTTTTTAGCAGCCGAAGAATTACGTCCGGACAGAATTACGCCAGCTAAACGAAGCAATCATACGTTGCAAATCGGCCTCAATAAAGTCGATTACTGGGGCAAGCGAATCATTATTAGGTACCACATTAAAGTACAGTGCTCCACGTAGAAAATGAGTAGTGCTATCCGTTAAATACAACTGAATTGGTGATGCGACTCCACTGCCTTCAATACGCCAATACATGCCATATACATTTACTTCAGGCCGCAAAACAAGCTGTTCGTTTATGCCACTTGCTTTGCTAATGTGTTTGTTGGTCATGGTTCTCGAATTTTCGAGATACTCGCCCAGATTATTGTCTACTTTCAAGTAGCTAAAATGAACCTTGGCTTTGAATTGAGGAATATCTAAATCGAACCAACAAGGAGCGGAGCCTGCGCGCATATCTGGGACATATTTGGCGTAGGCCGGCACATCAAAAAGAAAAGGGCAATCGCTTTCTGATAGACTGTATTCCTTCTCTGGAAGGTCAATGCGGATGTATCCCTTTGGTTTTGGAGTGTATTCTTCTCCGCAACTTGAAAACATGAACGAGCCTGCCAGCAACAATCCTATGCCCAATAAACCTGTGGTGTTATCTCTAGTTAAATCTAGATTTTCTGGTTGCTTTAAGGTAACCTTGACGCGTTTAATTCTGCGTTTATCTACGCTCTCTACAGTAAACTCATAGCCATCAAACGGAATGCGTTGGTTTTTATTTGGCATTCTGCCCGACATCTCTAAAATGAATCCAGCAAGTGTATCGGCCTCACCCTTATGGTCTTCAAAAGTGTCGCCATCTATTTGCAGTATGCGATAAAACTGCTTTAGATTGGTTTTGCCCTCAAATACGTAGTTCTGTTCATCTAGCTTGGAGTAAACGGCCTCTTCCTCATCAAATTCATCAGAAATTTCCCCAACAATTTCCTCCATAATATCCTCAAGAGTAACTATACCTTCACACCCTCCAAACTCATCTATAACCACTGCCATGTGCACTTTTCGTTGACGAAACTCTTCCAACAAGTCGTCAATCATTTTGCTTTCGGGCACGAAAAAAGGGCTTCTAATCAAACTTTTCCAGTCGAAATCATCGCCTTCATACATGTGAGGCAACAAATCTTTTACATGCAAAATACCTACAATATTGTCTAAACTTTCCTTGTAAACGGGAATTCGAGAATAGCCAGATTCGAGAATTTCATCCATCATGGCTTGGAAAAGCATCGTATGGTCTACAGCGGCCACATCCGAACGAGGGCACATAATCTGTTTCACATCGGTGTTGCCAAACTCCACAATACCCTCCAAAATCTTCCGGTCTTCCAATTCGCGCTTGGTAACGGGCTTAGTTAGGTCAAGTGCGTGAGATAACTCGTCCACCGATAATCTATCGTTGGCCGTATTGGCACCTTTGTCAATAATGTTGGTGAGCTTAATAAGTGGAACGCTTAAAAAACTGAATCCCAGAGAAAGATAATGAAGCGGATAAGCCGCAAATGTGGCTACCGAAACGGCATATTGACCAGCATAAATTTTGGGCATAACCTCACCAAAAAGCAAGACTGCAGCTGTAATTCCAAAAACTTCTATTATACGCGTTACAGGCAGAAATCCAAAAAGAGAAAGTTTCAGAATGTCTTGCGGAACGTGTGTCGAAACCAAGTAGGTCGAAATAATAACGATACCTACATTAACAAAATTATTGGCTATTAGAATAGTAGCTAATAAGCGCTTTGGACGTTGAATGAGTTGGGCAGCCAAGCGCCAATGTCCTTTTTCTGCACCTTCCAAATCCTCAATGTCCGATCTAGTAAGTGAGAAAAATGCTACTTCCGCTCCAGAAATAAGGCCTGAAGCGCACAACAATACAACTAGCACTGCTGGCACATACAATAAATCGTAAGATATATTTAAGAGCAGCATGTGCTGCATCAACAAAACCGGGGTTTCCGGAGGGGGGTCGTCCAATGGAGGATAGATTCGTTAGAACTTAATTTATGATAATCAGAATGGAAGATCATCATCAATATCGCCAATTGGTGGTTGCGAGGCTTCGCTTCCACGACTTGTGCTAGATTCAGATGAAGGAACATTCGATTGACCAGAGGCACCTCCAAGCAACGTCATTTCACTTGCAACTATATCGGTACTATACCGGTCAGCACCAGTTTGATCAGTCCATTTGCGGGTTTTTATACGGCCTTCAATGTAAACTTGTCCGCCTTTCTTAAGATACTTTTCTGTAATATCAGCAAGTCCGCGCCACAGCACTACGTTGTGCCATTCGGTCACCTCCTTACGATTGCCATCTTTATCCTTGTAACGTTCGGTGGTTGCCAACCGAATGGTCGCCACTTTAGTTCCGCTATCAAGCGTTTTCACTTCAGGGTCTGCACCAAGATTTCCTAAAAGAATCACTTTGTTCACTCCAGACATAGCTTTTAGAATTTTAGGTTAATGATAAAATAGTTGAACAAATGTTCTAAACCTTTTTGGAATCTGCAAATTTTTTATCACCTAAATAACGATGAAGCAATTTGGGGAGGGCAATCGTGTCCAAATTATTCCAACTAACCTTAATTCCTTCTTTTAAATGAATCTCAATACCCTTTACCTCAAGAAAACGTGCGAAGATGCGTTGATGAGATAGCAGGTGCTTGTATGGGCCATATTCACCTTGAATCAAAACTTCTGCTCCATCACCAAAATGTGCAATTACTTCGTTCGTCTCCAATGGTCTATCTGATTCTACTAGTGGAAACTCATACAGTCCTTGCCAAATATCACCAGCTTCTCTTCGTTTTAGGAATGTATTTGTGCCATCAGAAAGCACCACGTAGTTGAAATATCGATTTCTAATCTTAGTGCGTTTAGCCTTAATTGGAATGGAAGAAACCAATCCTTGCGCGAGTGCGGAGCAACTTTCGTTCAAAGGACAAATCTCACATTTAGCTAATTTCGGAAGACATACTGTCGCACCTAATTCCATCATAGCTTGGTTATGTTCGCCCGGATGTTCAGTCTGTAAAGCCTTTTGGGCAAGAATATCTACCAATTTAATTACAGCAGATGCGTCTATTGGTTCCGAAATCCCATAGTATCGCGCTAACACGCGAGTAACATTCCCGTCCACACACGCACGTTTAACGTTAAAAGCTATGGAGCCTATTGCCGCTGCGGTATACGGACCAATGCCCTTCAATGATAAAAGTCCATTATAGGTGTTTGGAAACTGTCCCTCGTGTTCGAAGACAACAATTTTGGCAGTTGCGTGTAAATTTCGCGCTCTAGAATAATAGCCCAAGCCTTCCCATAGTTTCAAAACTTGGTCTTCACTAGCATTGGCGAGGTGGGTTACGGTTGGAAATGCTTCCAAAAACCTATAGTAGTACGGAGTCCCTTGATCTACCCTAGTTTGTTGCAAAATAACTTCCGATATCCAAATAGCATATGGATTCAAACTACCACGCCATGGAAGACTACGTTTTTCTCGTCCATACCATTCTAGCAATTGTTCCGTGGGAAAAGGACTGAAAAGCAATGAGTTATCCATTCCGCAAAATTACATTGAGGACTATGCAATGATTCAATTTTTAGATTACATTTGCATCCCTCAAATTTCGGAGCAGTAATCTGCTCATAATCAATCACTAATGACAAAAGCAGATATAGTAAACGAGATTGCCGATAAGACAGGCCTGGAGCGTGTGGAAGTAATGCAAACGGTTGAAGCATTTATGATTTCGGTTAAGAATTCTTTAGCGAAAGGGGACAACGTATATCTCCGTGGATTTGGTAGTTTCATTGTGAAGAAACGTGCTCAGAAAACAGGACGTATCATTTCTAGAAACACAACCATTGTAATTCCTGAGCATTTGGTGCCTGCCTTCAAACCTGCCAAAACCTTTGTGAATAAGGTGAAAGACGGCAAGATGGCGAAGAAAGCTGTTAAGTAATTCGAAGTGAAAATAGGACAGATAGCATTGATTTTAGGCGCCTTGGTAGTTACCGTGGGTCTATATCTCATGCCGTTCTCACCCCTAGCCAGTAAGGAAACGGCCACAGCACAAACAGAAAAACCAACATCTACTTATTCCATTTTGGATGATGTAACGGCTGTGAACAATGAATTGGATAGCTCAACCTTGTCGGTAATTTCTCGCTACGAAACAGCACTCGAGCGTGAAGGAAAAATAGCATATCGCGATAGCTTAATTGGGTTATATGATATGCTTCGCAAACCAATACCATCCTCTTTTCATGCTTTGAAAAAAGCAGAACAAACAAACGGAGTGGATGCGTGGACCGAAGCTGGTGAGCGCTTTCTGCTGAACGCCAAGTACATTGGAGAAGCCAATCAGAAAACCGCTTGGTTTAGTACTTCAAAAGATTGTTTTGAGAAAGCAGTTGCTCTAGCACCTACCGACCTTGATATTAAAGTTGATTTAGGGGTGTGTTTGGTAGAGGGTGCTAGTTTTTTAGGCACCGCTCCCATGCAAGGCATTGGAATGCTGCGCGAAGTGGAGCAAATTGATCCTACAAACATCAAAGCTTTAGTGAATTTGGGATATTTCGCAATTAAATCAGGTCAGTTTGATAAAGCTGAAGAGCGATTTAAAAAAGTGTTGGAAGTAGACCCAACATATATAGACGCCTACCTCTACCTCGCGGATATGCACGAAAAGCAACAGAAGCCAGATTTGGCTATTGCCTCACTTAAGGAATACAAGAATAAAGTAGAAGACCCACAGCGGAAAACTGAGGTGGAGCAATACATACAGGAACTTTCAAACAAACATTAACTTATCTAAAACGTATCGGACATGCCTTGCGGAAAAAAACGTAAAAGACATAAGATGGCCACCCACAAACGCAAAAAGCGTTTGAGAAAGAATCGTCACAAGAAGAAGAAGTAATCCAGCCTTTGAGATAAGGTTCATAGTCCGCCTTGTCGCGGCCTTGCTTCCACTCGGTAATCGAGGGTTCATGTTGAACCCACTACTTGTTGTACGCTAGTGCGCGGAAAGGTGGGCATTAAATCCCGCTACCCGTGAATTACGACCTTGTAATCTCGTCTCAGCCATCAAAGGTTGACATAGCCCTATTGAGGGACAAGCAGCTAATTGAGCTGCATCAAGAAACAGGTAACTCTGGCTTTCAAGTCGGAGACCTGTATTATGGCCGCGTCCAAAAGGTGATGCCGGGACTCAATGCTGCGTTTATAAACGTAGGCTATGAGAAAGACGGCTTCCTTCATTACCTCGACCTTGGGCCGCAGGTAAAATCGCTTATGAAGTTTATCGATCTTATAAAAAGCGGTAAACAAAAATCTCCTATGCTTAACCATTTCCGTTTGGAAAGTGAGATAGACAAAGGCGGTAAAGTGGGTGATGTAGTAAAACAAGGGCGCGAAATTCTGGTTCAAGTAGCCAAAGAACCTATAAGTACCAAAGGCCCAAGGCTAACTACCGATTTATCGTTTGCGGGTCGCTACATGGTGTTGGTTCCTTTTGCAGAGAAAGTTTCTATTTCGCAGAAGATTACCGATAATGACGAGAAACGAAGACTTAAAGAGCTTTTCAATAAAATAAAGCCAGGAAATTTTGGCCTAATTGTTCGCACGGCTGCCGAGGGAAAGAATGTGGAGGACTTAGAGTCTGACCTTAAAGAATTGGTGAAGCGTTGGGTGGATATGATTGAAGAAGTCAAGAAAGCATTCGCCCCAACCCGCGTGATGGGCGAATTGAGCAGAACGTCTTCAATTGTGAGGGATATGTTGAGTTCCGATTTCAACAATATTTACGTTGATACCCAAGAGATTTATCAGGAGATTTACGAATATCTATCATTGTCATCTCCCGAAAAACTTAAAATACTCAAGCTTTTCAAAGGCAAAGATCCTTTATTTGAAGCGTTGGGACTCAACAAGCAGATTAAAGCATCATTTGGAAAACACGTTACGTTTGGCAGTGGTTCTTATCTGGTTATTGAGCACACCGAGGCATTGCACGTAATAGACGTGAACTCTGGTCCGCGTACCAATTCCGATAAAGACCAAGAGGCCAATGCGCTAGAATGCAACTTGGGTGCAGCCAAAGAAATTGCGCGTCAGCTTCGCTTGCGCGATATGGGTGGCATCATTGTAATTGACTTTATCGACCTCCACAAGCCCGAGAATCGCAAAGAACTTTACGGATTGCTGAAGGATGAGATGAGCACTGATAGGGCGAAACACAACATTTTACCGCCATCTAAATTTGGGTTGGTTCAAGTTACCCGGCAGCGTGTGCGTCCAGAAATGGATATCAAAACCCGGGAAAAATGTCCGACCTGTTTGGGCACAGGCGAAATAGAAGCAAGTATTCTTTTTGAGGAGGAATTGGAAAGTAGTGTCCGCTATGTCCTGAACCAGCAGAACGAAAAATCTATTGTGCTAAAAGTTCATCCTTACATCTGCAGCCATCTAACTAAAAGCGATTGGGGTAAGTTAGATAGCTTCGTAGGTAAATCTATCGCGCAGCAATGGAGCAAAAAGTATGGCAAGAAGATTAGTGTAGAAACTTCTTCGAACTATACCATGCTTGAATACCACATCTTCGATTCGAATGGCGAGGAAATTCGACTTAACTGAGCCTAATCTCAGCAAAAAACTCTCTCGATTTGCGGAAGTAGGCGAATTAAAGAACTGCGTTGAGGTTGCCAATGGCCATGTGATTAAGGAGTTTTCGCTTCGCGGAAATTGGGCAGTAGGACATTTTCAAAACGCGAATCCAATTACCCTTGAACTAGCCTGCGGCAAAGGAGAATATTCTTTGGGCCAAGCACGAATGTTCCCCAACAGGAATTTTATTGGTTTAGACATTAAAGGAAATCGCATTTGGCGCGGTGCCAAGGAAGCGCAAAGCGATGGACTTCACAATGTGGGTTATCTGCGCTCGCACATTGACCATATTACAAAGCTTTTCGGTCCAGCAGAAATAGATGAAATCTGGATTATTTTCCCAGATCCGCAGTTGCAAAAGGAGCGTAAACGACTCACTTCACCGCTTTTTCTTGAACGCTATCGTCAAATTCTTAAGCCCGGTGCAGTTATAAATCTTAAAACGGATAACTTTCCTTTATGGGAATACACCATGGAGATTATTGCCAGTATGGGATTAAAACCCATCGCGACTTCCACCGATTTATATTCAGATTTAGATAAGAAAATTAATCCTTACTTAAACGAACGGGAGGCTATTCTTCGCATCCAAACCTATTATGAAGGGTTGTGGCTTAAAGAAGGAAGGAAAATTAACTACGTAGCTTTCTCGTTGTAGCAATCCACTTCACGTAAACGGGTTAGTAGTGCTTGAATCAGAGAAAATGCCTAACGACTATTTTCTTGACGTGTATGCCGTAGTTCGATTGATTCCCGCAGGACGGGTAACGAGTTATGGCGCCATTGCCAAATATCTTGGCAGCCCCAGCGGAGCGCGCATGGTAGGTTGGGCCATGAACGCGAGTCATTCAGCAGTGCCATCAGTTCCAGCACATCGTGTGGTAAATAGACTTGGAATGCTTTCTGGAAAGGCGCACTTCGAAGACCTTACCACAATGGAACAGCTCTTAGCTGCGGAAGGCATTCACATAATTGACAACCAAATTCAAGATTTCGAACACCACTTTTGGAACCCCATGGTGGAGTTAGATTTGGGATAAATCCATGTCTATGTGTTAGATTCACGCACAAAAAAAGCCTTCCCTGTTTCCAGAGAAGGCTTTAAAATTTGTTTCCGTTCGGAATTAGTTTTTAGACAATTTACGTGTCACGATTCCTTTGTCAGTAGTAACTCGTAACAGATAAAGGCCAGGAGTTAGGCCAGCAACATTGATTTGACGGCTCATGGCGTTAATTCCAAACTCCGAAGAAACGAGTGCACCAGTCATGTTAAACACCTCTACAGAAGAGATAGAGATGTTTTCACGTGTATTTACTACGAAGTAATCTTGTGCTGGATTTGGGAAAACCAAAGTGTTGGCTTCAACTACTTCTTGCACACTAGCAACAACTGCAATACAGTTAGCAGGCTCCATAGCTGTGGCCATTGCAGAAACAAGGCGAGGAGACATATAGCCAACAATGCTATCAATGTAAAGCGCACCTTTTGCTGGTGACATATCAGGATTGTTGTTCAAACTTCCGGCAAGAATAACCGCAGCATCCAATTGGCTTGCAGGCGGCACCAAGTTATTGATTCCAGCAATAGTACCTTCTACTTCAGCCGGAACCCAGAAATCCCAAGGGCTAGATTCCTCCCGTCCTGGAGCAATCGTAGGACGAACGAATGGGAAAAGACCCTGATAATCAGCTGGAACTAGGCCAAGTGCTGGATGGCTGCTAGCCAAAGCATTTGCAGCAGCTACAGAAATTGGGTCAGTGTATGGACCTGCGAAAACATCATTATTACCCAATTCATTCGCACGGCCTATAATGTATTTGCTTCCACTTACGGCTACGACATCTTCGTTTGTAGTTGGAACGATTACAGTGCCATATTCAAACGGAGCAAATGGATCATCTGGGCAATGGAAAGAAATCATTGGATTTTCTCCAGCTTCCATCCAAGTAGAGTCGCCCAATGCACCACCAGCATTCACGCAAGCCATTACTTCATTGCAGTATCCCGCATGGTTGATAATGTTTAACGCAGGATTACCTCCAGAACCATCTATATTACCTACAGTGGTTACATCAACAAACAAATCACCGCCCGTGGTTACAAATTTCTCAATTTCCAACTCACTAACGCGGTCTAATGTGCCATAGTTAGAAGCTAAATAACCACCTGTTCCATATCCGAATAGTGTGATTTTGTTCGGGTCAATTCCGTAAGGATTGCCATCCTCAGCAGCACTTTTCTTCATGTAACGAACTGATGTTTTTACGTCATGCAATCCACGGTATACCGCATTAAGTAGACCAGATCTGCGAACTTCTGCATCAGAATTCAAAGGATCCCATCCAAGACGGTAGCTAATCGCAACGGCTACGAAACCACGTTTAGCGAGCTTGTTGCAAAGTGTAACCACAGATTTGTCTTGACGAGACCCTGTGGTAGATTTATTGAAGTAACGCGGCAAGAAGTTACCAGTGTGCAAAACAATAACTACGGCACGCGCTGTTTCAGTATCTCCGTCAGGCTGATACACGTCCATCTTTAGCCCACCTTCAATAGGGAATCCAGATAATACAAAGTCCTCAACATTAGACGCAAACACATAAATGCCTTGACCATAAGTCAACCCGGGAGTTACGTTCACGTCAGTGAAAATTTCATCAAGATAGCGTTCTTGGGCAGTGGCGGAAACCGACACTAATACTCCCAACGCCAAAGCGGAATTAAGTAGAATTTTTTTCATGATTTTGTTGTTAGTTAATTGTCCAAATTTAGCAATAATCAGTTCCACTCAAAAAGAATAGAAAAATATCCAAGTCTTCCAATGGCTGGCCCACCATAAACCTGAGAGTTGTTGTTGTTAAATGCGCGATCCATCCGCTCCGAAAAGGTACCATCTTGAAACAATGGCTGTATGCCAAAGATGTTGCTGGCTCCCAATTTAAATGTCAGTTTCTTGTTTGGGATGGTGTAGCTAATCTGCGCGTCAAACATGTCATAGCTTGGAATTTGTCCCGTGAATTGTGGTGATCCTTCAAACAAGAATCCCTTTATCCATTTATAATTAAGCCCAAAACCAATCCATCCGTTTTTGGCGCTTATCACTTCTATATCACGCCCAGAAATGCCAATGTTAAATTTATGTTCTGGTGTGTTAAACGCGGGAATCACAGGGTCATTCTCCACAGCTAAGCGGTCCAATCTATTCCAAGAGTAGTTACCCGTTAAGCCATATTTGTTTTGAAAGAAATAGCTGAGTCCAACACTAAAGCCTTGGGTGATTACGCTGTTTTCGCTGTTGGTAGCTATACGATAAACCTGCGTGTTAATAGGAAACCCGACTAGGTCGAATCCGCTCTTAACGCCAAGTTTATACCCAATAAAATCAGTATAGTAACTCACATAATAGGATGCATCTACGGACAGTTTTCCAAACAAGAAGCCGCGATAGCCAATTTCACCTGTTTGCACACGCTCTGGGGTTACGGGATCCATATCATAGCGCACCAAAACTGCCGTGTCTTGCCCTTCTTGCACATACTCCAAGAATGAATCGAGCGTTATCAAATCCTTATATCCTGTGGTGTTTCCAATAAGGATAGCACGTCCCACATCGTAATACAAGAACTGATCAGCCAAAGTTGGATTGCGAATAGCGCTGGAAAACGATAAGCGCAATGTGTGTAGCTTATTGGGCATATACACCACCGAAGCAGCTGGGGAAACCAGGAATGGGAAGTTCTGGTTCTTGTCCAAACGAATGGCAAAACTGGCTTTCAATTTTTCTTTGAAAAACTTTCTGTCCCATCCTGCATACACACCAAACTCCCAATTGGTAATTACCCGATTGGCAGTGTCGCTAAAAATAGTGCCTTTAGAATCAGGTGTATACAATCGTCCGTTTGCACCAAAAGTGAATTCACCCAACTCAGTTTCTTTCACAGATGGCGTAATCTTGTATTCGCCATGCAGATGGTACAGCGCAGATTTGTCATAAAAACGGGTGCCTCCTCCAGCAATGCTAGTATCGGTGTAGATGCGAGAAGTGTACGAATTTTTGAGGTCTTCATACGTTTGTGTCCCGGGCTGTGCATAGGGTTGACCTCCCGTGCTGCTATTCTCAGTTGCAAATGCCGCTTGCTGATGCCACACGGCTAACGAGTCGGCATACAAATCCAATACTTGGCTGATGGCCACCGTATCAAGTGGCTGTCCAAAAACGAATGGCGGATACCCGGGAAGCGCCTTTACTTTGGGCGTGATTTGGCTTGCCCAAAAGCTAGAATACCGGGTGTTAAATGACTCCAAGGTTCTATTACTGTTCAGCATTTTGAATGCAGTAAGCACAGCGTCATACGATTTGCCAGCATCTTCATTGGTGGCATACGCCCGCACAAACCACTTGCCTTCCTTCTTAAATTCAATGCGGTTTTGGAAAAACATAATGTCTTTCAAACTAAACCTATTCTCTCCTTGATATACTGTGGTTCCGTAGCTAAAGGACGATGATACAATGGCTTCCACATCCGATTTAATGCGGTAGTGTGCGGCCAAATTGGCTTTCAAATTCCGCGAGTTATAGTCCACCAAATCGCTCTCGCGATAACCCTTTCTATAAAACATGCCCAACCCAGGATACAACCGCAATTGTGTATTGCTTCTGTAATCGTTTCCACCCGCCAAATCTTCATCGCCATAACGGTTCACCGCATCAAATCCTCCTGGATTGTTTGATGGTACAGGCGAGCCATCCACAGGATTCAAATTATCCGCCTCCCAATCGTAGGCTTGCATGTAATAGAGGTTGAGTTTGTAGGCAAACTTCTCAACTCCCGCTTTATTCTTAAACACCTGCGCCCAACGTATGGCTGTTTCCGTAAGCGCCCGCTCGCCAATTTTAACTTGTGCAGTTAGTCCGGGCTTAATAAACGGACTGCGCGTGCGCATATCGATAACACCATTAAAGGCATTCGGACCAAAAAAGGCAGAACTCGCTCCTTGCACAATCTCCACTTTCATGATGTCCAATTCGGAAGCACCAAGGAAGTTTCCTAGCGAGAAGTTGAGCCCCGGGCTTTGGTTATCCACACCATCAATAATTTGTAGCGAACGCACTGGTGATGTGCTGTTAAATCCGCGTGTATTTATCACCTTAAACCCGATACTGGCGGAGGTTAAATCCACGCCTTTCAAGTTGCCAAGTCCTTCGTAGAAGTTGGCAGCTGGGGTTTCTTTTATGGCAATAATGTCCATGCTTTCAACCGTCAAAGCCGATTCTTTCTGCTTTTCGCTGATACGTGTTTCTATAATCTCTACACCTTTCAGCATCACGCGGTCGGTTTCTAGCATCACCTTTAGCGGTGCGGCTAGCGAGGTCACCATCACTTCTTGCTTCTTATATCCTATATATGATATGATAACTTTGAAAGGAGGTTGCTTTCCTGCGTTGAATTTAAACTTGCCGTCAAAATCTGTGGTTGCACCAATGGCCGTGCCATCTATTACCACGCTAGCCCCAAAAAGCAGCTCTTTCGTTTCCGTATCTTGAATTGTTCCACTCAATTCTTGGGCATATGCACCGCCCGAAATCAGAATAAACAACAAACACGACACCCATACAGACGGGTTTTTTAGGTATAATTTAGATTGCATGCAGTTCAGTTGATTGGTAGCAAATATACCCAAGTTCGGTTCGGTAGGTTATCTCCCCACAATTTTCAAATTGTACCTTTTCAAATTTCGACCAGTTGAGTCGAATTATAGTAGGCTCTTACTTCGTTCAAAATAGATTTCAGAACCTCGGGCGATTCCTCCGTCACCAATTGCATGCGGAAAGGTTTGAAGTTGTCGAATCCCTTAAAATAGGAAGCATAATGCCTGCGCATTTCTACTACGCCAAGTCGCTCTCCCTTCCATTGCAGCGAAAACTCCAAATGCTTCATGCAGGTATCTACGCGTTGGTCCACCGTTGGTGGCGCAAGTTGCATTCCCGTTTTTAAGAAATGCTTTATCTCGTTAAATATCCACGGATATCCAATGCTAGCGCGGCCTATCATAATGCCGTCCACTCCAAATCTATCCCGCATTTCGGCAGCTTTTTGGGGGCTATCCACATCGCCATTGCCAAACACTGGAATCTTAATCCGTGGATTATCCTTTATTCTTCCAATCAACGTCCAATCGGCATCGCCTTTATACATCTGTACTCGTGTGCGACCGTGTATGCTTATGGCTTTGATGCCCACATCTTGCAACCGCTCTGCCACTTCCACCACATATTTCGAATCTTCATCCCAGCCCAATCGGGTTTTCACCGTTACGGGCAAATGGGTGGCTTTCACAATTTCGCGGGTCATGGCCACCATTTTCGGAATATCCTGCAATATGGCAGCGCCACCTCCCTTGCAGGTCACCTTTTTCACCGGACAGCCATAATTGATGTCAATAATGTCAGGCTTAGCTGCTGTCGCAATCTCAGTCGATTCGCGCATCGAATCAATATCTCCTCCAAATATCTGAATGCCAATAGGCCGCTCGTATTCAAATATATCCAGCTTTTGTAGGCTTTTTGCCGCATCGCGAATCAATCCCTCTGACGAGATAAACTCCGTGTACATAATATCCGCCCCATTATCCTTACACACTGCGCGAAATGGCGGGTCGCTCACATCCTCCATAGGTGCGAGCAACAACGGAAAATCGCCAACCTCTATATCTCCTATCTTTGCCATGGTCGTCCTTGCGGGGCGAATTTACTCATTCATAGGTTGATAGCCGTTCTTCGCGAATTTTCAAGTCGTTCCTCTGGGCATAGCATGTTGGTTTTGCTCATGCTCATGTTTGGCGGTGTATCGCTAGCCTCATTCTTTGGCTTCCTAATCGCCCAATTTATTCTGGATGTTCCGCTGCTGACCAATCCCGCCTTGGCCGAAGACCTCTCGAACCCAAGCCTCCTTCCCGTTCTCCGCTTATTGCAAATACTGCAAGCCTTGGGCCTGTTAATCTTACCTTCCTTAGGCTTCCTCTATCTGTCCAGTTCTCAAAAGGGTCTTGGGGTGTTTACCAACCCCATCCGTCAACGCATTATGCTCAGCATAGTCCTGTTTATGGTGGCCATGCCGTTCATCAATTTCATTGCCGATTGGAATACCCACCTCACCCTTCCTGAACCATTTGGCACATGGGCTACCCAAAAAGAAACGCAAGCCGAAAAACTGATTGAGCGCTTTCTCCAAATGCCCCATTTAGGTTGGCTTGCCTTCAATCTGTTTATGATAGCCCTTTTGCCTGCCATTGGCGAAGAATTGCTCTTTCGGGGTGTGGTGCAGCGTTTAGTTACGCAATGGAGCGGAAATGCCCACGTGGCGGTGTGGACAGCAGCCATTTTGTTTAGCGCCATCCACATGCAGTTTTTGGGCTTTGTGCCCCGCCTTTTTATGGGCGCAGCCTTGGGCTATCTATTTCTTTGGAGCGGAAACCTGTGGTATCCCATGGTGGCCCACTTTGCAAACAATGCCATGGCCGTTGTTATCGTGTACATGCAGCAACACGGTTCTTCCCAAACCACATTAGACACTACAGGAATCCAAAACCCCGCCATGGCCGCGTTTTCATTGGCTTTTTGCTTAATAATCATGTACCTTTTTCAGGCTGTGCAGGAAAAAAAAGACTCTTTAGCTGTAGGAGGATAGTGAACCATTCCTATTACAGAGTCAATTGGCTAGAGCGACATCCTGATTAGCCGCTCGATACCCATAACTGTTCTAGCTCTACCAATACTATTCAGCAATCATAAATAAAAAAGCCGCTCCTCTTTCGAGAAACGGATTTTTACATTAAATAACCCGAAGGCTTAAATACCGCTCTTCTTTTGTTCCTTACGAATACAAGAGTAGTTTATCTTCAAAGCATTCGCCTTGCGCAATTCTTGCTTCACATCTGTAACGATTCCCATTTTGGCTTCGCTATCCACTTTTAGTGAATAAGTAAGCATTGGAACTTCTTGCTCGTTGGTTTCAGATTTCACCTTCTCCACAAACGTAGGAATATCCTTTACACTTGCAAAAGCGTCATCCAACTGAACGCGCGGTTCTGTTCCATAAATGCTTTGCAACGCTTTTATTGGCGGACCAACATGGATATATGCCACAAGAGACTTTCGCTCCAACTTTGCAACGTCTTGTGCTTTCGGCAACACGTGAACCACTTTTAGTGATGTTTCGCGCATTACCGTGGTCACCATGAAGAAGAACAGCAACATGAACACAATATCTGGCAACGAAGCCGTTGACATTGGCGGAACCGTTTTCTTCTTATCCTTTCTAATTTTCATTGCCTCAATCTTTTACTAGTGTCGTTAACGTCAGTGTAAGGATTAATTGCTCCGTCCTGCGGCAATTCGTGCTTGATCAATATCCTTCGGTTCAGCTTCAGATATACGTTGAGGAATCAATGCCTTAATGGCTTGAGCCTTTTCTTTATCCTCTTCTTTGTCGCTTTTCGAAAGTTCAGTGTAACTCACACCAAATTTCTCCATCGACATTTCATCTCGCGCCTCACGATAAGCAATAGCCAATTGGTCCTGAATCTGAACGTACAAGTCATACGAAGTGCCTCTATCATTCTGAAGTGAAATAATCTGCTTCGAAATCATCTGGTTTGCTCCAAAGTATTTTATCAAATCAGGGTCTTCTACCTTCTTGAAGTCAGGATATTTTTCATTGGCTAGGTCATTCGGTCTACCAATAATAAAATCCTTGGCAGCTTCTTTCAAGTCCTCAATCTGCATATACTCATCTTCCACAAGCATATTGTCGTTGGCATTGGCCAAAACAACAAATACGTTGCGCGCATTTACTGGTGGTGGAGGCTCTTGTGTTTGCTCATCTATATATGGAGGAAGTACACGAGTTAGACCCGTGTCCGTATCCATTGTAGTAGTTACCAAGAAGAAAATGAGCAACAAGAAGGCAATATCGGCCATCGAGCCAGCATTTATTTCCTGCGATTCTCTTGCGCGCCTTCCCATTACTTAAATGCTTTAGTAATCTCAGAATAGATAGTGGCAGCCACGGCCAACAACGCTAAAATATAGAACGAGTAAAGCCCTGTATCAACCAGCTTAGCTGTCATAGGCGATATTACAATTTTAGATAGGTTTATCTCGTCACTCAGGGCGAAGGAGATACCAAATATCACCACCACTAGCCCTAATCCAATCATTGCGCCTTTGGCTTCTTTTGGATTTTTTATCAATGCAAGTACCGGAAACCCAATGGCACCAACAGTAGCTATTGCTAGCAGCAGGTAGGATAACAGTATCCCATAATTTGTGAATATATCAGACATAGCGTTTTAGTTTATGGTGAGACCAATAAAATTACTTGCTATTCTTGATAAGAATATCCATAAATGAAATAGATGAATCTTCCATGTCATTTACAATTCCGTCCACTTTTGCAAGGAAGTAGTTGTAAAACACTTGAAGAATCATCGCTACGATAAGACCAAATACGGTAGTCAAAAGAGCCACTTTAATACCACCAGCAACCAACGATGGAGAGATATCACCGGCAGCTTCAATAGCATCAAATGCCTCAATCATACCAACAACAGTTCCCAAGAAACCCAACATAGGGGCCATTGCAATACAAAGCGAAATCCATGAAAGACCTTTTTCTAATAGACCCATTTGCACTGAACCGTAGGATACAATTGACTTCTCTACCATGTCCAAACCTTCATCCTTACGAGAAAGACCTTGGAAGAAAATGCTGGCAATAGGGCCACGGGTGTTGCGACATACTTCTTTCGCACCTTCCACATTTCCTTTAGAAAGGTTATCTTCAATGGATTTAAGCAATTTTTCAGAATGGGTAGTAGCCATGCTTAAGTAGATAACGCGCTCAATACACAACGCCAATCCAAAAATCATAACCAAAAGGATTGGTGCCATCCAAATCACACCTCCTTCAATAAATTTGGTCTTCATCGTTTGATGAAACGTCAACTTTGGAACTTCTGCTTCTGTCAGCGCAGATGTTTCAGGTTCTACAGCAGCAGGTGCTTCTTGTGGTGCAGCAGCAGCGGCAGCAGAATCCGCCTGAGCGAATGCAGAAAACTGGTAGCCAAGGTTAAGAGCTACTCCAATTGTAATGATGGCAAACAACTTTTTCATGATTAGGTTTTAGTTAGTGTTCAACTGGTTTTTTTAAGGTTTACTCGTATTTATTTTCAATTCTGTTAACGTTCATTCATGCGGAGAGAGAGGGATTCGAACCCTCGAAACCCTTGTGAGGTTTACACACTTTCCAGGCGTGCGCCTTCGACCACTCGGCCATCTCTCCATATTGGGCACACCCCCAAAAGTGGGGCGCAAATTACAAAAAATGTGATACGACAAAATATCTTGAAGCATTATGTCATTTCTCCTTTTAAATCACATTCTAAGAGCCGTTTACGCTCGCCCAATTGGGTGGAAATGCCCAACACATGCATCATTTTTACTAACGCTGCCTCTAAAGTAATGTCTTTTCCGCTCAGCACACCTGCTTCGGCCAAGGCTCTTCCTGTAGCATACTTCTCCATTTCAACTCCACCACCCTGACATTGGGTGACGTTGAGCACCACAATTCCCGCTGCTGTCATTTTCCGCAAGCTTTCCAAAAACGTCTCGTCTGTCGAACCATTTCCCGAACCATACGTTTCCAAAATCAGCCCTTCCAATTTCTTAGCGATAAAAAATTCGGCATAGTCCGTCAATGCAATTCCGGGAAACAACCGCAACGTGGCAATGTTCGTGTTTAACGCAGTTTGAGTGCGAAATGCCCCCGTGGGTTTGGCCAATAAATGCTCCGTATGCACCTTAATATGCACACCGGCATCGGCCAGCACCGGATAATTTACCGAGAGGAATGCATCAAAATTCTCTGAATTGAACTTGTGGGTACGGTTTCCACGAAATAATCGGTCCTCAAAAAAGATGCACACCTCATTCAGCAACGGAACACCATTCTCGTGCATAGCGGCAATAGAAAGTGTGGTTATCAAATTCTCGCGCGCATCCGTGCGCACCAATCCTATCGGCAACTGGCTTCCGGTAAGTATCACGGGCTTGCCCAATCCATCCAGCATAAAGCTCAGAGCAGATGCCGTATAAGCCATCGTGTCCGACCCATGAAGAATCACAAAACCATCGTAGGCCGCATAGTTCGTTCCTATAATAGCAGCCAATTGCACCCATACTTCAGGCGTCACATTCGAGGAGTCAATCACTTCATCCAGCTCTGCCGAGTGCAGTTCAATCCCCAAATCGCGGATAGATGGAATTTTGCGCAGCATGGCATCTAGTGTAAACGGCACCAACGGGCCATCCACCACTTCTTGAATCATACCAATGGTACCTCCTGTATATATGATAAGGATGCGCGGCTGTTTCATGGCTCAAAGATGAAATAATCGGGCGGCATTCAACGAGGTGATGCGGGTCACTTCTTCTTCCGAAATACCCTTAACCTCCGCCACCTTTTGCGCCACCAACTTCACATAGCTGGTCTCATTCCGTTTGCCGCGATGCGGATTAGGAGCCAAATAGGGCGCATCTGTTTCCAATACCAAATGTTCCATCGGCACGGCTTCTATAGCCTCAGCCAAGCCGCTATTTTTAAACGTAACCACCCCACCAATGCCCAAGTGCATGCCCAAGGCAATGCACCGCTGGGCCTGTTCTGCCGTACCCGTAAAGCAATGCAACACTCCTGTTAGCGTGCCATCTTGCTCGCGTTCGAGGGAGGTGAAAATTTCGTCAAAGGCATTTCTGCAATGAATAGCCACGGGCAATTCCAGCTTTTTGGCCCAGCGCATCTGTTGCTCAAACGCTTCAATTTGTTCGTTAAGGAAAGTCTTTTCCCAAAAGAGGTCGATGCCAATTTCGCCCACTGCTATGTAGCGACCCGTGGCCAATTCGGCTTCTACATGGGCCATTTCTTCTTGCCAATCTTCTTTCACATGGCACGGATGCACCCCCATCATGGGTCGGAATAGCGCAGGGTCTAGCGCAACGGTATTCCACATCGGTTGGGTGCTTGCCTTATCTATGTTGGGGAGCAAAATGCAACCCACACCAGCATCGCGCGCCCGTTGCACCATGGCTTCGCGGTCGCTATCAAACTGTTTGGAGTAAAGATGCGCGTGGGTATCGGTCAAATAATGCATCGCGCAAAATTAGCGGGTGCGCAGCAACTCATGCACTCCCCTATATTTGCTCATCGTGCAGCGCATTCTCATTATTCGGTTTAGTTCCATTGGCGATATTGTGCTCACTTCGCCTGTTATTCGGGTGTTGAGGAGCACGTTTCCTGAAGCTGACATTCGGTTTCTTACCAAAGGTGCCTACCGAGAGCTTGTCGAACCCAATCCGCACCTCAATGGGGTGTTTGAGCTGCGCGATAGCCTCAAGGAGGTAATTGACGAGGTACGCACCTTTAATCCCGATGTGATTATCGACTTACATCATAACCTGCGCACCGCCATTATAAAAGCCGCAGTGGGCGCGAAGTCTTTTTCGTTTCCGAAGCTGAATGTGGAGAAATGGATGCATGTAAACTTTAAGGCCGATACGCTTCCGAACATCCATGTGGTGGAGCGTTACCTCAAAACAGTTGAACCCTTGGGCGTAAAAAACGATGGCAAAGGCATGGATTTCTTTATTCCCGAACATGTGGCGCTACCTGCCCTTCCCGAAGGTTTTGAAAATGGCTATGTGGCCGTTGTAGTGGGTGCCAAATTCGCTACCAAGCAAATTCCTGAGGCTAAACTGGCCGAGTTTATTGCCAAAACCGCCTTTCCAATTGTCCTTTTGGGTGGGCCAAACGATGCAGCAATCGGTGCGCGACTTGCCACCCGACCCAATGTTGTAAACACCTGTGGCAAATACGCCTTGCGGCAATCTGCGCGACTACTGCAACACGCCAAAGTGGTGCTAACGCCCGACACAGGCCTTATGCACATTGCCGCTGCGTTCACTCCCACAATTATTTCCGTTTGGGGTAGCACCGTTCCTAAGTTTGGCATGACGCCCTACGTGCCCCAAGCGCCCGAAAGGAGTAGTATTGTAGAGCAAAACGACTTGAACTGCCGACCTTGCAGCAAAATTGGCTTCGATGCCTGCCCCAAGCAGCATTTTAAGTGCATGAATCTGCTGGATATTGACCAACTTTCCGCATTAACCACCAAAACCTTCGCCTCATGAAAAAGTATCTGTTTAATATCCGCCCTTTTCAACCCGACTTGGCCATGCTACTACTTCGCGTGGCAAGCGGTGGCCTCATGGCCTATTCGCATGGATGGGGCAAAGCGCAAAAGCTCCTTTCGGGCGATATGGCCTTTGGCGATCCCATTGGCATTGGCGAAGGCCCATCGCTTGTGCTCACAGTGTTTGCCGAACTGGTGTGTGGCATTTTGCTTGCCTTGGGCTTGTTCACCCGTGCTGCCCTTATCCCGCTTATTGTGACCATGGCGGTGGCAGTTTTCATTGTCCATGGCCCAGATCCCTTGGCTGATAAGGAGTTTGCCATCCTTTATTTGGTGCCTTACGTGGCCCTATTCTTCCATGGCCCAGGAAAATTCTCCTTGGATAGGTTTATGAAGTAACACCCTTTTTGGTAAGGTAGCTCTGACGTTTCGCGAAGGCGAGGCGATGGGCTAATGGCTGGCTTTGACGGCTTCCGCAAGGAATTTTACGGGTTTCGCAGGGAGTGGAACGCCCTCCGCAAGGAATTTTATTTGCTCCGCAATTGGCGTGACTGCTTCCGCAAGGGGTGTGACGAGCTCCGCAGGTTGTGTTACTCTAGCCGCAAGGGGTTTTACTAGGCCCGCAGGGAATTTGATGGCTTCCGCAGGGGATGCCCCTAGTTGCGCAAGGGATTTGACTAGCTCCGCAGGGAATTTTACGGGTTACGCAGGGGGTTTTGGGAGGATGGAAATGAGTGGGGGTGGGGATTGAGTACTAAACATGCCAAGCCCGCGCAAGCATCTTGCTTGTGCGTTCTATGCGTTGCCGCCCTCGGCAACAAACATTCTGATATTCCTCAACTACCTAATCAATGAGTAGGTCTGACTGGCTGGAAACAGCAACTCCAAGGACTTTGACTTGATTTTGAAATTGCACCCTTTATCTATAATAGTTCCATTGGGCATCCTTTTCATTGGATAATCCAGCGTTATTGCCCCTATATCAATCAGCAGCCCGAATTGTCCGACCAGCGGGTTCTTCGTATGGATTGCTTTCTTGTAATGAAAGAATTCCTTATTATCCGTGGTTTTGCTTTCCGCATCTATCCAGAAGGTCTCTTTATGTTTGGATAGAAGAGACTGCTTCAATGTCTCCAATTGCCAGACCAGAAAGTCGCCTATGTCAGGCTTATCTGAGTTTTCAATCAAGTAATCCAGATCATAATCAGTTCTTAGAATCTGCCCCTGTTGATTTCTACCCGTAGCTCGTATGGTGTTGTAAAGTCTAAAAACGCCTTTTTCTTCACGCCCGAAAGCATCAAGAATCTGCGCTCTGGTTTTAAACTTGCTCAACTCCCAGTCTGGCGTCTTGGCGAACAACCCTTTTCGCGTCCCCTTATTTTCTCGTGCTGACTTCAATTCAATGCCCTTATAGTCAGGTGTTCTTGAAGAATTCATCGGAATACCCAATAGATGTTCCAACGTTCTGCCAATAGATGTGTCCGCTTGTAATAGTGCAGGTACAAATCCACGAGAGGCGATTTCCATCAGTTTCATAAGCAGTTCATCAGCAATCGTATTTGCCTTGTGACCCATCTCCATTACAAGCTCTTTCAAAGGGCCTGATGGCATGGCATCAATAGAATCGTAGCTATTGAGCTGCGTGATGTTCAAAACGTAAAGTCGTCTCTCAAATGCAATGATTCCCAAAATGTCATTCGCATTGGCGAATCTGCCTAAGCCTGAAAACCAGATTCGTGGATCTCCTTTCTTGGTGTTTGGTCGATATAAAGATGCAGTGGAAGGAATCTTTTGTGTGTGCGAAATCAAATAAGACTCTACTTGAACCTTATGCTCTTGCCCTTGTTCTTGTTCCTCAAAATCGTGAATGTTGCTGGCTCTTAGATATGCCCTTACTGAACCAGTAGCATCCATAATAGATTTTCCGAGTCCCGTCTCAGTGGGTTCTATAAACGACAACTCAACCGATTTCTCAGCTAAGAGTTTTACCTGATTAAGTTCAAGGTCTGTTAGCGCCCTCATGAATTATTTTATCTTCCTCAAAATCTCCATCGCCACCGCCCTGGCCATCAATGGCGGCACTGCATTGCCAACCAAGGTGTATTGCGGGACTTCAAACTTACGGCCATTTCCTCCTGTGGAGCGTTTCCCCTGAAACACAAACGAATCATCAAACGATTGCAATCGTGCCATTTCTCTAACTGTAAGCGAGCGTGGTACGCGGTAATGGATGTAGTCGTCTGGAATAGTCATCACCGTTGGGCTTTGCTTCTCGGGATTGAGAACAGTATAGCTTCGCTTTTCTGATGATAAGCCCTCATCAATAAGTGCGGATTGCGCTAGCTTGTAGTCTCCCTCTTTTCTAATGATTTCCAACCGTTTCACAACATTTTCGCTCTGATTACTCGTCTGATGGTTCTGCAATGGCTCATGAATAAAATGACCCTTTTTCAAATCATCAGCACTACGCACATAAATGGGCTTTCGCACTTCATAATCAGGTAACAATCGTCCTTGCCGACTCCATTGTGCGTAGCTTTTTTGTTTCTCACCGTTTGGCATTCCGTCAATTGCGCGCTCCTTTATAAGTGCTGCCATCCGTTCGGTAGAGCCATTATACCGTGCCTTTAAATTAATATCGAGATAATGCGAGGCTGACTCATTGTTTCCCAGAAAGTCCAAATCATAAAGCGCCTCAAATACCGAAACTTTTTCATGCTTAGCTACCGTAGCAGGTATAGCGCTAATCATCTTCTGGTCTTTCCTGCATCCAATAAATAGAACACGTTCTCTGTTCTGCGGCACACCATAGTCAGAAGAGTTCACCACCATAGGGGCATCTATTCGGTAGAGCTTAATTTCATCAAGCAAAGTATCAAGTTGCAACGCTTGCTCTAATGAGCACCACGAGCGAAGATTGACAATGCAATCATCAAATGAATACGCATAAATGCGAAGCCCCTCTTTAACGCCTTCCACTTCTTGCTTATACTCTTTTGACACGGCTAACGCATCAAATGCAGTTTCAATTCGGTGAATAATTGAGTCGGGTTCAAGTGCTTTGATAAAAGCATCAAAATCATGCACAAAGGCATCATTATCAAGGTAATTGAAATCTTTCTCTTTGATGGCTTCCTGCCTTAGACGAATAAGATTCGACCTCCTTTGCAGCATGTGCAACCCATGACGTATGGTGCTGATGCGGCCATCTGTCTTACTCATTTTATAATCTGCAATTTTCGGGGTCAGTTGTTTAAAGAACCCGTCAATAGCGCTGATGTATTCCTCTTGTGCCAGTTCTAGCTCACTGTCCTTTAGTCCTTCCTGCTTCAAGCGTCTCGCCATGCAGTCCAAAATAAATCTCTTGCGGTCATCACCAAGCTTTAAGTCGCGGGTAAACTTCACCAGCTTGGGGAGCCCTTCTAGGTCAATAATAGACTGCATCTCCTTGAGAATCTCCTGTGCAATTTTCCCTTGTTCCTTTGTAAGAATACCCTTCACATTTTCCATCACAAAATACTTCGGACGGAGCGCACGAATCACTTCCAAATAATGCGAAAACAGGTCATCTTTCTTATCATACTTTCTACGCTTTCCTGCAAGGCTAAAACTCTGACAGGGTGGCCCTCCACAAACCACATCAATCTTCCGTTTTCCAACCGCATTTAATAGATTGTCTAGAAAATCAGGTTCGGTAATGTCTTGTTTAATGAACTTCATATCCAAGCCCAATTGATGATTGTAACGCACCAAATGAGTCAACTCGCAATTTTCATTGATGTCGCTTGCAGCAATAAAATCAAACACCTTATTGTTGTATTCAGCTTGTAGCAGCCCTTCGCTAAATCCGCCTGCACCTGCAAACAAGTCGATAAAAGTCACAGGATTCCGATACATAGTGAGCTGTTCTTTCACCAAATGCACATTGCTGTAGGTGCTGTAAGAATTGACAATATCCGTCAATTTGGATTTTACTTCATCCACCGTCAACTTTCGCTTTTGCGGCTGGCAAAAGAGAGCCTCTGCCGATGTTTGGAGTTGTGTGAGATAGTGATTGATGACATCAGCCCTTTCACCAGTCGCTTTTACACGCTGCTTTTTCTTGTCAAAATCCTCTGATGCCACCTTTTGTTTCGTGGCCACCTTCACTTGCTCACCATCACAATTGATTCGCAGGTGGATAGGTGATAAACCCTTCTTATCGGCCTTATCTAGGTAAAAATTATAAGTTGCCATTTTTTACGGACGTTTTTACGGACACGGACAAATCTACGGACAGTTGTCAATTATCCTAATCGTTCCGCAAACCAACCACCCCAAACCATAACCTATTTACGGTCTTAAAATTATTTTCAACTTTTTTTTTCGAATCGCACAATATTCTGTTTTGTTCTCCGTTACTACATCAAACGGACATAAAAAGGGAAAGGACATGATGGAGTAGTACTTGATTTTTAATTAACCAAAAACCATAGAAATCATGTGCGCTTTAACCCAAGGCCGCCCAAAGGCGGAGTACAATTGTGCCCAAAAGGACTTCTACACCATTGTGAAGTCGGGATGGATGAGTTATTCGGAACATCTTCCGGATTTCATGAATTTTAAAACAAGTTATACGGCAGCCACGGCCACAGCGCAACTGGCGGCATTGACCGCGGCACGGGCTATGCCCGATGAAGGCAGCAGGACGGGGATGCACAAAGCGCTTCGGATTGAGCTGGTGCCGCTGGCCGAAACGTGCATTGCAGCATGGAGCGATATGAGTAGCTATATCCGCGATGGATTTGCGGCTGACCTGTATGACACGAAGCGCGAAGCTGCTGGATATGCCTATTATAGAGGTGCTTTGGAGCAGGATTGGGATAGTGTGAGTGAATTGATAGTGCAGGGTGTGGATTTTGCGAATGCAAACACCGCGGCTCTGACCGCAGGGGGTATGCCGCCCTCCTTTATTGCCAGTATGACGGTGGCACGTGATGCGTTTGAGCTGAAGTATGGCGATTTTGTGGCTGCTGAGGAGCTGACGAAGCAAATGACGGATGCGAAGACAGAGGCGAATAATGCATTACATGTTTCATTGACCGCCATGTTTGAGGATGGCAAGAAGGTGTTTCGAAACAATGCGGCAGTGCGCGAGGAGTTTACGTTTGAGCGCATTTTAAACATGATAAATGGTGGTGGTAATTCCACCCCAACGACCACCAAATTGGCCGGTGTGATTACAGATGCATTTACGCTACTGCCTATTGAAGGTGCGCTAATTGTGGCTGGGGATGCCAATGGTTCGGAGCAGACAACTTCGGGTGTAGGTGGGTTTTATTCGTTTTCGTTCGCAGGGCTTACTGAGCCGATGAGTGGAACATTGACGGTTTCGCACCCAATGTATGTGACGGCTGCTAGGTCTATAACGTTGGAACCTGGGGTGAACCGCAACGAGGATTTTGGGTTGAGCCCAACCCCGCCACCACCCCCCATGCCCTAGTGGTGGAAAATGAAAGAGGCGAGCCTAGTGCTCGCCTCTTTTTTTTATATGAAATTCGAAAAGAATCTATCTCAGTGCTCAACCCTTACAGGTCATCAAACGTGAAATCGCTCGAATATCCTTTGGGTTTTTCGGGCTCGCTTTCGGGCTGTGCCTGTTCGGGCTTGGCTTCATCCTGCCATTCTTCGTCATACACACGGCCTTCGATGCCATAGTCGTCTCCTTTGGCATTGCGCACATAATCAATGGCGTCTTGCAACCCATTTGCAAAGGCATTGAAGTCTTCTTTGTAGAGAAACAACTTGTGACGAATGAGGCTAGAGTGCCCATTGCCGTCTACCTTTTTCATCACCTCGGCCATGGTCAGGTAATACTCCCCGTTGCGGGTTTCTTTCACATCAAAATAGTAGGTGCGTTTGCCTGCCTTTACTTTTGACGAATAGATGTCGTCATTGTGAGTGTGGTCGTCCTTTGCCATGACATTATATTGGGTTTGATGCGAATAACACCACCAAACTTACACGAGTTTTGAATAGAAAATCAACTCCCCTAAAAAAAATCGAAATTCTTAAAATCTAAGGCCTTGTCCTTCAACATGCACACAGCACAATTTCGTTGAAAGACACACAAAACTCCTTTCACGCAAAGGCGCTAAGCCGCAAAAAATGAATGCGCATATAAAAGATACTACCGATAAGATGGTTGACGAGTCGTAGCATCCGGCAGCCACTTCTGTTCTACTAGTGCTTTGCGTCTCCGCGCCTCTGCGTGCAACAATTCGAATGCGAGAATCAAAACTTAAAATCAGTTTTAATCCATTCAATCAGTAAAATCAGTGTGCTATCCTTCAAAAGCTTACGCCCGTTTGCTAGTGCTTTGCGTCTCCGCGCCTCTGTATGCAACAATTCGAATGCGAGAATCAAAAATTAAAATCAGTTTCAATCCATTCAATCAGTAAAATCAGTGTGCTATCCTTCAAAAGCTTCCGTCCATGCGCCAGCATGCGCAGCGTTCAAGCGTTAAGGCCATACAATACCGTTAGTACATCACCCTATTCCTTGGTAGCGCGGCTATCGTCCAGCATTTGTTGCTGATAGAGCGAGTAGTAGGCACCCTCGGCAGCCAGAAGTGCCGCGTGCGTGCCTTTTTCTACAATGCGGCCCTCTTCCATCACCATAATTTGGTCGGCATGTTTCACGCTCGACACCCGATGGCTAATAATAATCGTGGTGCGCCCTTCCATCAACTCGCGCAAATGGCCCAAAATCTTCTCCTCGGTTTGCGTGTCGACTGCCGAAAGGCAATCGTCAAATATCAACACCCGCGGATGCCGAATTATAGCCCGCGCAATGGAAATACGTTGTTTCTGCCCACCCGAAAGCGTTATGCCACGCTCGCCCACACGCGTATCGAAACCCTTCTCGAAATCCATAATGTT
>CAMDOM010000037.1 GCA_945903645.1 Chryseobacterium gleum
CTGAATACGCTCTCGTCCTCCACCTCGAAGAACGGCTGGAAGTCGTCCTCATAGTACTCAAAATAGGGCGAACTGCGATACGAATCAGCAATACTGCGCCAATGCGTTCTGCGCCAATGCTCGTGCTCGGAGGTGCGAACTTGGTCCATCACCGAGCGATTTCCAGTTTTCTCCTTCGGTACATACAGAATCAATTTTCCGTGCGGATCGGTAATGGTGCATCTGCTCCGAATGGTTTGTTTCACAAAATGTTCTTTGGCCTCCATAGTGGCATCGGTAGCAAGCAGATATGCGAAATAGCTAATGGGCGGAAAATAGGCCGAGGGTAGAATAACGTTCATGGCGGGCGAAGATAGTGGTTGTAGCTTATGGGGCTAATCACTGAGTACACGGAGGAACAGAGCTTCACGAAGCTCATGGCAACATGCGCCAATCCCGCGACATCTTTCCATCACTTCCTCTCTTACATTTGGTGCATCACCAACGCCTTGCACATGATCCGTTTTGCATCTACCCTACTGCTACTTTCCTTTTTAGCGCCAACTATTAACGCCCAGTTTCTCCCAAAAGGACTGACTGAAGAAGAGCGCACGATGCTGCCGTTGGTGCAGCATTCGGCAGGCAACAGGGATTTCACCACGCCACCTTCTATGCCTGTGCGCACCGCAGCCGAGTGGGAAGAGCTAGACGGGATTTGCATTCGATGGGAGGGCACGTGGTCGCGGTCCGTGCTGCGAAACATTGCCAAATATGCCAAAGAGCAAACCATGGTCTATATCGTTACCGAAGACCAAAGTGCGGTGGTCAGTCACTTGAACCAATATGGTATCAATCAAACCAACATTGTTTTTGTAGATGAACCTTCCAACAGTATTTGGTTTCGCGATTATGGCCAATGGAACATTTACGCCAATGATGTGGAAGACCTGATGTGGGTGGACTGGATTTACAACCGACCACGCCCGCTTGACGATGTGCTGCCCTTGGCTTTGGCCAATCTGCTGAGCATTCCGCTTTATGAAACCACCGTTTCGCCAACCGATTTGGTGAATACTGGCGGCAATTATATGGTGGACGGCTTCGGTACCGCCTTCGCCTCCGAACTTATTTTGGAAGAAAATGAGACTGGAAATCCTTACGGAGTAAGCACCAAGAACGAAGGGCAGATTAATGGAATTATGGAAGATTACATGGGCATAAACCGCTACATCAAAATGAATACACTGCCCTACGATGGCATTCACCACATCGATATGCACATGAAATTACTGGACGAGGAGACCTTGCTCGTGGGGCAATACCCAGCTGGAGTGGCCGATGGCCCACAAATAGAGGCCAACCTAAACTATGTGCTCAACAATTTTATGTCGGTATATGGCACGCCCTACAAAGTGATACGCATACCGATGCCGCCCGAAAATGGCGACTATCCAAACCAAGGCGCTGCCTACCGCACCTACACCAATTCGGTGTTTGTAAACAAGACCATCCTAGTACCCATTTATGAAGAACAGTGGGACACCACAGCTCTTCGCATCTACCGCGAAGCTTTGCCGGGCTATAATGTGGTGGGTATTGACTGCAACGAAATCATCCAAGCATCGGGAGCCATCCACTGCATTACGAAAGGTGTGGCCACCAACGACCCCTTACTCATTTCACACCAGCCTCTTGATGACACGCCATTCGTAACAGAGGATTATGTGGTGAATGCCCTTGTGCGCCATGCATCGGGCATTGCAAACGCCACACTTTATTGGACCACCGACACCACAGCGGGCTATCAGGCGGTGGCAATGACGCTAGCTGATGCTCCGAACCACACATGGACGGGTCTCCTTCCCTATCAGCAGTCAGGGGCAGAAGTGTTTTATTACATCCATGCTGAGTCCAACAGCGGCAAGCAACAGGTTCGCCCCATCACTGCACCCGATGGATGGTGGAAATTTCGCGTTACAGGTACACCTACAGGATTAACCGATGCCAATAGTGTCCTTTTGCGTTTGTATCCCAACCCAACAGCGGGCAGCATAACTATTGAAGGTGCTGAAGCGAAAGCATCTATTTCGGTGCACGATAGGACAGGACGCCAATTGGAAATCTATCAACTAACACAGCCTCGCCAGCAGTTGAATCTTAGCCATTTGCCAACCGGACTCTATCTTATTCACTACACCAGCGCGTTGGGAACAGCGGTTCGGAAAGTGCAAATTCAATAAGCGAATGTGAGTAATTACGGCAATGTGCGAATGGCGAAAGCGTGAATGTTCATTGCTCTAATTCGCTTATTGGCACATTCGCTTATTCTTACTTCCCATCAGTAATAGTAGGTTGCACCATTTCGCGCAGCTGCTTGGGCGAAATGCCATGATGCAACACTCCATCTTTAGCTAGCGTGATGCCACCAGTTTGTTCAGAAACCACAATTGCCAAGGCATCCGAAGTTTCGGTAAGGCCCACAGCAGCGCGATGGCGCATGCCAAGGTGAACAGGAAAATCTTCCTTTTCTGTAACGGGAAGCACAGCCCGCGCTGCCACAATACGATTGCCAACAATAATCACCGCACCATCATGCAAGGGACTGTTTTTGTAGAAAATAGATTCCAGCAATTTCTCGCTTACCGCGGCATCTATTTTCTCTCCCGTACCAATGTAAAAATCGAGGTTGCTCATGCGTTTCAGCACAATAATGGCACCCGTTTGGCTTTGCGCCATGGTAGCGCAGGCGCGCACCAAGGCATCGAGCGTAGGGTTGGTGGCTTTCTCTTCGGCACCAAAAAAACGCAACCATGATAGGGGAAGTCCAATGCCTTTGAGCACATCGGCTGTGCCAATGGCCAATAGAAACTTACGAATCTCTTGCTGAAACACCACCACCAATGCCAACACTCCCACACCAACAAATTGGCCCAAAATAGACTCCAACAACTGCATGTTGAGCACACGAACCAATAGCCAAACCAAGTACAGCGAGAGAATGCCTAAGAAAATGCGCACCGCCACAGTGCCCCTTATGAGGTGAAACAATTGGTATAGCAGCAACGCTACCACTATAATATCTAAGGCATCGAGCCAGCGAAAGGTGATAAAGAGCACGATTGGGTGCATTGCGGGGATTTGAATGGCCAAGCCATGGAGGTCAAACATACAGGAGAATTCTGAAAAATGGACTACACAATTCTGCAATCCTTGAATGAATAGGCATCTTGAATTAAAGTATTCGAGGAATACTGACAATAATCAGTTTTCTCTCTGACCACAATCACCACTGTGGCTGATGCACCCACATTCCTTTGGCGCATCAAAACCCAGTAAAGCAATGAGTGCTCTCTTTCTTCTCATCGGTGTCAGTTTGGTTTTTGCCTTTGGTTTTTTGGGAGCATTTCTATGGGCCATGAACGACCGCCAGTTTGAAGACGACCATACTCCAGCAGTTCGCATGCTGTTTGATGATAAAATGGTTGTGACCAAAGCCAATCCTCCAATTCAAAATAGTACTTCAAAAACCATAGTTGAACCAACCGATTCAGCTATCAAAACGCAATAAACACGAACCAATCATCAATACCTAATCCATGCAAAAGGAAAGTTTCAACTACGACAACGGCATAGTGCGCAAGTTCGCCATAGCCACTATGGTATGGGGCGCGGTGGGCATGCTGGTGGGGCTTATAGCCGCACTGCAAATGACCTCGCCTATGTTCAATTTTCTCACCGAATACATTACGTTCGGAAGAATTAGACCACTGCACACCAACGCGGTGATTTTCGCATTTGTGGGAAATGGCATTTTTATGGGCGTTCACTATTCACTACAACGGCTGCTAAAAACGCGGATGTGGAGCGATAAGCTGAGCAACATCAACTTTTGGGGTTGGCAGCTCATTATCCTTTCGGCAGTTCTAACGCTTCCGTTTGGCATCACTACCAGCAAGGAATATGCAGAGCTAGAATGGCCTATTGATATTGCCATTGCCCTTATTTGGGTGGTATGGGGTATAAATATGTTTATGACCATTTTTAACCGCAGAGAACGGCACTTGTATGTAGCCATTTGGTTTTACATCGGCACGTTTGTAACTGTGGCCATGCTGCATATTTTCAACTCGTTCGAGTTGCCAATAAGCTTTCTTAAAAGCTATTCTGGCTATGCAGGCGTTCAAGATGCGTTGGTGCAATGGTGGTATGGCCATAATGCAGTGGCGTTTTTCTTAACCACACCGTATTTGGGTTTGATGTACTATTTCATTCCTAAGGCGGCCAACCGCCCTGTGTATTCTTATCGTCTGTCTGTAATTCACTTTTGGGCTTTAATTTTCCTTTACATCTGGGCTGGACCGCACCATTTACTATATACCGCCCTACCCGATTGGGCGCAATCGCTCGGCACAGCTTTTAGCATAATGCTGTTGGCTCCATCTTGGGGAGGTATGCTCAATGGCTTACTCACCTTGCGCGGTGCTTGGGACAGAGTTCGCGAAGATGCCACCCTTAAATTCATGGTGGTAGCTGTTACAGCTTATGGAATGTCAACATTTGAAGGCCCAATGCTTTCGCTCAAAAACGTGAATGCCATTAGCCACTACACTGACTGGACCGTTGCTCACGTGCACATTGGAGCCTTGGGTTGGAATGGATTTTTAACCTTCGGAATGCTCTACTGGTTATTCCCACGCATGTGGAATACCAAACTTCACTCTTCAGGCTTGGCCAATACTCACTTCTGGTTGGGCACTATGGGCATTCTGTTCTACGCCTTGCCGATGTATTGGGCTGGATTTACCCAAAGCTTAATGTGGAAAGAATTTACTGCTGAGGGTTACCTTGCTTATCCTAACTTCTTGGAAACTGTAACGCAACTTAAACCATTGTATGCCTTGCGAGCCTTTGGAGGTTTGCTTTACCTTACTGGTGTGTTTGTAATGATTTACAACCTCATTAAAACTGCAAAAAGTGGTGTGTTTCAAGCCAACGAACCAGCGGAAGCTGCTCCATTGGAGAAAAACATCAGCATAAAAGGAGAAAGCTGGCACCGCACTATGGAGCGCAGACCTATTCAAATGTTGGTATTCAGCCTTGTGGCTGTGAGCATTGGCGGGCTTATCGAGATTGTGCCTACCATGCTTATCGAGAGCAATATCCCAACCATTTCGGCTGTGAAACCCTACACTCCATTGGAATTGGAAGGTCGTGATGTGTATATCAAAGAAGGCTGCAACAACTGCCATTCGCAAATGATTCGACCATTCCGCTCCGAAACCGAACGCTATGGCGAATACAGCAAAGCGGGTGAATTTGTGTACGACCATCCTCACTTGTGGGGTTCGAAACGAACCGGTCCAGATTTGCACCGTATTGGCGGCAAATTCAGTGATAGCTGGCACTACAATCACATGTACGACCCAGGAAGCATATCACCCGGAACCATTATGCCAAGCTACCCATGGCTGATAGACAAAATGGTGGACAGCGCCATGACGCCTAAGAAGATAAACGCCATGCGCAGTTTAGGAGTTCCTTATGCCGAAGGTTATGAAAACCAAGCTGTGGCCGATATGCAAACGCAGGCCAATGCAATAGCTGCTAAACTAAAAACGGAGGGGATTGAAGTGATACCCGAAACCGAAATGGTGGCGCTTATTGCCTATCTGCAACGCTTAGGCACTGACATTAAAACGAAATAACCCTTTTGGGCAATTCAACACAAATCATTTAATCCACCCTTGAACTTATACTAGCCATGCTCAAGTTTGTAAAGCATCACATGGAAACCATAAGCGGTATAGAGATATACCCTATTATATCCTTCCTCATATTCTTCGCCATGTTTATCGGAGTTACTGCCTATGTTATTTGGCAGCGCAAATCGCACTTCGACCACATGGGAATGCTACCTATGGAAGATGGACAACTTACTAACCCTTCTAAAAACTAAACCGATGACAAGCGCCTTTAAAAATCGAATGGCCGCCTTGATGCTAGCTATAATGGCATCTCCAGTTGTGGCCTTAGCTCAAGAAGAGGGCCCCACTCCTCCTTGGAAGAACGTGGTAAGTGCCGATGACACGTTCATATTTTATGTGTTGGCAGCCTTTGCAGTGCTTCTACTCATTCTTATTTGGGTAGTATCTGGAGTTACCAAAGGACTAACCTCCGATAGCACTATTTGGAAAAACAAATGGAACGCAAATGCCGTGATTGGACTAGTAGCACTGGGCAGTTTGTTCTCGTTTCCAAGCGCTGCAATGGCCGCTGGCGAAACCGCTGCGGTAGCTACTCCATTGTTCGAAATGTCGGACGGGCTGTTTTGGATTATGCTTTTCCTCAACATGTTCTTGGCAGGCATTCTATTCTTGATGCTCTACAATTTGAATTTGCTCATCCAAGCGTTGCGTCCAGCATCGGAAGTGCAAGAGGCTACCATTTTCGAAAAACTAGAGAAAGTGCTTACCGCTTCGGTGCCAATAGAACGTGAAGCCGATATTATGACCGACCACAGCTATGACGGCATTCGCGAGTTGGACAATCGCCTTCCACCTTGGTGGGTGTATATGTTTTACGCCACTATTTTCTTTGCTGTGGTGTATCTCTATCACTTTCAAGTAAGCCCAATTCCAGGGTTGGATAAGCTAATTTTGCTTGGCCCAGTTGAAAAAGGAACCCAAATTGATCAATACAATTTGGCCATGTCCGAAGCGGACAGTGCCAAAGCCCAATTCTTAGCCACATCGGCCAATGCTGTAGACGAAAACAGCGTAACGTACCTTACTGATGCTGCTAGCTTAGCTAAAGGTGCCGAAACGTTTAAAAGCCTATGTATTGCGTGCCATTCGGCAAACGGTGCTGGCGCGCCAAACTCAGTTGGACCAAACCTTACGGATGAGTTTTGGATACATGGAGGCGGCATCAAAAACATCTTCAAAACCATCAAATACGGTGTTCCAGAAAAAGGCATGATTTCGTGGGAGGCACAGCTTAGCCCCTCACAAATGCAACAAGTGGGCAGCTGGATTTGGTCGCTTCAAGACTCTGCCCCTGCAGGTGGCAAAGAACCTCAAGGCGATAAATGGGTGGATGCTGCAATTGCTCCTTCTGTTTCCGATAGCGCTTCAGTGGCAACAGATAATACTGCAGTGGCCGTGAGTAAGTAAAACCAAACCTATTATCGAGCTCATTAACTCAAAATCCCTTTAATGCCAATTAAATGAGCACAAATTCTGATTCTTCATCCAACTCAGACCCTTCCATATCGGCAAGCGGAGAGGCGAAATTCCGAGCTCGCCTCTCCACGCTTGACGACCAAGGAAAGCGGAAGTGGATTTATCCGAAGAAGGTTTTTGGTAAGTACTTTAATGCACGCACATGGCTTAGTTATGTGCTGCTAGTAATGCTTTTTGTAGGTCCTTTCCTGCGTATTGGTGGCGAACCATTGCTTATGATTAACATCATACAGAGTAAGTTCGTCATTTTCGGCAAAATCTTTTGGCCGCAAGATTTCTATCTCTTCGGGCTTGCTATGGTAACGATGGTGGTTTTCGTTATTCTGTTCACTGTTGTATTCGGTAGACTGTTTTGCGGGTGGGTTTGTCCTCAAACCATTTTTATGGAAATGCTTTTTCGCAAGATTGAGTATTGGATTGAAGGCGATTGGAAACATCAACAAAAGCTAGATGCCCAAAAATGGGATGCCGAGAAAATTCGCAAAAAAGCGCTGAAACACAGCCTTTTCTTTGGCATATCGTTCCTTATTGCCAACACGTTTTTGGCTTACATCATCGGAAGCGATGAGCTGATAAAAATTGTCACATCGCCACCCAGCGCGCACCTTGCGGGCTTCATGGCCATATTGGTTTTTACCGGAGTCTTCTATGGCGTATTCGCAAAAATGCGCGAACAAGTGTGCACTAACATTTGCCCTTATGGAAGATTGCAAGGAGTGCTTTTGGATAGAAATTCGATGGTTGTTGCCTACGACCATCATCGTGGCGAACAGCGCTCAACATGGCATAAAGATGAAAACAGAAAATCTGTAGGCAAAGGCGATTGCATTGATTGCCACCAATGCGTGGATGTTTGCCCGACTGGAATAGACATTCGGAATGGCACACAACTGGAGTGCATAAACTGCACTGCCTGCATGGATGCCTGCGACAATGTGATGAACAAAGTGGGACTGCCAACAGCCCTTATCGGCTACAAGAGTGAAGTGAGCATAAACACCCGCGTGAAATTCACCTTTACCACGCGAATGAAAGCCTACACCGTTGTGCTCGTTATTCTAATTGGTGTAATGACCGCTTTGATAGCCACAAGAGCAGATGTTGGAGCTACAATTTTACGCACACCAGGCATGCTTTATCAAGAAAATGATGGCATGATTAGCAATCTCTATAACTACAAGGTTATCAACAAAACAGGCAAGGAAATGGCCCTTCATTTCCAACTATTGGATGATAAAGGCCAACTGCGCATGATAGGCAGCATACCAACCGCGCCACCAGCAGGTGTTGCAGAAGGAGCAATGTTTATTGACATTCCACGCAGTGAGCTGGGCTGGAAAAACACCTCTGTTACGGTTGGAATTTTTGCTGGAGACAAATTAGTTCGAAAAGTAAAAACTAGTTTCTCAGGTCCAATTCCAGGAAATATCTCCAAAGAAGACCGCGAAAAAACGGATACCAAAGACGGGCTTGAATCAGAGGATGACGAAAACGAAGAGGATAAAGACACACAAAAAGACTAAACCATGAAAAACGAAAATGCTTCATCTTCTATGATTAACGAAGAGCAATCAAAAAGCTGGTTTCATTTAAACTGGGGACATAAGCTGGCATTAGCATACATTGGCTTTGTCGCCTTCATGATTGGCTTGGTGGTGTTGGCTTTTCAGCAAAAATTTGATTTGGTAGCAGATGATTACTATGCCCAAGAAATTGCCTACCAAGGCCGGATAGACCAAATGGACAAGGCTCGCGCTAAAGCCTATGTGGTTTCCTTCAATCAGGAAGGCGAAAAAATGGCGGTAGCATTTCCAACTGTTGCATCGCAAGTTAAACTTCACTTCTTTCGGCCTTCTGATGAAAAATTGGATTTGAAAGAAACATCCGCCAGAGTAGATTCAACATTCACTTTCCCATTGAATACGTTAACTGCTGGCAAGTACATCGCCAAGGTGGAATGGCAAGCCGATGGAGAAACGTATTATCAAGAGAAAACTGTAATAGTGAGATAAAGCCATGTTTTTACCAGCATTCATCATTGGTGCACTTGGCAGTTTTCATTGCATAGGCATGTGCGGCCCTATTGCTATGGCTGTTCCTTTGGGCAGACCGGGTGGTTGGGAAAGTATTCTGCGCGGGTTGGTTTATAACCTTGGTCGTATCCTCACCTACTCCTTGCTCGGATTGATAGCGGGTTTATTGGGCCAGCGGCTTGCGCTTGGGGGCTATCAGCAAATACTTTCTATCACTGTGGGATTGCTCATTCTTGTGGGCGTGTTTTTACCACGACAGTACAGTAAAAAAATAGACCCAGCATCCAAAATTGCTATCGTACTGATGAAAGCCAAATCGCTTTTCAGCAATGCACTTCGTTCGCGGTCACTTGCGGGTCCACTAGGCTTAGGAATTATGAATGGGCTGCTTCCCTGTGGAACGGTTTACATCGGCTTAGCTGGAGCTTTAGTAGTGGGTGGTACAGCTGAAAGTGCGCTTTTTATGGCCGCTTTTGGATTAGGCACATTGCCCATGATGCTGGCAATTCAATTGGCTGGCAATCTTATTTCCATCAATCTTCGCAGTCGCATTCGTGCTATTTTACCGTATTCATTCGTAGTTATGGGGTTGTTGTTTATCCTTCGCGGGATGGGGTTGGGCATTCCATTTGTTAGCCCCAAAATGGATGTGCGAACTGGTGGTGTAGAACAATGTCATGTAGTTAATTAGCCCATGTTAACCTCCGAATCGCAGCCAATTGAACTTTCAAGAATGGACACGGCATTAATTAGAAAATATAATGTTGCAGGGCCACGGTATACAAGCTATCCCACGGTGCCTTATTGGGACGAATCTAGTTTTAGCCCAAAAAAATGGCAAAGTCAACTCATTCATGCTTTCGATACAACCAATGCAACCGAGGGGATTAGCCTTTATATTCATTTGCCGTATTGCGAAAGTCTCTGCACCTACTGCGGATGCAATAAGCGCATTACCAAAAATCATGGGGTAGAACAACCGTATATCAAAGCGGTGCTGCGTGAATGGAAACATTATCAAAGCAAGTTCACCTCTACTCCACGCATTAGCGAATTACACCTTGGAGGAGGCACGCCCACATTCTTCTCGCCTCAAAACCTTCGGATGTTGATGAATGGATTGGCCAATAGTTCTGCGCGAGTAGCCAAAGCCGATTTAAGTTTCGAAGCCCATCCCAACAATACCACTCAGGCCCATTTAGAAGAATTGTATTTCCTTGGATTTAAACGATTAAGTCTTGGAGTTCAAGATTTTGATTTGGCAGTTCAAATGGCCATTCATCGCATTCAACCATTCGAAAATGTGAAGCGCGTTACCGATTGGGCTCGTGGTATTGGCTACACATCAATCAACTTCGATTTAATTTATGGTTTGCCCAAACAAACTCTTCAAAGCGTGCAAGACACTATTGAGCGCACTTTGAGTTTGATGCCCGACCGCATTGCTTTTTACAGCTACGCACATGTGCCGTGGGTTTCGCCCGGCCAACGCGGCTACTCTGAGGCTGATTTACCAACTGATGAACAAAAAAGAGAGCTGTACGAAGCTGGTAAAGAAATGCTGTTGGAGGCAGGATATGTAGAGATTGGAATGGATCATTTTGCGCTTCCAAATGACGCATTAAGCATAGCTGACCAAAACGGACTTTTACATCGAAATTTCATGGGATATGCTACCAAAAGCACCCACTTGATGTTGGGACTTGGTGTGTCGGCCATTAGTGATGCCTGGGGTGCATTTGCTCAAAACGAAAAGGTTGTAGAGGACTACATCGCTCGGGTAGAAAAGGATGAAATGCCAGTATTCCGAGGCCATATCCTTACTGATGAAGACAAACAATTACGGCAACATATTCTGGATATAATGTGTCGCCACACCACACGTTGGAGTGCGAGTGATGCATTTCCAATTGATAAAAATGAACTTGCCAACCGATTGCGCGAGCCCATCAAAGACGGGTTGGTAATACTAACTGAATACGGAATTGCCGTAACCGAAAAAGGCCGTCCTTTTATTCGAAATATCTGCATGGCATTGGATGCGCGCTTGTGGCGTAACGAGCCAAAAGGCAGCGTTTTCTCCTCTACCGTTTAGTTTTAAAGGCCTAGATTAATCAGGCTTTTTGCACTGTTCCGCAGGCATAGCACCACACATGCCGCAAGGCTGTCCATCTTTATTCAGCATCGGGTTTTGACTAGAACAAGTGCCAGCAAATTGCCCGTCTTTTTTAACCAAAATTTTGATGGCGATGCCAGCAAATGCAATTCCCATAAGGAGTATTGCTGCTATTACGACTTCCATGGTGATCTGAATCTCAATTAATTAATACACCAAAATTAAGCTGTTGCAACGGGTTTAGCCTCACGAAAGATGGTTTGGCTACGATCGGGCCCAACTGAGACCAACGTAACTGGAACCTCCGTTTGCTTTTCTATAAAAGCAATGTATTCCATCAACTCCCTGGGCAAATCATCACTTAGAAGTGCCGCTGTTAAATTGCACTGCCAACCTTTGAAATCGACATAAACAGGTTCCACTTCCTCAGTAATATCATACGGCATGCGGTCGGTAAGCACGCCATTCACACGATAATGGGTACAAACACGAATGGTTTCAAATGTGTCCATCACATCCGCTTTCATCATGTTCAATTCGGTAACACCATTTATCATAATGGCATAATTGAGCGCTGGCAAATCCAACCAACCTGTACGTCTTCTTCTGCCTGTAGTAGATCCAAATTCGTTGCCAATTTTGCAGAGTTGTTCGCCCACTTCATCGTTCAATTCGGTAGGGAACGGGCCAGAGCCAACCCGCGTGCAATAGGCCTTGAAAATGCCGATAACTCTTCCAATTCTATTGGGTGCAATGCCAAGCCCAGTGCAAGCTCCAGCGCAAATAGTGCTAGAAGACGTTACAAATGGATATGATCCAAAGTCAATGTCGAGAAGGGAACCTTGCGCTCCTTCGGCCAACATTTTTTTGCCTTCCTTCAATTGTTGATTCAGATAATGCTCGCTATCAATAAGCTCAAAGCGTTTCAATGTAGCCAAGCTATCTAGCCATTGCTTTTCCATTTCTGAATCTACACCGTCCTCACCTTGCTGAGCCAGCAAAAGTTCGTGTTTGTGCTTTAGGAAATTGTATTTCTCCTCAAATTGGTCACTGAGAACATCACCCACACGAAGCCCATTTCTTCCGGTTTTATCCATGTATGTTGGACCAATCCCTTTCAACGTGCTTCCAATTTTGCTCTTGCCCTTCGCCTTTTCGGATGCAGCATCCAGCAAGCGGTGCGTTGGCAAAATAAGGTGAGCTTTCTTCGAAATTTTGAGTCTATCAGCAGCAAACACTCCACGCGCTTCTAGGCTATCAATTTCTTTCTTAAAGATAATTGGGTCAATCACAACACCATTGCCCACCACGTTGATTGCATCTTTTCGAAAAATACCCGATGGAATAGTGTGTAAAACATGCTTTATCCCTTCAAATTCCAAAGTGTGCCCAGCATTTGGACCGCCCTGAAAACGAGCAATTACATGATATTGTGGCGTTAACACATCTACAATTTTCCCCTTTCCCTCGTCTCCCCATTGAAGACCGAGTAGTACATCCACTTTTTCCAATTTGCTATTTATTTAAATGTAAAATGTTCGCTAGCGGATTCTACCGAACCATAAATCTTAAAAATCGAATCGAGGCGCATCATCACCAACAATTGTCGCACCTTATCAGAAACTCCACAAATAGCAAGTTCGCCACCTGCATTTCTGGCCTTTGTTAGCATACCAATAAGCAAATTGAGCCCTGAACTATTAACATACTCAAGGGCGCTCAATTCGAGCAATACCGAACTTTCACCTTTAGACAACATCTCTTCAAACGCGGCAATCAATTCTTCAGATTGCTCCTTTTCTGTGAGCCTCCCATTTAGGGAAATAAGACGCAGGCCGTTGATTACCGCAATGTCGTAATGAAAAGCCATCTCAGTTCCGTGTGTCTTTGCGTGCGCAACTGCCTGTTTTAGCCAACTCGTTGCATTGCCCAGAAAAATTCAACGAGTGACTAACCACCTTAAAATCGAGCATGGACTCTACCATATTCTGAATTTGCTGAATACGCGGATCGCAAAACTCCATCACCTTTCCACAATCTTGACAAATGATATGATCATGCTGCTGATACTTATGCGAACGCTCAAAATGGGCAATATTTTTTCCAAACTGATGCTTAGTTACCAACTTGCAATTGAGCAGAATCTCAATGGTGTTATAAAGCGTGGCCCTACTTACACGGTAGTTTTTGTTCTTCATTTGAACATAGAGCGACTCTATATCGAAATGACCACCACTAGTATAAATCTCATTTAGAATGGCAAAACGCTCGGGTGTTTTCCTGTGCCCTTTCTCTCCCAAATAATTGGAAAAGATTTCTTTCACCGTATCGTAAAGCTCAGAAGGTACTTCTGTCATTCAAGTAGTACTAAAACTCAAAATTAGGGAAATAGAGCGAGGAAATTGAATTCAAAAACTTGGGTTATACACCAATTTCGAACGAGTTTCCGACAATAAAAATCAAATCTCCCACTTCACAAATTTTCGAGAAAACGTTTCCCCATTAGTTTCTGCAAGAATGAAATATATGCCTTGACGAAAGCCATAAACAGGAATAATAATTTGCTCGTTGGTCATCTGCTGCAAAAAGTCGTAATACATAATATTGCCATTTCGGTCAAATACATACAGGTTCACATCTGATTCAAAGCGCGTGGCTATGCGCAAATTGATGTATTCCACCACAGGATTGGGATAGAAATTAAAGGCAACTTGCTCGCATGGACCTTCGCTATATTGGTTGAGCGCAGCATACTGCCAATAGCAGAAATTAACATAGGTGGTTCCGTCACATCCGCACACTGGAATAAAATCAGGATAACAGGGCGGATTGGTAACAGGAAATGACAAACTATCCGCGCATTGCGCCTTTGTTTCCAATACAAACGACAATCCGATGAATATGAGAAAAACGAATTTCATTCCGCGTCCGAAGGTACAGTTTGAGGAACGAAAAGGCGTGTTCTGTTTCCGAAATAAAGCTGTAGGTGACGATTTCGAAAGTTGGAAGTATCACTTGATAACTCGGCCGAGTGGAGCCATCCAGAATCAGGCAATGGCACTAACTCCAATAACGTATCTCCTTGGAAAATTGATGTTTCAATAGATTTCATCCGCGCATCCACTGCTTCAGAATAGGCAACCGCCTTGGGAATCACTTGCGCTGCACAAACAATTTGATAGCCCAACAATGAAACTTGAACCGCCAAAACTATTGCAAACAACTTCGCGTTGAATTTTTGATGGAGCATTTCACCAGATTGAATAGACAGGATAACTCCAGCAGCTAACATTGCCACAGCAACAGGAAGCAATGCTCTTGAAGGCCCCAGATCGCTCATTATCAAACCCATCATAAAGGCTATGGTTAGTGTGGTTAAATCTGCCAAAACAAGCACTTTGCGATTGTCAGAAAAAAGAGCCCCAAACGAGACTGCCTGAAATCGACCATCACTCTTGAATATCCATACCAAAGGAAATAGCACAGCAACGAAAGCAGGCAATAGCATTGGAATTCGGTAAAAAAGCAGAATCCCATAGTTCTTAAAGCCAACAACAATTCTGTCAAATAAGGGCAATTGGGGCAGATGTTCCATTCGAACTTGTCCTCCACTTCCCAGTGCGTCCAACCCAAAACCAACTAGGCAAGCAATAGTGGCGATATGATAGCTTCTATCAGTTTGATGGGATCTAGTCATAAACCCAAGATAAAACAGCACGAGTAGAGCTACCAATGCTACAGGTTCTGAAGAACCACCTACGTAAAAAAACAGGAGTAAGATTATTAGGTAGCTCCAAACTTTTTGAGACTTCATTAATAGGGATCCGAAACCAGCAGCTACTTCAAAAACACCCCATAAATACATCGGGGTGGATGACATCCAAAACCATGTATCGTCTTTGGCAAAAGACACATAGAAAAGCGCCATAAGCATATAAAGCGGCAAAATAGCACGCAGCACTTTGCTCACACTTAAGCCAAACTGCGTAATCAATCCTTGCAGCAATATTCTAAACGAAGCCCAACCAATTATCAAGGTTAGACCATGCATCACTATAAGATTCTCTAATTTGCTATGCGCTAAAAGCAACGCGTTAAGCACTAAGGTAGACGCCCATCGCGGGTTCCAGTTTTGGTAATAAAAAACCATTGCACCCCAAACTCCACGTTCCTGAGTGGTTACCAAATAGTGGAAATCATCCGCTGAGAGACGATTAAAAAATCCGAGTACCAGAAAAATAAATGCAAACACCAACGCGTTCGCAGCCATAAGAGCAATTACAATTCGATTTTTCTTGGCCTCCATTCTTACCTGACGAAAATTTAGTCAAAACTAAATTCAATCCACACTAATCTTTCATCTGAGCAAGCAATAACATAGAAAGGCCGCTCGGAATCCGAACGGCCTTTTTGTGATATTCCTGTAAAAAAAGAATCTTATTTTTTCACTTGAGAAACCACAGCTTTGAACGCCTCTGGGCTATTCATAGCTAGGTCTGCAAGCACTTTACGGTTTAATTCAATTCCGCTTTTGTGCAATTTGCCCATGAATGCAGAATATGAAAGTCCGTATTGACGTGCCCCAGCATTGATACGCATAATCCACAAAGCGCGGAAAGCACGTTTGCGCTGTCTGCGGTCACGGTACTGATATACTAAACCTTTTTCAACCGCGTTTTTCGCAACGGTCCAAACATTTTTTCTTCTTCCGAAATAGCCTTTGGCTTGTTTCAGAACTTTTTTTCTACGCGCCTTTGACGCGACTGAATTTACTGATCTTGGCATTTCTTCAATTATTTTTGGCGTGAGGCGTTTCGAACAAACGAAAACTTGAAGCCTGTGGCCGGGTTAATAAAAAACTTCAGATTTTAAGGAGGAACTTCACGTTGTTCATGTCTGCATCGCTCACCAAACCAGCCTTAGTAAGATTTCTCTTACGCTTGGTTGACATCTTGGTCAAGATGTGACTTTTGAACGCGTGCTTCCTTTTAATCTTTCCAGAGCCTGTGATAGAGAATCTCTTCTTGGCGCTGGAATTGGTTTTAACCTTTGGCATAGCGTTTAGAATTGGTTATTGTTAGTAATTACTGATGAATTCGAATTAAAAAAAACTTACTTTTTGGAAGGTGCAAGGATGATAAACATCTTTTTACCCTCCAGTTTTGGCAACATTTCCACCTTACCTACATCCTCCAACTCGTTGGCGAATTTCAATAGGAGAATTTCTCCTTGATCTTTATACACAATAGCTCTGCCTCGGAAAAAAACGAAAGCTCTAACCTTTGAACCTTCCTTTAAAAACTCTCTAGCATGCTTCAATTTGAAGTTGAAATCGTGGTCGTCCGTATTAGGGCCGAATCTGATTTCCTTTACCACCACTTTGGCGGCTTTCGACTTCAATTCCTTTTGTTTCTTCTTCTGTTCGAACAGAAACTTTTTGTAATCAAGTATTTTACAAACCGGAGGAACCGCAGATGGTGAAATCTCAACAAGGTCTAACTCTTGCTCTTCCGCCAACTCCAAGGCTCTTCTAATTGGATAGATACCCTCTACTCCTTCGCCTACTAGGCGAACCTCTGGTGTTGTAATCCGTTCATTAATCCTGTGGGGATCTTCTGCACGCATCACTCTCCGCGCTGGTCTAGGTCTTCTTATCGCCAATTGTTATCCTTTGTGTATTACTTGATTTATAACTTAACTCACTACTAAATCTGCTTCAATCTCACTCTTAATAAGCTTGGCAAACTCCTCAATTGAGAAACTTCCCAAATCGCCTTCTCCTTGTTTCCTTATAGAAAGTTGACCAGAAGTGGCTTCCTGTTCACCAAGAATAATCATGTAAGGAACTTTTCTCAATTCGGCATCGCGAATCTTCTTTCCTACCTTCTCACTTCTTTCGTCAACAAGGCCGCGAATTTCGTAATTATTCAGCAACTGTGAGAGTTTTTTTGCCTCTTCGTTAAATTTGTCTGAAATAGGCAGTATTGCTGCCTGTTCGTAGGTTAACCATAGGGGAAATTTGCCTGCACAATGCTCCAACAATACAGCCACGAACCTCTCCATACTGCCAAAAGGAGCACGATGAATCATTACGGGGCGATGTTTTGCATTGTCGCTGCCCACATACTCCAATTCAAAGCGTTCGGGTAGGTTGTAATCCACCTGAATGGTGCCCAACTGCCAACTGCGACCAATAGCATCGCGAACCATAAAGTCAAGTTTTGGCCCGTAAAATGCGGCTTCACCATATTCGGTAACGGTTTTAATATCGCGCTCTCCAACTGCTTCAACAATTGCGGCTTCCGCTTTCGCCCAATTTTCATCAGAACCAATATACTTCTCTTTATTATTTGGGTCGCGCAGTGAAATTTGTGCCGTGAACTCCTTGAAATGAAGCGCATTCAGCACATAGAGAACCAAGTCAATTACTTTCACAAATTCCTCTTTCACCTGATCGGGACGGCAAAAAATGTGTGCATCATCTTGTGTAAATCCACGAACTCGCGTTAAACCATGCAATTCGCCACTTTGCTCATAGCGATATACCGTACCAAACTCGGCCAACCGTACAGGCAAATCTTTATACGACCGTGGTTTGAACTTATAAATCTCACAGTGATGCGGGCAGTTCATCGGTTTCAACAAGAATTCCTCGCCTTCATTTGGTGTGTTTATCGGCTGAAAACTGTCTTTTCCATACTTGGCATAATGCCCAGAAGTCACATACAATTCCTTGCTGCCAATGTGAGGTGTAATTACCATCTCATATCCTGCCTCTACTTGCTGCTTCTGGAGGAAATTTTCCAACCGTTTGCGCAAATCGGCTCCTTTGGGCAACCAAAGTGGCAATCCTTGTCCTACTTTTTGAGAGAAGGTGAACAACTCCAACTCCTTGCCCAACTTGCGGTGGTCACGTTTCTTGGCCTCTTCAAGTAGTTCGAGATATTCCTTCAAATCTTTCTCCTTCGGAAACGAAATGCCATACACACGAGTGAGCTGCTTCTTGGTCTCATCTCCGCGCCAATAGGCACCTGCAACGTTAATGATTTTGATGGCTTTGATAACTCCAGTGTTCGGAATATGCCCACCTCGGCACAAATCGGTAAAATCGCTGTGATCACAAAACGTGATTTCGCCATCATTTAAGTTCTCGATGAGCTCCACTTTGAACTCATTACCTGCATCACGATACAATTTCAGTGCATCGGCTTTGCTCACAGGTTTCATTTTGAACTCTGCCTTTTGACGAGCAAATTCAAGGAACTTCTGTTCAATTGTAGGGAAATCCGCATCTGAAATGGAGCGACCAACCCCTAAATCCACATCATAATAAAACCCACTTTCTATTGCAGGACCAATCGTGAGTTTAACTCCTGTATAAAGATGCTCTAAAGTTTGGGCAAGCACGTGAGCACTCGAATGCCAAAAGGCAGTTTTTCCTTCTTTATCGTTAAAGGTATACAAGGTAAGATTCGCATCTTGCATAATTGGTGTAGACGACTCCACTGTTTTGCCATTTACTTTGGCAGATAAAACATTGCGCGCCAATCCTTCGCTGATGCTCAGGGCTACGTCCATCGCAGTAACTCCAGCGGCATATTGCCGTTGGGCGCCATCAGGTAGCGTGATTGTAATGTTGCTCAAAATGGTAGTTTTTTAATAAGCGCGCAAAGATAGAACGTTGAAGCAACGGGCAGACAGCAGAAAAGCAAAATGAATCTGACTAAACTGGAGAAATCCTGTATGTACATTTGGCCGCATTCAAAATTTTAGCAAAACCACGTATGACAGCATTAACATTTGCCAACGGAGACATCATGCCGATTTTCGGATTGGGAACTTGGAAATCGAAACCAGGAGAAGTGTATGCCGCAGTGCGCCAAGCCATTAAAATAGGCTATCGCCACATTGACTGCGCAGCTATTTACATGAACGAGCCTGAAATTGGAAAGGCATTTCAAGATGCATTTGCGGATGGCGATGTGAAACGTGAGGATTTGTGGATTACCTCCAAACTGTGGAATAATGCACATGCCGAAAGTCAAGTTTTGCCAGCGCTGCGCAAAACATTAGCAGATTTAAAGCTCGATTATCTTGACCTATATCTCGTGCATTGGCCTATCGCATTCAAAAGCGATATTTTGGGTCCGAAAGATGCTGACGATTTTATTCCACTCACAGAACTACCCCTTATTGGCACTTGGCACGGAATGGAAACAGCGCAAGCATTGGGATTAGCCAAACACATTGGCGTTTCTAATTTTAGCGTGAAAAAGCTGAAAAACCTAATCGCAGAGGCCAAAGTGAAGCCAGAAATGAATCAAATTGAGCTACATCCGTTATTAGCTCAAAATGAAATGTTGCAATTCTGCAAGCAAGAGAACATTCATCTTACTGCATATTCTCCGCTTGGCTCTTTTGACCGCAGTGCTACCTTAAAAGGAGCTGACGAGCCAAATTTATTTGACCATCCAATTATAAAAGATGTCGGGAAAAAGCACGGGGCATCCGAAGCGCAAGTGCTTATTAAATGGGCGATACAGCGGGGCACTTCCGTCATCCCCAAAAGCGTAAATCCTGAAAGATTGCGACAAAACTTTGATGCACAGAAATTGCAACTTTCAGATGCAGATATGCAAATGCTTGCTCATGTCGACCGCCATTTCCGATTTATTGATGGCACATTTTGGGCTTATCCAAAATCGAGCTATACCGTTGCCAATCTTTGGGACGAATAATTGAATCTATACACAGTTAAATTGAACCATTTCCAATTCTGTTTTGAACCAATGAAAAAGACCATCCTCCTACTCTCTTGCATAGTTTACATGAGCAATTCGCTTGTGGCACAAGACACGTTGACCAACAAAAAAGGCAGCGAATATCGATTTGAAGTGATTGTGAGTCATGATGCAAATCCAGTAGAAAACCAGAACCAAACGGGAACCTGTTGGAGTTTTTCGGCACTTTCCTATTTCGAATCTGAATTGATTCGCAAGGGAAAAGGCAAGCACTTATTGAGCGAAATGTATATTGTGAGAAAAGCCTACGAAGGCAAAGCAGAAAATTATGTACGAATGCATGGTTTATCAAATTTTGATGCTGGCGGTGCCTTTCACGATATTCCTTATGTGATTCGCAGACATGGAATAGTACCACTTTCGGCTTATGATGGATTGAATTATGGCGAAAAAGATCACAATCATGAAGAGTTGAATTTGATTCTGAAAGCAACCGTTGGGGTAATTAAAGATAACCCACAAGAAAACCTAACTCCATCGTGGAAAAAAGCCATAGGTGGTGTTTTGGATGCTTATTTGGGTGACGAGCCCAAATCATTTACCTACCAAGGAAAGGAATACAATCCCCGCTCATTCTCCGATTTTTTAGGCTTAAATATGGATGATTATGTGGCTATCACATCGTATTCACATCATCCCTATTACAAACCATTTGTTATAGAAATTCCGGACAATTGGGCTTTTGGTCAGTGCTACAATGTTCCGCTAGACGAGCTTGTACAAATTATGGAACATGCACTACTCAAAGGCCACACTCTTGCTTGGGGTGCCGATGTGTCGGAAAATGGATTCGCCTATCGTGAAGGTTTGGCATTGCTTCCAGAGGATGAAAGCACCATCAAAAAAACAGGAAAAGACAGCAAACTTTTTAATGATGCTGGAGCAGAAAAGAAAAGCAATGCATTCGAAACACCCGTAAAGCAACGTTGGGTGAGCCAAGAGGAACGCCAAGCAGCTTTCGACAACTATCAAACTACTGATGACCACGGCATGCACGTAACAGGTATGGTGAAGGACCAAAATGGCGATAAGTATTTTATTGTAAAAAATAGTTGGGGCACAGACCGCAATCAATTGGATGGATTTTTCTACGCTTCTTTAGCCTATGCGCGCTACAAGACCATGAATATCTATGTCCATAAAGATGCTTTGCCTTCGGATATTCGCAGAAGTCTTGGACTTTAATACTTGTGGTAAATAGAGTTATTTCGTTCTTACTCATTTTACCCATTAGGTTTTACCAAGGTGCAATTTCGCCTTGGCTACCACCTACGTGCCGGTACGCACCAACCTGCTCTGCTTATGCCGTGGAAGCAATTCAAGTATGGGGCCCCATAAAAGGAAGTTGGCTTAGCGTTAAGCGAATTGCAAGTTGCAACCCTTGGGGTGGGCACGGACACGATGAAGTGCCTAAAAAACTCCCCTAGCTATATTGCAAGCATGACGATGCATAATAATTACGAGTCGTTTAGTTTTATTCACCTGTAAGCAAATTAAGGAAAAGATGAGCAGAAGGAGATTTATTAAAACTGCGCTTCAGGGCTTACCAATAGCTTTTTTGCCAACCGCTATTTTTTCAGCTTGCGGTAAGGTCATAGAGACTTTAGACAACGGTAAATCTGTGATTATTGTTGGAGCAGGCATTTCTGGATTGGCAGCTGCCAAACATTTAAAGCAGAAAGGATTTAATGTTTTAGTCCTAGAATCAAGCGAGAAAACTGGGGGAAGATTGCGAACAAATCGCAGCCTTGGCTTTGCTTTTGACGAAGGTGCAAGTTGGATTCATGGCCCAAACGACAATCCAATTACAGCGCTTGCCAATGAAGCTGGGGCTAACTCGTTTTTAACCAACGACAACGATTTTATTGCTTATGATTTAGGTGGTGCGCAATGGTCGGACTCGGTTTACACTCAAACCGAGAATCAATATTACAATGTACTTCAAACATTGAGGAATAGTGGAGCTCCCAATCAAAGCTTCCAAACCGTATTCGACAATCAATATCCCCAATTTATTGACAACCGTCTTTGGAGGTTTATTCTATCCACCTATTTAACGTTCGATACAGGCGATTTGGACAAATTGTCTTCGTTGTATTACGATGAAGGTGAAGTATTTGGTGGAAAAGACCGCATTATTACCAATGGCTATGATAGCATTACCAACTTTTTGGCGCAGAGTGTAGAGGTATATCTCAACAGTCCGGTTACCGAAATTGACTACACTAGCAATAAAGCTGTCGTTACAAGCAACGGCAGCCAACATAAAGCCGATTATGTGATTGTTACAGTTCCATTAGGCGTTTTAAAAAACAATAGCATTGAATTTAGTCCAGCCCTTCCTTCAAATAAACTGAACGCTATTGAAAAAGTAGGAATTGGATGCGTAAATAAGTTTGTTCTCACTTGGGATACTTCCTTTTGGGATGATACCCAATACATAGCATATACTCCAGAAGCAAAGGATAAATTCAACTACTTCCTGAACATAAATAAGTTTAGTCCAAACGCCAATGCCCTAATGACATTCGCATATGCGGATTATGCTCGGTTAACCGAGACAATGTCCGATAGTCAGGTTATCAGCGAAATAATGGCGCATTTACGTGATGTTTACGGAACAGATATTCCCGAACCTACACAAATGCTTCGCACCAAATGGGGAACCAATAGCCATGCTTTCGGGTCATATTCCTTTACCGCAATTGAAACCAAAATGTCACATTTCAATGACCTAGCTGCCGAGATAAACAACACGGTGTTCTTTGCTGGCGAACATACTGAAGTGGACTATTTTTCCACAACGCACGGGGCATATTTGAGCGGCATTCGCGAAGCGAACAAAATTATTGACCTCCAATAATTTCTTTTTGTAATAACCATTTTTGACCGGCTCCAAAAGCCAGAAAAAAGGCTATTTCTATCCCAAATCGTGCATTACTAGAATTGGCACTTTTACATGCATCGCCAATTTCCGAGTAACGCTACGATGAAAAATAGAATCGAAAAAGTTATTTCTTCTTGGCACTGTAACCACCAAATCAACTGCATTTGCATGTACGTGTTGCTCAATGGCTAACGCTTTATCTGAATTAGATAAAAACAAGTAATCGTGCGGAATTTCTGCGAGCAAATGCTCCATTTGAAGTCCAGCAATGGCTTCGTTCACATTGATAACATGACCTTCGTCTACCACATGCAGCAAGTGAAGTTGCGCTCTGGTTTGCTTGGCCAATTTCAACATAGGTTCGGCTATCTCTGAACTGCTCAATCCCTTATTATCAATTGCAAAAAGAATGGTTTTCGGAAGTTTCAATTCGGCTTGTTGAGGAACAACAATTACGGGACACGTTGTGGTAGAAACTACTTCGGCCGATACGCTTCCGAATATGGCGCCTTCCAAACCAGAAGCGCCTTTTGTCCCCATCACAATCAAATCAATTTTACGCTGTTCAGTTAGTTCATCAATGCAAGGAGCAACTCCGCCAAACACAACTTTCGCCTCGAAAGTGAACGGATTCTTTGAGAATTCTGATATCAAAGGTACAACTCGGTCTAACAGATTTCGCTCCATTTCTTGCGCGTCCAACACATTAAAAGTGAGTGGAACATCTGCCCCATAAGCAGAGATATCTATAGATTGAAAAATTATGAACGTAGTTGCTTCACCAGATTGAAGTTGCATTGCATAACGCATAGCATGTTCGACATTCGCACTTCCATCCGTTGGCAGAATTATCGTTTTCATAGGGTTTAGCTTTGTGATTCAGGAATTATGAGCAGCGGAATTTTCGCATGCAGGGCCATTTCTTTTGTAACACTAGACCCAAAAAGATTGGCAAACAAGTCGTTCTTTCTTCGAACCAATACTATTAAATCAATATCGTGTTTGGTTGCGAATTTAGTGATGACGGCTTCCGTGTCATTACCTTTTTCAAAGTGATATGTATGTGGTAAATCCCCAAATACGTTCATTGGAACGTGGGCATCATTTTCAGCAGGCAAGTGCTGGTCTTCCTTTAAAATATTTAAAATCTTTATAGAAGCGTTGCTGCATGTAGCAATAAATTGCAGTGCCTCTGGACACTTATCTCTTTGCAATGACAGATTATCGGAAGCAAAGAGTATGAGTTTCGGTTTTAGAATAGTTGCATCTTCAGGGATCGATAAAACTGGATACCCAACATTTTGAATTACACTAAGCGCAATACTGCCAAGCAACACACCTTTTAAGCCAGTAGCACCTTTGGTTCCCATCACAACCATGTCATAACCTTTATCCAACAACTTTTTTAGTACTACTTCGGGTAAACCCATTTCGGCTTTCACGGCTAAAGCATCAGATAAATAGGGGAATTCATCTTCCAATTTCACCAATTGTTCATCCAGCAATTGTTCGGAATCGCGCTTTAGTATATCCGCAATCGATATCAGCATTGTGCTTCCAGAATGCGGAATTTGGTATGCATTCACTAAGGTATAGGTGGCAGAATCACCAAAAAGACCTAGCGCATATTTAGCTGCATTATGGGCATTCTCGGAAAAATCTGTCGGAATTAGAATCTTCATCTTGCAAAATATTTTTTTTGGAACCTCAAAATAAACAAGTAACTCGGCCAAGAATTGTGAGAATGGTCAAAACAAAAAGTGACTTTAATCACTTTCTACTTATCGAACTAATCTTGAAGGTTTGTCATCGAAGCTATTTTTCGTGAATTTAGGAATAGCTACTTTTGACAAACGAACACTAAAAATCTTCACACAACTCAAGTAAACCATCAAAATGAATCGTTCTTTATCTATTTTTTTATTCTTTTCACTGTTTTTATCGTCATTCGCTTCTGCACAAGAATTGCCTTGTGGTTCATCTCAAGTAAACAACGAGGTGTTACGTTTATATCCTGAAAAAGCAGCATTAGCCGAGCAAATGAATCGGGAAGCTTTGGAATACACTTCAGAAAATTATGGGCAGAATCGAAGTGTTGTTAGGGTAATTCCTGTGGTGGTTCACATAATACATAACAACGGGCCTGAGAATATTTCAAAAGAGCAGGTGATTGACGCCATGCGAGTAATTAATGAGGATTTTCGAGGTCAAAATCCCGATTTGAATCAAGTTGTAGATAACTTTTCTGGCATAACGGCAGATTCTGAAGTTGAATTTCGTTTGGCAAAACTTGATCCTAATGGGAATTGTACAGATGGTATTACACGAACAGTTTCAGTCTTAACATTTACCGCGGGTGAAAACGTGAAATCACTTGTGAATTGGAACACATCTCGCTATCTGAACATATGGGTTGTAGCCAGTATTGAAAGCGGTGCAGGTGCATATGCATATTATCCAGGTTGGGCTCCGGGCCAAGACAATGAAGGAATTGTTTGTCGAAATACGCAGTTTGGCAGCATTGGAACAAGTAATGGCGGTAATTTTTCTGCCCGCACGCTATCTCACGAAATAGGTCATTACTTCAATCTTGCGCACACCTGGGGAAACAGTAACGACAATAATCTTCCAGAGAATTGTGGGGATGATGATGGCGTGGATGATACTCCAAATACCATTGGTTCTGCCCAAAATTGCGACCTAAATCAAATTACTTGCGGAAGTCTTGATAACGTTGAGAATTATATGGATTACAGCACGTGTGGCAGAATGTTTACGCTAGGTCAAAAGGCAAGGATGCAGTCTGCTTTGCAATCCTCGGCTGGGCAACGTAATAATTTATGGACAAGCACCAACCGTTTGAATACTGGGACTAACAATGGATTTGATGCTCCATGTGCTCCAACAATCGAATTCTTAGCATCGAATACGCTTGCCTGCGAAGGTGCCACAGTGCAGTTTACAGACGTGTCGTGGGGTGCTGATCAAGATGAAACTTGGGCATGGAATTGGAGCTTTCCTGGTGGAACTCCCTCTTCAAGTGCAGAACAAAACCCGATAATCACTTACAACCAAGCGGGAACTTACAACGCTACTCTAACAATTAATACTGGTGCGGGACCAGCAAGCGAAACACAAACCAACCTTATTTCAATTGGTGAATTTGGAAACGGACAGTTGGCTCCTTATAGCCAAGGTATGGAAGACGCTACCTTTCCTTCAAATCCTTCAAACTCTAATTACGACTGGGCTATTGAGGCGGGTAGTGCTACAACATGGCAACGGACAAGTACCGCAGCTGCAACTGGTGCTGCTAGTGTTCGCATCAATCTTCGGGTAATTTCATCTGGAACGGTAAACAGCCTAATCTCTCCGCCAATAAATATGTCAGCGGTTTCTTCTGAGGATGCGCGACTTACTTTTAAAGTGGCTCACGCCCCACGTAATTCTGGAGGCTCAACGGAGCGCTTGAGGGTTTATTCATCTACTGATTGTGGAGAAACTTGGCAAATTCGCTATACCAAAGCTGGTAGCACATTAAGCACTATTGGAAGCATTACGGTAAGTGGCACATTTACTCCAAGTGCCAATCAATGGCGCTCTGAAAGTGTTAATCTTGCAACAGCCGCAGGTCAGGAACATGTGCTTTTCAAATTTGAAGCTTTAAGCGATGGTCAAAATTACCTCTACCTAGATGACATCAATATTCTGGCTGGGACTTTAGGAATTGAGGACAACAATACGATTGAAAACGTTTCAGTAATTCCGAATCCAATTTCTGACAACGCCATATTGTCTATTACATCTGCAATGGCATCTGATGTTCACGTTGCAATAACTGATGCTTTGGGCAGAATGTTGGGAGATAGTTGGTTGACTATAGATGCTGGTACAATTGCTATTCCGCTGAACAAAGTTGCTTCGGTTTCTATTCCAGGAGTATACTTCGTCACATTGTACTCAGGGCAGAATCAGAGCACCATTAAATTGGTGAAATAGCATCCGGAAAAGGGGAACGCCATTAAACTAAAAAGGGGCTGCCTCGTAATTGAGACATCCCCTTCTTTTCTTTATTTCACTTATTGCTTAACAACGCGCTGCCAAGTACTACCTTTTTCTGTCGTTACATGCAGCATGTATGGGCCAGCAGGCAAATGGCTCAAATCCAATTGTGAAGTGGTTTGACCATTTGTAGAAATTACCACTGAACCAAGGATATTAACAACTTCAAGCGCGGAAATAGCCTGGCTTTCAGTATCAATTGTTAATTGACCATTTGTAGGATTTGGATAAACCTTAAGGATTCTTTCTGACTCAACCATATCAGCAACAGAAGATGGGTCAGATGTATATGTGATATTCAATACGGGAGCAAAATCTGGGTCAGTTCCATCATTAAATGTTACCAATGCTCCGCTTACACCTGGAGCAGAAATAACAAATTGAACATCCTCTTCATTGGTGATAAATGGAAGTAAATTCTCGGGCAATTCTAGACGAACCCAGTGTCCATCATCTCCATTGGAACCGAAAATGCAAACATTTGCACTAGCATCTCCAGTAGCAGAAAAGTCGTCTTCTTCCAAATTCACGGTTCCACCAAAATTTCCGCTAATTACTTTAACCTCAACACCAGAACTGTATGGGTTTCCTCCAACTAAACTCTCTCTTCTAAGAAAAATACTTGCCTTAGAAACTGTAGTATCTTCCATGGCAGAAGTATTAAAGGAAAGTACTGTTGCATAATCGATTCCACCAGATTCGCCAAGCATGGGCGAACTGTTAACTATACCAGTAGACGAAACGCCACCAGTACTTGCGCCACTATTGGATAACAGGTACAAATCATCCATAAAGAATTTATGGTAAAATTTCTGCATTTGGTAGTCAATAAAAGCACTGTAGCCTGGCGCAGATAGATGGAAGCAATCCGTGAAAAAGAAATAGTCGCGCATAGTGCCTGCGGGAGAGGGATACTCTGGATAGCCCATGGGCATTGGAGCTTCAAATTGCGCATATGATCCTCCTGGGGCAACAGGAAGTGGAGTGGTTTGCCCAAATGCATGTTGAAGAACACCTGTGCAGTTTACAAAGTCCACTTGAGAATCTGTGTCAGCATATTCAGACACTGTAGCCGAAAAGCTATTAAGAATGGAATTAAGTTGGATAAATGTCGGTTGTCCCATGCCATCCCAAGTATCGAAAAATGGATGGGAAGATTGTGCAGTTGGAGATAGCACTCCCAAAACTTCACCAAAGTTGGGGTACACATATCCGCTCCAAACTATGCGAATTCCAGGTTTAACACTTTTGATAAAATCAATGATTGAGGTTAATCGCACTGTGACAGCATCTTCCAACGAATCGGTTTGGGCTTGTGTAAAGTTGATGTTCCAATCACCCAAAACATCGTTACCACCAATGCTAAGATGAACTACTTCAATATCTGGGTTGGCAAGAAGCTGCGCTGCTATTTCGTCTTGCTTTACGGAACCCTGAAAATCATCAGTTTCAGAACCATTTTCGGAAATAGTAAGATTGGTGTAATAACTTTTATCCGAATGTCCCCATTTGGTAAGGGCATTATTGAAAGTTCCGTCAGCGTTCATAAATACAGCCCAACTATCTCCGGCCAACAAAATTTTCGTTTTTTCAGTTTCTGAACATTGAGAATAAGCACTTGCAGCAGTCGCACAAGCAAAAATAACGGAGAATAGTTGTCTTTTCATGAGCGAAAGGTGCAAAAAAGAAATGAAAATTAACGTTGCGTTAAAAAACAATTAAGCAATACTACTTCTTACGCTACGAGTTCGTAATCTCTACCGAATCAAGGTAACCCCACCTTCATAGCTTCGCTCTCTGTCAAACCAATCTCTTAGCAAGAATTGGTATATGTACGTTCCAGCTGGACATTCCTTGCCGTTGTGTGTTCCGTCCCAACCCAATTGGTCGTCACCACTGTAAAAGAGCAACTCGCCCCAGCGATTAAAGATTGACATTTGATAATCCGTGTATCCTTCACCTAATCCCAAAAACACCTCGTTTTTTCGATTATTATTTGGAGTAAATCCACTTGGAATATAAAATGAGAAAATCGGATCAACCTTTAATATGGATTCAGTCATATCAACGCAATTAGCGTTTTCAACCGTTAAGGTAATGGTGTAAATTCCCGGGTCCACATAAGAATTAGATGGACTTGGCAATGAAGAAGATAGGCCATTTCCAAAATCCCATTGGTAATTCAACGCATCAACCGAAGCATCGGTGAATTGAACAAGAGGCCTATCGATAGCGATAACATCATCGCTTTGGGTGAAACTAGCTTCTGGTGTAACGTTCACAGTAACCGCATTAGTTTGCGTTACAATAGCTTGGCAACCTTGAGTGCTAATCGCGGTGAGAGTTACATCAAAACTACCAACGGTATCAGAGTAAACAACTGTCGGGTTGGACTCCGAAACAATTTCGCCCAATCCTAAATCCCATATGTACGTTGCAATTCCACCAGAGGCTATCACCGAATTATTAAAAAATGAAGTGGTGTGCGGCTCGCAACCTTCGGCCTCAGTAACCAAAAACACAGGCTCTGGATTTGGGAAAACATTCGTCAAAATGTTCCCTGTGCTCACGCAACCGCTATCCGTTGCCGCTGTTAGAGAAACGTTATAGGAACCATGATTTGAATACGTATGTGCAGCACTAGAACCAGTTGCCGATTGCGTATCATCAAAATTCCATGTCCAACTTAAAATAGTTGCATCCTGAGGCGTTGAAAGATTCTGGAATTGGGTTTCAGACCCGATACAAACATCCGTTGCCAAAATTGAAATAACGGGCGTTGGATTAACCCAAACACTCTGCACAGTAGTATCTCTGCAACCTTGATTAGTCTGTGCAATGAGTTCCACATTATAGTTACCTGTCTGCGGATAGTTGTAAATAGGATTCTGACTATACTCAAATGGCTCACCATTATTATAATCCCATTGCCAACCACTAATTGTACTGCTTCCTTGAACGGTCGACAAATCTGTAAGAACGGTTGCATCACCCTCGCACGCAACAGAGAAATCAAAATCAGCTATTGGAGTGTCGTAAATGTTTACGGTTCGAATGGTGGAATTTATACAGCCTAAATCTGACAATACCAACAGACGAACATTATATGTTCCATAATTCGGATATGCATAAACTGGATTGCCCTGAGCACTAGAGCTACCTGGAGATGGCGGAAGGCCTGGTTGGTAATTAAAATTCCAAGATACGCCAGCACTAATTCCTGATGATGTGTTCTGAAAATTGATAGGCTCTCCTTCGCAGAAATCTGGACCATTTGCAATTGTCATATTAACTACGGGCAATGGAGAGACCACCGCTGTTGTGTTAGCTAAACCTTGGCAACCATTGACATCTGTAACTTCTAACGAAACAGGAAATGTTGTGGCAGAACCATACGTATGCGAAAAAGATGAGTTGGCATTGCTCGTGTTTTCACCAATAGTCCAAGCATAGGTCAACCCATTACCTATTGAACTCTCACTAAAAAATGTAGGCAATCCAAGGCAAACATCCGAAACAACATCTATGATGGCCTGTGGCAAAGGATTTACAACAATTTCAACTTGATCGCTGTCCACACAGCCATTTGCATCAGTTCCTGTAACCGTTAAAATAGTGGTACTTGAACTTGTGAGTTCCGGATTTGCACTAGTAGCATCATCTAAATCTGTACTTGGTATCCAAGCATATGAACTAGCTCCACTCGCACTAAGTTGAAATATCTCTTGGGCACAAATTTCACCATCTATTCCTGCATTAATTAAAGGTAATGCATTTACGGTAATGTCAATATCATCAGTATTCACGCAACCATTTATGTCTGTACCAATAACCGTTAAAGTAGCATCGATAGGACCCGAAAAAATTGGATTACCAATAGCTGCATTACTCAAATCGATGGCTGGATTCCAAACGTAAGTTGATGCTCCGGAAGCAGCCAACTGCAAAGTCAATCCATCGCATACTCCAGCATCTGGGCCTGCACTGACTATAGGAAGTGCGTTTACAGTAACTGTAATTTGATTGGTATTAACACATCCATTGCCATCCGTTCCCGTTACCGTTAATATGGATGTCGCTAACCCAGAAAAAATTGGATTAGCAATGTTTACCACATCCAAATCAATTGCCGGATTCCACACGTAGTTTATCGCTCCAGAAGCATTGAGCTGTGTAACGTCACCAATGCAGATACCAACATCTACACCAGCTTCCACTGGCGGAAGGGGATTCACAGTCATCATCATAGATGCTGTATTGATACAACCATTGGCATCCGTTCCAGTAAGAATATAGCCAGAAGATGCTGACCCTGAGAAAACTGCATCAGGTTCTGTAGCATCATCCAATCCAGTGGGAGGATTCCATGAATAATCTAACGCTCCAGAGCCAACCATTTGATACGTGTCTCCGCTGCAAATTACCGCATCCAAACCAGCACTAACCGTTGGCAATGCATTTACTGTAACAGTTATCTGATCAGAATCTTGACAGCCGTTGGCATCAGTAACCAATAGCGTATAATTGGTGGTAACGATAGGGGATGCTTCAGGCGTACCAATATTGACTGCGGACAATCCTGTGGCTGGCGACCAAAGCAACGTTTGTGCTCCCCAACCATTCAAACTAGCAACTTCTCCTTCGCAAATTGTTTGGCTAACTCCCGCAATGGCAACTGGCAATGGATTCACAACAATAGTTACATCATCAGATGCTTGACACCCGTTGGCATCAGTCACGGTCATAATATAGGATGCCGTGTTTGGAGTAGTTATAACTGGATCTGGTATATTTGGATTGCTGACACCGTTGCTAGGAAACCAACTATAAGCCAACGAAGGGTTTATATTGTTGGGCGTCATAATTACCACATCACCCAAACAGATTGGAACATCAACACCAGCATCAGCAGTTGGCTTTGGGTTGATTGTAACTGGAGTGGAAAACACTTCTACGCATCCCTCAGAGGTTATAGTCAGTGTAGCAGTGTAGTTGCCAGCAGAAGTATAGGTATGGGTAGGATTGGTTCCAGTTGCCGTTACGCCATCACCAAAATCCCAAGCGAAACCTGTAATCTGACCAGTGCTTACAACCGAGCTACTATTAAAAATGATTGGAGTTCCAGCACATTGTGTTGCTGACAAAATGTTGAACGAAGGATTCAGCGTATTGCAAAACTGGTGCTGATTGCTCGCACCACCCGTTGCAGCAGTAAAGCCCCAATAAGCCTGAGGTGTACCGCCAAAAGCTGCGAGTATATTCCCCGAGTACGTCATTCGAACAACCCCATCAAACGATACAGAAAATGTTTGAGTTGTTGGGTTCCAAGAAACTTGAAGTGAATGCCACGCACAATCTTCCACATTGCTAGATGTGGCACTTGTTTGAATTGGACCAGCAAGAGTACTTCCTGTTCCATGGGTCACCACACCGTTTACCTGCAACGCCATGTGATCATAAGACGGGTCCGTATTGTTTTGATACGTATCCATCTCAATAGCCAAGCTTGGAGCAATGTTCTGGTATCCAAGCCCGCCTCCAGAACTGCCAGCGTTTACACTAAGTGGCTGCAGAACGAACGCCATACCATCCGCTCCACCATCATTACAGCCTAGAAAAACATCGAACGTAAACGTGAACGGACTGTTTAGATTTATCTGGTTCACATTCCAAACCGACCCACTTTGCCCACCAGCATCAGGAGTAACTGCGAAACAATTGCAGGAAGTTCGGTTTGCGCTACCGTTAACTTGATACTGTGCAAATACAACAGCAGGTGCAATTGCCAATAAAAAAACCAATAAAATTCCTGGAAACAGTTTTTTCACTGCTCTTATCGCATGAGATTAACGTGACCGTTGAAATGATGAATTTCTCCATCCCAATCCGTCACGGCAAAAACGTAAACATAAACACCCTGTTGCAACTGATGCCCATCCATGGTTCCATCCCATTGATAATCTATATCATTCGATTCAAAAATCATTTCGCCCCAACGGTCAAAAATAATCATACTATATGCACTTATTCCAGTGCCTTGACCATAAAACATCTCATTATTTCCCTCACTGTTTGGAGTAAACGTATTCGGGATATAAAAGGTGAATGTGGGTTTCACCACAACCTCGTAAACTGCCGTATCTAAACATCCAAATGGCGTTGAAACCAACAAGACCACAGGGTATGTTCCCGTATCTCCATAAATATGCTGTGGGCTTGTGATGTTAGTTGAATTTCCATCTCCAAAATCCCAATCCCAATAATTCACATTGATGCTCGATAAATCTGTAAACTGAATTCGTGGATTATTCATATCCACCAAATTGGGATTTGCATCAAAAAATGCAGTTGGTTTAGGATGCGTAAGAACAAAATTGTTAGATGTGAATGATGCTACGCAACCATTTCCGGAGGTTACCTGCAAAGAAATGTCGTAAAGTCCAGAATCTAGCGGTGTGATGTTTTCGTCATAAAACGTGTATGCTGGAAACTGTGCGGTAGCGCTATCCGTTCCTAGGTCAAAATTCCACTGCCATTGCGCTAGCGAATATGGCGGAGCGATAACGGTTTGGTCAATAAACTGAACCTCCAACGGCTGACATCCTTCTTGCACATCAGAGGTAAATGCTACTGTTGGAAGCGGAAATATTTCCACATTCTGAATCAATGTACCTGCACAACCTTTATCGGTAATAACGCTCAGTTGTACTGGAAAAAATCCATCCGAACCATACAGGTGAACTGGATTTTCTTGACTTGAAAATGTACCATCCGCAAAATCCCAAGCTTGAGAAACAACCGTGTCATTCAATAAGTTTTGCACTGTAGAAAAGTCCTGGAAATAGGTGCTATCGTTCAGACAGTTATTTATTGTATTGCTAAATTGAGCCACCGGAATTGGATATACAGCAGCATTTCCGTTGGTTGCAGAAGATAAACAACCCATGGTTGTAGTCACGTTGAGCGTGGCTGAGTATTGATCAGCAGATGGAAATGTAATCTGCGGGCTGGCAATAGTCGAAGTTTGCCCATCGCTAAATTGCCAAGCGTAAGTATCTATTGGATAGGCACCATTTGCTATCGAAAAATCGGTGAACTGATTTGGAATTCCAAAACAAACACTATCCCAACTAAATAAAACAATGGGCATTGGATAAATTTCAATGTTCATGGTGGTATCGTGCGTGCATCCCAAATCGGAAACAACCACCAATTGCACTGGAAATATTCCATCGGTCAGATATTGTTGCGCGGCAGGATTTTGAAACGTGGAAGTAGTCGAATTTCCAAAATCCCAACCCCAACCAATTATTGAACCTGATGCCACGTTGGAATTATCAGCAAATACAATCAATTTGTCTAAACATTCATCGCTAAACTGAAAATCTGCAACTGGAATTGGACCGACCGAAATATTCTGAATGGTACTATCAATACATCCTTGATCAGAAGTGGCAATCAATTGAACCGCATATGTAGAATCGTTTGCGTAGGTATTAAAAGGCGCTGCAAGATTGGAGCTATTGCTATCACCAAAATTCCATGCATAACCGGTCACCAATCCTGAAAGAATGGTAGATGTATTTGTAAAAACAGTAGCATCGCCCAAACATGAAATTGGAGCCGAAAAATCTACCACAGGCAAGGGATGAACAACAACAGTGTTCAAAGTGACTTGGTCTTGGCAGCCTAAACTATCGGTAACAAGTAAAGTAGCAAAGTATTGACCAGCGGCTGCAAATGTGGTTGTAGGATTTTGTAACGAAGATGTTTGACCATTTTCAAAAGTCCAATCATAAGCTACAATTGGATACGTGCCAGCAGAAACGGAAGCATCTGTAAATGCGTTGTCTAATAGCAAACACGCATACTGTACTGTAAAGGCCGCAGTTGGGTTGGGATAAATATCGATTGATATAGTTGTATCGTGTAAGCATCCAAATCCTGTGGCCACTTCCAATTGAACGTTGTAGGTGGCAGAAACAGGATATGAAATGTCAACAGGAATTTGAAGTATCGAAGTTTGAGTGTTCCCAAAATCCCAATTCCACGATGCGATTGCTCCAGACGAAACAGATGCATTCTCATTGAAAGCAATCATTTGGTCCGCACAATCACTTTGAGCTGCAAAATCTGCAATTGGCAGCGGATGTACTATTGTTGTTTGCGAAATACTATCTACACAACCTTGCGTTGAGGTAACGGTAAGAACCACATCATAACTCCCATCTGCAGCGTAGGTATTATTCGCTGTGGGAGTTGCAACAGTTGCAGAAGCATCACCAAAATTCCAAGAAGTTGAGGATATAACGCTTCCAGCAACAGTAGAAGTATTGGTAAACACCGATGCTTCATTGAGGCAAACGTCTGCCATAGTAAATGAAGGAACCGGCAAATTGTAAATCGTAACTAGAGCGGAATCAACTCCAATGCAGCCATTCGGACTCGTAACCGTTACCGCAAACCACGTAAAAGCGAATGGTATAGCGAGTGGATTTACAATTCCAGCATTGGACAAACCCAAACTAGGACTCCACGAATACGTGGAACCTGCTGTAGCTCCAACCACATTTAATTGCACTCCAATGCCTTGACAAACCGCAATATCGCCAATCGCATCTATCGGGTCAGCAGGCAATTCTGTTATTGAAACTTGGTCAGTATCACTGCACGAGCCAATCCATGCCACCAACATGTAATCAATGTTTCCTGATGGATTAAGCACAACCGTAGGTTCTGTGCTGACTTGTGTCATTGCTGGCAATTGATACCACACGTATGAATCGGCTCCAACAGTAGAAAGTGTCACCGCATCGCCAGTACAATACACCTGATTTGGCCCAGCATTGGCAACAGGAACGGCATCGATTGTTACTGTGACGCTATTGGAAGTTGGATTTGCAGAAGAGCAATAATCCGTAGCGCTAACCGTGTAATTGGAAGAAACTGCGGGACTCACGTAAATCGTGTCGGTAGCAGCGCCTGTGCTCCAAGTATAACTTACACCACCTCCTCCACCCTGCGACTCGGCCCAGAGCATGGCAGTACCTCCTGGGCAAAATGCCGTGTCGCCTAACGCTTGAACGGTCAGCGGAACAAGATCGTTGAGATACACTATTATGGCATCAGTTGCGCACACGCTGGTTTGCACATCAATAATTATGGTTTCAATTCCTTCTTGAACACCATCTTGAATTGGCGTGATTTGAAAGCTCGTGGTAAGCTGATTTGCCGGTATGGTAACACTTGCTGGAATCTGGGTAAAGTCAGTTCCATTTGATGCTGTTCCAAGCACATTGTAGTTAATTACAGTTGGTGTACTTACAGCGCTACCCAAGGTGAAAGTTACTGTGGCTGAGGAGCACCCTTCGTAAGCTGTAGAATCGACCGAAGCTGTGCTTGCAGCAATCTGAACCGCATTACTGATAAGACTGTTTTCCTCAATAAAAACACCCGAATCGTAGATAC
>CAMDOM010000038.1 GCA_945903645.1 Chryseobacterium gleum
TTTCTTTCGGAGATAAAGCAGAGTTCCTGTTTCAGCTTTTATCAAATGCGCCATTACTTCCGTTACCGACCACTCTTCAGGTGAAGGCTTTGTGGTTAGCTGAGCTTCGGTTAGCTGATTCAATTGCTTTAGCAATTGCGTGCGTTCAGTTTCCATAGCATCAAAGGCGGAGAGTAGGCGTTCTTTCATGGAATTGAGATGGAGTTTCGGGTAAATGGAGAAGTGATTTTGAGGCTATTCCAATAAAACCACTGGGTAAATCGTTCTAAAGCAGGCCCATTTTCAGAAGCAAAGGTTAGAAATCCTTTTTTGTCCACTTCAGAAAACAATGTTGCTACATAAAGTGAAAGCATATTTTTCCGCTCCATTTCGCGGAGCATGATTGTAAATGCATCTTGACCAGAGTAATTTTTCGCAAAGCACTGTCGAATTATAATTTGCCGCGCCAAAAGCGCGGTATCGCTCTGATTTTCGCACACTTTGACCGACATGGCTACAGCTTGCGAAAGTTGGTCGGCATCTGGCTGCCAATCCTTTGAGCACACTTCAAGCGCATTAGCTGCTACTTGCGAGGCCAAGCCACGTTTCATAATTGCATTGCTGGATAAATTGAGAAAAACTTCGCCATACCACCACGCCCATAATGCATCACCTTTCACGTCCATAATTCGTGAGGCAAGAAAGTAGTTGTCAGCAAAACTCGGGTCGCGTTCCAAACCTAATTCGCACACCGAAAGCCCTTCTGCAATGCTATCTCGACTAATGTAATATCCCGCCAATTGAAAGTAAAGCAGTCCGGCATTCGGAAACTTTTCTATGCCGTAGCGATACGTATCCTCTTCTCTTTTTGGCTTATTGATGCTATCGTAGCAGGCGCCAAGCAGTACATAAAATTCGGGAGTAACAGCTTTGTGATATTGCAACGGAAAGAGAAATTTCTCCGCTTTCACAGATTTTCTAGCAAGCATGTAAGCCCTGCCGATTTCGAATGGATAATCGAATTCGGCAGGATTTAAGTTGCGCGCTTTTGCCAGCAGTTTAATGCCGTCAGAATACAGCCCTTTGTCTACCAAAGCGATGCCTTCGAGCCCTAATTGGTGGGCCTTATCTGCTTTTTGACCCACCGCCAAGACAGGAATCATAAGAAGAAACAATACCCAACAGTAATTTAGCATGGAAGCAAAGATAATGGGATGCTTATGCCAAAGTATGGCCGGATAACTTAGCGAACCTTGCTTGCTTTTTGCTTACCACCCCATTTTTTTTGTGTAGGACGATTGTTGCTTTTCGGTTGGCCTTGGCTTTGATGATTTTGCGAACGAGGAGGACGCTGTTTTTGCACCAATTCGTCCGAAGGTTCTGTTTGCTCCATTGGAAATGGATGTCCGGCAATTACTGGAATATCTCTGCCAATTAATTTTTGGATATCTTTCAAGTAAGGCTTCTCGTCAAACATGCAAAACGAAATGGCGATACCGCTCGCACCCGCGCGGCCTGTTCGCCCAATGCGATGCACGTAGGTTTCGGCCACATTGGGCAAGTCGTAATTGAACACATGCGAAAGACTATCTACATCAATACCACGCGCGGCAATATCGGTAGCTACCAACACGCGAGTTTTGCCATCCTTAAAATTAGTGAGCGCTCGCTGACGTGCATTTTGAGCCTTATTGCCATGAATTGCTTCTGTAAGAATGCCAGCTTTGGTGAGTTCCTTAGCCACACGGTCGGCACCATGTTTAGTGCGCGAAAACACAAGTGCTGATGTAATGGATTTATCTTCCAAAAGCATTTGAAGCAGCTTGCGTTTGTTGTCCTTATCCACAAAATAAAGGGATTGAATAACCGTATCGGCTGTGCTCGAAACTGGAGTTACCTCAACTTTGGCTGGATTGTGAAGAATGGTATCGGCCAATTTGCTAATCACTGGAGGCATGGTTGCCGAGAAAAATAACGACTGCCGCTTGGCTGGAATTACCGATATGATGCGTTTCACATCATGCACAAAACCCATATCCAACATACGGTCGGCCTCGTCAAGTACAAAAAATTCCAAATCCCGAAGGCTGATAAATTTTTGGTCCATCAAATCGAGCAAACGACCTGGCGTGGCTACCAAAATATCAACGCCTCTGTTCAGCGTGTCGGTCTGTGCTTTTTGAGAAACACCACCAAATATCACAGTGCTGCGCAAAGTGGTGTTTCGGCCATAGGCAACTACACTTTCCTGTATTTGAATGGCCAACTCGCGCGTTGGAGTAATAATAAGGGCGCGAATTTTTCGTTTTCCGCCACCATCTATTGTTTTTTGGGAAAGAATTTGGAGCATTGGTAGCGTGAACGCTGCTGTTTTTCCAGTACCCGTTTGTGCACATCCTAGCAAATCTCTTCCTTCCAAAACTAGAGGAATAGCTTGCTGTTGGATTGGTGTAGGATGGGTATACCCTTCCTGTTTGAGCGCCTGCAAAAGCGGCTCGATTAGATTCAATTTTTCAAAAGTCATTGTATTGTTTTTAGGCGCAGACCCTGTGCTGCGTTGATGAAAGGGTCGCATGCCGTGAAAAGGCAATTAAGCGCTTCCTGTCATGCCGATGCAACTGCATCATTGGCTGCAAAGGTAGCTTCAATTAGGCTTTAAACAACAAACAGACTTCAGCGTGCCTGGCAATTTCCTATAACTAGAGCCACTATGAGTTATATTTCTAACGCAATCTGATGATTTTTCTAGTATTGCGCTTAGGTTTGTACAATATCTATTTCCATGAAACTCATCTTCACTTTATTGCTAGCCAGTTGCTGGTTTCCGCTATTGGCTCAAACTATCTCTTCGGGCCCAGTAGTGGGCGGAGTAACCTCCAATTCGGCTCGTATTTATATCCGAACAAATGTTGCCACTCCGTTTGATATTGAGTTAGATACCTTGGCCAATTTTGGTACTTCTTTCGTGGTTTCCGACAGCACAAGAGTAAGTCGGTTTCGCACTGTAATTACCAATGTGGAAGGTTTGGAGCCTTTCAAGACCTATTACTACCGCTATCTTATCAACGGCCAAGCGCAGGATTCGGTCTATTCATTTGTCTCATTTCCTGAGGAAGGTGCATTGGGGCACTATAAAATTGTAGTGGGTTCGTGCAACTATTTCACCAATTTCCCATTGTTTGGTCACATAAAGGATTTCAATGCGATGCTGTTTTTGCATTTGGGCGATTGGCGTTATGCACCAAGCACCTATGGTTGGGATTACAATTTATTCCCAAATAAAATTGCCGATGCATTTCAATTTCGGTACGATGACCTTAACATGAGTCGCTATGTGCTTCCTCACACTGCCATAGATTTTGTGGAAGATGATGCGTATTGCCACAATGGCAACCAAGGAGCTACGTATCCTAGAACTGAAATTGTTGAGCTTGGGCCCGATTCTTTTTTCTACGATTTGCAAACCATCTCCTTTAATCCAGAAGTAATACCAGGAGCCATAAATGGATATTTCGACCATTTTCCGGGCTATGAAGCGGTCGACACCACGGTTGGGTTTTATCATTCCTTCAAGCTTGGGAATGTGGAATACTTCATGCTGGATTTGCGCAATGCCGCGAGTCCTCAAAATGAGCCGTACATCTATCATCCCGAAACCAATACGTATACATTCGAACCTGGCCCCGACCATTCCCTAATGTCGGCCCCGCAGCGAGAATGGTTGCTACAAGGATTGCAAAATTCTACTGCCGACTGGAAAGTAATTGGCAGCAGTGTGATGTTTAATAAACGGTTTAAACAGTTTAGGGAAGTAGCTACCCAACTTCAGGTGCTTAACCCAAGTTTTGTGGACTATGCGTCTAGTTTGTCCTATTTCTGGAATGCGTATCCAGCAGATCAAGAAACATTGCTCAACTTTATTAAAGACAACAATATCAAGGATGTCATAGTCATTTCAGGCGATAGCCACAGTTCTATGGTAGACGATGGTACCAATGCAGGTTTACCAGAATTGAGCGCTAGTGGATTGACCTCTGAAGATGAAGGCTACCTCAATCATTCACTCGATTCAGTTATGGATTTGCTCGGCTATTCGTATGGCACAATCGATTCGCTTTGGAACGGTGGAGGCAACGGTGTGAACAATGGCAACTTTTCGGATAGCTACGGCACTATGGAGTTTTTTGGGAAAGACTCGGTTATGCTTTGCGCCATGGACGAATTGGGGCAAACAATGGGATGTGTTCGAATATATCACTCAAGCAATCCGTTGGGCTTGAGCAATGCAGGCTTCGTTAATCGGGAGCGCCTCTATTTGGTATATCCCAATCCTGCTAAAGACGAAATTAAAGTGGAGTTTAGAAACGGACATCTACCCTCGCAAGATGCGCTGCTTCAACTGCATTCTATTGATGGAAAAACCATACAAACTTGGAAGGGAAATATGATTCAAAATAGAATGGTGTTTAGCCTGAAATCGTTGGGCGCGGGAACGTATACGCTAACCTACATTGACGCCCAACAAATGGATACAAGGACAATTGTGGTAAGTCCATAAATGCGAACTACTCCCTGACCAAAGTCACTTTGTTTCCTAGTTGAAATCATCTTTCTGTTAGAGAAACCGCTCTTCTTTTGCCGAACATAAAAACCCAAACCATGGAAAAACACGATTTGCACCACGAGTTCCCAGAATTGAGCGAGAAGATTCATGCATTAAAAATATCAGACAACCACTTCAAGAAACTGTTTACAGAGTACCACGATATCAATAATGAAGTGCACAGCATTGAAACTGGCGCTGTGGTTACCGCTGACGAAACATTGGATTTGTTGCGCACTAAGCGGGTGTATTTGAAAGACGAACTTTATAAATTTCTAACTCAGTAATCGAACTGCCTTTCGCAGAAACTCCTTGGTCTTGCGTAAAGGCTAAGGAGTTTTTTTTATGCAATGATGTGATGAAAATCGCGGCAAACAACTTAACAAGTTGGTCGGTTTGTTTGGTTAAAAAGAACCATTCCAATGTTTCACCCATTGGGCAAAAAGCCGCACCTTCGCCCATCGAATAACTGGAATAACCATGTGGTATAACAACATTTTAGAAACCATTGGCAACACGCCTTTGGTACGATTGAATAAGGTAACCAAGAGTGTGCCTTGCACCGTGCTTGCCAAGGTGGAAACCTTCAATCCGGGTCATTCCATTAAAGATCGCATGGCGGTGAAAATGATTGAAGATGCTGAGAAAGATGGACGACTCAAGCCAGGTGGAACTATAATAGAAGGCACTTCGGGCAACACGGGAATGGGTCTTGCCCTTGCCGCCATTGTAAAAGGTTACCGCCTCATTTGCACCATGCCCGATAAGCAAAGCAAAGAGAAAATGGACATTCTTCGCGCCATGGGTGCCGAAGTGGTGGTTACTCCAACCAATGTTTCGGCCGATGACCCACGTTCTTATTATTCTGTAGCGCGCAGATTGAATAAGGAGATTCCAAACTCGTTTTATCCCAATCAGTATGATAATCTGAGCAACGTTACTGCGCACTATGAGCAAACTGGTCCTGAGATTTGGAAACAAACCGAAGGCAAAATCACACATTTGATTGTAGGTGTTGGTACTGGAGGAACCATAAGTGGAACGGCCAGATACTTGAAAGAGCAAAATCCTAATATTAAAATTTGGGGTGTTGATACCTATGGGTCAACGCTGAAAGCCTACCACGAAACGGGGAAAATAGCCGAAGAGGAAATCTACTCGTATCTCACCGAAGGCATTGGTGAGGATATAATTCCAAAATGTATTGACTTCGGAGTAATTGACCATTTTGAGAAAGTGACCGACCGCGAAGGCATGCTTATGACCCGCGAGTTGGCCAAAAAAGAGGGTATTTTGGTTGGAAATAGTGCTGGTTGCGCAGTGCAAGGTCTTATTCAAATGAAAGACCAACTGAAACCTACCGATTTGGTGGTAGTTATTTTCCACGACCACGGTACGCGCTATGTGGGTAAAATTTTTAACGATGACTGGATGCGTGATCGTGGATTTTTGGATAAGGGAGCAGTTCGCGTTCGTGAGGTTCAAGGCGCGAGTAAAACGTTGTTTAAAGTGGATATAAACGATACAGTAAATGATGTGGTGCGCATCATTACAGATAATGACGTGTCGCAACTTCCCGTTTTTGATGGTGATGAACCCGTTGGTTCTATTACCGAGGGCAAATTGTTCAGCGAGCTTTTTACCAATCCTGAAATAAAAAACAGCCCTGTGCGCGCAATAATGCAAGAGTCTTTTCCTGTGGTAGATGGCACCTTGCCCATTTCAGAAATCACATCGCGGTTCGATAAGAAAACGTCTGCGGTACTTTACAAAGACACTTCGGGCAACTACCGCATCCTAACCAAACATGACATCATAAAAGCTTTGGCGGATTAGAGAATCAATTGAACTAAATCCTAAAGATTTTACAAACGCGTGTTTTACGGTATGGCTTTATACATTTACTATCTGAATAAAACCTCTCATTATGAATAATTTACTTGTTTTATTTGCAGCCGCTATCATTCCTACCATCACAGGTTTCATATGGTACAACCCCAAAGTTTTCGGCAATGCTTGGATGAAGGCAGCTGGTCTGACCGAAGATTTTATGAAAGGATCCAGCATGGCGGTCATCTTCGGTGTTAGTCTTTTTCTTAGTTTCCTCATGGCCTTTTCCATGGCGCCAATGGTCATTCACCAGTTTGGTGTAATGGGCATGTTGGAAGGTGCCATGCGCCCAGAAAGTCCTACCATGGCGGAAGCCACAGCTTTATTCAATAGCTTGATGGAGACTTACGGGTCAAATCACCGCCATTTTGGACATGGTGCTTTGCATGGTGCAATGACTGCCCTTATGTTCGTTTTGCCAATCATGGGCACCAATGCTTTGTTTGAGCGCAAAGGGTTCAAATATATCGCCATCAACGCGGGTTATTGGATCCTCACCTTGGCCATTATGGGCGGCATCGTATGTCAGTTTTTCAAATTCCCGATGTAATCCACATTGAACCGAGCGTAAAAAAAGGGCTGTCTCATTCGCTGAGGCAGCCCTTTTTTGTTGCAATGAAAGGATTTACTTGATGAAGAAATACTCTTGTGGCATTTCTGCGGCTTGTAACATCATAATGTGCAAATCGGTGTTGATGGTGAATGGCTTAAGCAGTTCGCTTCCTGGGCCAAAAGCTGCTAGTTCCACATAATCAGAAGAGTGATTGGTGTCGGCAAAATGCACCGAAGTATGTGGCCGTTGCATCATGGCTAATTCCGCAAAGGGAAGTTTGTACGAATCGCTAAGTTCTGCATCTGTAAGTACGCTAATCTTGCCCATAAGCGATGTAGCTTGTTCATTGGTTAACGTGTAAAGCTGTGTAGCATTTATAATTTCAATCAATTGCGATGCTGAAGTGGATTGCTTCAGTTGGTCGAACACCGCTTTGTTGCTACCAGTAAATTTCGCCAAGCGGTCGAAGTTGTCATTGGCTGCTGCTCCGTAGAATAAACCTGGGTTGGCATTGCCATGGTCGGTGGTGATAATAACGAGAGTTTCTCCGTCTTGGTCAGCAAAGTCAATAGCTACTTTTACCGCATCGTCAAAAGCTATTTGGTCGAAAATAAGTCCAGCCACATCGTTGCCATGCGCTGCCCAATCCACTTTTCCGCCCTCCACTTGCATCACAAATCCATTCGGATTTTTCTTCATTCTTTCGATAGCAACCGCTGTCATTTCTGCTAAAGTTGGAATGTTGGTCTTATGAACTGCGCTGTTCAAATGGTCTACCGTATACGGCAAGGCATCTTCATGAAAAATGCCCAATAAGGGTTTATTGGTTGATGCGCTGGCCATTTCCGATTTGGTTCGCGCCACCGCATACCCCGCATCGGTAAATTCCTGAAATAAGTTGCGCTTATCCTCACGGCCATCAGCAGTAAAATGTTCTGTGCCACCACCAAGCATCACATCAAATTTCAAAGGCAGATATTGAACAGCAATTTCGGGTTGGCCTTTGCGGCTGTTATTGTTAATGCAGAAACTTGCGGGTGTGGCGTGGGTTATTGGCACTGTGGTGATGCAACCTACAGCCTTTCCAACTTTTTGAAATTTCTGAAGAATGGGCACAGGTCGCTCTCCATTCGGTCCAACATTGAGCGAACCATTGTTGATGCGCATGCCACCACCCCAAGCCGAACCTCCAGCGGCCGAATCGGTTACAATCGAGCTAGCCGATGAGGTATCCATCATAGAGCGCACAAGGCGATTATCGCGATACAATTGAATCCAATGGCTGTGCCTACCATCTCTACGCAACAACATTTCATCGGCCATGGTCAAGGTGCCTTGGCTCATACCATCGCTCACCAAAAAAATGATGTTTTTGGCGCGTTTCCCTTTCAAAACGGGGCTTGCAGCGCTTGTTTTTATGCTAGATAATGGACCAAGCATGGTCGCTCCTGCCGTGGCAAACAATCCATTTCGTAGCAAATTTCTTCTGTTCATAAGGAGCAATTTGAAGCCCGAAAGTTAACTGCTATGCCCCGCAGGTCGTATGTTATGGTTGTGTAAACCGTTCGATACATTCGCAGCATGGCGCACCAAGATTTTTTAGACCAGTTGGGCAGAAAAATCACGTTGCATTGCCCTCCGCAACGCATCATTTCATTGGTCCCATCGCAAACCGAATTGCTGTTTGCCTTGGGTTTGGAAAACGAAGTGGTTGGAATCACAAAATTTTGCATTCATCCCAAAGCTTGGTTTCAATCTAAAACCAGAATTGGCGGCACAAAAGATGTGAACTTGGCACGAGTTCGTGCTTTACGCCCCGATTTAATTATTGCCAATAAAGAAGAGAATGATGCGGCACAGGTTGCGGCTTTAGCAGCTGAATTCCAAGTTTGGGTGAGCGATGTAGATGATTTGAATTCGGCTTTAAGCATGATTGGTTCCATTGCGGCACTAACCGACAGACAAGAAATTGGAGCGCATTTGTGCCACACCATAACCCGCGAGTTTGCTGGGTTGCGCCCTGCGGTTCACAAATCGGTGGTGTACATTATTTGGAACGAACCGCTTATGGCTGCCGGGCACGATACATTTATTCACGACATGCTAAGGCGTTGCGGATTTTCGAATTGCATCGCGCAGCCACGATATCCGACAGTTTTGGAAGAAACTCTGGAGCAACTTGCGCCCCAAGTAATCCTGCTTTCGAGCGAGCCATTTCCATTTTCTGACAAGCACGTGAAGGCCATGGAGCATCGCTTTCCCTCATCTAGAATTGTGCTTGTAGATGGCGAAATGTTCTCGTGGTATGGTTCGCGCCTTACGTTGGCGCCCGCATATTTCCAGAAATTGCAAGACGAGCTTAACGGGTAAATTTGCCCACCTAAAACTTAGTTGATTCGTATGAGCACCCGAAAACTTTTGATGATTCCTGGCCCAATTGAATTTGAGCCTGCCGTATTGGATGCCATTGCCGCGCCAACGCGTAGCCACGTGGATGCTGGATTTATTGCAGCGTTTGGAAATGTACTCGAAATGATGCGAAAGGTGTGGATGTGTCCTTCGGGTCAGCCGTTTGTAGTGGCAGGTTCGGGCACGTTGGCGATGGACATGGCTGGTGCCAACCTTATTGAACCTGGAGATAAAGCCTTGGTGCTTGTAACGGGTTATTTCGGCCACCGATATGCCGAAGTTTTGAAGCGCTATGGAGCCGATGTTACAATCCTTGAGGCGCCAATAGGCGATGTAGTTTCTTTGGATGAAGTGGAGCGCGAATTGGCTTACAATCGCTATAAAGTGATGACGTTTACCCATGTAGACACCTCAACTGGCGTATTGGTGAATCCCAAACCGTTGGCCGAATTGGCCCAAAAACACGGAGTATTGACCATTTTGGATGGCGTTTGTTCTATTGCTGGCGAGGCGATGCGCCAAGAAGAATGGGGCATTGATGTGGCCGTTACCGCTTCGCAAAAAGCCATCGGTGTGCCACCAGGATTGGCCTTACTTATGGCATCGCCCAAAGCTGTTGCTGCGTTCAACAACCGCAAAATTCCCGTGGGTAACTATTTCTGCGATTGGTGTTTGTGGTTGCCCATAATGCAAGCGTATGAAGGACGCAGACCATCCTACTTTGCCACTCCACCCATCAACTTGATTATGGGCTTGGAAACAAGTTTGAAGTTGATGCTAGAAGAGGGAATGGAAGCACGATTTAATCGTCACATTGCCATGGCAAAATTGTTTCGTGAAGCCATGACAGCACTGGGATTACGTTTTATGCCAGTTCGCAAAGAAGTGATGGCACATACCCTTTCTGCACCGTATTATCCTCAGGGCGTGCGCGGCAGCGAGTTGCTACCAGCGGTAGCCGCAAATGGAGTTGTTATAGCTGGTGGACTGCTGCCCGCCATAAAGGATGCGTATTTCCGCATAGGGCACATGGGCATGGTAAACACCAATCATATCGAAAGGACTCTAGAGGCGATTGAGAAGGGTTTGCGTTAGTATATGGTGGTAGAAGCTTGTTCAAGGAATTGACACAGTTCGTTGAATACTCTCTGAATTAAGCCTTTTTTCATGTCCCCAAGTAATATCTTCCTGCTCCCGAATAACGAGTATCCATTTCCGAACAGCGCCTTCCAGTGCCAGACTGCGTCCCTGTTAGAGTGAATATGCTACTTTTGGATGGTACTATTCGCCAATCCTCAATTCCTTTTCTCCGTTCTTCCCATCCCCAAAAAGAAAAGTGCGCCACCCAAAACAACCGCAATTCCTTCGGCTGGTGGCATAGCGTGGTAGGTACGACCCGTATATGGATGTGTTTGCCAAAACTGCATAGGATTGGGTAGTTTATTTAGGATGAGCCATGTGTTAGGGCAATCATTTTCGGGGAAGAATGCAATAGTGCAGCTATACACCGCGGCAACGGTTGCAACGGAAAGTGCCGCAATCAAAATAATCTCGGGTCTGCGGTAAATGGGTGGAGCTGGTTTGGTTTGCACTCCAACTATCCACATTCCACAGAGCAACAGCGCGCAACCCAGTATATCCATTAGAATGTCGTTAAAATCGAAATACTGCACATAGTCGGGATACAACACCTGATATTGATACCATTCATCCAGCATCATTACGGGAATACCCATTGCAATGGCAGCACCAAACCTTTGAGTAAAGGTGAAAAGCAAGAAGCCCAACACAGCAAATTGCATGGCATGAATCACTTCAATGTTCATTTCGAAGAGCACAATATGATGCCCAACAAGTAGTGCTAGAATTGCAAACAAATAGAATAGTTGGCGCGGCCGCTCGGGGCTTTTTGCTTCCAAAAATGAACGCATTAGGAGTAGGAAAAACACTGCAACGATGCCCGAAATACCCGCTACCACAGCGTTGTATACTGGAAGAGTTAGGGCGTTCATTACCCAAATGGAATGCTGCACAAAGGCGTGGTGTGCTAGCAAAATGAACAGCGCATATCCAATTAATAGGGCAATATGGATAACCCAATGCGCTTGAAGCCAAGCAACAGCGGAATTTAGTGCAACAGGAATGTGCTTAGTGTTCATGCAACTTTAGCATTTTGCCATGGCGGTTAATTCGGCCACTAGCAAGTCGAGTTCGCCCAAAGAAGTATAAACGTGTGGGCTAATGCGCACGCCATTAACCGCTTCGTGTTGCACAGGTGTGGTGTGCAATTTTCGTGTGGTTAATAGATGTCTTAGCATCTCTTCGGCATCCCAGCCTTCAATACCAATTGTAGCCATTCCTACACTAAAATGGTCTTTCATTGACGTGTAAAATCGAATTTTGGGTAGGTCATTTACTTTTTCGGTCCAGTATTTTTTCAGATAACGAAGTCGAGCAGTTTTGCGGTCTTGGCCAATTTGTTCGTGAAAATCGAGCGCATCGTGAATGGCCATTTCGGCACCAAAGGAGCGCGTGCCAAGGGTTTCAAACTTGCGAATATCGTCTTTCATCGATTCGTATGAAGACAACAGCGGCCACACGTTTCCAATCCTCTCTTTCTTAATGAAAAGCATGCCCGTACCAAATGGAGCACACAGCCATTTGTGGAGCGAGGTGGCGAGATAGTCGCAATTGATACTGGCAATATCGAGTGGAAATTGAGCAAATGAATGGGCCGCATCTACAATTACTTGGCAGCCCAATTCGTGTGCCATTGCGGTTATTTCTTTTACGGGCACCACCTGACCAGTCCAATTTATAACATGTGTTACGTGGACCACTTTAGTGCGCGCAGTAATGGCTGTGCGATATTGCGCTACAATTTTCTCGGCATTTTCTTCGGGTTGTGCCAGACGAACATAATTTAGTTTTATGCCATCACGAAGCTCGCGTTGCCTCCACGCATTTAGCATGTGAGGATAGTCGTAGGTAGATAGCACCACTTCATCATCTTTCTTTAAATCCAAACCAAATATGATGGTGTTCAAACCTTCGGTGGTGTTGCGGTTTATGGCGAGTTCCTCGGGCGAGCAATGCACCATAGCAGCAAGGCGATTGCGCAACGGTTCGCGTTCTTCATCTATTGTCCGCCACATAAAGTAGGATGGTGCTAAATTGCTTTTTCTGTAGCGCGCAATGTGGGCGTCTTGCACCACTTTTGGCTGCGGACTAACGCCACCATTGTTCAGGTTAATCACCGAATCGTCCAAGGAATACTGGTCGCGAATAGACTTCCAATAAACTTCATCTGTAGTCATAGCATCGTGTGTTGAGGAGGGAGTGCAGCCAGACAAAAGGCTCGCTGAGCCAAAAAGAGATAGCGCAGGCAGCGCAATAGCCGCCATACTTGTTTGTTGAATAAACTGCTTGCGCGACATGCGGCTCATGGTGCGAATTACGGCAATAGGGTTGGGAATCGGAGCCTTTCGATACTAACAGACGGGCTGCCAGACACTTCAAAGGTGGCAACGCACATGTTTATTCCAATTTCCTAACCAGAATTACGGAGTAATTCGCTCGGTAACGCTTGCGCCACTTACTGGATTAATTCCAAAAAGATCAATATGAAGCACTGTTGGCGTAAGTAGTCCTTCTTTGGCCTCAATAAAAATGCGCTTTAGAATAGCCTTTTGGCCATTGATAGTTATTTGACCAACGTAGTGCCCAAGCTTGTCTTTCATCAAAGTAATGCTGCGTTTGTTGAACGCTTTGAGCTTCATCACATACGCATCTTTGCGGTCTTTTATGGCTTCTACATCCACGCCATAAACAGCTTTGCGCTCAAATGCACTGAGGTCACTTTTTTTGTTGCCTTCTTCTTCATAGTTAATCCAATAGGGATGCACAGGAGTTTCACTTGAAAGTACGCCTTTGCTGTCTTTATGGGCTTCATACACCACCGTATTGGTGTTTTTAGAGCGCTGCAAATAGAACAGCATGTTTTCACTCTTAGGCGGTGTAGGCAATTTCTTCCCATTGATTGTTGTTTGTCCAACAGCAGCAGTGGAGAGCAAAAGAAGTAGTGCAATTCGAAACATGGGCCGCAAAGGTAACCCATGTTTAACTCATTGGGAATGTGGCGTAAAGTCGATTACTTGCAGATAAATTCCAGTGCGACCAAGCTGCCCGTGCAACCAAGAGCGGTGTTTTCGTTGTGGAGGTGAAGTGTAATTGGCGATGAGGGTCGGCTACGATATGGCGGAGGATGCAATCAGCAGGAAGAACAGAACGCGTAACATGCCTCAAAGTAGGGTGCAAATGCAAAAAAGTCTGAAAATTACGGAAAGAATATACTCCCCGAGCTATTACCAGAAACCACTGCAGGAATAACGATGGTCAGTTATGGAGAAATATTACGCGCTACGGATTCGAGCTCAAAGTCAGGAGCGTGTTGAAAATCAATGTTTACTGCTCAGGGGCCACCGTCATGCTCAGGGCATAGTGATCGGAAAGGTCGCTACGCCCATCTTTCCATTTCCGCTTGAATACGTGCAACAATCGTTCAATTCGGGGCTTGTTGCCATTGGAACGGCACAAGAGATAGTCGAGTAAAGCGGTGTTGCCCTTTTGCTTGGGAGGCACCAAATCATTGTTCGAGCATCCCCAAGTATAGATGCCATCACAGGGAAGGCCATCACCGTTTGCCAACCTGACATCACCGTTCTCGGCTCCCAACACGCGGAGCATCATGCCATAGTCAATATGCTGCGACTGGTCGGTATTCAAATCGCCCACCACAATCTGGGTGATGCCTGCCTGTGCATGTTTGACGATTAGCGAATCGCGAATCTGACCATACTGATGGCTGCGGATGTCGGCATACTGTTTTCCTTCTTCGGCCTGAGCATGGGTGCCTATGACCTGATAGGTGTGCTCGCCCTTGCTCACCTGTATTAGCACCGCACCTTTGTCGGCCATGCAGTCATTGCCCGCACAACGGTCAAAGAAAAGATTGGCCGTTTCTTCGATTGGCACGCGTGAGAATATCAACAGACCATTGTTGGTGTGGAACAGATTCCTCCGTTGTGGCAGTATGATATAGGGGTAGTCCTCTCGAAGTCCCTCTGTAAGTATGCGGATGCTGCGCTGATCGAAAGCCTCCTGCAACACCACCACATCAAAATCCTCGTCTTTTAGCAGCGTCACCATCTCGCGGGCCCGGGCCGACTGATGATCACCCCAGAGAATTGCTCTCGGACGGAGGAAGACATTCCAAGTGAGCACCTTCAGTTGCTCAGAGCGGGGTGTCCCTGATAGGGAAACATGGCCCATCAAAAGGCTGAGAATGACAAGCAAGGCGTTCTTGAGCATAGTGTGCTGTTCGATTCGCCCTCAAACGTATCATTTCAATATGCCTTGAATGTTGTGGTTCAGAAAGTTAATGAAATGGTGAACCTTAGTTAAGCCCAACTTCACAATGCGCGTCCTTACGTGTGGTAAATGTTAAGGAGCGCTTGCCTTCAGCCCTATTGCCCCCACCACCACAAGCAGCATGAAGAACACCTGCCACAGATTGATGGCCTCACCGAAGAAGATGGCGTCACATGCTCGTGTTCCCACCAACGCCATGCCCATCCATACCGCAAATGCAGTGGAGGCAGGGATATGCCGCATCGCCATGGCGAAGAACACCACATTGCCAATGCCGAAACCTACGTATCCAATCAGCGGTGCAAGGGCCAGAATGTTCTCGCGGGAAGCGAAGAAGTGCATCCAGTCAATGCTCAGCAGTTTGTCTTTACTGAGAAACTTGACACAGTAAATCCAACAGACCTCCAAGCAGGACGCAATGAAAAGGAATAGCCAGTGTGTCATCCCGATGCATCAAGAAATCGAGCGCCTTGCGCAGCCCCCGACAACACATCAAATTCAGTGACCTTCATACTCCCCTGAGCCGCCTTCTCGGCTCCAATTCGCTGTCATACACCCGCTTAATGCCATCGCCCAGTCCTTTCTCCACCGTACGGATGTCGCGGACGAGGCGCTCCATGCCCACAGGTTCCACACTGGCGGCATGGTCTGTGCCCCACATGGCGCGGTCGAGCGTGAAATGCCGCTCTACGAAATTCGCACCCAATGTTACTGCGGCAACAGTAGTGGTGAGGCCGGTTTCATGGCCTGAGTATCCGATTACAGCTTTTGGATACCGCTCGCGCAATGTGGCTATCATGCTCAGGTTCAGCTCCGAAGGGTCGCATGGATAGGCCGAAGTACTATGGGCAATCATCAGCCCTTCCTCGCCAAGGAAATCAACAGCAGCATCAATCTCGTCAATGGTGCTCATGCCAGTGCTTATCATCACAGGCTTCCCTGTGCGCTTCACAGCCCCAAGAAGTTCAAGGTCGGTGAGCGAAGCGCTTGCCATCTTGTAGAAAGGTGGGTCGAAACGATTAATGAATTCCACAGAAGGGATGTCCCAACAAGATGCGGTCCAGTCAAGGCCCAATTGACGGCAATGGCGGTCAATATCGGCATAGTCCGCCTCACCGAATTCAATCCGTTGCTTGTACTCAATGTAGCTCATCTCTCCCCATGGGGTTTCTCTGCGCCTTGCCCACTGGTCGCGCGGCACGCAGATTTCGGGTGTGCGCTTTTGAAATTTCACACAGTCGGCACCCGTGCGTTTTGCTTCGTCAAGCATCCGTTTGGCAATGTACAATTCGCCATTGTGGTTAATACCTACCTCTGCAATAACATAGACCGGATGCCCGGCCCCGATAATCCTGTCGCTAATTCTTACTTCTGCCATGATTCTGCTTTTGATTTGATTATTAGTTCTGCAACATCCCTAAAGGCCCCATGACCTCCCGGTTCTGTGCTAATGAAGTGCGCCACCTCCTTGGCAAAATGCACCGCATCGGCAGGGCAGCATGCCAGACCGACCATGCCCAATGCCTCCACATCATTTGTATCGTCTCCGATGTAGGCCATTTCACTCAATGCGATGCCTGTGCGGTCTGCGATGTCACGGAGTATGGCGGGTTTGTCCTTTATGCCCAGATGAAGCTCGGTTATCTTCAGCTTCTCCGCCCTTTTGACAACCGATGGTGACACCTCACCTGTGATAATGGCAGTGTCGATGCCGCATTGCTTTCGCAAACGCTCAACGCCCATCCCATCACGGATGGAGAAACGTTTTAACTCTTCACCGGCACTGGAGTAATAGACACCGTTATCCGTAAGGACACCATCGCAGTCGGTGAGCACTATGCGGACCTTCATCGCACGTTCCAGTATCTCTATCGGAGTATCCAACTTGTCCATGCTGCCTTAGATTGCCGTCCAACCACCATCTACCACTAGATTGGCCCCGCTCATATAGGCCGAAGCATCGCTGGCAAGGAACACGACCGCGCCTCTGTAGTCACTCGGTCGAGCCATCCGTCCCAGAACGGTCCGGGCCGAATAGTTCTTAATAAAAAACGCATCCTGACCATTTTCAACCCCTCCTGGTGACAGGCTGTTGACACGCACTCCATCCTTACCCCAATATGCGGCTAAGTAGCGTGTGAAATTGAGCACCGCTCCCTTACAGGTAGGGTAGGAAGGGCTTTTGAAGAACTTCTGATTGCCGTCTTCATCGCGGTAGATGCTCTGGTCTGGGCCGACCATACCGTATGTCGATGCGATATTGATTATGCTGCCTGAGCCTTTCCGGGCCATCACGGTGCCAAAGACCTGCGATGCAAGGAACACCCCTGTGACGTTCACCTCAAGGCTCTTTTTCCACGTTTCGAGCGGGAAGAATTCAAAGCGCGACTGCTCTCCCGCCTGTTCGGGCTTCTCGAACATGTCATTGATAGCGGCATTGTTCACTAGTATGTCTATGGTGCCAAAGCGTTCCAATGCGGCATCGCGCGCTTGTTCCAACGATGCGATGGAGGTCACATCCACATTCAGGCCCAGATGCTCGCCCAGCAGCGATGACATGTCCACCGAGATGTCGGCCGCCACCACATGCGCCCCAGCCATTGCCAAGGCGGTGCAATGCTCACGACCCAACAGACCTGTGGCACCCGTGACTACCGCCACTTTTCCCTTGAGGGAGAACATGTCCATCAGAATTTCACTTTTCGGAAAACAGGCTCCAACGGAAGCCCGCGCAAACGTGATGCTGCATCGCCCTTCTCCACAGCGTCTTTCAGCAATGGAAGAACCTCACGATAGACAGCCAAGGTGTGGTCAATATCTGCTTGCGTATGTGTAAAACACACATTGTGGAAACCACCCCAAAGAATGCCGCGCTTGATAAGCTCTTGTTGAAAGAATGACTTCAGGATTAATGGGTCGCCAGCATTCTCATTGAATGTAATCATGGTGCGACATGGATAACCGATGATTCCAGTAATCCCGGCCATGCCCAGTTCGTTCACTATGGCTGCATAGCCTTCTTTGAGCTGTTTGCCCTTCTCCCAAAGCACCTTCTGCACAGACTTCTCTCGCATTTCTTCCAACGTGGCCTTTGTGGCGGCCAACGACAGTGCCTCGCCACCGAATGTGGTGAAGAAGAATACGGCCTGATCGAACAAACGCATCACGTCCTTGCGGCCTGTGATGAAGGCGATGGGCATACCATTAGCCACTGCTTTGCTATAGACCGCAAGGTCGGGCTTTATGCCAAAGAACTCCTGCGCACCGCCAAGGGCCACACGGAAGCCGGTCCACATCTCATCGAATATCAGCAGTGTGCCATTTGCGCGGCAAATCTCCTGCAATTCTTGTAAGAATCCCTCTTTCGCCTGCTCGAATACGAAGGGTTCCAAAATCACGGCTGCGGTATCGGTATCCAAGGCGGCTTTCACTGATTCGATGTCATTGTATTTGAATGTGCCGGTCAAGGCCTTCACCTCGGCCGGAATGCCATAATCACGAGCCGTGGTTGCAATATACCAGTCGTGCCATCCATGGTATCCGCAGCACAGCACCTTGCTACGACCGGTGAACGCCCGTGCCACTCGAATGGCCGCAGAACACACGTCTGCCCCGCTTTTGCTGATGCGCACCATCTCGGCATTGGGGACGATGTCGCAGATCATCTGGCTCACCTCATATTCCAGACGGTGCATGAGGCTGAAAGTGATTCCCTTGGCAAGCTGCGTGCTAATGGCCTCGTCCACCTTTGGATAGCAGTAGCCCAGGACCACTGGGCCGATGCCCATATTGAAGTCGATGTATTCATTGCCGTCCACATCCCAGATATGACCATTCTTGCCGCGCTCGGCAAACTTGGGTGCGACACCGTTCACGTGCTGCGAAGGGCCTTTGGCAAGGGTCTGGGTCACGGGAGGCATGATGCCCAACGCACGCTGATACAGAGCTTCAGAGTTCGTGATATCCGGATAATCGATGTTGAAAGCAACGGTATTGGCCTTCCGTGTGGTGACGATATCAAACATGTTGTGTCATTTTTTCGGTGATGCGTTGTGCGATTTTTTTGCCTGTAAACCCTTCATGTTCCAAAACGGCAGGTAGCAGTGCGGGACGGAACCAGCGGTCGTTGAGCGAAATAGGAATGACCTTAGCGGTTTGTTGGGACTCAAGCAGAAGTTCGGCCAGTATGGAATAGAGTCCTCCAATGCGGAAATGGTCTTCGACCGTAACGATGAATCTGCTGCGGCCCACGGCCGATAGAACCGCATCGCTGTCTATTGGCTTGAGACTTCTGAGATTGACAAGACCAACACTGAGTCCTTGTTTCTCCATCTCTGCTTTGGCAAGAAGTGCCTGCTCGAAAAGCAGACCATAAACTAGAATGGTGACATCCGTGCCTTCAGCGACCACTTCTGCCTTTCCAATTTCGAAGTCTTTCGCGTGGATGAAATCGGTTTTTCGCGTATTGAGTCGCACATAGCTGGCATGGGGCGAGTTCCAAATGGTCGGCAGGGCCTTCAACAAATCGTCCTCATCGGCCGGGGCGAACACCTGCATGTTCGGTATGCCACGCATCAAGGCCACATCCTCCACCGCCTGATGGGTCGGACCGTTGCCATCGCTTAAGAAACCGGGCACGAAGCTGGACAGCTTTACCGGAAGATTTCCTAGACCCACATCGGTACGGATGAATTCAAAGGCACGCATCGTAAGGAAGGCCGAGAGGGCGTGGACAATCGGGGTTCTTCCTCTGAGAGCGAGACCTGCAGCCGCACCTATCATGCACTGTTCGGTGATGCCTGTGTCGATGAACCTTGGCCCCAACACTGCAGGGAGGTTACGGATAAGTGCCCGATTTTCAGCTGTCATCACGATGAACCGCTCGTCAGCTAGGGCCATTTCGCCTATTAGTTTCTCATAGCTCATTATCGCACAGTCATGGTTTCAGATATGATGTTGGCACCGTCTTTTCCATTCAATTCGTCCAGTAGTTGGTCTACCTCGTTATCGCTGAAGTTGCAGAACCAACGATCGGCACGCTCGGAGATGCTTGGGAGGCCTTGACCACGAATCGTGTCGCAGATAATGACCGAAGGTTTTTCAGTATGAAAAGGCAACGCCCTGAATGTCTCATCAAGCTGGTTGAAGTCGTGGCCATTGATGCGTTTCACGGAACAGCCGAAGGCCTCAAATTTGGCGGCCAGCGGTTCGAGCGGGATAAGTTCTTCAGTCTTCACATTGGCCTGAAAGTGATTACGATCCACTACCAGAGTCCAATTGTTCAACTTGTAAGCACTGGCAACAAGCAACGCTTCCCAGACCGAACCCTCGTCCAACTCACCGTCACCGGTAAGCACCATCACACGGTTGTCGCCTCCGCGTAGGCGCACATCCAACGCCACGCCTATTGACACGGCTGGCAAGTGGCCCAAAGACCCGCTGTGGAACTCCACTCCAGGGACATTCCGGTTCGGATGCCAGTAAATGCTGTCATCAGGACTGAGGTGATTGGTCAATCTGGCTCTTTCGATGTAGCCCATCTCAGCGAAAACCCCGTAGAGCGCGGGAACATCGTGACCCTTGCTCAGAAAAAAGAAATCTCTATTCGAATCTTCAGTCCTGTCGGGCGCGATGTTCAGAAATCCATTGTACAGATAGGTCATGATGTCCGCGCACGAAAGCGAGGCTCCGATGAAACAGCCGCCATTGCCTGACATGCGTACAATATGCCCGCGCACTCGCAACGCTAATTCCTGTAGCCCCTTATTCTCCTCTATTGTCATTCAGATGGTCCTGGTTTGTGATGCGTCAATCGTAGTAAGCTCGGTCAGATGATGGCGATACCAGTTGACTCCGACATATGCCGAGTTCAGTTGCATAATGTCAGGCCTTGCCTCCAACAAGTTGAGTATGTCGTTCAATCCGAAATGCCTGCCTTCCTTGAACAGCTCTGCAAACACCGCGTTGATAAAAAGATAATCGTCCATGTAATCTATGGTGAACCGATGAGACATGGAAAGGTCATGCCCAGTCTCCCATTCCAAATTGAGCAGCGAGTATCGGTTCGGGCGCTCCCAGATGTAGGGCGTGGTATGCTCGCGTTCAAAGTCTTTGATTGCCATTCTCCAAGCACTTTCAAGAGCCGTAAAGCGCATCACCTCCACATCATTGCCATCGGGATATGTGGCAGGGTGAAGGTTACTTGCATAATCTGCCCCACTTTCATGGAAGGCGTGTATGACACGGTCTATGATGTCAGGGGAAATGAGTGGGCAATCGGATGGAATCTTCAGCACAGTGGACGCATGGTAGAGCAAGGCGCATTTATAGTGTCTGTCGAGCAGGTCGGTCGGGTGACCCCTGAAACAGGAGATGCCATGCTTTTCACAAAGCTTCTCAACCGCATCATCCTCGCTGTCCACTGTGGTAGCGACCACCACCTTGCCAATGAGGCGGGCCGCCTTCACCCTTTCAACCATGCGCACTAGCAATGGTTTTCCTGCAATATCGAGGAAGATCTTCCCGGGCAGTCTGGTACTGCCAGACCGAGCCTGTATGATGGTCAGAGTGCTCATGCCGCAACAGACACGTTTTCGTGCTGTCGATACCAAGAGGCAAACTGCCGCTTGCCGCCCTTGTAATCCAGAAATGCCTCGCAGATGCCGGAGATCTTGAGAGCCGTAGAGCCACCGTTCTGCAACGGGGCACGGGAATACAGCTCTTGCAGGTCAAAGTAGGAATGCACAGGGATACCGAGTGCAATTCCGACATAGACAACAGTGGAGAGCTGTGTGATTAACTCACAGCTATTGGCAATCATTTCTTCGGTGTTGCCTTCGGTGTATATAAGGGCATCACTTGGGGACCAACGCCTCACTTCGTCCGTGGCTCTGACATGGTCTTCGTTTGGATGGAACTTGAAAAGAAGCCTTCTTCCACCTGCTATGGCGGTACATCTCCGAATGAAAGCCTCACGGTCATCCAGACCTTTCATCTCACGGATGTCTGAGGTTGCCACCATCACGTAGCCATGATGGGGGAAATCATTGTTCCGATAGGCGATACAGTTATCGTAATTGATGATACCGGTAACGAATATCCGACCACGGTCGGTTCCCCACCGTGCAAAATGATCGCGATACCCTTCTGACCCCGCACAATAGACGTCACACAGATTGCGGGTGCCATTAAGCGAAGTGTCGAAGGCCATGAATCCTGGCATTCGGAGTTTATTTACCATTTTGGCCCAAGATGTCATCGGGTCAGTCATGCCCTCTTGCACGAACACGGTCTTGCAGGCCAAGAGACGGTCAGGAACAATCATGTCTGTACAGCACACCACCAGATCATACCCGCTGCCGAAGCGCTCGGCCTGAAAATCCTCTTGAAGTCCATGCTCCTTCAAATAGGCATCGGCCATGGCCTTCCTCCGATAGCCCATTATGGTGTTCTCGAAGGCTCCAAGCTCGCGGGCGAAACGACCAATGCGACTATCGGGAAAAAGTTGCGTGAAGTAATGGTCGTGGGACGGGAGACATTGTGAAATGGCGTGCATTTGACGACACTGATTGAGCGATCCCACAATGTAAAGTATTCGTTTCCCTTTCATTTCCAAATAGTTGCATTTTACTGCTCGTCAAAGGTAAATGGAGATTTAGCGGCTCATTTAGACTACTCAGAAACGTAACATTAACGTCACAGAAAGAAAATAATACGAGGGCTGGGATTATATTATGTTAACTTTAATAACAAAAATAGAGAGACTCTCGTCCTTGGCAACTTTCTTTGTCCTAATCCAAATTAAACGCAGAAGGTGTAACGGCTATGGAAAGAGACGTTCGAAAACTTTCTCGCCAGTAACAGGGTCAATGCCAAAAAGGTCTACATGCACGACCGTGGGCATGAGAAAGCCTTCTTTGGCTTCAATATAGATACGCTTTATTTCTGCGGGCTTTCCATTGATTGTCATAAGACCAACGTATTTACCAAATTTGTTCTTTGCAAGCGTCATGGTCCGGGCCTTAAAGGCCTTCAAGCGTATAAGATGATTTCCCGTCCCGTCATTCAGGTCTTCAAAAGTTACACCATACACTGCCATTTCCTCAAATTTGCTTAGTTCGGCACGCACACCATTGTTCAACTCATAGTGCAGCCAATAGGCGTCTACTGGTCGTTCGCGGCTCAATCGGCCAGACCCGTCAATCTTTGCCTCATAAATCACGGTATTAGTATTCTTGGAACGCTGCAGATAGAAAAGCATGTTCGAGATTTTGGATGGCTTTGGCAGTACCTTGCCAGTCAAGGTAATCTGCCCGGTCACTGAGGAGCAGAAGAAAATTAGGAGGACTGATATTCGCAGGAACTTCATGGTGCGGCAAAATTATCCAGAGACACTACATAGAATGTTACCGATGTCTAGTCATTCCTATAAGAAAGATGAAACGGTCGAATCCTATTGAAATGTCAAGACCAGCAGGTAGATGCCTGTCCTGCCGAACTGACCATGCAACCAACTGCGGTATTTTCTCTTGGGGGGCGAGGTGTAATTCGCAATCAGAAAGCGGTCGCGGTCAAGTCGGATGATGGACGGAAATGCCGTATCGCCCGCCCCTGGAAGATCCATTACCCATTCTACCGTGCGAGTTTCCTGATTTATCCTGTAGAGCGCAGTTGTCTTAGGGCTGAGCGAGAAACTGACCCAGTTGATAATCCTTTGCCATGCCATGCTGCGGCTGCGCTTCGCACGTCCGAATGGCCGCTGTCCGAGCTGGTAGCGGGCAATGAGATAGAGTTCATCCCCATGGCGGAACATCTTTGGAGACTGGTAGCAATTTGGATCGGTCATCCTAGGGAATTCCCATTGGCCTGGGCTTATGTCACATGCCTTCACCACATGCGAACCGAACCCTGAGCTGTCGCCATCCTCAAGCCTTGTGACGGCCCAGATATCACCATAACGGTCGAACTCGAAGGCCGTTTCGGACACACCGCCCTGATAGACATGCCCACTGTCACCAAGGGAGGTCCAATTGATTCCATCTGTTCCGTGCTTCAGATAGAGGTTCACCTTCACATCACCCTGCACCTGATAGTGCGAACCGGTGTAACTGGTCATCCACAATTTACCGTTACGGGGTTTCATTTCCCAATGCACTTCTCCGTTTTCCAACACGCGTGTGGGACCCTCCCAATGCCCGTTGCTGTCGGAGGTGTAGAGGCTGATATACGAAGGCTCGAAGGCAGCCATGCTTGTTCCACCCGCGAAGCAGTAGAAATGCAGTTTTCCGTTGACGGGAACAAGCATCGGTTCGCGGAAATCGCGCCCCAAGAAGAACTCCATCTCTTTGCGCCAAGTTTTTCCATCGGATGTGGAAATGATGTACATGCCCGTTTTTTTACTGGCAAAATGCGTTGGCCCCGTGCGAAAAGCAGCATAAAGCCTATGGTTGAAAATGGAAATACTGACGTTGTTGTTCGATTTCTGAGGATGAACTCCTTCTGGCAAATGCACTGATGGAATGAGCCAAAGCGGTTCGCTCAGTTTTGGGGGATGTTTTATGCCAAAAGGTGATTGACTATCAAACTGTGCTGGGTCGTCTGGAGCCATTTCCAATTGCGGAAGGTATTCTGAGAGGATAGTTTCCACCGGATGGTTGTCCGAATTGGCGGTTGCATCCCATGGAGCTTTGCACCCAAATTGGGCGAATAAAAGCACAAAAAAACAGACCTGTTTCACCAAAAACATCCCTTTGAACATGCAACAAACTTAGGCCAACTTAGGGGCATTGTATCAAATTTGGTTATGCCTTCTATTTCAGGCCAATTCACAAAAAAATGGGCGATATAATAAAGAGCGATAAGTATTCAATACCTCACTTCTCGGGCCATCTTCTTTATAATTGATGAGGAGAAACTATTTGTCTTTGCGAGAAAGTATTTTCCCGAAAGCGTAGTGCAAGAAATTTTAATGCGTTGCTCCTGTTAGGTTGGTTTCGCATACAAATGTCACACTGAAAATCCCGACTTTCGCAGCATGGCATTCCTAGAGGGCTTTGTTGTAGGGCTCGGCATGATTATTTTTCTTGGGCCGGTGTTTTTCACGCTACTCAAAAGTGCGCTTCAGCGTGGCTTGCGCGCAGGTCTAAGTGTTGCTACTGGTATTTTAGTTAGCGATGTGATCGTGCTAACGCTTTGTTCCTTCGGGGCAATTCCATTTTTTAAGAATGAATCCAATCAGTTTTGGTTAGCTCTAGCTGGTAGCGGAATTCTTATGGCGCTTGGATTGCGCTATTTGCTAAAAGAACATGCCGGAAAAGACGCTATTGGCTCCATACAAGCGCAGCACTATTCCGCCTATTTCGCCAAGGGGTTCCTCGTAAATTTCGTTAATCCATTCGTGTTTGTAGTTTGGATTGGCCTCATTGGCATGGGGCAAACCAAATATGGCGCAGGCACCGATTTACTGCTCTATTGCGGTGGAATTTTGTTGGGAATCTTCACCACGGATGTTACCAAAGTGGTGTTTGCCCATCGCATTGCGGCTTTTATTAAGCCTAAAGTGCTTACAATCGCCTATCGCGTTATTGGAGTTTTGCTGCTTGTTTTCGCCATGCGATTGTTGTGGTTTGTAATTGGGAAAATCTAGATTCTAATTTGTCCCAGCGATGCTTAAAACACTTTTAATCTGCTTTTTTCTGTTAGCCCCAACAGCACCTCACGCGTTTCATGCGTCTATCACACAGTTGGAATTGAAATCGGAAACGAGGCGATTGGAGGTAGCCGTGATGATGTTTACCGATGATTTGGAAGCCACCATTCAACTTACAAACCACCCATCACTCTACTTGGCAACTCCAAAAGAACATCCACGAGCAGAAGCTTTGGTAAATGCCTACGTGAACCAGCACATTTCAATACTAGTGGATGGTGTGCCGGTGAAACTCACGTTTATAGGCAAGGAAACCGAAGCCGATGCCACATGGTGTTACCTTGAATCGGGAGTAATTGGTAAGTTCAAAAAACTAGAAATCTCCAACTCTGTTCTATTGGCCCAATTTGAAGATCAAACCAACATTATTCATTTAAAAAAGGATGGGAAGACCCAAGCCAAAATGACGAATAATGGAACTAAGAAAGCGGTTTTTGACTAGTAATTTGTTCTTCAAATGCTCTTGATTGTAGCAGCCTTTCATTCATCTTTGCGTCCTTAGGTACGATACCATTCCAACATGAAACATATTCTTAGTCTCTCTCTTTTTTTAGTGATTGCGATGGGCGCATTTGCACAGTCAGCCTCTACTACGAAATCGCTATGCAGCAGAAAGTGGATTACCAGCGAATTTCAATTGGGAAACCAAAAATTTTCTGCTACAGATGTACTCGAAAACGATGGTACCGTGTTTCTTGAAGGCGGCACATTAACTTCGGTAGATAATGGAGTTGCTACCAAAGGAAAGTGGTCGTTTGATGAAAACTCAAAGGTGTTGACTACACAAAACGAAGGAGATAAAGAGCCCAGTAAAATGCTTGTGCGGTCTATTTCCGAAAGCACGTTGGTTCTAGAAACAATGAGCCACGAATCGCAACCAATGACCATTTATTTCAAAGGTCAAAAACTGTAGCGGTCAAATTATTCTATCACAAAACGTTTGGATATTGCTCCTTTTTCGGTAGCAATTTTCAAAAGATAAACGCCTGAGGTTAATTGTGACGAAAGTCCCTGAATTTCAGCCTTTCCGTTTGTGATAGTATGCGTTTTGGAATAGTGTTGCTTTCCGAGCATATCTACAATGGTGAGGTTGCAAACGCCATTTTCAGCTTGAAAATGAAGTGCATCTCCAGATTGTAATGGGTTGGGATATACTCGAACTGACTGCTCATTCATTTCAGTAATTCCCACATTGTATTGGGCATCTATAAAAGCAATGCACTCCATCATTTCTTCAGTGAAGGTTGGATATTCCATGGTATGGTCTACCCCCGGAATTACATTGTATAAATAAGGAATAGAGCTATTTCCAAGGTTATTATTCAACAAATTCGTTTGAATTATTGAGGTGAAATCTGTCGTTCCAGTGCACAAACACACTGGTGGAATTTCCTCTGGAGAGCTTAAATCCGGATTAAAGAAAAATCCAGGTGAATGCCAAATCAAGCCCTTCATTATATGAGCGGGTTCGTTGAAAACATACTGAGCGGCCACATCACTTCCTGCCGAATATCCAACGATATAAACTTGATTCGTATCGATGTTAAACCATGTCATTACAGAATCATAGGCTTCGTAAAGCACACCTTCGCTGCGTGGTTGGTCTTGTAAATAAGGATTTGGACACATCACCACTGCATTAATGCTATCGCCAAGTGGCGTCATATATTGCCGGATTTGAACGCTATTTTCTGGATTGCCTAGCCCATGAAATCCAATTATCAGCTTGCTCGGAATGTTGGCATCATAACTCTCGGGCACATGAAAATAAATGCTCAGACTATCTCCATTTAATAATGGGTCGGTAGTCATTATGGTGCGAAGCGAATGCCCTGTTTGTCCAAAAGTGAGTAGAGGCGTAAGCGTAAAAAATGCTGCTATGATGGTGCTACGTAGATTTTTCATTATGGAGTTGATTATTGTAGAACGCAATAGTACGCGATTTTCCAAAAAATGGACTAAGCGAATGACCCTACAAGTCAGTGGTGTAGAGCTATATTTGGTCGAACGAATTTCGAATCATGAGAACACTTTTTATCGTTGCTGGAATACTATGCTTGGCCTACATAGTGCCAACCGCTTACCTCAACTACACCGAACCTGTGGTGAAATGGGATTGGGAAAATATTGACCTCAATGACATTGCATTTCCCAAAGGGTTTGTGTGGGGTGTAGCCTCTGCCGCGCATCAAGTAGAAGGCAATCACACATCTAACAATTGGGCCGAGTGGGAAAAAGGTAACTATCCTGATGGCAAGCCACACATTTTAAACAACGAAAAGGCTGGCCTAGCCTGCGACCATTGGAATCGCTATCCCGAAGATATTCGGTTGATGCAAGATTTGGGCGTTTCTAGCTACCGGTTTTCTGTGTCGTGGGATAAAATAATGCCGCAAGAAGGTGTAATTGATTCCTTGGCGTTGCAGCATTATGTGGATGTGTGCGACAGCCTCATTGCCTCAGGAATCACACCTATGGTTACGCTGCATCATTTTAGCCACCCGATGTGGTTTGAGAAAAAAGGTTCATTTGAAAAAGAAGAAAACATTACGGATTTTGTGGAGTTCTCTGAAGTGGTTTTCAATGCACTTAATGGGCGAGTAACCTATTGGTGTACCATAAATGAACCTGCGGTTTTTGTAATTGCCTCATATTTTGATGGGCATTTTCCTCCAGGAAAAAAGGACCCAAAATTGGCTGCCGTGGTGCTAAAGAATCTTTTCAAAGCGCATGTGGCGGTTTACAAGCATTTGAAATCGCTTCCGGATGGAGACAAAACGCAAATAGGAATTGTGAAAAACATGCACCAAATAGACCCTATGGATAATTGGGATTTGTTTGACCGACTCATTGCTCGAACTGTTAATAAGGGGTTCAATGGCTCTTTTATAACCACATTTCGCGATGGCAATTATCGCTTTCATTTCCCCACTTTGGTGGATGAACAAGAGGCTATTCCAGATGCCCCGAATACCCTCGATTTCGTTGGCCTCAACTATTATAGCCACAACGCCATGGATTTTTCGTTGAATTTGGATGAGGCGCTCAAAACCAGAATGTATCCAGACGAAACACCCACCGACATGGCATACACCATGTACCCAGAAGGGTTGTATCGCGCTATTCAGGAAATTTCGGTGTTGGGAAAACCCATAATTATTACCGAAAACGGAGTTGCCGATGCAACAGATGCCATTCGCGGGGAGTTCATTAAAAAATACCTCTATGCTGTTTCAAAGGCAATTAAGGATGGCTATAACGTGCGCGGATTTCACTATTGGTCGCTTATGGATAACTTTGAATGGGACTTAGGTTATGGTCAGCGATTCGGGCTGTATGAAGTGGATTTCACTACGCAAAAACGAACGCTACGTCAAGGTTCCAAAGAGTTTCAGCGTATTGTGAAAGCGCATTCGAACTAATGTTTTCTTGAGTAGTCATCAACAAAAAAGCCACCTTAATTGGGTGGCTTTTTTGCTCTTAAGAAAGAAGGTTTCTAATCGGTAAACTCTGTGAAGATGAAATCCATGCCTACCGTGCGGGCAAACACATGACCCAAGTCAAGTATATCTATATCATCTTCCTCGTAAAACCATTGCACCGTTACGGGGTACCCTGAATCTTTCAAGGCTTTTAATTTCTTCATAATATCCGAGATGGATTTTGAAGAAGGTGTGTTGAAATATTCTAATCGAAAGATGAAATCTGTTTTTGCATTGGGCTGCGTGGAATAGGTGTCTAACCATTCTATCACGGGAAGGTAAAATCCCTTGGCGTTAAGCGGAAATGAGCGCCCTTCTATTCTGAAAATACCTGATGCGGCATCAAGGTTAACGGATGGAGTTTCCTTGGTGGAGTCCAATTGGATGGGTTTAAGCTCTGCCATGTCCGAATTAATTAAAGTTCAATAATCACAATGTATTAAACAACTGCCTGTAGCAAAAATAGACTTTTTCATTGCTTCTTCAACATACAAAAATCTTAATGGATGCCATGCATCTTCTTTTTTATAAAACCAGAAAGAAGAATGAGAATTAAGCCAGCACCAATAGGAAGAAACGTGTAGATGAGAAAGAATGTGGAAAGCGAATACATCTCAGCAATTTTGTCGATTAGGCTTCCTGTCCAACCAGCTAAATAGTTGGCTAAAGCTGAGGCTAGGAACCAAATTCCAAACATCAAACCTACTAGGCGCACTGGTGCAAGTTTGCTTACGTATGAAAGGCCAACGGGAGAAAGGCAAAGCTCACCCATAGTATGAAGGAAGTAGGCTAGAATGAGCCAAACCATACTTACCTGAGCAGTTTGTGCTCCAGATGCTATACCCAAGCCACCATAAGCCAACACACCGAATCCAAGTCCTAGTAAAATTAAACCCAAGGCAAATTTTATGGAGGCAGATGGATTGTATTTGCTTTCCCACATTTTGGAAAACAATGGAGCAAATGCAATAATGAAGAATGAATTGAGAATGCCGAACCATGAGGCTGGCACTTCGCTGCTTTCAGCTCTAAACTCAATGGAAATCATCCAAAGTGCGGCAGCCCAAATGATAACGAAGCTAAATCCAAGAAATAGATTTGATATAGAATACTTAGAGAATGTCTGTTTGAACAGCATTGCCAACACGTAGGTAACAATTGCCAGAGGTGCAATGGTCAGTAAGGTATTTGCCCAACGAAATGCAGAGGCAGCAGAGCCTTCTAGTAGTCTATTGGTGTAGTCTTTTGCGAAAATGGTCATAGAACCACCAGCTTGTTCGAATGCCATCCAAAAGAAAATGGTGAAAAAGGAGAAAATACCGATTACCATAAGGCGGTCGCGCTCCACGTGAGCAGAAACAACTTCTGCTTTGGGATCCACTTTTGCAACGTGACCTTTGATTGGTTTCATGCCAATATCACCAAAAATGCCTTGCGCAAAATAGAATTGCATCATGCCCAAAAACATGAAAATACCCGCCAATCCAAATCCATAGCTCCATCCAACCTTCTCGCCAATGTAGCCGCAAAGAAGAATTCCCAAGAAAGCTCCAGCATTGATTCCCATGTAGAAAATGGTGTATGCCGAATCTTTTTTATCACTTCCCTGAGGATAAAGTCCACCGACAATAGAAGAGATATTTGGTTTAAATGCTCCGTTGCCTAAGATAAGGAGTCCAAGACCCATATAAAAGAAGAATTCAGTTTCGAACGCCATCGCGGCATGGCCCAACGTCATAAGCAATGCGCCTAGCAAAACCGCCCAACGATGGCCAATTAACTTATCGGCCAAGAGTCCGCCAAATATTGGTGTGAGATACACTAATCCTGTATAAATGCCATAAAGACTCAGCGCCTCTTCGCGCTCCCAAGCCCAACCTCCTGCATCTAGCCCGCTTATAAGAAAAAGCACCAATAACGCCCGCATACCGTAGTAGCTAAAGCGTTCCCACATTTCGGTAAAAAAGAGGATGAACAGCCCAGCTGGGTGTCCCATAAGTTGTGGTTGGTGCGGTGTGGTCATGTGCGTTTTAATTATCAGCGGCTGAAAGTAATTGAATTAGTAGTTACACCGAAATATTGCGCAAGGAATCGCGCATTTCATCACAGATTGCTTTTCAAGAAGTTCGTCATTTTGGTAAACAGATGCAGTCGCGAATGTTCATTTTGAATGGCATGGTCAAGATCTGGATAGGCCATAAAATCAAATTGTTTATTTGCCGAAACTAGTGCATCAACCATGGCCATAGTGTTTTGAAAATGGACATTATCGTCACCACTTCCATGAACAAGTAGGTAGCTTCCGCGAAGTTTTTCCACATGGTTTACAGGACTGTTCAGGTCATATCCATTTGGGTTTTCTTGCGGTGTGCGCATAAAGCGCTCGGTATAAATATTATCGTAATAGCGCCAATTGGTTACAGGAGCAACTGCAATTGCTGCCTTAAAATAATAGGCTCCTTTGGTAATTGCCAGCGAGCTGAGATATCCACCATAGCTCCATCCAAATATCCCAATGCGCTTATCATCTGCAAAAGAAAGTGTAGCGATATACTTGGCGGTTTCGATGCAGTCTTCCGTTTCCAGTTTCCCCAATTCCATGTAAATACTATGCTTAAAATCGCGCCCACGGTTGTCTGTTCCTCTGGGATCCATAGCCACTACCACGAAGCCCTCTTGTACCATGTATTGCAGCCACAACATATTGGGAACACCCCAATTATCCTCTACGTAAGTGCGACCAGAACCACCATATACATAAAGCAACACAGGATATTTTTTAGTAGAGTCCATGTTGGCGGGCTTCATAATCCAAGCATTAAGCGGTGTACCATGGGTAGGTGTGATGGTGAAAAACTCTCGCTTTGCAGCCTTGACAGATTCTATTCGTTTTTGCAGACGTTGGTTATCCTTCAATACACGAATTGTGGTGCCTTTGTCATCGTGCAACGTGGTTACTGGCACTGTATTCGCTGTAGATTGTTTGTTGATAAAGTAGCGCATTCCTGAACTAAAGTCGGCAGCATTGTGGCCTTGTTCTGGCGTTAGTTTGGTTTTGGTTTTTCCATCAATTGATATGGAATAAACGTGCCTTTGAGTAGAACCTTCTTCGGTGCTTTGGTAAAATAGTTTGGTGTCGTTGGCGTTCACGCCATATAGTTGGGTTACAATCCAGTTTCCCTTTGTAAGCTGCCGAGACGCTTTTCCTTGCATATCACAGAGGTAAATATGATTGTATCCATCTTTTTCGCTGGTATAGATGAATCCCTTTCCTGACCGAAGAAACATGAGGTTGTCGCTGATATCAATGTACGTTTTGCTTTCCTCGGTAAGGATGATTTTTGTGCTTCCAGTAGTAGCATCAGCATGCAGCAAGTCCCATTTGTTTTGCAATCGATTGAGGCGCTGCACCGAAAGCACATTGGCATCGGTTGTCCATTTTATGCGCGGAATGTATTGGTCCGTTTCTGCTCCAACATCCACTTTCACGCTTGCAGTAGTGGTAGTGTTGGCTATATGAATGCTCACTTTAGAATTCGCCTCACCAGCTTTGGGATACTTGAAGGTTTCTTGAGATGGATAAAGCTGGCCATCATAGCGCGTCATGCTAAATTCTTTCACTTCTGTTTCATCAAATCGGTAATAGGCGAGGTATTTACCATCGGGTGACCATTCGAAAGCTTGAGTAAATGAAAATTCTTCCTCATACACCCAATCGCTCATTCCGTTGATGATGGAATTCCACTTGCCGTCTGAAGTGATGCGGTCCGTTTGGCCCGTAGTAAGATGCTCTATCCATAAATCATTGTCTTTCACATAAGCCACTCTATCGGAAGATGGCGAAAGCGTGGCGTGATACACATGTTGGCCCTGCGCAATGGGTCGAATTTTTCGGTCAGCGAGGTTCAACACATAATATAAGTAGCTACTTGAACGTCTATACAGCGGTTTTTTATCCGTGGCAATGAGTACCATCGTTTCATCCGTATTGAAGCTATACTCTTGAAGTTGGATTACTTGATTCTCGAAACGGAGCTCAGAAGCATTGATCACGGTACTCACTTCTTGACCCGTGGAATAGAGATATTTAACGATATTCTTGCCATCTGCTGCATCCGTAGTTGCGGTGTAGTGCAATCCATCCTGCATGGAACGTAGCCCAAAAACACCTTCGGGGCGGTAGGTGCCGTTTTTCCAAATATCTTCTAAGGTGAGTTTTGAATTTTGACAATAAACTTCCCAATTACTTGCGAAGAGGATGAAAACCACAGCGATAATGCGCATAACGAACAGTGCTTTTTTAAGATGACGCGGCAAAGAACGCAAAGACAATCGTTTACTGAAAATGGGCGTTTATGAATTGAAGAGAACCATTCTCGTACAAATTGAATTTAGCCGCGTCTTTCTAGCATTCGAGCAACGTATTTGCCAATAATGTCGAACTCCAAGTTCACCTGCTCGCCAACAATCAGCCTACCGAAACAAGTATGTTCGTAGGTGTATGGGATAATGGCAACGGTGAAGCCTGAGTTGGTAGAGTTAAATGCCGTTAGGCTAACTCCATTCACCGTGATTGAACCTTTCTCTACGGTAAAGTGGCCCAAATCTTCGTGTGAGAAGCGAAATAGCCAACTACCATCTTGGGATACAATGGACTCAACTTTGCCCAACTGGTCAACATGACCTTGCACAATATGTCCGTCAAATCGACCATTGGCGCTCATGCAGCGTTCTAAATTCACCACATCACCGTGTTTCCATTCACCAATCGCGGTTTTTTGAAGAGTTTCGTCAATGGCAGTAACGGTGTGGCGGTTTCCGTCTAATTCCACCACAGTGAGGCAAACACCATTATGCGCTACACTTTGGTCTATTTTCAATTCCGAACCAAGAATGCTCGAAATTGTAATGTGGAGGTTTGCGCCTTCGTGCTGCAATCTTTCAACCACACCCAGCGTCTCAATAATCCCAGTGAACATAGGCTAGTTTGAAGGAGGTATATTTTTTCGGAGCAGTTGTAAAAATCCATGAAGACTTCGCGGAACAATGCCCATCAATCGAATTTCATTTACTGTAGCGACATAATAGTAGGTTCCATC
>CAMDOM010000039.1 GCA_945903645.1 Chryseobacterium gleum
AAACAATAGATATCCAGACTTTTGCTAATGTCAATATCGTTTAGCAAGCGATTTACCCACTTCAGGGCTTCGTTATAGCGCTTTGCCCCAAAATAAATGATAGCGATATTGAAGAAGAAAAAGGCCTTTCTAACGCTGTTCAGTTTGTGGTCGTAAAGCACCAAACCAGCTTCAATTTGTGGAATTAGCTCCAGGCCTTTTTTAAAGTTTCCTGTTAGAAAGTAGATGGTGAGTTCGATGCTGTTGGCAGATGAGAACAGCTTTATCTCCAAATCCTCATTGTTGCGAATGTCCATGGTTTCAGGCAATTCGCGCAGTTTTTTTAGATAAGAAAACACCTCATCATATTTATGTAATTGGCTGGCGATGTAAACCACATTGGTCAGTACCGAGAAATAGACATTGGGTTCCTCGCTAAACTTGTCGAGATTGGCCTCAATGTGGCTCACATTATTTTTCAAATAGATATAGGAGTTAGCGTAATCGCCAACTCCAAAATAGTAGGCACTATAAATATGGTTATATAAATATTCAGACTCATAGAAAAGATGCTCAGGTTTGCGATTGAGCAGCGTATCGTCAATAATAGATTTCAGATGCAGCAAACCTTCTTCGGTCCGGGCTTTCCCTTTTCTGTTCAGTATGTGGAACAACCTACTTTTTATGCCCCAGAAGTCGTTGTAAACCTCAATCAATTTGGTGATACGAGCGTTTTCTAACATCATAGCTTCCAACTCGGCATCGCCAACACTCTCGTAGTTGTCTTTCTCAATCACCAATTTCTCCCACATAAAAATCTCGAGCAGGGAAGTGTGCTTTTCATATTGATATGCCAATTTCTTGGCGCCTTCCAATAATTTGTGACTTTGAGAATAGAGGGTTTTTTTGTAAAGAATTTCCGCGCAGTGCAAGGTGCGCTTCAACTGTGCATCTATAGAACTGTTGGCATGATAGGAATCAAGCGCGCGCAGTAGGTGTTCATACAAGCGGCTTTTGGCAGTGGACATCGACTGAACAAGGGTTATGTTCTTTTTTACTTGCTTCAACAGCAGTGCTTCGTCATACTCTTCCTGACGGTCCATGGCATCAAACAATTGTTGATATGTACCATAGTCGATCCCTTGTTTTGAAGTATAGACTTTGAAATACCTTTTCTCAGCTTTTGAAAGAGCCTTGATGAGTTGAAAAAGTTTATCAGAATGTGCCTTAGACATGTAATTTATGGGTAAAATTTTGTGCCATTTTCAGCGCTTAGAACTGTAATTTATTTCCGCCTTATTACTCCATTTTGAAGACCTTCAAGAGCTGATTAAGCCTAGTGAAACCAAGCATAGGAAGCAATTTTAGACTGAAAAGAACACCATGTTCACCTTTGTAAGATAAGCTAAAAAAGCAGACCATTAACATCCAAAAAGGACTTTTTATGAATATAAAAAGAGGGCTTAGAACTGTAATTTATGCCCTAATGTTTGTAAACCCTTAGGATTGTAATTTATTCGGTCGAAATAATTGATTTAAGTACTTGATAATCAATTGCAATTTGTGAAAAATTAGCGAAAAATGAATCGTTGGATTGTATAATTATGGCAACTATTTGGTTTGCAGGCTTGAAATGCGGTGCGTAATTTCACACCGTGATTCAGCCTAATCCCAACCCTGACTCACTTTATATATTGTTTCACCATAAAAACAGAAGCCATGAAAACACTCTTTGACTTTAACCAACAAGGATTTTCAATGAATTGGAAGAAGCCAGTTGGCTTGGCGCTTTTTATTATGGTTTGGATACTAATAGATAAAGGAAATGCTGCTGGTCAGTCTTTTTCTTATATAAACAGCGATTCTAAGAAACGCACCGCTATTGACCCATCAAATTCTCAACCGCAATTCAAGACAGGAATTGAGGGTGGTGAAACGCCAGACGATGGTTCGGGCGAAACACCTGATGAGTTTGTGGTTTACCCGAATCCTGTTGTTGACGAACTTGTTTTTGATTTTGAATTTCAGGTTAAAACAGGTATTCCGTTTGAGGTATTGGATGCTCTTGGAAGAAGAATGGACATGGGCAGTTTCAAGCCTGGATTAAACACACAACGTTTGGATTTTTCCAAGTATCGCAGTGGGTTATACTTGATACGCGTTAGTTTGGGCAACACCACGGTGGTGAAACGCGTTATCAAAAAGTAATATCTTTCTAATTTCTGGTTTTATAGGGATTACTCCGCCTTTTTAGGCCGGGGCTAGGAAAGCTACACGTTCTTTGACATACTGATAAAAAGACAAAAGGTGCAATTGGCCTTTGGTTTCATTCAGAAATAAGTGCCGCTAGTAAGATAGTTGGTTACATAATCATTCACACCTTGTTCTAAGGAAGTGAAAGGACGATTGTACCCAACGCCTCGCAACTTGGTCATATTCGCCTCGGTGAAATATTGGTACTTATCTCTAATGTCCAAAGGAGTATCTGCGAATTCAATGGTTTCTTCCCTGTTCATTGCTGCAAAAGTGGCGCGAACTAGGTCTATAAAGGTGCGGGCAGTTCCTGTACCCACATTGTAGATACCATTTTTAGCTCGGTTTTCCATAAGAAAGATGCAGATATCAACTACATCTTTCACATAGATGAAATCGCGCAACTGTTCACCATCCTTAAAATTAGGATTGTGAGAGCGAAAAAGTCTCATCGCCTCGGTTTTCCGAATCTGACCGAAGGCGTGAAAGACCACAGATGCCATCCGACCCTTGTGATATTCATTTGGTCCATAAACATTGAAGAACTTGAGTCCCGCCCAGGAAATAGGTTGCTTCGTTTGTTCAATAGCCCAAAGGTCAAATGTGTTTTTAGATTCACCGTAAGGGTTTAAGGGAATGAGGTTTTTAATCACGGAATGGTTGTCCTCAAACCCCCACTCACCCAAACCGTAAGTCGCGGCAGAAGACGCATAAACAAGTGGTAGGCCGAATTCAGTGCAACATTGCCAAACACTCTTGGAGTAATCCACATTGAGTTGCTGGAATATTGTGGTATCGAATTCGGTGGTATCTGTGCGTGCTCCCAAATGGAAAACCATTTTAACGGAAGCATGATTTGCTTTGAGCCAAGAGATGAAATCGTTTCGGTGAACTTTGGCGGATAATGTTTTCTGAGCAAGATTTGGAAGCTTGTCTTCGCGGCTAAAATCGTCTACGGCAACAAGGTTGGAATAACCAGCATTGTGCAAACCTGCCAACAAGCAACTTCCAATGAATCCAGCAGCGCCAGTAACTACAATCATGTTAGTTGGTTATCCAAAGCACATTGCCGTTGAAAGAAGTGTTGTATTGCAATAATCCAATTGCGGCCAACCCATCAACAGGAGCGCCATCTACAAGAAGAAACTTGGAATCGCAACATTCGCCATCTACGGCAAAAATGTCGGTATCGTCCACCGTCACTCTGCAACCTTCATTGGGCAAATAGGTGCAATGCCGATCGTAAGCACGAAACTCATCTGGAGAATACCTGTAAATGATAATGCCTTTCGAACCGCCAGTAATAGTAACATGACCGCCAACAGCTTGAAGCGCAGAGAAATCGGGATTGGAAACGATGAGCTGAAAATTTACAGGAGCGTAGGGAACTCCGGTAGTATTGGTGTTCTCACAAGAAATGCTAATCAATGAAATCAAAGCAAACAATAGCGGTAGCCAGAGGTTAATTTTCATTCCGTAAAGATAGAAAAGCCAATGTCCGTAACGAATGCGATGTGAATTAACCAAGTAGCTTGGCATTATTTGAATAGATGGTATATTCGTCACCCTCAAATTGAGGAATTCCTCCATTTGAATTTGAGGAGATTTTTAAGTTGAATGCAAGTGGGTTGCATTTTACAAAGTGAATTTGAATACAAGAATGAACGAAATATGAAGTTAACAGCATCACCAATGAAGAGCAGTTTAATTGGCCTAGCGCTAACGGTCTTTTTATCAGTAGGAATAACTATGCCAGTAATGGCGCAAAGCTCTGCCTCTAAAGCCCAGGCTGAAACAGAGAAAAAGCAAGCAGCTTTGAAAAAGGAAGAAGCCAAAGCGCAAGAAGCTGGATTGAAAGCACATATGAAATCGCAGGATAAGGAAACGCGGAAACGAATGAAAGAGAATAAACGAAAGGTTGACAAAGCAAACAAAGCGAAAAGTTGGAAGCAAAAGAGTCGAAACAATAGAGCAAAATAAATTCAGGTTGGATTAATAAACATAAAGCGACATGGAAGAGATATTGTATTTAATAGCAGGGGCGGCATATTTGGCGTTCAATTTTTATAAAAAGTCACAGGAAGCAAAGGCAGAAAAACATGCCGAGCAAGCGACACAGCGGGATTCATCTACTCCAACTTTGCCTGAAGAAAAGAGTTATGAAACCTATGAGGCTCCAAAATCGCTCGAGGAAATGATTTTAGAACGCTTTGGAGAGAAGGCACCTCAACCGAAAGTTGTAGTTGCAAAGCAGGTTGTTGCAAAGCCTTCTCCTTTTCTTACCACAGATGCTCCTCGATATGCAGAAGGGCAGCGGCCAAGAGTGGAACGAAGGAGTAAAAAAGTGAAAGATGAAACCAAGCCGAAAGTGTTTTACAGTGATATTTTGCAAGAGGAACTAGACTTAAAAAAGGCTTTTGTCTACAATGCCATCATGCAACGGCCTTACGCTTAGTTCATTAACGCATTTTAACATTTGTTTAACAAATCTATATTGCCCTTATGTTCTTTTCTATTTTAGCCGCACTTTTTTCGCAGCATTTGAAACTGTATTGATATGATTAGAAAACTTCTCTTACTCGCCATTATTTCCATTGGATTCATTGGTTCATCCCATGCGCAAATTGGTACAGGTACATTGTCTGGTACAATTACCGACCAAGCCACGGGCGAAACGGTGCCATTTGCCAATATAGTTGTTCTAAAAGCTGGTCAACAAGTGACTGGAGCCTCCACAGACTTTGATGGCAAATACCGTATTGCGGCCATGAAACCTGGAACAGACTATGTTGTTAAGGCTTCCGTAGTTGGTTTTGGCGCTCAAGAAAAAACTGGGGTTAAAGTAAGCGCGGGTCAAATAACCTTCGTAGACTTCAAACTAACTCCGGGTATTGCCCTTGGTGAAGTTCAAATTATCGCATATGAAGTTCCGCTTATCGAAAAGGATGGTGGTTCTAAAACAACCCTTTCGGGTGCTGACATATCTAAGATGCCCAGTAGGGGAACTACCGCAGCTGTAACTACGGTTGCTGGGGTTCAAGACAATGACGGAGCGGTAGGAAGTGTGCGGGGTACTCGCGAAGGTTCAACCTACACCTATATAGATGGTGTTAAAGTGCGTGGATCTGCAACTGTGCCTCAAGGAGCGATTGATCAAGTTTCGGTACTTACAGGTGGTATGCCCGCACAGTATGGTGATGCTACTGGTGGTATTATCTCGATTACAACCAAAGGTGCAGCACGTAAGATATCAGGTGGTATTGAACTACTGAGTTCTGGGGGTATAAAACTCAACGATAAAAATGATTACTTACTTGATCAACAGGGGTATCATTTGATAGGTGTCAATCTTTCTGGACCTCTTTTGAGTGTTAAGGATAAATCAGACCCTGAAGGGAAAGCAAAGCGTCCACTGCTTGGATTCTTTCTTTCTGGCGAGGTTAATTATGTGCAAGACCCACGTCCATCTGCCATTGGTTACTACTATGTTAATGAGGATAAATTGGCTCAATTGCGTGCAAATCCAATAATTCGTAACCCAACTGGGGGAAGTTTTTTGGCATCAGAGTTTGTGCGTCAAAGCGATTTGGAGTTTACCAGGCAACGTAAAAATGTGCCATCACGTGGAGTTGTAGCTTCTGGAAACATTGACTTGTACACTACCCCTAATATTACGTTGAAAGTTGGTGGTTCTATTGACTTCAACGATAGGAAAATACCTGATTATACCAATTCCATGTTCAATTACAGTAACAATGGAGAAGAGATAAATAAAACATGGAGGGTATTTGGTCGTTTCACCCAGCGTTTTAATAATGCCACTCCTGATGAAAATGCTAAGAAGTCGTCCATTATTTCAAACGCCTATTATAGTATTCAGGCTGATTATGAAACATTCAATCGTGTGACTCAAGACTCACGTCACGAGGATCAGTTGTTCCGTTATGGTTATGTTGGTAAATTCGAAACATTAAGGGAGAAAACCTACGCATTCGGGGTTGATCCAACAACTGGTTTGCCCGGTTTACTTCAAGGACCAGACAGGGATACCTTAGTAACATTCCAGTCTTCAGATGTAAATCCAGATTTATCCGCGTATACGCAGCAGTTCTATGATTTAAATCCAAACCCAGATGGATTCTACAGGAACCTGTTTGAGTTGGCTCAGGATCGTGGGGCATTGCGAAATGGCGATTTCCCAGATAATGTGTATGGCTTATGGAGAAATACGGGCTATGCATACAACAGCTATAGCCAACTAGATCAAACTCAGTTTCGTGTGGCTGCAACGGGAGCATTCGATATAAAAAACCACTCTATTTCTCTTGGTTTTGAATACGAGCAAAGGAATGATGCATTTATTGGATACTCGCCTTATGGTCTTTGGCAGATTACCCGCCAGTACGCGAATAGCCATTTGGCACAGCAGGATACCGAAAATCCTATTATCCATTTTGATGAAAACGGAAACTATACAGATACAATTTCCTACAATCAACTATATACTCCAGTAGATGCAAATAACCCATTGCTTGGTGGAGTTGGACAGTATTTTATCGACTACAACATGCGTCAAGCGCTCGGGTTGGATGCAGCTGGAACAGATTGGATTGATATTGACGCACTCGACCCATCGTTTTTTCAAACAAGCTGGTTTAGTGCTGACGAATTGTTGAATAATGGTAATTATTTGGTGGATTATTTCGGTTTTGATCACACTGGAAAGCGGCTTTCTGGAAAGCCAACGTTTGAGGATTTCTTCACCGAGAAAGATGATAATGGTCGATTTACGCGTAAAGTTGCCCCATTTGAGCCAATATACATTTCTGGATACATTCAGGATGAATTCACCTTCAAAGATTTGATTTTCCGTGTTGGTGTAAGGGTTGATCGTTTTGATGCGAATCAAAAAGTGTTGAAAGATCCTTACTCGCTATACGAAACAAAAAAAGCTGGAGAAGTAACTAGTTTCCCCGGAGGAGAAGCCGTTACGCATCCAAGCAATATCTCGGATAATGCCGTTGTTTATGTTAACGACATTAATAGTCCAACCGCGGTTTTAGGCTATCGCGATGGTGATAATTGGTACAATGCTCAAGGAACTGCTTTGGCAAATGGCTCTTCTTTGCGCACAGGAACGGGTATAGCTCCATACTTGGTTAATCCAGGTCAAACCGTACTATCATCTGGCGCATTTAAGGATTACGATCCTCAAGTTAATGTGATGCCACGTATTTCGTTCTCTTTCCCAATTTCGGAAGATGCCTTATTTTTTGCAAACTATGACGTTCTAACACAACGACCATTGAATGGAAATAGATTGAATCTTATGGATTATATGTTTTTGGAGAACATCAATGATGTAATCAATAATCCTGATCTTAAGCCTGAAACGACTATTGAATATGCTATTGGCTTCAAGCAGAAATTGAGCAAGCGTTCAGCTATTGAACTTAATGCATTCTACCGTGAAATGCGTGATCAGATTACTGTGTATCGCGTTGCAGAGGCTTACCCACGGTCATACTTGACCTATCGAAATTTGGATTTTGGAACGGTGAAAGGTCTTACCCTTACATACGACATGCGCAGAACTAACAATATCCAGTTCCGCGTTTCCTATACCCTTCAATTTGCTGATGGTACAGGTTCAAATTCTACAACTAGCCAAAATTTGGTGCAGGCTGGATTCGCCAATCTACGTGTTACTCAGCCGTTGGATTTTGACCAGCGTCACAACATCGTTGTAAGTGTGGATTACCGTTTTGGAGCGGATAAGAACTACAACGGTCCAAAGACTGCTTTGAAAAATGGAAAGGTTATCAACTGGTTTGAAAATCTTGGGGCAAACGCTATTATTAGAGCTGGTTCGGGAACTCCATTCTCTGGTCAGACTAATGTGACTGGTGATGCATTAATTAGCGGGGGAGGAACAGCATTTTTGGATGGGTCAATCAATGGTTCTTCCAAGCCTTGGCAGTTCCGTGTAGACTTAAGAATAGACCGAGATTTTAATATCAAATGGAACAAGGGATCTGAAGGCAAACCAGCCAAAACATCCATTTTGAATGTTTATTTTGATTTGCAGAATCTTTTCAATACGCAAAACGTGATTGACGTGTATCGTGCAACCGGCAATCCCGATGATGATGGTTACTTGGCTGCCGCCCAGACTCAACAAAACATCGTAAATCAAATTGACGAACAATCATTCCGTGATCTTTATACAAGAAAGGTCAATGCCCCTGGTAACTACTCTATTCCACGTAGGTTCCGAATTGGCCTCATGTTGAACTTTTAACACGAACTTTTTAAAAAGAAATGATTATGGTAAAGCAATTTAGAATTCTCGCAGTTGTAGCTCTGGTGGCTATGATAGCTAATCCAGCTGTTGCGGAAAAGTCGAGAGGAGTAGAAGGAAAAAAAGCGAGTAAGACAGCTGGTCCAAAAGACCTTGCTGCAGAATGCGCTCCCCCGTCATCTTCCATAGAACTTTCATTAAATAATGTGAGAGCATTAATTCATAGTGGAGGTGATATGTGGTGGGACTTGTTAAGCGTGGCACGCTACGAAATCCCAAAAGGTTCAGGTAAAAATTCCCTTTATGCTGGTTCATTATGGATTGGTGGTAAAGACGTTAACGGACAATTAAAAGTAGCTGCAAATAGATTTAGAAGTCAAGGTTTTGATTTTTGGCCTGGCCCGCTAGATTTGGCAACAGCCGAAATTGACCCTGCTACTTGCGCAGCTTACGACAAGTTCTTTAAAATCACGCGGGGCGAGGTTGATAAGTTTGTAGCTTGGTATTTGTGTAAAAACGACCCTGCTTGTGATGTAAATGTTGAGCATTCAGGATATATCGTTCCCCCATCAATATTGAACTGGCCCGCGCATGGTGACGTGACTGTAGGTCAGGATTATAACCTAGCTCCATATTTCGATGCCGATGGCAGTGGAAGTTATAACCCAGAAGATGGTGGCGACTATCCTTATTACGATATCAACCCAACTGACTTTGATTGTCTCCAAAACCGTAAAGTTCGTTTGTTTGGTGACGAAACGCATTGGTGGGTATTTAATGATAAGGGCAACATACACACGGAATCTGGAGGAAATCCAATTGGTATGGAAATACGAGGGCAAGCGTTTGCATTCTCTACTAATGATGAGATTAACGATATGACCTTTTATAACTATGAACTAATTAATCGTGGTTCGTTCACGTTGCAGAATACTTATTTCGCTCAATGGGTTGATGCTGACCTTGGGTTTGCAAATGACGATTATATAGGATGTGATGTTCGCAGAGGTTTGGGTTATTGCTATAACGGTCTTGCTGTAGATGGAACTGGCGGACCAACGCAGTATGGAGAAAATCCCCCCGCAGTAGGTGTTGACTTTTTTCAGGGTCCTTACCAAGATAACGATGGTGTCGACAATCCATTGTACAACAACTGCGAAGTGTCCCAAGCGTTTTCGGAGGGGGGAATTGTTTATAAAGGCATCGGTGTAGGTTATAGTGATGGTGTTGTGGATAACGAGCGTTTCGGTATGCGTAGATTTATTTATCACAATAATGATGGAACGGTTACTGGCGATCCAACCACTGCAACTGAATACTACAATTATATGAGCGGTTTTTGGAGAGATAACAGTCCAATGCTTTTTGGTGGAAATGGTCATCAGGGTGGAGGTGGGAATGTGAATACACCTGCAAACTACCAGTTTCCTGGAGATTCGGATCCATGCGGTTGGGGAACAGGGGGAACACTTCAAGCACTAGAATGGACTGAGCAATCTGTTAATAATGTTGCTTTCGATAGAAGATTTATGCAGTCTGCTGGTCCATTTACATTGGAACCAGGTGCTGTTAACGACTTAACAGTTGGTGTGGTTTGGGCGCGTGCAACAAATGCAAGTGATCCTTTCGCATCGGTTGAAAAACTTCGAAAAGTGGACGATAAGGCACAGGCGCTATTCGATAATTGCTTTGTTCTTATTGATGGACCAGATGCTCCAATTTTGGAAGTAATTGAATTGGATCGTGAGTTGGTTCTTCTTTTATCAAATCCATCTACTTCCAATAATGCGGATGAAGATTATGCACAGGTGGATCCATTTATTGTAAGCGATGATGCAACCGTTGATAATATCTTCCGCTTTCAGGGCTATCAAATTTTCCAATTGAAAGATGAAACTGTTTCATCTTCGGAATTACAAAATGCCGATAAGGCACGTTTGGTGGCGCAATGCGATATAAAGGACATTGATCCATTAACCAATGCGCCTATTGCTCAAATAGTAAACTTCACATTCTCGGAAGAATTGAATGCGAGTATTCCTACTGAGATGGTAAACGGTTCTAACAATGGAGTGCAACATTCGTTTCAAATTCTTCAAGACGAATTTGCTACTAATGACCGTAGGTTGGTGAACCACAAGAAGTACTACTACATGGCGGTGTCTTATGCTTATAATAACTATAAGACATACAACCAAAATGACCCATTGGCTTTGGATGGACAGAAAACGCCTTACCTCGCAGGTCGTAAGAGTGCAACTGGTGGAGCAATTACTCCAATTCCTGGAATACCGCACAAATTGGCTCCTGAGCAAGAGGGAACAATAGTGAATGCGAATTATGGTGATGGTCCACGTCTCACGCGCATTGAAGGTCAAGGTAATGGTGGTTTCGATGTTCGATTATCTCAGTTTTCACTTGCCGAGATTGTAGCAAGCGCTGAGGGTCGAGTGAAGGAAATTATCTATGAAAATGGTCGTGGTCCAGTAGATATAAAGGTTGTTGACCCGAAAAATCTACCTATTGCAAGTTTTGTGTTCAAGATGTTGGATACCATTACTGCAGGCAATTTGTCGGATGCATACTGGTCTTTGGAATGTGTCGATGGAAATTGTCCAACTGTTGGAGGTCAAACAATTGTTTACGCAAAGCGTCCAATTGGACTACAAAATGGAAATGAGCAGCTTATTCCAGAATGGGGAATATCTGTATTCTTAAAGCAGGTTATCGATCCAGGAGATATTCCCAGCGGAATGGGGTATATCGATTCAAGAATTAGCTTCTCTGGCACCTCTTTTTGGTTAACTGGTGTTCCTGATGTTGACGGTATATCTCCCTTCAACTGGATACGTTCTGGTACAGTCGCTCCTGGAGAACCACCTACGGGAGATGATGATTATGGAGATGATAATCAGGTGTTTGAAAAAGTTTTGAATGGAACTTGGGCTCCATGGAAATTGGCAAGTAACAAACTTGATGTAATGTCTCCAACTTGGGATCGCTTCAAGGGTCTAAATGATTTGAGAGATCTTTCCGGAGTGGACATAATAATTACCGCGGATCAAAGCAAATGGACACGGTGTCCTGTACTTGAGGTAGCTGACGAAAGTGTGCCTCGCATTGGAGATGCAAAGCGCTTCAATCTGCGTATGAGCTCGTCAGTTGGTAAAGATGGTCAACCGGATGCCTCTGGAACCAATGGAATGGGATGGTTTCCTGGATTTGCTGTAAACGTAGAAACTGGAGAACGTTTGAATATGGCCTTTGGAGAAAGCTCATGGTTGCTTCAAGAGAATGGTGGCGACATGATTTGGAACCCAACAGGTGGCGTTTTTGACGAAAATGAGAACGTTCTTTTTGGAGGTGGCCATTATATTTATGTGTTCGGACATAACGGAACGAATCCATTAAATGATGTTCCATCTTATGATGAAGGTGCATTCATATTTAGCATGCTTTCTTCTAACAATTATGACCCTAATGATCCTGAAAAACGCAAAGTTTATAAGGATGCGATGTGGGTTGGTATGCCATTGTTAGCTCAGAATGCTACATTGCTTGCAAATGATGTTAAGATTGAAGTTCGCGTTACTAAGCCATACCGTGAAGAAATGTCTCCAGGTTGGTTTGCTACAGAGCCCGTGAACAACAATCTACCGATGTATACATTCTCTACAGCAGATTTTGCTACCGTTCGTGGTGATTTAGCAACAGCCGAAACTGCGTTAGATTTAATTCGCGCGGTTCCAAATCCTTACTATGCTAGTTCTGATTACGAACGCACTCAGTTAGATAACATCGTTAAAATTATCAATCTACCAGACGAGTGTGTTATTAAAATCTACACTGTAAATGGAATAATGGTTCGTCAGTTAAAGAAAGACTCGCCTATTACTTCCATCGATTGGGATTTGAAAAATCATAAAGGAATTCCAGTAGCTAGCGGTGTGTATCTTATCCATGTAGAAGCTCCCGGTATTGGAGAAAAGGTTATTAAGTGGTTCGGTACCGTTAGGCAGTTGGACCTTGATTCCTTCTGATTATTGACCAAAAACATCTGAGTTCATCACTTTTGAGAAGATATTGAAATGAGAAAAATTCTAAAATCCTTACCAATTGCCCTAGTTCTTGCGATTGTGTTTCAGCCTGTATTCGGTGGAAATTCCGATCGTGCAGGACAAGCTGGTGCCACCGAATTGCTTATAAATCCATGGGCAAGGTCTTCGGGCTTTGGCAGTGCAAACACGGCTTCAGCTCGCGGTTTAGAAGCACAGTTTCTTAACGTGGCAGGCATGGCCTTCACCGAGAAAACTGAAGTGTTATTTACTAGTACGCAATGGCTTGTAGGCTCCGGTGTTATGATAAATAGCTTTGGCGTTTCTCAGAAGATTGGTGAGGCAGGTGTATTGGGCTTAAGCGTAATGAACATGAGTTTTGGTGATATTGAGATTACCACTACAGATGTTCCTGACGGAGGAATCGGAACGTTTTCACCGAATTATTTGAACATTGGTTTATCTTATGCCAAAAGTTTTTCTAACAGCATCAATGGTGGTTTAACAGTTCGCGTTATTAATCAGAACATTCAAAACCTCAGTGCTACTGGTGTTGCATTTGATGCTGGTGTTTCATATACCACACGGTTGGGAAGCAAAGACAAACCAAAGAACAAAGACAACCTTCAATTCGGTATCGCGCTCAAAAACGTTGGTCCACCAATGAAATTTAGTGGAGATGGTTTGGGTGTTAGAGGTACGGTGCCTGGAGGTGACCGCAGTTTAACTTTGGAATACCGTGCCGCACAATATGAGATGCCTTCATCGCTTCATATTGGCGCTACATACCATTGGCGAAATGCAACGCTTATGCATCAAATTAGTGGTGCTGTAAACTTTACATCCAACAGTTTTACAAGAGACTTAATGAATTTTGGACTGGAATATTCGTTCAAGAATTTGTTTATGCTGCGTGGAGGATATGTGCTACAAATGGGCAGTGATGGTCCAGATGGTGATGTTGCAATTTCAGCTTTAACTGGCCCAACTGCTGGTGTTACAGTTAACGTTCCATTAACAAAGAAGGGTAGCGAAAAGAAAAGTACATTGGGTATAGATTACTCTTTCAGATCTACCAATCCGTTTTCTGGGGTGCACGCCATTGGGGTCCGCATAGCGCTGTAGTAGGCCAGCAATAAATTTTCTACTTTTGACAAAGTAAAAGAGTCCCGCTGATGCGGGATTCTTTGCGTTTATAGACCATTGATAACATTACCATGAGCACGTATCTTACACAAGAAGGACTTGATAGATTGAAATCAGAGTTGGATCAACTTCGCAGAGTAGACCGTCCACGTATATCAGAACAGATAGCCGAAGCACGGGACAAAGGCGACTTATCTGAGAACGCAGAGTATGATGCTGCGAAAGAGGCGCAAGGTTTGTTGGAAATGAAAATTTCTAAGCTAGAAGCAACAGTAGCTGATGCGAAAGTGATTGATGAATCCAAACTTTCAGGCGACCATATTCTTATATTAAGTAAAGTGAAACTGAAAAATGTGGCTAATGGTATGACCATGAGCTACACCATTGTTCCAGAAAAGGAAGCGAATCTAAAGGAGAGTAAAATTTCGGTAGAGTCACCTATTGGAAAAGGTTTACTTGGAAAAAAAGTTGGCGATGTAGCGGAAATCACCGTCCCAAATGGGAAGGTGAGTTTCGAAATTGTAGAAGTAGGTCGATAATGCCGAGTATTTTCTCCCGTATTATTTCTGGAGAAATCCCTTGCTACAAAGTTGGGGAAACAGAAGATTGCATTGCTTTTTTGGACATTAGTCCGCTTACCAAAGGTCATACACTTGTGGTGCCCAAAGTTGAAATAGACCATTTGTTTCATTTGGGAGATAGTGAATTCGGTAAATTGATGCTATTCGCTAAGCAAGTGGGTCGCGCAATTGAAGCTGTGGTGCCATGCAAGCGAATTGGAGTAACAGTAATTGGTTTGGAGGTTCCGCATGCTCACGTACACTTAATTCCAATTAATACCATGAGCGATATGAACTTTGCCAATCCTCGTGTGCAATTAACATCAGAAGAGTTAACGGATTTGGCTAGTGAAATCAGTAGGGAATTGCTTCTCCAAGCCTCCAAAAGGAAAGGTTAGACTTTCCTGTCTGGATTTTGCTTGATAAAAGCTGACCATCCAGAAACCTTGGACCCACCACTGGTAACGCCCTTTCCGGAGTTGTTAAAATGATGGCAAACTGCCGCTGCTAGGGCGTCTGTCGCATCCATTGGGAAATCTGCCATGGAGGTTTTGAGTATACTTTGCAACATTGCAGCAACTTGTTCTTTGCTGGCTGCACCATTTCCAGTAACGGATTGTTTTATTTTCCGAGGTGCATACTCACAAATTGGAATGTTAAGCGCTAGTGCAGCGGCAATACAAACTCCTTGAGCGCGTCCAAGCTTTAACATAGATTGTACGTTTTTTCCAAAAAATGGGGCCTCAATCGCCATTTCGTCTGGATGATATTGGCGGATGATTTCCGTTGTTCGGTCAAAAATCTTCTTGAGTCTATCCGCTTGGTCTTTGTATCTGTCAAGCTTTAACACACCCAAAGTCTCAACATGCAATTCATTGTTTTTGATGTGGAGAACACCGTATCCCATAACCACAGTTCCTGGGTCAATACCAAGAATAACTCTATCCTTCACCATTTATTGGGCATTTCGTTGTGTGATTACCGAAAGGAGAATTGCAGTGGCAGTAGCTGCATTTAGAGATTCCACACGTTGTTCAGATTCATAATTTAGAATTTTTACCTGAATGTTACTCATTGCTTGCAGTGCTGCACTAACGCCATGCGATTCGTTTCCGATTACTAGAACCGTTTTCTTCTGCTGAGGTAAATCATAAACATTGCTTCCCGATAAAGTGGCTGTAGTAAGTTGAAATCCGTTCAATTGCGCTTCCTTAAGCTCATCCACGAGGTTGCAAGAATGTAAATTAGTATGAAATAAAGCTCCCATAGTTCCTTGCACCACTTTTGGATTGTAGGCATCCACACAATCTGTTGAACAAAGAATAGTGGTAACCCCAAACCAACGTGCAGTTCTGATAATTGTACCCATGTTTCCGGGGTCGCGAATACCGTCCAATGCCACTATTAACGATGAATCGTAATTGGTTGGTTTCTCCTCTGATTGCTGAGCAAGGGCAAGTATTTCACTTGGATTTGTTAAACCCGAAATTTTTTCCATTTCCTTGCTAGATATAATTTCTCTAGTGAAATCACCAGCCAGTTCAGATAGTAATTCGGGCTTGGTTGAGTACACTCCAATTACTTTCAAAGGAGATGAAACGAGTTCCGTTACTACCTTCACGCCCTCCGCAACAAAAAGACCAGTGGCTGTCCGAACTTTTTTCTGCTGCAATGAGCGCAATTGTTGGATATCGGTTCGTGAAAGTGCCACTGTTTGGAGTGAAGTTTGTTTGATGATTCAAAGACCTACTAGAAGTGCCTAAAGGTCTGTTTTTCTCTCGTCCATTGGCTTTTCAAAAGTACATTCTCCTTTGTTGGGTTACAATCTCTATTGTTGGTATTGGCTGTTCGCCTACCAGAAAGCTTCAGGACGGAGAATATCTCCTTGTGAAAAACAAGGTGGTGAATGATAGTAAACATGTTTCCAAGAGCGAATTGGAAGCCTTTATTCGTCAAAAACCCAATCGTAAAATACTAGGAGTATTTCGATTTCATCTTCAAGTATTCAATTTGGTAGATGAGCAAAAGTTGAATGCAAGTGTTGAACGAGTTACAGAAAAGAACAATCAACGCAATGCTAGAAGGGCTTTAAAGGGCAAAGATCCAAAAGATAGAAGGCGCTCCTTTTGGGAATGGTTGCGCGATGTAGGTGAAGGTCCTGTGGTGTTTGACCAACTAATGGCGAGCAAGTCTGCCGACCAATTGGAAATTTTTCTACAAGGCAAAGGGCATTTCAATGGAATAGTTCGCGATACTGTGGTCATCGATACGAACAAGCGGAAAGCGGTGGTCAACTATTTTGTTATATCGGGTGTGGCTTACAAAGTTCGGAAGCTTGAATATGATATTCAGGACCCGAAATTGTCAAGATTGGTGAAGCCTGAAACAGACCGTTCGAGAATTTTGGAGCCAGGAATGTTCTATGATGCAGATAAATTTCAGAAAGAACGCGAGAGAATTGATCGATTGCTAAAGAGCAATGGATATTATGCTTTTGCGGATGACTATGTACGTTTTAGGGCAGACTCGGCCTTAGGTTCAAAAGAAGTTGATTTATCGCTTTACATTGAAAATCCTACCCGTAAGGATTCCATCAAAGTGAAGGAGAAAGGCCATCAGACCTATGTGATTCGAAATATTTATGTAGATACCGACTACGACCCAAAGCAGCCTAATGCATCGCGTGATACGCTTTTTTATAATGGAATTTATTTCATTACCAAAGACAAGTTTATCCACCGTCCTGAAATGTTGCACGACAAAATCTTCTTCACCGAAGGAGATTTGTATCGCGTGCGTAGGTCAGAACTTACCTACCAATATCTCTCTGGTTTGCGGGCTTTTCGACTCATCAATATTTCGTTCAAAGACTTTGTGGAAGAGGATGGTCGCCATGTGTTAGATTGTATCATTCATCTTTCTTCATCTATGCGACAGTCGTATGCCATAGAAGCGCAGGGAACCAATACAGAGGGCAACCTTGGCTTGGCAGGAACATTCACATATCAGAATAAAAATCTCTTTCGAGGGGCTGAGATTTTCGAGTTTAAGCTAAAAGGCGGTATCGAAACACAAGTTGTTTCTTCTAATGTTGCTGACCAACCCATTTGGAAAGGTTTGCCTTTCAATACTGTGGAGTTGAGTCCAGAGATTAGTCTGATAATACCAAAGTTTCTGGCTCCATTTCGCACAGATAAGATTCTGCGATATGGTAACCCTAAAAGCATTGTGTCTTTAGCGTACAATTTTCAGCAACGTCCCGATTACACACGCTCTATTTTTACCGCACGTTTCGGATATCAGTGGGCTCAAAACCAGAGTATGCAACATCGGCTTAACCCGATGGAGGTCAATTTTGTAAACATTTACAATGAGGATGCCCGTTTTATAGAACGAATAGATGGGCTGCGCGATGAGTTATTGCGGAATAGCTATCGCCCTCACTTAACTACGACCACTAATTACACACTAACCTATTCAGGACAGAAGCTAAGCAAGCGAGATGATTTTTCTTACGTACGATTGCGATTGGAGAGCTCTGGAAATATACTGCGAGGTATTATGGCTGCGGCTCAAGCCGAAAAGGACACTACAGGAAGTTACAGAATTTTCGATATTCCTTTTGCGCAATATCTTAAATACGAGATTGATTTTAGGCGGTATGTTATTCCTAATGCTAGTAGCATGTTGGTTTTAAGAGCTTATCATGGCTTGGGATATCCTCTGTTAAACCTAGGTGCATTGCCATTCGAAAGTAGCTTTTTTGCTGGAGGAGCCAATGGTATTCGGGCTTGGCCTGCGCGCTCGTTAGGACCTGGTTCACTGCCTGATTCGCTCAATTTGGGCGACCAATTTGCCGACATAAAGCTTGAGTTTAATATAGAATATCGCTTCAATATCTATCGCTGGTTTAAAGGGGCCATTTTTGCCGATGCAGGCAATATCTGGTTAGTAAATCCAGACAAAGACCGTCCCCTTAGTCACTTTGATTTCACAAGGTTCTATAAGGAAATAGCGCTTGGATTAGGAATTGGACTTCGTTTGGACTTTAACTTTTTTGTTATTCGCCTTGATGTGGCCACCCCGTTTCACGACCCTAGCTTTGAAGAAGGGAATAGATGGGCAATTGAACGTTTCAAAACCAGCGATATCAATTTCAACATTGGAATTGGATATCCATTCTAGTCGAGCTTATTTGAAGGCAAACCTCGCCATCAAAATTGTTTAGTTTTGCTCCCCGCAAAAAAATAGCATAAGCAATGGCATACAATAAGATAGTTGAACTTTTGGGCGATAAAGCCGATTCTCTGCTCAACCACACGTGCACTACATTTCCAAAGGAGAGTTTTATTCAACCAAGTGGAGATTTCGTCTCGCGCATTTTTACAGATACCAATCGCAATAGCCGTGTGTTGCGCAATTTGGAGTGGATTTACGGTCATGGAAACCTTGGAGGGAGTGGTTATGTGTCCATTCTTCCCGTAGACCAAGGCATTGAGCATTCTGCTGCAGCTAGTTTTGCTCCGAATCCAATTTACTTCGATTCGCACAATATTGTGAAGCTTGCCATGGAAGGCGGTTGCAATGCTGTGGCTTCAACCTTTGGCGTGCTGGCTTCGTGTTCGCGGAAGTACGCACATCAAATTCCATTCATTGTAAAGATAAACCACAATGAACTGCTAACGTACCCAAATAAATTCGACCAAATTATGTTTGGCACCATTGACGATGCCTACAACATGGGCGCTGCGGCCGTTGGTGCAACTATTTACTTTGGTTCTGAAGAAAGCGCTCGACAGATTGTAGAAGTATCTGAGGCATTTGCTTATGCGCATGAGTTGGGTATGGCAACTGTGCTGTGGTGCTATTTGCGTAATAGTGGATTTAAGAAAGATGGCGTGGACTACCACACCGCAGCAGACATCACCGGCCAAGCAAACCATATTGGTGTGACCATTCAGGCCGATATTATCAAGCAGAAATTGCCAACCAATAATGGTGGTTACAACTCTTTGGCTAATTATGGCAAAACCCATAAAAAGGTGTACAGCGAATTGAGCACTGACCACCCCATTGATCTTTGTCGCTACCAAGCCGCCAATTGCTACATGGGTCGCATCGGCTTAATTAATAGCGGTGGTGCTTCATCCGGAGCTACAGATTTGGCCGAAGCTGTAGAAACCGCAGTAATCAATAAACGCGCTGGTGGTCATGGACTTATTTCTGGCAGAAAAGCCTTCCAAAAACCAATGGCAGAAGGCATTCAACTGCTAAACGCTATTCAAGATGTTTACCTCAGCGAGCAGGTGACTATTGCGTAAATAATTAAAAATTAAGAATTAAAAATTGGATGGTTTGGCTATGGCAGTTGACTTCAAGCAATTTTTAATTTTTAATTCTTCATTTTTAATTGAAGGAAATGAGCTGGTTTAATCGCATCAAAGGTGGAATTACAACATCCACCCAGAATAAGAAGGAAACTCCAGAGGGGCTTTGGCACAAATGCCCGAGCTGCAAACACGTGGCTCCCACCGCTGAAAATGAAGCCAATCTTTGGGTGTGCACTAATTGCGATCATCATCAGCGCATTGGGTCAAAAGAGTATTTCCATATTCTTTATGATGATGGACATTTCGAATTATTCAACGAGCACATTATTTCCAACGACCCACTTCATTTTACAGACACAAAGCCTTATGCCGATCGTTTAAAGGAAACGAGGACCAAAACGGGATTGAACGATGCTGTTAGAACCGCGATTGGTTTAGTTGACGGACAAAAATTAGTGGTAGCTGCTATGGATTTTAACTTTATTGGCGGATCTATGGGTTCTGTGGTAGGCGAAAAGCTAGCAAGAGCTATTAATCGCTGTATTGAAGAGGAATTACCGCTCCTAATTATTTCAAAATCTGGTGGTGCACGAATGATGGAAGCAGCATTTTCGTTAATGCAAATGGCCAAAACATCGGCACGATTATCGCTTCTTTCCAAAAAAGGAATTCCTTATATATCGCTTCTCACTGACCCAACCACTGGAGGAATTACAGCATCATTTGCCATGTTGGGCGATATTAATATAGCCGAACCCTGTGCGCTAATTGGTTTTGCTGGTCCAAGAGTGATAAAAGAAACGATTGGAAAGGAACTTCCCAAAGACTTTCAAACCTCCGAGTTCGTTCTGGAACATGGCTTTCTCGATAAGATTGTACCGAGGAAAGAATTGAAGCCGTTCATCGCAAACATGGTGAAATTGTTTCGAGAATAATCGCTTCAAATTAGCGATTGTTGGTATGCATTTCTTTTTTATCTTTGCCCCTCATTTTTTACAGACCATATTAAAAGCATATAGATGTATCTAACATCAGAAGTTAAAAAAGGTATTTTCGCTCAGCACGGTGGTGTTGACAGCAACACTGGTAGCACTGAAGGACAAATTGCCCTGTACTCACACAGAATCAATCACCTTACAGGCCATTTGAAAACCAATAGAAAAGATTTTGGAACGCAAACCGCGCTTCTTAACCTAGTAGGTAAGAGAAGGCGTTTGCTTGATTACCTTAAAGCAAAAGATATTGAAAAATATCGTGCTTTGATTAAGGAACTCAACCTCCGTAAGTAATTTACACTTGTATGATTAGAAAAAGGCAATTTTCCGATTGCCTTTTTCTTTTTGTGCCTGTTTGTAAGCAACAAATTCAATTAGAATCAATCAATAATCAACCAGTAAAGAGGTATAACAAGAAGAGTAGATGAAAGCAATAGTAAAATCATTTGAATTAGGTGGACAGACCATTTCTGTCGAAACAGGCAAATTGGCCAAACAGTCTGATGGAGCAGTGGTAGTAACCGTAGGAAACACCATGTTACTAGCTACAGTAGTATCGAGCATTGGAGCACGCGAAGGCGTTGACTTCCTTCCGCTTTCGGTAGATTATCAAGAGAAATATTTCGCAGTAGGTAAATATCCAGGTGGATTTTTTAAGCGTGAAAAGCAACTTTCTGCATATGAGATTTTAGTTAGTCGTTTGGTGGATCGCGCTTTGCGCCCGATGTTCCCATCCGATTATCACTCGGAAGTTCAAGTTTTGATTAGTTTGATTTCAGGCGATAAAGAAGTGCTTCCAGATGCATTGGCTGGATTTGCTGCCAGCGCTGCATTAGCAGTTTCTGATATCCCTTTTGGAGGACCAATCTCTGAGGTACGTGTAGCAAAAATTGATGGCAAATATGTAGTGAACCCAACTCGCAGTGCATTGCTTACTGCTACAATGGATATGCTTATTGCAGGATCGGCTTCTGACATTACAATGGTGGAAGGCGAAATGCACGAGTGTTCTGAAGTTGAAATGGTGGAGGCCATCAAAGTTGGTCACGAAGCCATTAAAATTCAGGTTCAAGCCCAATTGGAGCTTGCTGCAATGGTGGAGAAATCTAAAGTGAAACGCGAGTATTCGCACGAAGTGAATGATTCGGATTTCGAGAAGAAGGTATTTGATTTCTGTTATCCTTTGGTGAAAGAGATGGCTAAAAGTGGTTCAGGTAAAGAGGCTCGCTCTGCCAAATTAGGAGAGATTAAAGATGCCTTTGTAGCTACAATGACCGAGGACGAGAAGGCTAGTTTGAAGCCTCTGCTTGGAGCGTATTTCAAGAAAGCGCAAAAACGCGCTGTTCGCGATGTGATTCTTACAGACCGTGTTCGTCTTGACGGACGCAAATTGGATGAGGTTCGTCCAATTTGGTCAGAAGTAGGATACCTTCCCGGTGCACACGGTTCTGCAGTATTTACCCGTGGCGAAACGCAATCGCTTACATCTGTTACGCTTGGTGGCAAGATGGATGAGCAAAAAGTGGATGCAGTAACATTCGAGGAATCTCAGAAATTTATGTTGCATTACAATTTCCCTCCGTTCTCAACGGGTGAAGCGCGTATGATGCGCGGCACGGGTCGCAGAGAGGTAGGTCACGGCAATTTGGCCGAGCGTGCTTTGAAAGGCATGATTTCTTCCGAAAATCCATACACCGTTCGTGTTGTTTCCGATATTTTAGAAAGCAATGGCTCGTCTTCTATGGCTTCGGTTTGTGCAGGTTCTTTGGCGCTTATGGATGCAGGTGTGAAAATTAAGAGCGGTGTTTCTGGCATTGCAATGGGCTTGATTTATGACGAAGGAAAATATGCTGTCCTTTCAGATATTCTTGGTGACGAGGATTTCTTGGGCGATATGGACTTCAAAGTAGCGGGTACTATCAATGGCATTACTGCTGTTCAAATGGACATGAAAGTGGATGGTTTGCCGTACAAAGTGTTGGAAGAAGCGTTGAACCAAGCTAGAGCTGGCCGTCTTCACATTCTTGGCGAGATGAATAAAACCATTTCAGAAACGAATGAAGACTACAAACCACATGCACCACGCATGGTTGTGTTGACCATACCAAAAGATATGATTGGTGCAGTAATAGGACCTGGTGGAAAAATTATTCAAGAAATGCAACGCGAAACTGGAGCCACCATCACCATTGATGAAGTGGACGGCCGTGGAGTTATTCAGATTCTATCGGATGATAAAGCTGGTGTAGAAGCAGCATTGAAACGCATTAAAGCTATCACGGCAGTTCCAGAGATTGGTGAAATTTACACAGGTCGTGTGAAAAGCATTATGCCTTTCGGTGCTTTTGTAGAGGTGATGCCGGGTAAAGACGGTCTGCTCCATATCTCAGAAATTGAGCACAGAAGACTCAACACTGTGGAAGAAGCTTTGACAGAAGGTCAAGAAATTACTGTGAAGCTTATTGCAGTGGACGAGAAAACAGGTAAGTTGAAGCTATCACGCAAGGTGCTTCTTCCTAAACCAGAACCACAAGCGTAATTGTTCATTTCAAGTGGATTTAAAAGCCTCCGAAGCAATCGCTTTGGAGGCTTTTTTCTTTAGTATTGCCAAGAAGTTAACGGTCGTTTACTAGTGCTGGCATAAGGAAGGGTGACCAATTTTTAATTCCTACTTTTTAATTCTTTTCAATGCCTATTATTTCTCCCTCCATTCTTGCTACAGACTTTGCCCGCTTGGGTGAGGAGCTGGAAATGATAAATCGCAGTGAGGCCGACTGGCTGCATGTGGATGTGATGGACGGTGTGTTTGTTCCCAACATTTCTTTCGGTTTTCCGCTTATGGATGCTATGAAAAAGCATAGCACCAAACCTTTGGATGTGCATTTGATGATAGTGAATCCAGATAAGTACTTATCGGATTTTAAAAATTCGGGTGCAGATTGGCTCACGGTGCATTATGAGGCTTGCCCGCATTTGCATCGCACTATTCAAGGCATTAAGGAATTGGGAATGAAAGCTGGTGTTGCGCTCAATCCACACACTCCTGTAAATGTGTTGGAAGATGTGATAAACGACCTCGATTTGGTGCTTATTATGAGCGTGAATCCAGGTTTTGGCGGACAAAAGTTCATTCCCCGCGCTATGGATAAAGTTTTTGCTTTGAGGGAGTTGATTCGCAAAACGGGCTCAAAGGCATTGATAGAAGTGGACGGTGGCGTAAATGCCACCAATGCAGTTGGATTGCTTGATATGGGTGCTGATGCCTTAGTTGCAGGAAGCTTTATATTTCGCTCCCAAAACCCAGTAGAAACAATTAGTAGCCTGAAACGGCTGTAGGCTCAATTAACCAGCCACGTAATCTTTCAAGTAACTATAGGGTTCTGTGAGTTGCCCATTTTGTGCAATTGTGGCTCGATCTAGCACTTTTTGGGTGTCATTTCCAATAAAGAGGGGAATTATTTTATCGGCTAATTCCTCACCAAATCCAATCGAGGCATCCATTGGAATTTCGCAAGGTAGGTTGTCAACTGCCATTATGGTTATGCTGTCGTTGGCGTACGGTTCTGCTTCTTTTCCTGTGAATCGCCCATAGCCGTAGATTGGATTAGTTATAGTGGAAGACCGCAACGTGGTAGGCACCGAACCTTGAATGTCGCAGGTGATGTCGGCTATTACGCGTATGCGAAAATCATCGTCCTTCACATCTTCTTCAGTGAAAAATGCGGCTGAGTGTCCATCCCAAAAGTGTGCAGAAATGTAGATGTCTGCCTTGGATACGAATTTCTTAAAGGTGTTGGTGTAAGTGGCTGAATCGCGGATAAAAGTATCAATGCTTTCTGGCGGTTTGCCATCGCGTTCGTGATAATCCAAAACATCGGCATTGCACCACACAGGAAATTCAAAGTCTTTACTTAGAAAATCGGGAATGGAAACTTCGGTAATTTTAGCCGCAAGCATTGTTTCCCGCACACCGTTGGCCACTTTTCCTCCTCCAGACACGATGATGCGTTCGTTTTTCAGATTGATTTTTTTCAATTCCTGATGCATCTCGGCAATGCTACTACACTGATGTGCTGGGCGCAATTTGTAGGTACTAGTTCGATTACCAAATGCCAAAAGCGCATTATATGCCCCAACAATTCCTGCGTATCGTCCGAAACCAAGTAGGCGTCTGCCAAAGTTGTCGGTAAGGCATTCGTAATCAATGAGGCGAATATTTTTGGCGACAACTTCCTGCAACAATTCGCGATTGTGTGCCTGTTTCTTTATCGTATGCGAAAAAAACATCATCGCGCTATTGGGCACCATCATAGCTGTCGGCACTTCTTTGACCCCAATAATTAGGTCACAATCTAGAATGTCTTCTACCACCGCAATTCCGTGGGCTGTATAGTCATCATCTGTAAAACACCGAACCGTACTGCTTTGGGCCACTATTGTTAGTGTAGGAAAGCGCAACAGGAGCTCTGCGCAATGCTGGGGTGCAATCGCGGTGCGTTTATCTGGCGGATTCTTGCCTTCACGAATAATTCCAATCTTCATCAATCTTAATTTTCTGGGAGGATGACCTCCATTTCTGAACCATAAACTTTTTGCAATAAGCTCAGATTCTTTTGAAATACGTTGTAAAATACCTCTTTTGATAGCATGAGTCTGTAGTAGGTTTCGGGGTGTTCTGAAAGGATATGCACAAACCCAAGACCTTCATTATAGTGCAACGCCACCGTATTATTGACCATCACCTTGGCTTCCACACCTAGCAATGGTGTGTGTGTGAAGAAGTACTCGAGAAGCAATGCAGAAGCAGAAACGGGTAGGGGAGTGCCCTGAAACGCTTCTGTTTTGATAAACAATCCAGATTGCCCCATTTTTTTATCCCAATCGATATGTGAGAAATGAATGAGACCGTGGAATTCAGAATGCTGTTGGATAAGGAAATAATAATCGGTTTCGGGATCTAATTGCTCAAACCAACGTTTTTGATCAGCCTCCGAAATGTATTCGCGGAAATCCATAAACCGATTGATGCGTTCATCATTGCGCCATAGTCGCACGGTTTCTATGTGCTCTTTGCGCAGCCTTACCAGTTCAATTCCGAATCCTTTGATAATCATTCCTTGATTTCGCCTATCAAATATTGGGGCCTATTCCAATCTTTCACATACATACGGCTAATGTATTCGCCTATAATACCAAGGCTAAAAAGAATGAGACTTGTAGAAAAAAAGATGGCCACAACAATGGAAGTGAAGCCCAATTCCACGTTTTCATATTGCTTTTGGTAAATGAAATAAAGACCAATGCACAAGGTGATGAATGATGAAAGAAGCCCTCCGTAGGTCATCAAACGCAACGGAATAACGGTGTAGTTCACCACGTAATTGATGGTCATAAAAACCAGCTTTATGCCACTATAACCCGAAGTGCCTACCTCGCGTGCTTCGTGTCGCACATATACTTGGGTAACTATGGCAGCGTGCCAGCTCAATACTTCGTCAAGCAACATGTGGCGATGATAGTTCTTTAACAATCCATCGCAAACGCTGCTGTTTATTAAACGAAAAGAAGAGCCATTCCCAGAGGTATTTCCTATAATTCCGAATACTCTATTGAACACCCAACTGCCCAAATTTCGCAACAGTGAATGCTGCTTTTGGGCAAAAATTCCGTACACCAAATCTGCACCAGTTTCCTGTTGACGTGCTAGTAAATGCGGAATTTCCTCAGGTAAATGTTGCAAATCATCATCAAGAGTAATAATCCATTTTCCTGAAGCATGATGGATTCCACAAAGGGTGGCAGATTGCTGCCCACTATTGCGAGACAATCGAATGGCTTTAACGCGGCCTCTATATTTCTCCGTCAACAATTTTAGCGCTTGCCAGCTATTATCAGGGCTAGCATCGTCTACCAAAATCACTTCTACAGATTGGTTGATTGCTTGAAACACAGGAAATATAAGATCCACCAGTTTCGCAATCGTTTGCGAACCACCATATACTGGCACTACTACCGAAAAATCGACTGACTTCACGGGGTGAAAATACAGAAGTTAACTTGGCTTTTACAGGTGATTTGTGGCGTGTTTTACTCCGCGTATTCCAACCACAATACCTGCTTCATTGCGCTGAAATTGCCAATAACCGTGGCCCACGAAAGCCCCACTCCAAAGCCTGAAAGCAAAAGCAGATTTTCCTTTTTGCATAAGGAATTGCGCAGGTTGTAGGCCAGGGTGACAGGGATAGAGGCTGTTCCAGAGTTCCCTAAATCTTGCAAGCTACTTTCGGTTTGAGCCTCGGTTAGCCCAACACGTTTGCGTACCATTTCGTTTATAACTCTATTGGCCTGATGAAACACGGCATGGTCTATTTTGCCTAAATCGGTTTGGGTTTGGTGCATTAAATCGGTTACTTGTTGTGGCCAATGTTGGGCGGCATGTTGATACACATCTATGCCGTTTAATATGAGGTCCACTGGCCTGCGCATTATGCCTTGTCCGTAGGCTGTCATCGTCAAACTATCCATATTGAACGGATTGCGGTAGCCGCCTTCAGGTATCCAAATCACTTCTTTGGCTTGGCCGTTGGTGTTAAGCGCAAAATGGAGCGGATTATCTACTGAGGCATCTTTTACTACCGCAGTGGCCGATCCTGCATCCGAAAATAATGGAACAGTACTTCGGTCTTCGGGAGAGATGCAAGCGGTAGAAATATCTCCTGCAAGGAGTAATGCTTTTGTGCCATCGGGCATACCTTGCAGCAGCGAGGTAATGGTCCATAATCCATAAACGTAGCCCGAACAACCCAAATTGATATCGAAAGCGGCACAGTCGGTGGTGCAACCCAAACGGTGTTGCATTATGGCCGCAGTTGCTGGTGTAATATGGTCGGGGGTTTGGGTAACGAACACAATGATGCGAATGTCGGTGGCGTTCCAACCCAGTTTTTGCATCAAATTTTGGGCAGCATGCACACACAAATCAGAAGTGCAGGTGTTGGGAGAAGCTACCCGTCTGCTGGCTATGCCCGTGGAACGTATGTAGAGTTCGCGTTCCTTTTCAGGAATCAGCTCGCAATCTTTATTGTATGCAATTTGTGCCGGTACAGATGCAGCAATTCCTTCGATGCGCACGTGCCGTAGCTGCGCCCAATTCATGCTTTTTGAGCGCCTTTTACTACAAGGAATAAATCGTTTAGCGAACGAACACTTGCAAAATCTGATGCAGAAATGGGTACACCATAGAGTTCGTCAATACGCGCAATGAGCAGCAAGGCCAACATAGAACTCCAGTTTGGAAGGTCGCGCAACACGGTTTCGGGTGTAAAGGCACAGTGGTCGGCCTCTTGCAGCTCTTGTTCTATCGAAGCAATAAAGGCCGAAATGGTCATACTGGAAATCAACAATGCAATGAATCGAGGCAAATGTAGCCTTGGCACAAACATAATAGAATTCGGGCGGATGTGGTGCGTGTGGGCAAGAATGGCCTCATATCCTACCTTTGGCGCTACGCCTTTGGGCTATCGCGTTGCGCATGGGGTTCACTTTTGCTCATATTATCAATCCCTACAGGGCAGAGGCTGGTACTACAGACCACCGCATTCAGCAAATTACCATGTATTCTATGCGCAATGCTTTGGCCTATCGTTCTGCCTTTTCTGTGCAACTACTCACGGCTCAATTTGCGGAGGATGAAGGTTTAGTTTCCGATGGATTTACGGCCACTCCTAGCCTTTCAAGGTCAGTTTTGGATGCCCATGCCTTTTCTCGGCCCAAGAAATACGCCCTTATTCAAGATGTTTTGCAACGGGCTTATGATGCGTCTGATGCCGAATTCATCATATACACCAACATGGACATCATTGTGCAACCGTTTTTCTATGAGGCGATTGTAGCGTACCTAGAAGATGGTTTGGATGCATTGGTCGTAAATCGCAGACGGATTTTGGATAGTGGGCAAACCAAAGATGACTTGCCGTTAATTCTTGCGCAGGTGGGGCAGTCGCACCCTGGGTTCGATTGTTTTGTGATGCACCGTTCGCTCATTTCGAAGTTGAAACTTGCGGGCTTGTGTGTAGGTGTGCCTTTTGTGGAATCTACGTTGGTGCATAACATCATTGCTTTTGCAACGCAATATCGCATTGTGACCGATGCCCACCTTACCACCCATCTTGGTTTGGAAGTGATGCCGCCCCGTGATGCAGAATATCATCAGTATAATCAACGCTGTTTTCAAGCTATTTTGCCCGAATTGAAACCGTTGCTCGTAGGCAAACCGTTGCCCTACGTGTATTTGTCCTTTTTGCAGCGCACATGGAAACGTGCCTTAAACCCAGCTTTGTTCTCTTCCCTTAGTTTGGAATTGGAAGGAAAAAGCGCTTCCCGAAAAATGCGTGGCTATTGGAATCAGCTGCGTTTTTATTGGTTAGAGAAAAATTAACGGTGCTGGTAGGACTGCTCAACATTCCCCATTTTGAAAAATTGAACACTGCTTCAACTGATTTTAGAAGCTTAGAATCGGTTAAAATCAGTTAAATCTGCGTCCCTTTTTTGTTTCGATTTATGGAAATATGGCGTTTTTCCCGTAAAAACGGGTGCTCCAAATGACAGCATGACAGCCACAGTCAATGGGCATGGCTATTGTGTACCTTTGTGTCACGTTCTTTTATTTATGGGGCCGACCGGTTTTGACAGCAGCATGGTCGGTGAGGTAAGCATGCCGGGTGTTGGAAAAATCATCCGCAATCAAGTTTTCCAAACAACAACAGGCGAAGAACACTTCGCGCTGGCTGCCTAGTTCTCAGAACTACGCAACAGCTGTTCCTGCCGCAACAGCGTTCTACAGTGTGGCAAATGGAGCATCGACAGGTAGAAATAGGCCAAGGGTTTTCTCGCCCCAAGGATGAAAACACAAGAGGATACGGGCCATTTAGGTTGTCCTTTGCCGGATTGGCTCCGACAATTAAGTTAGGAATAAGCATGTAGAAAGCCCATGGGTCTGTTGTTTGGACGAGGGTTCGACTCCCTCCGGCTCCACCCAACCGGACACTACCAATTTTTTGGATAGTGTCCGGTTTTTTTGTGCGCTGGAATGTTGATGATGTTACTAATAGGCCGCCAGTCCACAATCGTATTCACCTGATTAAAAAATACTGACTTCACCTTGCGCCTTTCTACGGCAAGGTCTGCAAATCCGATAAGTTCCATCTTTTTCATGCCTATAAGATAGATGAAATATACGAAATAATATCGTAATCTATTAAATGTTAAGTATATATGGAATTATTGCCGTGCAACGGTCTCGTAGAGTGACTGTTGTTTGGTTAACTATTTTTAATACTAGACAATTCCTTTATCACGATTGCAGTCTACTGTTTTCCTATCTCGCCTCCAAATCAATCGTAGACTATCCAATAAACAACAAATGAAAAAGCCGCAAGACATAAGTCTTGCGGCTTTTTCGTGTCCATAATTTCCAAATACTATCGAATCAGAGTGAGATAACCCGCCTTCTTAAAGTTTCCAAGGCTGAATTCGTTCTTAACAAGTAGAACATAGTAGTACGTTCCAGCTTCAGCTTCTGCACCGGATGGTGTTCTTCCGTCCCAGAAAATTTCTCCCGAGTTATCGTAATGCATCACAATTCCCCAACGGTTATAGATAGCCAGTTCGTAGGCAATCACCCCGAAATTGTCAATGAAGAAATTGTCGTTAAAGCCGTCATCGTCTGGAGTGAAGACGTCCGGAATGACAATAATTTGCGCAACCTCTACTTCAACGGTGTTCGTGTCGGTGCAACCAAAGCTGTTCTCAACGGTCAAACTTACCATGAATATACCCTCATCATTGAAGGAATGTTCTGGGTTCTGCTCCTCAGAAAATTCGCCATCACCGAAATTCCAATTCCAAAGCACAATAGATGAATCTCCAGAAATGTCGGTGAACAGGTGGTCTACTCCCAATTCGCCATTGGCATTGGATTCTGCCATTGCGATGGGTGAAGGATGGAGACCTACCGTGACCGAAGCGGTGCTTGTGTCCGTGCAGAAAGCATTACTTACAATCACAGTATAGGTTTCAACCCCACTTGGGGAAACTGTTATGGAAGAGGAAGTTGAACCATCGCTCCACAAGAAGAATTCGCCTCCCGAGGCAATGAGGGCCACACTGTCATTCGCGCAAATCAACTGGTTTGGCGAAACAACTGCCACAGGAACAGCACCTACGTTGATGACAGGGGGAGTAGCCTCGGCAGTGCAACCGTTCGCACCTGTCACGATTACTGTGTATAAATTCGAATTGCCAACCATCAGCAAAGCGTTTGTTGCTCCCGCAACCACTTGTCCTTCTGCGTACCATTGGAAAGAAACATTGCTTGGTGTGGCCGTGGCCTCCAGTGCTGTGGTTTCGCCTTCGCAAATCGCAAGCGCACCAGTCACGGCAACTGCCACTTCTGGTCGGTCGTTCACCACCACTATGGTTGTATCCGAATCTGAAGAACAGCCGTTCGCGTCTACCACGTTCACCGCATATTCACCAGCATTGCTAACGGTTATTGATTGGGTCTGTTCCCCGGTCGGGCTCCATTCGTATGATTGACCACCTGTTGCTGTCAGCACCACCTGTTCGCCATCGCAGAAAGTGGTCGGCCCATCGGTAGTGATACTAATCGCTGTTGGCTGATAGATTAGGGTCTCCATAGTATCGGCAGCACCCACACAACCATTTGCATCAGTTACTTCCACTGTGTAACTGCCTGTTTCGTAAACCGTGATGGACTGAGTAACCTGCCCGTCTGGGTACCACGAATAACTGCCAGATATTGGCGCGGTCAGTACCAATGAATCACCCACGCAGAAAGTGGCTGGGCCAGACAATGAAATGGTTGGGGTCGGTGTGTCGAATACTGTTACATCTACGGAGGCGGAGGTCGCATTGCAACCGTTCAGATCTGTCACGGTAGCGGTGTAAGTTCCAGTTTCCGATACTGTTATTGACTGTGTATCCTCGCCATTAGGAAACCAGGTGTATGAAGCCCCTTCGTTTACAGTAAAAACCACCTCACCGCCATCACAGAAGGCTGTTGGTCCGCTTAGGTTGATGGTAACAGGATTAATTTCAAACACCGTCACTTCTACAGCTGTTTGCGCTTCGCCTTCGCAACCGTTCTGGTCAATCACTGTCACGGAATACGTTCCGGATTCGCTCACCGATATTGATTGCGTAAGTTCACCACTTGGAGACCAGAGATAGGAATCTGCTGTGGACGATGTAAGTGTTACTGATCCACCATTGCAGAATTCGGTTGGGCCATTGGTTGAAATGGTTGGAACTGGATTATTGAACACCACAACAGACGTAGCGGCCGATTCGCCCTCACATCCGTTGGCATCAGTTACCGTTACCGTGTAGGTTCCAGTATTGCTCAACGTAATTGATGCAGTCGTCTCGCCATTTGGCGACCACAGATAAGCATCTTCTTGTGAAGCAGTCAATGTAATGGAATCACCTTCGCAGAACGAGGTCGGGCCGTTGGCGCTAATGGTTGGTGTCGGGTTCGGATTCACGGTCACATCAACCGTATCGGACGAAGATCTGCAACCGTTGGCATCCACCACAGTCACTGCGTATTGTCCGGATTCTGTCACCACGGTAGATTGTGTCGTTTCTCCGTTCGATGACCATAAATAGGAGCTTCCCTGTGAAGCGGTCAATGTCACCTCATTACCATTACAGAATTCGGTAACACCGCTTGCAATGATGGTTGCCTGATCAATAGTGAATACTTCAACGGAAATGGTGTCTGATACACCAGCACAACCGTTCGCATCTGTCACTTCAACCCAGTAGTCTCCTGCTTCTGAAACAACGATTGATTGACTCACTTCTCCGTTTGGATTCCATTCGTAATCTACAAACGTTCCAGTAGAAAGTGTCACAGAATCACCGTTACAGAAACTGGTCGGTCCGTTGCTAATGACGATCGGCACAGGATTCGGATTAACCGTCACATCAACCGTGTCCGACATCGAAACGCATCCATTCGCATCTGTAATAGACACGGAATAGGAACCTGAGGTGGTAACCATAAGGGTTTGGGTTGTTTCCCCGTTCGGTGACCACAGGTATGAACTTCCTTCAGATGCGTTCATAGTTAACACTTTACCTTCGCAAAAGGTGGTAACGCCATTCAAAAAAATCTGTGCAGGGTCTGTGTCAAATGTGGTCACATCGATTACGTTCGATGCGCCCACACATCCGTTCGCATCAGTAATTAACACCGAGTAAGAACCAGCACCATAAACTGTTATTGATTGTGTGGTCTGCCCGTCTGGCGACCAATCGTAAGCTGATGCTGGGCTCGCTGTTAATACTACCGAATCTCCTTCGCAGAATGTGGCAGGGCCACTGGCCGTAATGCTCACCTGTGGTACATCGTAAACCGAAACGTTCACGGATTGCGATTCATTTCCGCAGCCATTTGCGTCTGTCACCGAAACACCGTAATCTCCAGATTCGGTTACCGTGATTGATTGGGTAGTTTCCCCGTTTGGTGTCCATAGATAGGTGTCAGAAGTTGTAGCTGTAAGCACCACCGAAGCACCTTCGCATAAGCTCGTTGAACCATTAGACGTAATGTTCACCTGTGGTAGTGGGTTTACAATAATCACGACCGAATCCGCAGAAGCTGAACATCCGTTTGCATCCGTTACTGTCACCGTATAGGTTCCTCCAGAATTCACGAATATCGTTTCCGAAGTCTCTCCAGTAGGGTACCAACTATACGATGCACCAGACGATGCTGTCAGGGCAACCCTGTCGCCAGCACAGAATTCAAGTTGACCATCTACATCAATCGTTGCTGGGGCTGGTTGTGTTCCTGATACTACCCAAGCGCAAGTTGTAGTATTAAAGTTAGATGATTCATAACATGCCAATCCTGTAGGCATGGGATCTTGAGTTCCTGATACTACCCAAGCACAAGTGGTCGTGTTGAAGTTAGCCGTCTCATAGCACGCCAATCCTGTAGGTATGGGATCTTGAGTTCCTGATACTACCCAAGCACAAGTGGTCGTGTTGAAGTTAGCTGTTTCATAACATGCTAATCCAGTTGGAGCAGCAGGTTGTGTACCTGTTACATCCCAAGCGCAAGTTGTCGTATTGAAATTCGATGATTCATAACAAGCAAGTCCAGTTGGAGCAGCAGGTTGTGTTCCAGTTACATCCCACTGACATGATGTAGTGTTGAATGATGAAGTTTCATAACATGCTAATCCTTTTGGAGCAGCAGGTTGTGT
>CAMDOM010000040.1 GCA_945903645.1 Chryseobacterium gleum
TGGATCGACAGTCCATTTGAACAAGCAAAGGAAGATCCCGTCCAAAATCACATACAGGGGGTTCTTTTCTGAAAATCACCCAAAACAACCCTCTATCTCAGCGAAACCGCCCGAAAAATCTTCTCCGAAAAAGGTTTAGGACGGGATTGCAATCCATTCTAAAATTTCATATCAAATTTTCAGAATTCGAACAAAAGAGCCATGCTGGTAAGACCAAATTTCCACCGCGTTTTATCAACATATTATACTCTGCAATTTCTATTTTAATTTATTGATATTCAAATATATATACAACTATTTATCTATGTTTCACACACCCGAAACGCAATCTTAATCTCGTTTCACTTTTTTGCTTGACGATTGTCAAGCCGGCTATCTCGAAATCAATCGTATCTTTACGGAGTGAACGCTCACTCCGCGATATATGACATTAGCATCTGTTGCATCCGATAAGCGTCAGGCCATCATGGAGGCCACGCTAGATCTCGTTTCCAAACATGGCTTTGAAGGCACAAGCACTGCGCTTATCGCCAAAGAAGCCAGTGTAGGCATGGGCACACTCTATCGGTATTTCGAGACCAAGGAGGAACTCTTCAAGGAGATGTTCATTCATCAGCGCGAGAAGCTGATTGGTATCATCATCAGTGGCATTGTTGGTGGCGAGACCACCATCTATGGGCAGTTTGCCGCCATCGTGCGCGCACTGACCAACTTCTATACGAATCATAGAGTGGAGTTCGAGTTTCTGCAACGCTACTCCGATTCATCCTATATGAAGGAAAGCTACTTGGACGAGAGCGCTATAATTCTTGCCCCAATTGCGCACATACTTAGCAGCGGTGGAGAGGATTTTCGCTTCAAAGCGTTGCCTACTCATATCATTTTTGCTATGGTATATGGCCCCATTATTTCGATTATTCAGCTTGTGCATCAGGAAAAAGTTCAAATGACGAATGAGATTTTGGACAGCATTACCCATTCAATATGGAGTAGCATCACAGAGAAGAAATAATCGTACAACCCCAAATTGGATTTACAATGATTGAGACAGCAACTATCGAAAAAACAATCTCGAAGCCTAAAGCAGCGCAGTTTGCGGATGCTTTTACGAAGCGCAGAGCCTATGCACATATTACAAATGGCCGAATGGAGGATGGAGAATTCCGTTTTGACATTGAGCGATCTGACGTGGAAAGCGAAGATTTGTTTGAGGAAGAAATGGTTCTTCTTTCCTTTCATATCAGCTATATGCCTCACATCAGCAGCATTTTGAAGCAGTTCAATTTGTTTACTGATAAAGAGTTTTTCATCACGGAAGCAAAGGATGTAATCGCTGTGAGCGAGAACCATCAAAGCGAAACGGGAGGAGGTAAAATGAGTTTTCAGAGCTGGTTTCACAACATCCCAGAAAGCATTCTCGCAGTGAACGACCGTGCCGAAATCGTTCTGGCCATTCACCCCGAGAAGTCGGATTCAACTGGGCTTGGACGCAAGTACACCATCGCGGGCTATATACACGCCAATAATTTCGATTTTCAACCCTATGGTGACAATCGCATCGAAAAAGGATACTACTACAACATTCTCCGCGTGAGCGAGAAATTAGTTAATGGAGTGGGAATCTATCGCAGAAAGAAGATTTTCTCCTTAATGTTTTCTGTTCTCCATCATTTGGGATATAAGAACAATATAAATTTTGGTTTTGCATGCATGGGAAAGGAAAATCAAAGTATCAAGGAAGCGCTTCACCGTTGCAGCACTTTTCATGACGAGCATTATGAGCGGTTACCCTTCACCGTTTATTCAAAGGTGAACCGTTTCTACGGGAGCAAAAGTGAGTTTGTAAAGTGTGTAGATATCACAGAGGACGACACCAAGCTTCGTGAGTATTACAAGCTGATGCACGAGAAGCATCAAAAGTTTCTGTTTTACCACCTGCTCAACGTTGATATTTTCTTGAGTCTAGTGCGCAAAATGACCGCTTACAGTAAAAGTAGCAGAGTTTTTGCCACATTAAACTCAGATGGAACAATAGCCGCAGCATGTTTGGCCATGAATTGGGGTGATTGGCTCAAATTCGAGATTAAGAACCCAAAGGGCATCTTCAAACTGGTGCAGGCCAGCGGAGTGATGGAGAAATTCTTCCGTCCGATGCTTGGAGTGGGTGAGGCTAAGGCATTCTCAAAAATGCTGAAAGGGCTTTGCTACCACTATCGCGAAGCGCACGGAGTTGGAGTAACCTTCTTAACCACCTACGATGGCGACCCCTACAAGCAGGTCTACAAAAGCATCCTCGATGACCAGTATGCATACTTCATCATCTGCAACGACAAGGAGAAGCTGCAACAGTTCAAGCAGCGTTCGGCCACCGCTGAAGGGCATCCAAGGTTGTTCTTAGATCAGCCGATTATTTGAAGCCGTTATTTTTGGAATAGAGTATTGAAACGGCAGAAACGATTGAAGGAAAACTACTGTTCTTAAAACTTTCGAATCAGTAACCTAAGCCCATTTGGCTGGGATTAGATTGGGGAATGATGGAATTCGCTGCTTTGTTGCCAATGAAAATTTTTCAGCGCGAAATGCCAAATTGTTTCGGAATGATGGGTAGCAACGCCTTGAACGCGGGTTTAAACAAAAAAGCCGCTGCGATTAAGTTCGCAGCGGCTTTTATGTAAGGTGTAAATCGATTACTTGATAACTTCGATGCGCTTGGCAATGCGGTTGTTGTCGGCAGTGATAGCGTAGATGTAAGATCCAGTAGAAAGCGTTCCAGCTGGCACATTCACAGTATGAATGCCACTGTTACGTGTTCCTTCTTCGATGGTACTTACCAATTTACCATTCATATCAAATATGTTCAACACAACAGTTTTAGTATTTGCAGCCAAAGCGTAGTCAATACGAACGTTGTCTGAACTAACAGCTGGGTTTGGGTAGGTAGTCAATTTCACACCGTTGATAAAACCTTGCTCTTCAATACTAGCAAGACTTTCTTCAACAATAGCGAAGATGGCTACATAAACATCCAATCCACCTTGCAATAGAATGGTAGACTTCGCCCATAGTGTTTGCGGAGAGATGTCGGCACCTATTTTAGTCCAAGTGTATTCTCCGTCAGATGCGTCAGCTACACTTGCCAAAAGTGCTACAGTATCAGCAGGTGCGCCATACAAGTCTTTCATGTCAACACCAATAGCAAAATCGGCATTTACCCATGCAGAAGTTGGGAACATAACGATAGTAGAAACTTGCGTGTCCACATCTGCAAAAGGAAGAGAAACGGTAGCCAAAGTTTGGTTTGGACCTATAGCATCTGGTGCCGTAGATGTGGCAGTTCCCAATGCTTTGTTTGGAGCAAGGCTGTAGGCACGTACAGTTAAATCTGCCGGAGTACCAGAAACATCCTCCTTCAAAGCAAAGAACATCATAGCACCAACCACGTTATAAGGATCGTTCACCAAATAACCAGAGGCATACTCGTAGTTCAATTGGTGAATAGTAGTGCCGGGAATAGACTGGGTATCCTCCAAATCGTTTATACCGAATACATATCCAGATGGGCTGCTGTACGTCACAGCTTGAGTGCCAAATTCGGATAGGCCAAGGGTATCAGACGCTGCTACATCAGCCACGACAGTTGTAGGAGTAAAGTTTTTTACACGAGCACCAGTTACTTCTTGTTGAATAGCGCTTTGTGCAAATGCACCAGATACGCTTAACACCAAGGCACTAAAAAGGTAGATTTTTTTCATGTGTTCTTTAAGGTTAGGTTAAAATTATGGTGGTGAAATTAACTATTGATACGAAACCAAATGCTTAAAGCTATCAATTATGCAACTGTTTCCAAATGACGTCTTTCAATTCGTCCAATCCCGTTTGGGCTTGCGATGAGAAAAAGACTACAGGAACATTTGTTTTGATACTTTTTTTCAACTCGGCCTTCAATTCTTTATCCAGCATATCGCATTTACTCACGGCAAGTATCCGCTGCTTGTCCAACAATTCGGGGTTAAACTGCTCCAGCTCATTCACCAAAATCTGGTATTCTTTCATCACATCTACCGAATCGGCAGGCACCATAAACAATAGGATGGAATTACGCTCTATGTGCCTTAGAAAACGAAGCCCAAGACCTTTGCCCGCATGAGCGCCTTCTATAATTCCGGGAATATCAGCCATTACAAACGACCTATGGTCGCGATAGCTCACAATACCAAGGTTTGGAACCAATGTAGTGAACGCGTAGTTTGCAATTTCGGGTTTCGCAGCCGAAACTACTGACAGCAAGGTCGATTTTCCAGCATTTGGAAACCCCACCAAGCCTACATCGGCCAGCAATTTAAGTTCCAGGGTTATCCATTGTTCCGCGCCTTGCTCGCCCGATTGAGCAAATCGTGGCGTTTGATTCGTTGGCGATTTGAAATGCCAGTTTCCGCGGCCACCGCGGCCACCAGGCACCAAGATGCGTTCTTCACCATCTTCGGTTATCTCAAACAACACTTCGCCAGTTTCGCTGTCTTTGGCGATGGTTCCCAGCGGCACCATTAATTCCACATCATCGCCATCGGCTCCAGTGCTGGTAGAGCGACTACCGCCACCGCCATGCCCAGCCATTATGTGCTTGCGATAGCGCAGATGCAAAAGGGTCCACATTTGCGTGTTGCCACGCAGTATAATATGACCACCACGGCCGCCATCTCCACCATCTGGACCTCCTTTGGCCGTAATTCTAGAACGCTCCAAGTGGGCCGATCCTGCTCCACCATTGCCACTACGGCAGCAAATATTTACGTGATCAATAAAATTCGATTTCATGTTTTTGCGGAGTCCTAATAATTAATTGAGCGCATTTTCAGACACCCGATATCGGTTATTTCAATCTACCGCTTATCAATCGCTGCACAAATGCGACCAAAAATGGTATCGATAGGCCCTACGCCTTCCACCAACCGCAGTTTGCCCTGCTTGTCGTAGAAGTTGGCTACAGGTGCAGTTTGTTCCTTATATATTGAAATGCGGTTGGCAATTATTTCTGAATTGGCATCATCTGTCCTACCCGAATGTTCAGCTCGGCCTTTAAGGCGCACTTTCAATTCATCATCGGCCACATTGAGCGCAATCATCAACGTTATGCTCAAATCCTTATCGGCTAGAAATGCATCAAGCGCGGTGGCTTGCACATCCGTACGCGGAAATCCGTCAAATATGAACCCTTTGGCTTGTGGGTTCATATCCACCTCGGCCGCCAGCATGTCTATTGTCACAGCATCGGGCACCAGTTCGCCTTTATCCATATAGCTTTTTGCAAGTTGGCCTAGGGCTGTTCCGTTTTTTATGTTGAACCGAAACACATCGCCTGTAGAAATATGTTTCAATCCATAATGTGCAATCAGTTTCTCGGCTTGAGTTCCTTTTCCTGCTCCCGGAGGGCCAAAGAGTACAATGTTCATCATGATAAAAATTGAATTACGTGTTATACATGTGTATTACGGATTTTTTTCAGCCTATACAAGCCTTTTATATCTTCAGTTGATAGATAGCGGGAATATTTCTGCCCAACCCGTCATAGTCGAGGCCATAGCCCACTACAAATCGATTGGGAATTTCAAAGCCTACGTATCTTAATTCAAAGCCCCCCTTAAACGCATCAGGCTTAAACAATAAGGTACAGAGAGAAATAGAGTTTGCTCCTTCCGCGGCCATGCGCAAGCGGAGGTTGTCCAGCGTCAGTCCGCTATCCACAATATCCTCCACTAAAATCACATCTCGTCCCTTCACATCGGCTCCCAGGGGCATCATTTCTTTCAACTCGCCTGTGCTTGCTGTGCCACGATAGGAACTTACCCGAATAAATGCCACTTCACAGTTTACAGTTAAGCGTTTTAGTAGGTCTGCCCCAAAAATAAAAGCACCGTTTAATACAATTATCACCAGTGGCGTGCGGCCATCGTAGTCGGTATTTATGCTGTCCGCGATGGTTTGAACAGCCATTTGCACCTGTTTCTCGTCCAGATAGGGAACAAAGAATTTGTCGTATAATTGAATTGGTGCAGCCTCCATATAGGGTCTAAAAAGGCTTGCAAAAGTAAGTAAAGCCACGACTTGCTTCTAAAGTGGCTGTCGGAGAGTAACAAACCGCCAAGTAGGGCTACTTTTGCCGAATGAGTTACCAACCTAAGACGCGCATCGGCATCCTTGGTGGAGGGCAATTGGGGCGCATGTTAATCCGCGAAACCATCAACCTAGATGTAGACGTGCATGTGCTAGACCCCGATGCGGATGCTCCCTGCAAACACATTTGCCATGCCTTTACTCAAGGTAGTTTCCTCGATTTTGATACGGTTTTAGCCTTCGGACAAACGGTAGATATCATCACCATTGAGATTGAACATGTTAATGTGGATGCCCTAGAGCAATTAGAAACGATGGGCAAGCAAGTATTTCCGCAGTCAGCAGTCATTCGGCTCATTCAAGATAAAGGCGCGCAAAAAGAGTTTTATCGGGAGCATAATATACCATCGCCTCCTTTTAGGCTTGTTGATGCGGAGGCAATACACAAGCACATAGATTTTCTTCCTGCGTTTCAAAAGTTGCGCAAAGGAGGTTATGATGGCAGAGGAGTAAAAGCGCTGTGGTGTGCTACCGATTTGGATATAGCATTTAGCGCACCATCCGTTCTCGAAAAAGCAGTGGAGCTGCGCAAAGAACTTTCGGTTATTGTTTCGCGCAATGCTAAGGGCGAAATAGCAGCATTCCCTTTGGTAGAGTTGGAGTTTAACCCAAAGGCAAACTTGGTGGAGTTTCTGTTTAGCCCAGCCGATGTGACTACGGAGATAGAAGCGCAAGCCCAGCACTTGGCGCAATTGGTGGCCGAAAAACTGGGAATCGTTGGCCTTCTTGCGGTCGAATTGTTTTTGGACACTGAGGATAAAATTTGGGTGAACGAAATAGCACCACGCCCACACAATAGCGGCCATCAAACCATAGAAGGCAACTATACTTCGCAATTTATGCAGCATTTGCGGGCTATTCTTGGTCTTAGCCCTGGCGATACATCTGTGGTGAAACCATCCGTGATGGTCAATCTTTTAGGCGAAGAAGGCCACACAGGCGAAGCGCGCTTTGAAGGCCTCGAAACTGCCATTGCATGGAAGGGAGTTAGCGTGCATCTCTACGGAAAACGATTCACCAAGCCCTTTCGAAAAATGGGTCATGTGACTATCATAGCCGAAAAAATGGCAGATGCAAAGACAATCGCCAAAAAAGTACAACAGACCTTAAAAGTGAAAGCATGAGCAAGCCATTGGTAGGAATAATTATGGGCAGCAGTTCTGATTTGAAGGTGATGAAAGACGCAGCCGATGTGTTAAAAGAGTTGGGTATAGCCTATGAAATGACGGTTGTTTCGGCTCATCGCACGCCCGAACGCATGTTCGATTATGCCAAAACAGCTGCAGACCTTGGGCTTAAAGTAATCATTGCAGGTGCAGGTGGGGCGGCTCATTTGCCAGGAATGGTAGCCTCCATAACGCCACTTCCAGTGATTGGTGTTCCAGTAAAAAGCAGTAATTCTATTGATGGTTGGGATAGTATTCTTTCTATTCTTCAAATGCCTAACGGTGTGCCAGTGGCAACTGTAGCGCTTAATGCAGCAAAGAATGCTGGAATACTTGCAGCTCAAATAATCGCCACATCAGATGCCCAAGTATTGGCCAGAATGGTTGCTTTTAAGGAAGACTTAAAGCAGAAAGTGATTGATGCGAAAGGAGAAGTGGAGAACTACTAATTGCAATCGGGCGGCACGCTTCGTGTTGGAAGTGTTAGAGAAAATACAGCTACATGGCGGTCTATTGTGCTAAAAGGTCAGTCGGCTTAAGTAGATTTGCCCTCCATGAATCGCCAGCAACTTTTCGAACAAATTCGTAAAAAGCGAAGTTTTCTATGTATCGGGCTCGATACGGACATCGCTAAAATCCCACCTCATTTGTATGGTTATCCCGACCCTGTGTTGGAATTCAATCAACAAATAATAGAAGCTACACATGATTTGTGTGTGGCCTACAAACCAAATACTGCCTTTTATGAAAGCCGCGGATTTGAAGGCTGGGTAAGCCTTGAGCGCACTATGCAAGAGGTGCCGAAAGATGTGTTTATGATAGCCGATGCCAAGCGGGGCGATATTGGCAACACGTCATCAATGTATGCCAAAGGATTTTTCGATCAAATGAATTTTGACGCCATCACCTTGTCGCCCTACATGGGCTCGGATAGCGTGACGCCCTATTTTAGGTTTGCCGATAAATGGGTTGTTCTTCTCGCACTTACTTCAAACGAAGGCGCGCAGGATGTACAATTGATTGAAACGGCTGATGGGCCACTATATCAAGAAGTGTTGCGAAGGGCAAAACTTTGGGGCACACCCGACAATACTATGTTTGTGGTTGGTGCAACCAAAGCCAGATTATTAGCTAAAATTCGGCAGATAGTTCCTGACCACTTTCTTCTTGTTCCAGGCGTTGGGGCTCAAGGTGGCAGATTAGCCGAAGTAGCGAAGTATGGACTAAATAGCCAATGCGGTTTATTGGTAAACTCATCGCGCAATATCATTTATGCAAGCAATGGCGATGATTTTGCTGAAGCAGCTCGCGAAGCCGCCAAAATAATGCAGCAAGAAATGGCCGCATTGCTGGAGGAGGCTGAATTGGTGTAGTTTAAATTCACTGAACTACTATAAGTGGTTGGTATTTACCTCAAAAACCACCATCACACTATCCCACTGCCACTACCTTTGCTTTTACGCAAATGGCTGGCTTTAGAACATCATTCATCAATGGATTGCAAGGTATGGCGTCCGCTATACCACTGCCTTTTTTGCGATTTATGACAGGGCAGAGAATGGTGATGCCTGTATACCATTTGGTTTCTGACGTGCCAGTACCTCATGTAAGCCCACTCTATTCCATTAAAAATACACAAGATTTCATAGCGGACCTCGATTTTCTATTTAAATATTTCACCCCTGTTGATTTGACGCAGCTAATTGCCGCTACAAAAGGTCAAGTAGTTCTTCCCCGAAATGCTTTTTTTCTCTCGTTTGATGATGGTCTGCGGGAATTTCATGACGTCATCGCGCCAATCTTATTGCAAAAAGGTGTTCCAGCAACGTGCTTTCTCAATAGTGACTTCATTGACAACCGCGACCTCTTTTTTCGATACAAAGTTTCTCTGGCCGCGCATGCTATTGCCTCTACTCCAAACCTTTTGAAGAAGCCAGGTGTTCAAAATTGGTTTACGGCTCATTTTGATAGTTCCAGCAATGTTTCATCCTTGCTGAATATTAGTTATCCCAACCGTATCATAATTGATGAGCTACTTCCATTTTTGGAAATTGACATAAACGCATATTTAGCTGAAAAACAACCGTATCTTACTTCTAACCAAATTTTCAGTCTAATTTCTCAAGGCTTTCATTTTGGTGCACACAGCTGCGACCATCCTAAATATTCCCAAATCTCTTCAGCTGAGCAGGTGCGCCAAACGGTGGATAGCGTTCAATATATCACGCAAGTTTTTCAACTTCCTTATCGGGCATTCGCATTTCCATTTACTGATTTTGACGCTGATGACCTCGTGTTTCAGGCAATGCATGGCAAAAATGCCCAAACCGATATTTCTTTTGGTTGCGCAGGAATGAAACGGGATTCTTGGCCTCAGCATTTCCAGCGCATACCCATTGAAAAAGAGGGACTTTCGGTAGAAAAAACCATGCACTCCGAATACCTTTACTACTTACTAAAAGCCCCATTTGGGCGCAACATCACGCGTAGATAATGCTTTCCATCCGCACACTAAATAGGGTTCAGTTGCTCGCATTTGTGCAGGATGCAGCGTTCGAAAAATTGCCATTTATACCTATAAGTCAGCATCGCGCTCTATCGCATATCGCCAATCCAAGGGTTGAAGAAAATGACGTTTTGCTTCTTACAGCCTATGAAAACGAAGCATTAGTAGGTTACCTCGGTGTGCTGCCAGATATAATGTTTCGTGGTGACCAATCAGAGAAATGCGGCTGGCTAAGTTGCCTTTGGGTGAGCGAGGAGCATCGTGGAAAGCGGATTGCACAACAGCTTTTGGAAAAGTGTTTTGATGTATGGAATAGACGTATTCTAGTCACCGAATTCACTGGCCCTGCCAAAGCACTTTACGACCGCTCAGGAATCTTTCGTGCTCTCGCAAATCCGCAAGGTATTCGACTCTACCTCCGCGCAGATTTGTCTACGTTACTACCGCCTAAAAAGGAAATTTTTCAAAAAAATAAGGCCCTACTTGAGTCCTTAGATCAAGGAATCAATGCAGTGGCTGACCTCCGCCTGCCCAACTCAGATCTAAGTAAAGAATCGTTTACTCTAGAATATCCTGCCGAGGTTGATGACGAAGCATCTGATTTCATTGCCTCCAAACAGCAGAATGAATTATTTAAACGAGGTAAGGAGGAACTCAATTGGATTTTGCGAAACCCTTGGATTCTCTCCGCTTCCGAAAAAGACGAGTTAAATTGCCGCTACCATTTTTCTTCGGTAGATAAACTGTTTCAATTTCATGTTGTAAAAGTGCGCGGAACAGATGGCGAACTCATTGCATTTCTCGTTTTTGCGCAACGCAACAATAGCCTCAAGCTTCCTTATTGTTATCACAACGGAGATTTAGAAACGGTATGGAAGGCTATTCGGCATGAACTACTCCGATTGCGCATCAGTACCTTGACCACCTTTCAGCCCGAGTTGGTTCAGTATATTCATGCCAACGATAAGCTGGCTTTTGTTCATAAAAAAGTGATTCGCAATTATATCGTTTCTACCCGCTTTAACGCATTTATTGGCGAAACTCCCGTTTCAATTCAAGACGGAGACGCAGATTGCAGTTTTACATAAACACCCATGTTCAAACGATTATTTTTTCTTTCTGGTATTCTTGCCATTCTCGCAACAGGTATCATGTATTATGTGTGGATGGTACCCAAAGTAGATGTACAAAATGTAGCAGTATCGGATGTTTTTCAACTTTCAGTCGTTCAGCAAAATACCATTACAGAAGGCCAATTGGTTCTAATTAGAGGTGTTGCTGGGCAGTCTGGTCGCTCGCTACTAGGAAAAACGGAACTCTTTCTAACCGATGAATCACAGCAACATTATGTGTTTTGCACTTTTGTTTTAGGCGAACCATTGAACCCCATTTCAGAAGGAGATTTCATCACAATAAAAGGCGTTTGGAAACCACTTTCAGCACCAACACAAAGTGGCGATTTCACCGTGTTAGGTACACTCACAGATTGCGTGATAACGAGATAAACTGGCCTATGTCCCGCTTAATTCTCCAATTTTTGCTCTTCATTGCTCCGATTAGTGTTGCGGCCCAAAACATGGTGGCCTACGATCTCGATTTCAGTTTTAACGATGGTGTTTACTTAAGTTTTTCCGATTTCAAATCGAACAATCCAATTCCAGTAACGCATATCATTTCCAATAACGACATTCGTTTGCCAGACTATATGGAATTGGTTTTGGAACCTGAGACACTGCGCTACTACGATAATTTGGGCGAAGAGCGAACGGTAAAAACCTCATCGCTTTGGGGTTATTCCTTTGCTGGAAAAGCATTCATCCAATATGGCGATGGCTTTTTTAGAATGCCCATTTTTGGAGCTGTTACCCTATTTAGCGCAGCAGTAACCACCTATCGCGTTATGAACGACCCAACCATGATAAACCCTGGCATGATGCCATATCAAACTATGCCTGTGCAGGAGCTAAAACAGTTTCTCTTAAACATGCAAACTGGAAACGTATCGCCTTATATCATAGAAAATACGCTCGAAATGATGGTTTCAGCACCAGATTTGGTTACAGAATTCACACAATTGAAGCGCAAGAAACAGGAAGAAGGATTACTGCTATTGATTCGAAAATACAATGACCGTTTTCCGGTCTATTTCCCCGAATAAGCCTAGTCTGTTGCGTAATCCAAACGCATAGTGATACTCGCTGTTTTTTGCTTATCACTCGTGTTGTAGGCACCACCCCACGAATATTCTTCGGTGCTATTTTGCCCAGTAATTTGAAACACGCCCATTTTGGCAGAACGAAGTTCGCCCAAATCTCCACCAGAATTCTGGGCAATATTTTGAGCACGCACAAAGCCATCTTCAGTAGCCTTGGCAATCATCTCAATTTTTAAGCTTGCCAATCCCGTATAGTAATAGCGCGGAGCATCTGAATAAAAAGTCACGCCCTTATTCATCAGTTCTGTAATGGATCGTGACAGTGCTTCGATAGATTCTACATTTTTCGACTCAATTTGAATGGACTGCACCAACTGATATGACTCAAACTCGGCACCAACATACTCCCCATTGTTGTACAACGGCCGCGTTTTTTCAATCGTTTCCACCGCACTAAACACAATTTGACCATCTGGAATTCCCTTCGACTTCAAGTATTCTCGCGTTACTTCTTTATCTTTTTCCAAACTTGCATAGGCCTGTTGCAGGTCTCTATTTTCTCGAGTAAATCGACCCGACCACACGATTAAATCTGCTGTAAAATCTTTAGTGCCCATACCAGTAACACTGATAGTTCCCTCAGGTCGTCTGCTATCCATATAAAACTTGCCCAAAACAAAACTTGCAATAACTATGGCTGCCGAAAATAGAATGGCGGTGGTGTTTTTCATGATATTCAATGCCTAAATGCCCTGCAAACTTACGGTATCACCCGTTCCTAAAATTAATAGTACATAGAATTTTTGGCACGCTTTCGACACCGAAATCAAAAAAGTGTCTGACCAATAGTTCGTTCATAAAATTTAAATTAACCCCTATAATATTTGGGGGTGTATCCACTAAAATTAGCTTTTCTTTGCCAAATACGAAATATTTACAGGGATGTCAAAGAAATTACGTGCTTTTTACGCTCGATTTAGCCTTGCGGTTTTACTACTGGTTTGCGGATTTGCTGTTTTTTATCCAACCGTGCACCCCGAAGCAACAGTGCCTTTCGATTCGGGCAATTTGGCTTGGATGATTTCCGCAGCAGGTCTCGTTTTACTTATGACTCCTGGACTATCCTATTTCTATGGTGGAATGGTTTCGAGCAAGAACATCATTTCCACGATGCTTCAGAGCTTCGTGGCGCTTAGCGTAATTACTGTTCTTTGGTATGTAGTGGGTTTCAGCCTCAGTTTTGGCGACAGCATTGGAGGATTTATAGGCAATCCATTTTCGTATTTCATGTTCGATAATGTGGGTACAGCGCCACACGGTAGCATTGGTGTTACCGTTCCGTTTATCCTTTTTGCAGCGTTTCAACTCAAGTTTGCCATTATTACACCCGCTTTAATTACAGGCGCTTTTGCCGAGCGGGTCAAATTTTGGGGCTATCTCCTATTTATGGTTCTGTTTTGCCTACTTATATATTGTCCTCTTGCTCATTGGACATGGCACCCAGAAGGTTTTCTATTCAAATGGGGTGTCCTCGATTTTGCCGGTGGAACAGTAGTTCATATTTCCGCGGGCATGGCAGCATTGGCTGGAGCAATGTTTTTTGGCCGAAGAAAAGTGCATGTGGAAGAAGGGCATTCATCCTCTCCAGTAAACATTCCTTATGTGTTGCTTGGCACCGGATTGTTATGGTTTGGTTGGTTTGGATTCAATGCTGGCTCGGCCTTAGCTGCCGACACCTTGGCAGTAACAGCCTTCGTCAACACTAATCTTGCTTCGGCATCGGCTATGTTGGCTTGGTTACTATTTGACGCTTCGCAAGGTCGAAAACCATCGGCATTGGGCGGCTGCATTGGCGCTGTTGTAGGACTTGTGGCGATTACTCCTGCCGCTGGTTTCGTAGACTTTGGAGCTAGTGTAACCATTGGCGTAATTGCGAGCATTATTAGCAATTTGGCGGTTCACATTAAATCCAAATCTACGTTAGATGATACACTTGACGTTTTTCCTTGTCACGGAATTGGGGGTATTGTTGGCATGATAGCCACGGCAGTATTTGCCAAAAACGGAGGACTAATCACTGGCGAAACCGACCTGCTCATCAAGCATTTACTAGCGCTTGCACTGGTATGCGGATTCACATTTACGGGTTCGTATTTGCTCTACGTTGTCACCAATGCGATTATCCCACTTCGAGTAAGTGAAAAACAAGAAGAAGAAGGTTTGGATACAAGCCAGCATGATGAGCGGTACACGCTGGCCATGCGGGAATAAAAAACGTTATGAAACGCTTTGCATCCACTCCCCTATTCCAATAAAGTGATCTTTTGCAGCGTCCTTGTGGGTTAAAAGGTTGATATGGTCGTAATCGTGTTTGTTGCCTGATGCAATGCCAATAAGTCGAAAATCGCCCTTTACACTATTTGCTTCTGTTAACAGATTTAAGCAATCGCTTGAGTGACCAAGCACTTTGTCGGCCACGCCAGTTAAAGAAAGAATTGGCGGAACAGCTATAGTTTTTAACGCTGCACCATAGTCAAATCCATCGTTTGGGTCGGTCCAAGTTTTATTATCGAGCCAAAAATTCGTTTCCTTAAAGATGCGCTTGGTTTCATTATCAGCTCCCATTTTCATCTTCACAGCGTTTAGAAAACCATTCTTTTTTATGGCAATCGGAGCCATAATGCGCCATCCAAAATTCAATTTGTAAATGCGCTCAATGTTCCAAACGGTCACTCTGCGTTTCACTCCAAAAAGAATAAATCCTTGCACATCGGCCATTTTTGGAAACCGCGCATAGCTGGCAAGGGCAAGATTGCCTCCCCAAGAATGTGCTCCAATCCAAAGTGCGTCAGTTCCTTTTTCACGTTTCACAAAGTCGACTAGAAATGGGATATCGTTCATCACCATATCCATTTGTCCGAAATCGGAGGTGCTACCAATAGAAGGTGTACTCTTTCCTCTACCACGCAGGTCTGGAACAAACACATCGTAACCTAAATCTGCCAACCAAGGCCCAAAACCTTTCCCGTTTTCCGCATAAAAAATTCGCCCATTTTCAATGGAGCCATGTATGAGCAACACAGTAGGCGCATTTTTACTGGTAAACCATCGCTTTACGTGGATAGTATTGGTATCGTCCAACTTCAAAAAAATACTCTCGCTTTGCGCCATGCCGCGAAAATAGTAATGTTGCTTTCCCTATCTCAAAGTTGGAACACAGAAATAGTGTGGTTACTTTTACCCTATCCCATTGAAAACTGTGAAACATATCGTCATTATAGGAAACGGCATCAGCGGCATTACCGCAGCGCGCCAAATCCGTAAAAGAAGTGACCATCGCATCACGGTCATTTCTTCAGAAACCGAGTATTTTTTCTCGCGAACCGCGCTTATGTATATTTACATGGGCCACATGCAATTTGAGCATACTAAGCCCTATGAAGATTTTTTCTGGGAGAAAAACCGCATAGAATTAAAGAAGGCTCGAGTGGCCAAAGTAGATTTTGGAACATCGGAACTTCATTTTGAGCATGGTGAAAAGATGGTTTATGATGACTTGATTCTTGCAACGGGCTCCCAATCCAACAAGTTTGGATGGCCCGGTCAGGATTTGAAAGGCGTGCAAGGATTGTACAGTTTTCAGGATTTGGAAACAATGCAGCGCGATACCAAAGACATTGCCCATGCAGTAATTGTGGGTGGAGGACTTATCGGAATTGAGATGGCAGAAATGCTCGCTTCACGAAAAATTCATGTGACTTTTCTGGTTCGAGAAGAAGGTTTTTGGAACAATGTTTTGCCAAAAGAAGAGGCGGACATGGTGACTCGGCACATTCGCGAACAACACATCGATTTGAAGTTAGGTTCTGAATTAAATGAAATTCGTTCGGATGAACATGGGCGAGTTCGTGCTGTGATTTCCAGCAATGGTGAAGAAATTCCCTGTCAATTTGTTGGGCTTACGGTTGGCGTTAGTCCCAACATCGGCTTTTTGAAAAACACGGATTTGGAAACCGACCGTGGTATTTTGGTAGACCGCTATCTGCGCACAAACATTCCAAATGTATACGCACTTGGAGATTGTATCCAACAACGTGAAGCACTACCCAATCGTGCTGCGATAGAACAAGTATGGTATACTGGAAAAATGATGGGCGAAACCGTTGCCGCTACGATTTGCGGCCTAGCCACTGAATACCGTCCTGGCATTTGGTTCAACAGTGCCAAGTTCTTCGACATTGAATATCAGACCTACGGACGCGTACCTTCCAAACTTCGCGAAGATGAAGAAAGCCTGTGGTGGCAACATGCTAATGGAAAGCAAGGCCTTCGCATTGTGTTCCATAAGCAAACGAAAGTCGTACTTGGATTTAATGCCATGGGCATTCGATTACGCCACGTGGTTTGTGATGCCTGGATTCGCGAAAGTGTGCCATTAGATGTTGTACTTCACGACCTACACAAAGCCGATTTCAATCCAGAGTTCAGTGCCAATTTCGCTAAAGAAGTACGCGCTTCCTTCCAATTATCATGAAATCGGATTTCCCGAATCTTGCTCTTAGCAAATCTGATGGCCTGTTATCCATCACTCAGCGTATTGGTTTTGGCATTGGTGTCTTAGGTTTAATCGTTTTGGTCCTCGCCACATTTGGTCAGTTGCAGGGCATGCTTTGGTTAATTGTTGGGGTCGTAAGTCTCACTATATCCCCAATTATAGTAGGAATTGGGCAATACATGAGCAAGCCATCTGGAGTTAAGAATGACGGAGTATGGCACACTCAACTTACAGCACGTGGAGCTTTTGCATGGATGCTTGGCGTATTTCTAACCACGTTTTATGTGCTTTTGTATTGGTTTCCATCATTGCTTGGTAAGGGAAGCGAAGGACAAGCTAACTCTGGATTGGTGGCGTTATTTAACCCGCTAAGCCTCTATTTGAATGGTGGTATTGCCTCCGAATGGTTTGTATACGGCACGCTCTACACCATCGCAATTTTGGGTTTAGGAATCAAATTCGCGATGAAATACAGGCATAATCGCTATCAATTGATTCGAACTCTTTCGGTAGTGATTTCGCAAGTTTTTCTTGCCTATTTCATTCCAGAAATTCTTCAGGGAATGAATCAGGACCAGCCTTACTTCTCTAAGGACATCAAAAATATGTGGCCGCTCAACTATTACTTTTTCGATAGTTGGCATTTGGATAATATGCGCGCTAGCAGCCTAGGCATGTTCTATTTAGTTGTGGGTGTGTTCATGTTCACTTTCGTAGCTCCCGTGGTTACCTATTTTGTGGGAAAACGCTGGTATTGCAGTTGGGTTTGTGGCTGCGGAGGATTGGCCGAAACGGCTGGAGATTCCTTCCGCCATCTTTCTAGCAAGAAACTTAGCACATGGAAACTAGAGCGATGGATGCTGCATGGTGTGATGGTTTTGGTTTTTATAATGACAGCAGCCACATTGTATGGCTATTTCACGGGAGCTACTACAATTTTTGGGTTAGACATCTATCACACGTTTCGTAAGCCCTACGGATTTCTTATTGGAGCTGCATTTTCTGGGGTAGTTGGCGTGGGTTTCTATCCACTACTCGGGAATCGAGTTTGGTGCCGACTTGGCTGCCCACTAGCGGGATACATGGGAATAATTCAACGCTTCAAATCGCGATTCAGAATTACTACCAATGGCGGCCAATGCATAAGTTGCGGAAATTGCAGCACATACTGCGAAATGGGCATTGACGTGAAAAGCTACGCTCAACGTGGGCAAGACATAGTGCGAGCCTCTTGCGTTGGCTGCGGTATTTGCTCCGCTGTTTGCCCGCGTGGCGTTCTCAATCTAGAAAACGGAACAACATCATCAGACCGTCACGATTCCAATCCCATAACATTTGGGAACGATGGAGTCAAATTGAGATTGTAATTTAGAGATGGTAATAGGTGAAATAATTGCGCAAGATTGAAACTTTTTGCAGATTATTGCATTTATATCATTTTGCATTAGCTCCTGAGATGAACAGTACAGCAATAAGTGAATCGGAAACCCAACTTACATACAAAATAGGATATTTAGAACGATTGGATGAGTTGAACAAACTATTCAATCTAGTTAAAACTACCGATTTTCTTCGCGCAAAAGAGTTGTGTCGCGAAATAGCCTCAATTGCAATTCATTTAAATAATCCAACGCAATTGGCCCAAGCTTATTACGATTTGGGAAATGTGTTGTGGAAACTTGGAGAATCTGAAGACGCCCAGCTTAACTTCAAATTGGGTCTTGATATTTTTTTTAGAGTTAGCAGACAACAATGGGATTGCTGATTCCTATTGCGGACTAGGCATTGTGCATGGAAGTGTGGCCGATTGGGCTAACGCGCTCAACTATTTTAAAAAAGGTGAAGCTGCAGCAAAAAGAGCGAATAACCACGTGAAGTTGATTCACCTTATTGGCAATATAGGACATATTCATTTTAGTATTGGAAAACAAGAAACTGCGCAAAAATATTTTGAAGAGGCACTTCAAATTAGTGAAGAATTGGGTGACCAAGGCCAGCAAGGTGTTGCCAACATGCTTGATGCGCTAGCGGGAGTACACGTACATCAAAACAAGTTGGAAGAAGCCATTGAAAAACTGGAACGCGCAATGGCCATACACTATGAAATTGGGCATTTTAAAGGTGTAGCAAATGCGCTAACGAATTTGGGAATAACTTATCATAAAGCAGGACAGCATGCCAATGCATTAACGTATTTCAACAAATCGCTTGCGTATTCCGAGAAAACAAATCTTTTGACATTAAAGGCTGAAACACACAAGTATTTATCGGATTTATACTTCGATATTAATGATAACGCTAAGTCACTGCGTCATCTGCAATGCTATTCCGATTTTCAGAAAGCTGAAAAACGAAACGATATAAAACGAAAATCCAAGAGTATAGTCTAAATTCAAGTGCGCTAAAGCTTCAAAAAAAATGCCCTATTTATACAACGACCCAGGGTGGTAAACTCGTTGGGCTTCGTTGTATACTCTGGCTTTATTCAATGTATTAGGCTTAAACTTTTCTCCCACGAAAAGCTCCATCTGATCGTTGTAATGCGCACTTGATGGTTTGTTGCTCGCACCAAAGGCATTCACACTCTCCATGATGGGTTCGCCTTTGGCAAATCGGGTCATTTGCACAAAACCATCGCCAAGCCACATTTGCAATCTGCCGTCATCACGAAGTTTGGTGTACACCGCGCGAATGGCATCCGGGCCTCCTGCAATTGCCAATTCCTTGTTGCCTCGCGCAAGCACTTGCACTTTTCCAAGTGGCACATCTAACCGCCCAAAGTGCTTCATGAAACGCTGCTTTGCTGCCAGCATGTGTTTCTTAAACAGCGCAGTGCGCACTTCCACATTATCGCGCACTACTTCTGCCTCTACCGAATTATCTTCGTAAAGCATGTAAAACGTTGTGTATACAAGCGCTGCGTGCATATTCGTGGTATCGCCTCTGTGGTTCCAAGCTTTGAAATGGCGAATCACATCTGCAATTTCAGGATGGTCTTCTTCCTTGTATTCAAACATATCAACGATGGAAAATTCCTTTAGAAAAACAAAGGTGTCTGGAAATTGAACATCGAATTTAATCTCCTTCAATTTCTCGTAATTCACCTGCGAAAGCTCACTAAACAGTTCTTGACTCCTGATGCCACGATTTGTTTTTTTCTCTGGACGATAACCGATTGTGCTTGGATATAACTCACAATTTGGATTGTCGGAAGAGCAGCTGTGGTCAAAAATGGAATTATTAGTATTGAACAGATACCCACATTCTGGATTGATGCTTTGCACCAGTTCATCTTCCCTAAGATATTCTGTCCAAAGTGTGGCTGATGTATTGCCTGGAAGCACTTGTTCCCAATCGTAGCGCGGGTCTCTGCGGGGCACCTTGCCATTAGCGATGAAAAATATAGTGTCGTTTTTATCTGCGTAAGTGATGTTTTGCATTGATATTCCCTGCAATTCCAAGGCGTTATAAAACTCGGTGAAGTTGGTGGCCTTGTTCATCCGATACCATTGTTCCGCTGGGCCCAATTCAAACAATGTGGGCATTCTAAACGAAAATGTGCCATACTTTTTGGTGATTAGCGTTGGGCCATATTTACTCCACCAATATTTTTTGGTGATGTTGAGGCGAACGTTCCTTTTCTTGCCCAAGCCCACTTTTAGTTTGGCTCGATGCGTTTCTAGTTTATGCCATTCGCCATCAAACTTGTACCATTTCTTCTTGCGCGGATGCATTTCTAAGTGATACACATCGGCCATGTCGAGATCGCCTGTGGTGTGTGCCCATGCCAAATTTTCGTTCGTTCCGTGAAAAATACTAATGCCACCATGAAACAACGACCCGTGCATGTTCCAACCTTCTTCGCTGCACACATGCGCTTCGTACCACGATAAAATTCCTTCAATGGGCTGATGTGAATTGATGGCCAAATAGGTTTCGCCTGTGCCCGATAGCGAAGAATGTATGGCGTAGGCATTGGAACCGATGCCGGTATCGTTGTATTCGTTCTTAAGAATTTGGGTGTACTTACCCTCCATAATTCCCCGAACCACCCCATCAACACCAGCCATAAGGCTTTGACCCAACATGTAGCCGATAATAATTTCTTGAGGAGTAACTGGAAATGCTTTGGCATACCAAACTTCTTCGGGATGAGCAGCCGCGTAGGCATTTGCACCCATACAGGCAGCCTCCAACAAACGCTTAAAGTCTTCTGGAACCTCTGCTTCGTAGTGCTTTTCTACGTGCTCGTGCAAACCCATAAGCTGCACAGCGTAGTCAATCTGAGCTCCTTCTACACCGTTGTGAACGCCCATTCGCGCCTTTGACGCCATGAGTAAAAACTGCATAGTTTCGAAATCGTCTTCGGCCGCGGCCCACATCAACCCATAGGCAACTTCTGGATCGGTTTTGGCAAATATGTGAGGAATGCCGTAGCTATCTCTCACAATATCAATCTTACTTGGGTCGATAACCACCTTTGGATTGAAGGGGAAATTTCGCAATTGTGCTGCACCTGAGAGCGAACTACAGGCAAAAAATAGGACGAGAATAAAACGCAATGGAAAATGGAATAAGGCAAGAAATGAAAAGGAATGAAGAGCTTGTACCTACTAATAATAAAATGAGCAGCGACCTAAGGCTGAACAATTGCTTTCATGCCTCTAACGCCCATATCTACAGGCACATCACCATCCAATGGGTCATACTGATTGTTGTTGTCTGGGTCGCTCCACTCAAAACTATTATTTATTGAAACAGAAATTTGAACTTCAATATTCTCTGTTTCATTTCCACTGATGGTTAATGGAGTTACGAAATTGCCCGTTACCAAACAGCTTCCCGCAGGGATTGGACTTGTGGAAGCCAACGGATTGGGAACAGTGATAAATCCAGCAGGAACTTGACCTTCGGTGACCGAAACGTAATCTTGACCAAGCACACTTACCACAGTTTCAAAGCCCCAATAACCTTGCAGTTTATTACCATTTACTTGAACGTTTTCTTGCCCAATATTATAATTGGTTACGTAGCTGTTGTAGCCAATAAACGAAGCAAGTGTACCTGTCAACTGACTAAGTCCAGAAGCATTGAACTTGATATTGTAGTTCTGATAACTCAATGAAACCCGAATGTAGGGATAGGTGCCAGCGGCAATTGCGCTAATCGGAACCGATAAGAACACTTCATCTTCCGCTACAATAACAGCTTTAGAAAAATCGATAGCATTTGCTCCTCCAGCTGTTGTTTCATCCGCAATGTACAGCACTTCTCCATTACCAACCTGAGTCAAAACATTGGGTATTAGCTCTACATAATGGGCAGAAATGGAGTTAAAATCGGGCGATTGCGCAGCATTTTGAGCGGGCACTGTTGCTGGCTGTCCAAAGCTATTGAGGCGTTCTTGATTCTTATCAAACTTAAAGCGAAACACAACTTGGGGTTCAGTTGGCTCAACAATTGGATCTTCTCCGCAGCCCGCCAGCGACAACGATACAGCGGCAAATGCACTAATTACAAACGATGTAAATTTCATGAAATTGGTTTTTTGGGGTTAATACTTGGGGTTTTACCAAATGATGAATTTCAAAAGTACAACTCTAACCAATTGAGAAAATACCAGTGGAAACAATACAATTTTCTCCAATTTATTCTTAGCTCAGGCTAAATGGATACCTCTAAAACTTATCTGCTCCTTCCGACTTTTCGAGCACTTTTTCTAGCAGGCCCTCTTTATATTTTGCTTTCAAAGTCACTTTACCATCTCTGTCCCAATAGGTGTTGGTTCCTTGCAATCGGCTGTTTTTGTAGTAACTCATAAACCATTTTTCGCCTTGCTCATACCACCCCTGAGAAAGGCCATCTTGCCTCCCAGCCAAATAATTCAAATCCTGAAATTTGTTTCCATTCACGTAAAACATTTTCCACAAGCCATCTTTCTGGCCTTTTACATAATTGCCCTCAGCGCGAAGTTGGCCGTTGTCGTGCCATTCTTTTGAATACCCATTCTCTAGGCCCTCCTCGTAGCTTTTGTCATACTGCAAAATGCCATCGGGATACCACAATTTGGCCTGACCATGGCGCAATCCATTCTTGTAGTTCACTTCAAACCAAGGCTCGCCATTCTCGAAAAGCCCCACCCAAAAGCCTTCCATTTTGCCGTCCTTAAACTCGCCTTTCTCTTTCTCCTTGCCATTATTGTGATAGGAAACCCAAAATCCCGTTTCCTTATCGCTCGTAAATTGTCCTTTTGAAAAAGGCTTACCGCTTTCAAAATAGCGGTTCCACTCTCCTGTTTTTAGGCCATTTGCAAATTCGCCACGTTTCCAAAGCTGACCACCTTCCTCATAATAGTATTCCCATTTCCCTACAATTTTATCTGCCTTAAAATTGCCTTTGCTTCCCAATACGCCCGACTCATAATAGAATTTCCACTCGCCTTCGCGCATGTTATTTTCAAAACTTCCCTCCATTTCAACTTTACCATTCTCGTAGTACCATTTGAAAGCCCCCTGCTTCTTTCCGGCAACCATAGTACCTTCTACATTCACATTGCCGTTTGCAAAATATTCGATATGCCTACCATCTTCTTCGTCATCCTTAAAATTGAGTTCCTTTTGCTTTTTGCCGTCCGCGAAATAATGATTCCATTGACCAGTGCGTTTACCATCCTTTACCGCGCCTTCAAACTCCACCTTGCCACTTTCGAAATAGCTAACGTTCTTACCATTCTCAAATTGTTGTTCACTTAGCGGCTTGCCATTGTTGTAATAGCATTTGCAAAGCGCAGTTTTCTTGTTGGCTTTGTAAGTGCCTTCGCAAAAAAGTTCGCCTTCTTCGTAATAGCTTTTGAAAGCACCTTCCTTTTTTCCGTCAACAATAGTGCCCTGTTCCTTCGGGTTGCCGTTGGGCCATTTTTCCTCAAATACTTCTTGCGCATTTGCTATAAATGGAACAAGAAAAAGAAACGAGAGCATAAAACCCAGCTTTCTCATTTGATTTGTAACTACAGAATCTTGCATGTTCAAAGCGTTCAATCTTTATAGTATGTGTTCAGTTTAGAACCAGTTCCTTTACCATTTCTTCGCCCAATTCGGCATTGAGGTCACTAATAATTTTGGTGCGGGCATAAGCCAATTCATTGCGCAGAGCAGCACTATCCAGCTTCACTTGCAGTCGGCCTCCATGAAACGAAATGGAGGTAGTATGCCTACTAATCATAGGCCCAAGAATATCGCCCCAAAGGTGAATTATTTGCGTTTCCTTGGCCTTGCGCGCCATTGGGTGCTTGCTTAGCCAATCGGCAATCACCTCTTTCAATGGTTGTTGGTTGGATGCGCGTCTTCTCATGGCGATGGGTACGAAAATACTATGACGCTCGCATCAATTATCACCTTTTTTTTGGGTTTGGAGAAATTGCTCCACGTTAGCGTGAATGCGGCCTTCAATGTCAGGCGATTCCGTGCCTACAAATTTTTCACCCGCAATCAATTCATACAATTCGATGTAGCGAGTCGAAACGGTTTGCACAAATTCATCGGGCATAAATGGCATATGTTGTCCGTCTTTTCCTTGAAATCCGTTTTCCATCAACCATTCGCGCACAAACTCTTTAGAAAGTTGGCGTTGTGGCAATCCTTGTGCTTGCAATTCGGCATAGCCATCGGCATGAAAATAGCGCGAACTATCAGGCGTATGAATTTCGTCTATCAACGTGACTATCCCATTTCTATTGCCAAACTCATACTTCGTATCCACCAATATGAGCCCTTTACTTGCGGCCATTTCGGTACCACGCTGAAACAATTTGCTCGTGTAATCCTCCATTTGCACATATTCCCCCTCGGCCACAATACCTTGGGCAATAATGTCTTCGCGAGAAATATCTAAATCGTGGCCTTCGGTGGCTTTGGTGGCTGGAGTAATGATGGGCGTGGGGAAACGGTCGTTTTCCTTCATTCCATCCGGCATGTGAACACCGCATAAAATTCTTCTACCTGCACTGTATTCACGCCAAGCATGGCCTGCAAGGTAGCCGCGAATCACCATTTCAACTGGGTAAGGATTGCACCTTAGCCCGATAGAAACCACAGGATCGGGCGTGGCAACCAACCAATTGGGAACAATATCGGCAGTGGCGCGCAGAAATTTGGCTGCAATGCCCGTGAGCACCTCGCCTTTGTAGGGAATTCCTTTAGGCAAAATGTGGTCGAAAGCCGAAATGCGGTCTGATGCCACCATCACCAAAACATCTTGGTTGATGGTATATACATCGCGAACTTTTCCTTTGTAAACGGCTGTTTGGCCTGTAAAATTGAAATCGGTTTTAATAAGTGCAGCCATAGAAAATTAAATTTTTACCGTATGCTTGTTTTAGATTATTGCGCTCAATTATTGCCTTTGAGGAACATCTTCGCTGCCATAAACTTCCACAATGCGTTTCACCAAAGGATGACGAATGATGTCTTTTCCATCCAATTCAATAAACGAAATGCCTTTGATGTGTTGCAAGGCATTCCATGCTTTGCGCAAGCCGCTGTCCACTTTCTTCGGCAAATCTATTTGAGTCACATCGCCAGTAATTATGAACTTGGCAGAGTTACCCATTCGGGTGAGGAACATGCGCATTTGTGGGTCGGTAGCATTTTGTGCTTCATCTAAAATGACGAAAGCATGGTCTAATGTTCGCCCACGCATGAACCCCAATGGCGCAATCTGTATTTGCCCTGTTTCGAGCATTTCTTTCAATTTCAAGGCTGGAATCATATCCATCAAAGCATCATACAGCGGTTGCAAGTACGGGTCGAGTTTCTCCTTCATATCTCCTGGAAGAAAACCAATGCTTTCTCCCGCTTCCACTGCTGGCCGCGTCAGGATAATGCGTTTCACTTCTTTGCGTTTCCACGCTCTAACAGCCAGCGCTACGGCAGTGTAGGTTTTTCCGCTACCAGCGGGACCAATCACAAAAACCATATCGGTTTCATTCACGGCCGTCACAATTTTGAGCTGATTGGTGGTTTTTGCTTTCACCAAATTGCCGTTGGGCCCAAATACAAGCACATCGTCTTTTCCTGTTCCAAATGCATCGGCAGCACCTTCACTCAATATCCGCTCAATTTCGAGTGGCGCTATGCTGCCGTATTCTTCGTAATGCGCAAGAATTTCTTTGAAACGTGCACTGAACTCAAGCACAGAAATATCGTCTCCAATTACCTTTACATCCTCGCCCCGCGCAATAATTTTAAGCTTAGGAAAATGTTTGGTAATCACTTTCAAATTGCGCTCATTCACCCCAAAAACCTCTAGCGGAGAAGCATTTCCGATACTGATAGTTTTTTCTCTAGTCAATCTCTTTTATGGGTTAAAATGTTCGCGCTGCGTAGCAATATCCTTAGCTTTGAAGCCATCACAAAGTAAACTGAAAATCTCCGTTTCCTTTCGAGCCAATCTAGGTTATTGCTAACAGATTATGCCCCTCATTACCCTTATAAGCGACATGGGAACCCAAGACCACTACGTGGCCGTGGTGAAAGCAGCCATCTACCAGCATTTGCCCTTGGCAACTGTAATTGACATTAGCCACCATGTACGGCCATTTGATGTGGGTCACGCTGCTTTTTTGATGCGCGGCTGCTTTGAGGATTTCCCGAAAGGCACCGTGCATATAATGGGTGTAAACCCAGACCGAACGGCAATTTGCAACCATTTGGCCGTATTGTTTAATGGGCAATATTTTATCGGAGCCGACAACGGATTTTTCTCCCTTATTTTTGGCGAGCTTCCCCAGAAAATGGTCAACCTAGACCATGTGGCGAGCAATGTTGGCGAAACTCAATTCCCAATGCGCGACATCTTTTGCATGGCAGCTTGCCATTTAGCCAAAGGCGGAACTATGGAAGTGTTGGGCAAGGAAGTCTTAAAAGTAAACTCCTCTACTCAATATCTTCCCATTGTAGAAGAGCGAGCGTTGCGCGGAGTAGCCATACATATTGATGGATTTGGAAACGTAATCTCCAACATAGACCGCAAGTTGTTCGACTTGGTGAGACGCGACCGTGTTTTCGAAATTCGGTTTCGTAAAAACCAGCAACGCACCCGAAAGCTATGCAAAACCTATTCGGATGTTGAGTTTACGGAAATCGCAGCCCTATTTGGTTCTTTGGGTTTTCTGGAAATCGGTATAAACGGAGGTAATGCTTCTCAATTGTTGGGCATAAAACCCAACGACACCATTTCGGTAGAGTTTCTTTAGAAATACTGCGCTAGCGCAGCTGCTGCATGCGGTAGGCATCCAACTTTATAAAAATGAACAACAGCATGGTGAACCCAATGAGGGACGAACCGCCATAGCTGAAAAACGGTAGTGGAATGCCAATTACGGGCATCAATCCAATGGTCATGCCTATGTTGACTACCAAGTGGAAAAAGAGAACACAACCCACGCCATATCCAAAGATTCTACTGAAAGATGAGCGCTGTCGTTCGGCTATATAGAATACCCGAACAATAAGCAACGTGAATAAGGCTATGATGAAGAAACTGCCCACAAAGCCCCACTCTTCGCCTACCGTACAAAAAATAAAATCGGTGGCTTGCTCCGGAACAAAGTCGTATTTGGTTTGAGTGCCTTGCAAATATCCTTTGCCAAGCAACCCGCCAGAGCCAATTGCAATTTTGCTTTGATTCACGTTGTAGCCCGCGCCCTTTGGGTCGTCTTCGGTGCCCAAAAGCACGCTAATGCGTATGCGCTGATGGGGCTCCAACACCTTATTGAACACGTAATCTACACTATACACCACCCCCATTAACGTTATCAATGCTGCGCCCACCAAGAGAAAATTTCGAAACGAACGCTTCTTCTGCATGTAAAATGCAATAGCTGCTAGCACAACCAGCACAATCCAAATGGTTTGTGTCCCAAACAGCAAGGTGAGAATGAATAGTATCGCTATTGCAACACCAAAAAGAAGAAAGTTGCCCGATAAACCCTCGCGATACATGACCAAAGTAAAAGCCGAAAACACCAAAGCCGACCCCGTATCATTTTGAAGCAGAATAAGTGCCATGGGCAATACCATGATGGCGGTTGCAATGGCTTTGGTTCTCAATGCTTCCATACGAATGCCCAATGTGCTGAGATATTGCGCCATGGCTAATGCAGTTGCTGACTTGGAAAACTCGGAAGGTTGCAACTTAAACGGTCCAATGTCAATCCAAGCCTGAGCTCCTTTCACATCTCGGGCTATAAATATTACTACAACCAACAATGCCATATTGGCGATATAGATAACCCAAGAAAAGGTGGAAAAAAACTTTCCATCAACCAACATAATAAGGAAAGCAACGAACATGGATGCAGCAATCCATATCACTTGCATCCCATAGCGTTGGGTAGTGTCGAATATGTTTTGATGCTCGTCACTATATACAGCAGCATAGATATTGCCCCAGCCCAAAAGCACAAGCACCAAATAAAGCGTCACCAACATCCAATCGATATTCTCGAAAATGCTTTGCTGCTCTCTCATGGTCGCAGGGGTTTGGGCGTTGGCTTCAAGGTGTCGAGCCTAGAAAGATTTTCGGGCAATTCGAGCAACACAGCATCAAGAATGGTTTTTTCAAACGCTGGTCGCGAAATGGTGTCGCGCAGATATTGCTCTACCATAAGACTCGCAATTGGTGCAGCATACTTGCTACCTCCACCACCATTCTCAACAAACACCGCCAAGGCAATTTTCGGATTGTCCTTTGGAGCGAAACAAATAAAAATGGAGTGGTCTTCGCCATGCGGATTTTGAGCGGTGCCTGTTTTGCCGCACATTTCCAACGAATCGAGGCGGCTGCGATAGCCCGTGCCACCGGGTTTGAAAACCATGTTCATCCCTTCCACCACAATATCAAAATACTTGGGTTCTACGGTGGTGTATTGCTTTTCGAAAAAACGCTTTGGCAACACATCTCCCTTAATTTCTTTCACCAAATGCGGTGGGATATAGTACCCACGATTTGCAATGGCAGCGGTCATGTTGGCCAATTGCAGCGGAGTTGCACCCAAATCGCCCTGCCCAATGCCCATAGAAATAATGGTAAGCGATTTCCACTTGTTTACCCCATGATAGCGGTCGAAATAGGCTTTTGGCGGCACAATCCCTTTTTTGTCTAGTGGCAAATCGGTGTCGAAATGCACCCCAAGACCAAAGCTCAACACATGGTTTCGCCAAATCTCGTAGCCCTCCCATGGTTTGCCTGTGTGGTCGATGATGTTACGAAACACGGTGCCGTAGTAGGCATTGCACGAGTTTTGAATGGAAGCGCGCAAGTTTAGCGGGCTGGGATGTTCGTGGCATCCCATGCGAAAACTACCCGCATGATAGCCGCCTCTGCATCCAATAGTGGTGTTCGAATCGAGAACGCCAACCTGCTGACCAATCAAGGCATTTATCACTTTGAAAGTGGAACCGGGAGGATTGGTTTCGCTCATCAATGCACGATTGAAAAGCGGTTTAAGAGTATCCTTATTTAAAGCCGCATAGTTTGCCGAGCGCACCCTACCCACCAACAAATTGGGATCGTATGTTGGGGTGCTTACCAATGCTAAAATTTCTCCCGTAGCGGGTTCGATGGCAACAATAGCACCTGCTTTGTTCTGCATGAGGCGTTCGGCATATTCCTGCAAATCGGCATCAATGGTACACGTAAGGCGCTTGCCAGCAATGGCCAACGTATCGTATACTCCAGTGCGATAACTGCCCTTGGTGCGATTGTGTACATCCACCATCAACACCTTCACGCCTTTGCGGCCACGAAGGGCATCTTCATACGATTTTTCGAGCCCAGCAATGCCGATATAATCGCCTGAATTGTAATACGGATTAGCATCGACAGTGCGCTGATTTACCTCGCCTACATAGCCCATCAAATGGCCAGCTATTGGTCGGGGATATTTGCGCAGCGTGCGCAATTGCACAAAGAATCCCTCGAAACTGTGCATTTTCTCTTGCAACTCGGCATAGGTTTCTACACTCACTTGCTTTTCGAAAATACTGGCTTTGCGATAGCTATGGGCCTTGGCCTTTTCAAGCTTGGCGATAAACTCCTCTTTGGGAATACCCAAAATATCGCACAACGACATGGTGTCTACGTTTTTCACTTGGCGCGGCACCACCATCAAATCATACGCAGCTTCGTTGTAAACCAAAAGGTCGCCATTGCGGTCGTAGATAAGGCCACGAGCAGGGAATTGCGTTTCGTAGCGCAATACGTTATTATCTGCCGAAAGGCGATAACTATCGTCTATTACTTGGATGTAGAAAAGCCGCAGCAGAAATATAACGGCTATGGCGATGGTAATAATTACAAGCACATACATGCGCTCGCCATATTTTCCCTGAATAGAACTCATTTTCTGCGCTTGTCAGGAGCCATAACAACCTCAAACAGCATGATGATGCCAACGGAGAGCGAACCACTTACAATTATCTTGAAAATGGTGTGGAAGAAATCGACAAAGCGGAAAATCTCTACAAAAAACAATACCGAATGATGGATGGCAACCATAAGCGCGGTGTAGCCCAAAAACCAACCCACGCCAAACAACCGCGCATGTGGCGTGGCATGCAATTCGAAACCATCACGCGGGCCTTGCGCCTTTAGCAGAAACGGACGGTAAAATGCAATGAGTGTGCAGGCTGCAGCGTGAATACCACCTGTGGCAGAAAACACATCGAGCGTTATGCCCAACAGAAAACCGAAGAAAAGCAACGTCAGGCGTCCTGTATTGATGGGCAAAATGAGAATGAAATAGATGTAGGGAAACGGATTGATGTAGCCGCCTAGCTGAATATTATCCAACACCAACACTTGCAGCAACACTAGTGCTACAAAGCGAAAAATATATTTAGGCAGCTCATTCATCTGCTTCTATAGTCTGCTCTTCCAATTGAATTTGTTCGAGGCGCATGCGGTTGTTAATTACATACACCATGTGCAAGGTGCGTGGGTCGGTAGATAGTTTTACCTCGATGCTGTGGAAATTTTCGCCAGCCTCTTGCTTAAAACTGACCACCTTGCCAATGATTAACCCTTCGGGAAACATGGCCGAGAAACCCGAAGTTTCTACCTCCATGCCCTCTTTCAGCTCCACATGGTTGGGTATATCGTGCAGTTGCATAATGAGCGGATCGCGGCCATCCCAGCGCAATGCACCAAAATATCCAGCACCTTTGAGCCGCGCACTAATGCTCGATTTGCGATGCAACAACGGCAACACCACCGAATAGTTGGGGCTGGTTTGCTTTACAATACCCACAATGCCGTTGCTCGAAATAATGGCCATTTCGGTGCGCACGCCTTGTATGGTGCCTTTGTCGATGGTGATGTAGTTGCTTTGCCTATTCACGGTGCTGTGCACCACCCGCGCTGGGATGTAGGTGTATTGCTCCTGAAACACGGTATCTACCACAGTGATAAAGCTATCGGTGCTTGCATATTGCGACTGCCACAGCAACTCGCGGAGTTGGCTGTTTTCTTCGGCCAGCAATTGGTTTACTTTACGCAATTGGAGGTATTCGTTGATACGACTATTTACGTTGTAAATGCCACCCACCATGGTGTTGCTAGCAGAAAACAACTTGGCACTATGAAATGAATTGTTGCTTAAGGTGAGCGATACGGCCACCGTCTCCAAGATAAGGAAGACGAACATCACATGGTTTTTGAGGATAAAAAGTACGATGTTCCTCATGGGAGTGGCCTACGCGGCTGCCTTCACACATTTGCGCAGCCTTAGCCCAAAAATACCACGTTGCAGGGGCATCCCTTTGGCGGATTTTGCCATCTTTCAGCATGGG
>CAMDOM010000041.1:0-30000 GCA_945903645.1 Chryseobacterium gleum
TGCCAATACCTTACACCATCTCAGATGCATAGACAAGATAAAATACCAAGAAAGACCTGGAAAAAGAAAATCTCAAAAACACCTCAGAGTACCGAAATCTTTTAGAAACTTACACTCATAAATCCGTCAACCTATTTTAGGACGAGACAAAAATACCGCACATCGGGCGATTTTTTTAGAAATGAGCGCAATGTCAAGTCGTTGCCCTGAGTAAACCGAAGGGTCGCTTGATGCAAGAGGCGTTGTTCAACCTTATGCGCAACAGAACTTCGCTTATTATTGCCCATCGCTTGAGTACCATTCAATTTGCAGACGAGATTATTGTGTTGCAGGATGGAGAGATTATCGAACGCGGCAATCACCTTGGCTTATTGCCCATAAAGGGGTGTACAGGAAACTGTATGAGATGCAGGCGTTTGTGTAACACCTTCTAACCTCCCCGCTAGGGTTGGGGGGATTCGTAATTACCTCTTTCTTGATTGTGCTGCTAATTGCTTTTTGAGGTAGATGGCATACAATTCATCGGTGGAGACAATCTTATTAAAGCCTTTTGCTTTTATCCCTTCCATCAACTTCTTGTCGCCTGTCCAAAGGTTGGCTGACAAATGCATGCTCAATGCCACGAATAGGGTGTCGTTCTCATCGATATCAGCTGTCAATTTCATGGCATCAATCAGCGTTTGTTGCGGAAGTAGAACACCATCAACAAAAATCAATCGTTTAAATATGAATCGTAAGGTCAGGTCAAAATCGGCTTCACTCAATCCTGAAAGCTTCATAATTCGCCCTTGATGGGCAGTAATTTCTTCTGCCAACAAACTCACCGTATAGAACTCGAAATGTTTCGAGCCGCTAATCAGGATTTGACCTAGCCGACTTTGAGAATTGAGTATGGTACTGAAAACAATGTTGGTATCAACAACGAGCTTCATCACAATCCGCGCTCACCCTTGATTTTAGTCCACATTGAGCGGTTCGCTTCCTTAGTCAAGACATCCACATCTTTCTGCTTTGCAACCGACTTCGAAGTAATCTCTTTGAACCTGAGATAGTCAATCATGTCTTGCAACTCAGAGAGATCAATATCTGCCGACATGCGTATCAGAATCTCATTTTTGTGCCTTTCAAGTATCATGGGCCAATGGTTTTGGAGAACCAAAGGTAATCACTTCGCATACGTTATTCTACTTCTTGAACAACGGCACGGTGCTGCACGCCTCACCATACATAAGGCTCTTCGCTACAGGGCGCAAACGCGATACAAACTCGACATAGGCCGAGGTAGGAACGGGATACTTGCTGCATCCTTTCACGATTACGCGTTCGTCACGGAACTGCTCAACATCGAGGCTGGCCAAAGCTTCTTGGTACAGAACGGTTTCTAAGGTTTCGCTACTTCCCATAACCACACGCTTGGCAACGGATTCCAAATAGGTGGCCGCCAGCATGAACGCCCATTGCGGCACAATGGCATCAGCCGAACATTGTATGTTAACGAAATGCCCAGCATATTGCGACCAGTCCAAATCAATTAACCGTTGCCGGTAGTCTTTCTCGCGCAAGATTAATTCCTCAAATAGAAAGTCCTTTAAATCAAAAGTGGAACGCTTTCCTACCTGATAGAGGTCTTCCAGATTGAACGTGATGAGCCTGCTTTCGGCTACTTTATTAGTGATTCCTTCCATTTCAATAGTTGGGGATTGCCACGACAACTCCTTACATAAACCCAAGTTCCAGAAGTGCCGCCTCACTCATCATGTCCTTGTCCCATGGCGGGTCGAAGGTGAGTTCAACTTTACCTGAAGTGATGCCTGGAACGGCTCGCACTTTTTCTTCCACCTCTTGCGGCATGCTTTCGGCCACAGGGCATGAAGGTGAGGTGAGGGTCATGAGCACCTTGGCGTTCAGTTCTTCATCCACTTTCACTTCGTAGATAAGACCCAGCTCGTAGATGTCTACTGGAATCTCGGGGTCGTAAACGGTGCGCAGCACATCGATGATGCGCTCTTCCAGTTTCTTGCGTTCTTCTTCAGTTGCGGGGCTCATTGTCCGTTGTGTTGGGCCTTGAAGGCCAATGCATACAGTTTCATTTGTTTAATCATGCTCACCAATCCGTTGGAGCGGGTGGGAGAGAGGTGTTCTTTCAATCCGATTCGCTCAACAAAAGTGAGTTCGGTGTTGATGATGGCCTCAGGCGTCTGGCCCGAAAGTACACGTATCAACAAGCTAATAACGCCTTTGGTGATGATGGCATCGCTATCAGCGGAGAACATCACCTTGCCATTTTCCATCTTGGCATGAAGCCAAACACGACTCTGACAGCCCTTAATGAGCAGGTCGTCTGTTTTCTTGCTTTCCGTAATGAGTGGCAGTTCTTTTCCGAGCGATATAATATATTCGTACTTGTCTACCCAATCGGTGAACATGCCGAATTCTTCAACTACTTCTTCCTCGCGGTCTGCTATGGTGTTTTCCAATGTCGTGTTCACTTTTTAGGTTCTATTTAAACATCCTAACCACTCGTTCCAATCCCTCGGCCAGTTTGTCGACTTCCACCTTGGTGTTGTAAACTGCAAATGAGGCCCGCACTGTTCCAGGGATTCCGAAACGGTCCATCACGGGTTGTGTGCAATGATGACCAGTGCGCACCGCAATACCCATTTTGTCTAGGATTACTCCGGTATCATAAGGATGAATGCCATCCAAGAGAAAAGATACCACACCAGCCCGATGTTTAGCGGTGCCTATTTGTCGGAGTCCAGAAATGGCACTAAGGCTAGAAATGGCATAAGTTAACACTTCGTGCTCCTGAGCCGAAATGGCTTCGAACCCGATATTGTTGATGAAGTCGATGGCCGCTCCAAGTCCTATTCCACCTGCGATGTGAGGCGTTCCTGCTTCGAACTTGAAGGGCAGTTCGTTGTACTCGGTTTTGGCGAAACTCACCGTCTTTATCATATCGCCACCGCCTTGATAAGGAGGCATGGCGTTGAGGTATTCTTCTTTTCCGTAGAGAATTCCTACACCGGTCGGGCCATACATTTTGTGCGCGGAGAAAACATAGAAATCGCAGTCCAACGCCTGTACATCAACGGGTGTATGATGCACAGCCTGCGCCCCATCAACCAAAACAGGCGTTCCATTTGCATGGGCCAGACGGATGATTTCACTCACTGGATTTACCGTTCCCAATGAGTTGGAGATGTGCACTATAGAGACCAACTTGGTTTTGGCAGTCAGCAACCGCTCCACATCCTTGAGGTCAATTTCGCCTTCGTCAGAAATTGAGATTACTTGCAGTTTGGCGCCTTTGCGCTCGCATAGCATCTGCCATGGCACAATGTTGCTGTGGTGCTCCATGGCCGTGATGAGAATCTCATCGTCTTTGCCAATGAATTTCTCTCCAAACGAAGAGGCCACCAAATTGATGCCGCCCGTAGTCCCACTGGTGAAAATGACCTCATAGTCGTGTTTTGCGTTGATGAAACGCTGTACTTTCTTCCGCACCTTTTCATAAGCCATCGTTGCATTCGCACTCAGCGTATGCACCCCACGATGGATATTGCTATTCTCCGCCTCATAGTAACGCGAAATGGCATCAATCACCGACTGCGGTTTCTGCGAACTCGCACCGTTATCCAAATAGACTAATGGCTTGCCATTCACCTCTGTGTGGAGGATGGGGAACTGCGCGCGCAGGTAGGTAATGTCTATTTTGGTGTCGATGATCATCTATTCCATTCCGGATAAACGTGATTGAATCTTTTCTTCTAATACCCTCCGAAGGCTCTCATCACTTACCTGTTCCAGCACATCAGAGGCAAATGCAGTAAGCAACAATGCTATCGCCCCTTTGTGCGAAAGACCACGCGAACGGAGATAGAACACCGCGTCTTCGTCCAACTGACCTGTTGTGCTGCCATGGCTGCATTTCACATCATCGGCATAGATTTCCAACTCCGGTTTGGAGTTCATGGTGGCCGTGTCGCTCAGTAGTATGTTTTTGTTCTGCTGATAGGCGTTGGTCTTCTGCGCATCGCGATGCACATGCACCTTGCCGTTGAAAACTCCAGTAGCTTTCCCCGAAAGAAGACCCTTGTAAACCTCATTGCTCTGGCAGTTGGACACAAGGTGATCCACCAATGTGTGGTTGTCATACAGGTCGTTGCCATCGATCATGTAGAATCCGTTGAGGTGTGCATCGGCATTCTGACCAGCAATACGCACGTTGGTGTTGTTACGTATCAATTTGCCGCTCAATTGCACCGTATTGGTAGTGAATCGGCCATCGCGTTGTACATTCACCTCGGTTGTATTCACCAGATTTCCAGTGCCTATTTCTTGCAGGAAATTCAGTGCCAACGAGGCATTTGCACCGATGAAGGCCTCCGTGACATGATTCACCAATGAGCTGTCGGACACGGCTTCTCCGCAGAAATGATGCACGCAGTTCAGCTTCGCGCCATCTTCCAGAACAATGAGGATGCGTGAATTGAAAAGTTCCGATTCCGTAGCGCTGATGCCATGGTCGATAAACAGAGATTGCTTGGGTTGAGCATTCTTTTCCACATGGATGACCAGCGCATCGGTGAAAAGGGTAGTGTTCAACGCGGCCAATTCCTGCTTGGTATGAATACTGCTCTTTCCTATGAATTTGTTCCAATCGCTCGCATCAGAAAACAGACTGAATGTTACACCTTCAAGCGTTGGGAAATTCTTACTGACGGAAGAATTTGTAAGCCGAACTGTTGGTGCTGAGATGACTCCTTTGCCACTTGACCCTTGTACCTCGGCCCTTGCAATCTCAAGTCCATTATCAAACAGCCGCTTGATATTGGTGTATTTCCAATCCTCGTGGCGCTTGCTCGGAATTCCTTTTTCACGGAGAAATGATGCCGCATCCTCACGAATGACAAAAAGGCTGTCTGAGGGCATGGCCTCAAGTAGATGCCCAAGAACTTCAGTGGTCTCTTTCAGAATACTCATGACGCTGTTTCTTCCAATTCGGCCTTGATCCAATCGTAGCCTTTCTCCTCTAGCTCCAAGGCCAGTTCTTTCTTTCCTGATTTCACGATTCGGCCGTTGTAAAGCACGTGAACGAAGTCTGGAACGATGTAGTCTAACAAGCGCTGATAGTGCGTAATGACTATGAACGCTTTGTCCTCGCTGCGTAACTTGTTCACGCCATTGGCAACGATGCGAAGCGCATCAATATCAAGTCCGGAATCAGTCTCGTCAAGGATGGCCAGTTTGGGGTCGAGTATCGCCATCTGGAAGATTTCGTTACGCTTCTTTTCTCCGCCAGAAAAACCCTCATTCACCGCACGGCCAGCAAGGTCAGCGGTCATCTCCACCAATTCCTTTTTCTCTTTGATGTAAGCGAGGAATGCCTTGGCATCCAGAACTGGCAGACCACGGTGCTTGCGCACTTCGCCCAGGGCGGCCCTAAGGAAGTTAGTGTTACTCACGCCCGGAATCTCCACAGGATATTGAAACGCAAGGAAAACGCCTTCCCGCGCACGTTCTTCTGGTGCCATTTCGAGCAGATTCACGCCATTAAGCAAGGCAGAACCAGCGGTAACCTCAAAGTTGCGATTCCCCGCAAGCACAGAAGCGAGCGTGCTTTTTCCTGCACCGTTCGGCCCCATGATGGCGTGTACTTCACCAGCATTCACCGTAAGGTTGAATCCTTTCAGGATTTCCTTCTCCTCAACACGAGCGTGGAGGTTCTCTATTTTCAATAAGCTCATTGAGACTATTTTTCTTGTTTATCCGACTGAACCCTCGAGGCTCACTGCAAGCAGTTTCTGCGCCTCCACTGCAAATTCCATCGGTAGTTTGTTCAATACTTCCTTGCAATAGCCGTTCACGATGAGCCCGATAGCCTGCTCGGTGTCCAATCCGCGCTGGTTGCAGTAGAAAATCTGGTCTTCGCCTACTTTGCTGGTCGTGGCCTCGTGTTCCACCTTGGCGGTGCTATTTTGCGTTTCGATGTAAGGGAATGTATGCGCACCACATCGGTCGCCCAACAGCAGCGAATCGCATTGCGAGAAGTTGCGGGCGTTAGTAGCATTGCGGCCTATGCGCACCAGTCCACGGTAGGAGTTGTTGCTTTTGCCCGCAGAGATTCCCTTGCTGATGATGGTGCTACGCGTATTCTTACCCAAATGGATCATCTTGGTGCCCGTGTCGGCCTGCTGGTAGTTGTTGGTCACCGCCACAGAGTAGAATTCTCCGATGCTATTGTCACCTTTAAGGATGCAACTAGGATATTTCCACGTGATGGCAGAACCGGTCTCTACCTGCGTCCACGATATTTTGCTGTAAGCACCAGCACAAATACCACGCTTAGTAACGAAATTGTAGATGCCACCCTTACCGTTCTTGTCGCCAGGGAACCAATTTTGCACGGTGCTGTATTTGATCTCGGCACCTTTATGGGCCACGAGTTCTACCACAGCTGCATGTAACTGATTTTCATCGCGCTGCGGAGCCGTGCAGCCTTCGAGATAACTCACGTAGCTATCCTCTTCAGCAATCACCAACGTGCGCTCAAATTGCCCGGTGTTCATGGCATTGATGCGAAAATAGGTACTCAGTTCCATCGGGCAGCGCACTCCCTTCGGGATGTAGCAGAAAGACCCATCGCTGAAAACTGCCGAGTTCAAGGCTGCATAGTAGTTATCCGTCATTGGCACTACGCTGCCCAGATATTGCTTTATCAGTTCGGGATGCTCTTTCACCGCCTCGCTGAATGAACAGAAGATCACGCCCTTTTCGCGCAGCGTTTCTTGAAAAGTTGTTTTGACAGAAACACTATCGAACACCGCGTCCACAGCCACATTCGAACCTGCTACATTCAGCAGTCTTTTCTGCTCTTCGAGCGAAATTCCAAGTTTCTCGAATGTGGCCAAGAGGTCAGCGTCCACCTCATCCAAGCTGCCGATTTCTTTTTTTGCCTTTGGAGCGGAATAGTAGATGATATTCTGAAAATCGATTTTGGGATGGTGGATGTGCGCCCATTCCGGAGTTTCCATCGTTAGCCAATGGCGGTAGGCCTTCAACCGCCATTCGGTTAGCCATTCGGGCTCTTCTTTCTTCAGGGAAATGGCGCGGACAATATCCTCGCTAAGGCCCATAGGAAGCTCATCGGCCTCGATGTCGATGCTCCAGCCGTAGGCGTATTCCTTCTCGGTGAATTCCTTTAAGACCTGATTATCAGCTGACATCGTTCGAGGTTTGTTGTTCGAGGTTCGTGGTTGGCCCAGTCACGCTATTGCTTATAAACTTACTTCCTTTAAGTTCTGTTTTTCTTAAATAATTGCTCATGGCGGTAATGCCTTTGCTCAAAACTATTGATTGCTCAATTAACTTTTCTGTTTCGGTATTTTTTCCAAGCTCCACGTCTACAGAACGATGCAACTGAGACCTTAGTTCACCGCAAGAACCTTTTGCGATACTCAGAAACTGGATGAATTCTCTATTGCCTTGGTGCTCGAATCCCTCAGCGATGTTATCCATAATTGAACCCGCACTCCGCTCCATTTGGTTCCTGAGGGCATAACTATTCCGAAGTTCAGTTTTGCGAATGAGTGCATAGGTCTCTTTACAGAGGGTTATGGCTTCCTGCCAGATTCTGAGGTCTTCAAACTGCTTAATAGTCGCCATTTCTATTCAACCGTGAACTACAAACCACAAACCATAAACTTGGAACTGTTTCATATTTTAGACTGCAAAACTCTCACCACAGCCACAAGTTCGACTTGCGTTGGGGTTGATGAAGATGAAGCCTTTTCCGTTCAGCCCTCCGCTATAATCTAACTCTGTGCCAATGAGGTAGAGAAAACTCTTCTTATCTACCACTACGCGGATGCCATTGTGTTCAAAAACCTTGTCTTCTTGTTTAAGGTCTGTGTCGAAGGTGAGCTCATAGCTGAGACCCGAACAACCCCCGCCTTTTACGCCTACACGGATGAAAGCCTCATTAGGTGACTTACCATCTTCCTCCATTAGATTGATGGCTTTCTTCTTCGCATTTTCGGTAACTGTTATCATCGTTCTGTCTATCAACAATTTCTATTTAGAATGGTTCTAAATAGGGATGAATTTTCGCTGCAAAAATACCACATTCAAGGTATGCATTCAAATGAATGCTATGATTTTTGTGCAATTATTGTTTCTTTTATATTTACCAAAAATCAATTCTACATCCATGAAGTTTTTAAGCAGCATTGTAATTGTATTAGGATTTTGTTTTGGCACCGCAATTTTCCATAGTAGTTCTGCCAGCGCTCAGAGCTTTGAAGATCGCAGGGTTCAGTATTTTGATAGCGCTACAGCTAATCCTAATGGGAATAGTGCGGTCATTCAGGCGTATCTTAATCAACCGGTAACACAGCAATATCTTGATGACATCTATGCAGTGATGGAAACCCGCAGTACCATCGATTTTGCTATCGTTCAATTGGTGCGTGTAATGTTTTTGGGAGATGGTTTATACGACAGCCAAATAATGCCCAATCTCAATTTGGTGCCATACTGGGTAAATTATGGCGATACATTGCGCGGCTATTGGTCAGAAAACCACATGATAATGTGGATGTCGAGCGATTGGCTTATTCATCAGCGAACAGACAGACCTATTGATGCCACACTGGAACAGCGTCTTCGTCATTATCTCCAAGTAAAAATAGATTACGGTTTTTATGAGTACATGTCATCAACCTACGCGCCTTTTTGCCTTTCAGGACTACTTAATCTTGCCGACTTTGCGGAGAATGTGGAGATAAAAGAACTCGCTACTCAAGCCGCAAAACGTCTCTTAAGCGAAATAGTTATTCCGACCAACGATAAAGGGGTATTCTTTCCGTCTGCTGGTAGAAATTATGCCGAAAAGTATATCAATCCTTATGGTCAGAATCATAGCTCGTTAGTGTATCTGCTAACTGGTTTGGGTCCAGCACCATCTAATGCAAGTCATAGTGGAGGTTTTCTTTCTACTTCCACGGTTGATTTTTCGGATGTTTCGGCTTCATGGGTATCATCTGTAGATACGATTTTGTCTATTGGGCATACCCTTCAGGAAGGGTTTGCAATTAATGCACAGCTAGCGCAAGTGGATAAAGTGATGATGCAGTGGAGTTCTGGGGCATATTTCCATCCAGAGGTGGTCTCTCAAACTGTTCAGCTTCTTGTAGATTCCAATATGTGGTTGCATGTTGATTTTGAGCTTTTGCAACCGCTTTCAGGCCTTCCACAGGAACAATTTCCTACGATAGCAACCAATTTAAGTGTTATTTCAACTAGTTCGCTGCTTACTGGACAAGACGTGGCGGTATTCAAAAATGCTGGGGTTGTGCTTACTTCTACTCAAGATTTTCATAAGGGAAAAGTTGGTTTTCAGCAATGGCCTGTGGTAGCTACTGTTGGTACCACAGCGGTTTATCCAGCATCTGGTCCAGTAAGTCCAGATTGGGCAATTCGCAATAGGAACAATGCCAACGAGCATTTGCCCTATGTTGAGCAATCGCACAACGTTGCTTTGGTAATGTACCGACCGTTGCCAGTTCCAGAACTTTTGCCTTTTGAGAACAAGGATGTTGCGCTATTTTTGCAGGATACTGCTTTCGATGAAATTGTGGAGAACGGAAATTGGCTTCTTGGCCGAAATGAAGAAAACTATATAGCCGTGCGCAGAAGTTGTGTTGGCGAGATTGACGGAGTGATGGCTTGCGAAACAAACGTTGGTCAAACATGGGTAATCATTGTAGGCAATGACGCGATGTATGAAAGTTTCTCCAACTTCCAGAGTCTTATTTCTCAAGCTCAATTTGAGGAAACTTGGACTGCTGACCCAATAACTGGCGACTCTACTTATTTCTCCAGCATAGGGTTCGACACGATAGCTGTAGATTATGCTTGGGGACCCGAGCTTGGAACCGTTATTCCAGAATTGGACGGCCAAAATTCTGCGTTGCTTCTTTATCCTAACCCAGCTACTTCAGCGGTTACCGTTAGCACTCCGGAAACCAATGGAACGCAAAGTAGTTTGACTGTGTACAATGCCTTAGGTCAATGTGTTTATCAAACTAATTTGGGTAATACGAAAGGTCAACACACAATTGCAATGACTGAGTGGTCGGGAGGGCTTTATCACATCATTTTGGATCAAGGAGTAAACCGCAGCCACGCGAAATTGGTGAAGGAATAGTCTTAATAAGCAGCATCATTTAGTTCGTTTTAACCTTTTGGATTCTATCGGATAAAGAATTATCAGCACCATTTTCTAACCATTTCAAATTATCACTTCATGAATCGTTTTAATCAAATTCTGCTCGTTTTCGCTTTTTGCTTAGGTAGTATGACCGCCCCTGATAATTTGTTGTTTGCCCAAGGGTTTGAAGAGCGTAGGCAACAATATTTCGATATCGCGGCCGCCAATCCGAATAGTAACGCCATGGTTATTCAGGCATACCTCAATCAACCTGTCACTCCCGAATATCTGACTGATATTTATGATGAGATGGAAACACGTGGCACCATCGATTTTGCTATTGTGCAATTGATTCGTGTTATGTTTTTATCAGACGGTTTGTACGATAGTGAAATGTTGCCCAATCTAGATTTGGTGCCCTACTGGATTTATGATGGCGATACATTGCATGGCTATTGGTCCGAAAACCATATGATAATGTGGATGGGATCAGATTGGCTTATTCATGAGCGCACAGGAAGGCCAATTGATGTCACTTTGGAGCAGCGTCTTCGGCATTATCTACAGCTAAAAATTGATTATGGTTTTTACGAATTTAATTCATCTGTATACGCTCCATATTGCCTTTCGGGATTAATTAACCTAGCCGATTTTGCAGAAGATTCGGAGATAAAAGCAATGGCTACGGAGGCTTCAAAACTATTGCTTAAAGAAATGTTGATAGCCACCACAGATCAGGGTGTGTTTTACCCATCGGCTGGACGGAATTATTCGGGAAAATATCAATCGCCTTATGGTCAGAATCATTCCTCGCTCATCTATTTACTTACAGGATTTGGCCCTGCGCCTGATAGCCCAACGCATGCAGGTGCTTTTTTGGCCACAACTAGCGTTGATTTTTCATCAGTGACGGATTCTTGGACTGCGGAGGTGGATACCATAATTTCGGTGGGTCATACCTTGCAGGAAGGTTTTGTTATTAATCAGGACCTTACAGAAACTGACAGGACGATTTTTCAATGGAGTTCTGGTGGATATTTCCATCCCGATGTGGTGAGCTCAACCGTCCAATTACTTGCGGATTCTAACATGTGGGACCATGTCGATTTTGCCCTTTTGGCGCCATTGGCTGGACTTCCGTTGGAGCAATACCCAACAATATCCAATAATCTTAGCGCTATTTCCAAGAGTTCAGTAATTTCTGGTCAAGACGTTGCCATTTTTAAGAATCGGTCGGTATCGCTCTCCTCCGTTCAAGATTTTTGGAAAGGAAAAGTTGGGTTTCAGCAATGGCCGATAGCTGCATGTGCAGGTACCACTGCTGTTTATACCGGTTCGGGCGCAGTGGCAGCCGATGGTCAAAGCACCGATTCGGGAGACAATGCTAATGAACACTTGCCTTACGTAGAGCAATCGCACAATGTGGCGCTAGTAATGTATCGTCCTGAGCCAGTGCCTGAACTTCTTCCTTTCAATAATAAGGAGGTATCGTTGTTTTGGCGAGAAGGTGATTTTGATGAAATTGTAGAGAACGGCAATTGGATTATTGCTCGGCAGGATGAGAATTATATTGCGGTGCGTAGAAGCTGCCTTGAGGTGGTTAATGGAGTGCGAACTTGCGAAACCAACGTGGGCCAAACATGGGTTATTATTGTAGGGAATGACGCCATGTATGGCAGTTTTAGCAATTTTCAGAATCAGATCGGTCAATCGCAGTTTGAAGAAACTTGGACAGCAGATCCTATAACAGGTGATTCCACTTATTTCTCAAGTATCGCATTCGACACGATTGCTGTCGATTACGCTTGGGGACCAGAGCTAGGAACCGCTATCCCAGAATTAGACGGCCAAAATTCAGCGTTGCTACTTTATCCTAACCCTGCTACTTCATTGGTTACCATTAGCGTTTCAGAATCGAATGGAATGCAAAGTAGTTTGGCGGTCTACAATGCCCTGGGTCAATGTGTATATCAATATAACTTGGGTAGTAGCAAAGGTCAGCACACAATTACCATGAGCGAGTGGACTTCAGGACTTTATCACGTCATTCTTGATCAAGGCGCAAATCGCAGCTATGCCAAGTTGGTGAAGGAATAATCAGGGTTCCATCACCAACCGAAATCCGCCATTACCGCGTTTATGGTGGGGATGGTCGGTATTCCTCGCCCAGCGGAAGCAATACTTGGATGGACTCATCCACGAGCCTCCGCGCGACACACGGTATTTGGCTGGTTTTGTATTCACTGGATTTTTAGGTTGATTTCCGGGATAGAATTTCGGGCTGTACCAATCTTCGCAGAGTTCCCAAGCGTTGCCGTTCATGTCAAAAAGGCCCAATTCATTCGGTTTTAGTTGGCCAACCTCGTGCTGCTGATTGTTTCCATTAAAATTAAGCCAAGCCACCTCAGCAAGCTCGTTGCTTCCGCTGTAGATATAGCCTTTCGAAAGCTTTCCGCCTTGAGCGGCATACTCCCATTCGGCCTCAGTAGTCAGTCGGAATTTCTTGCCGGTCTTGTCGTTCAGGTTCTTAAGAAAATCCTGAAGTTGTTCCCAACTCATATCGTTGACAGGGCAGTGGCCACAGGCAATCTGGCTTGGGTTGTATCCCATTAGGGCCATCCATTGGTCTTGCGTAAGCTCGAACTTGCCGATATAGAAATCATCCAATTGAACTTCATGGGCAGGACGATTGTCTTTGTTGCCCTCGTTGCTGCCCATTTGGAAAGAGCCGCCTTGAACCAATACCATTTCCAGAGAAACGCCTTCTGCCAAGTTGATAGATTCTGTTTGGGCCACACCTTGAATCCCTATGCAGGTTAGAAGTAAAAGTGAAATTAGTTGCTTCATCTTAATCTGTTTTCAATTTCGTATCGCATTCCGAATTGGATAAACATAGCGAGGCCAAAGGAGCGGCCTTCTTGCACACCACGTTTTAGGTAATAATCCTTGTCGCCAATGCAAGTGCCTGTGCACACATTGGTGCAGGTTAGGCCGTTAGCTCGGGGAACTAACGAATGTTTTCTTAACCCGTGGTAGGCCAATTCCGTACTTCTTTTGAAACGTTGTTCATCTACAATTCCTAGTTTCAGAGCAGTTATCATCCCATATGCAAACATGGCAGTACACGAACTTTCAATCCAATTTTCGGGGTCGTCTTTTCGAATTGGTAGTTGATACCAATGGCCAGTTTTGTCATCTTGAAGTTCGGGCAAATGTTCCAGCATTTCTTTCAAGTAACCCGCAAACTCATTCCATAGTGGATTCTCACGAGGTGTAACCTCCAGAGCATCCGAAAGTGTTACATAAATCCAGCCGTTGCCACGACCCCAAATTTCGCCACTTACTCGAGTTGAGTCATTTGGCCAACCCATTTGCCCACAGAAATAGGGCACGCCATCCTTATCGTTGGCATCCCAACCATGATACCACATTCCCCATTTTTTGTCGAGGAGTTTTTCTCGGTGCAAGCGCAGTTGAAGCGCAAATTCATTCAGATATTTCTCATCACCTGTGGCGCGATACATGGCGATGAAAAACTGACCAATCATAAAAACGGTATCGTCCCAAAGCTCCGTGCTTAGCGGCAAGTGAGATATTGCGCCTTCCGAAGTTCTACGAACGTTTTGATACTGCTCAAAAATTTTGTCGCACTTCTCCTTGTAAAAAGCATCGCTTGTTTTCTCAAACAGAAACGCCATTCCAAGGCCTGAAGCAACACCGTTTGGCGATTTTCCATTGGAAGCAACCTTGGTTCTATCCATCGCTTTTTGGATATAATTGAAGTATTGCTGCTTTTGCGAATCCTCTACTTGCGTGTAGCGTTTTACCATCGTGTTCAAGAATGCAGCGTGCTGCCACGACCACACGTATTTCGAAGCGGGCAAATACGTCTGCATGGCATAGGTTTCCACGCTATCCACCCACGTTTGGCCGATACTAAGTGATGAACAGAAACAGAATAAAATAATTGCGAATGCTTTCATTTTTGCAGGCGATTACAGCACATTCAACACTTGTTCTTTCACTTTTTCCAGTTCGTCTTTCATGTGAACCACCAATTTTTGAATGGCTGCATGGTTGGCTTTTGAACCCAATGTATTGATTTCGCGACCCATTTCTTGTGCAATAAAGCCGAGTTTTCGCCCAGCTTGTGGGTCCGTTTCCATTGTTTCGACAAAATACTTGCAATGGGCAGATAGGCGCACTTTTTCCTCCGTTACGTCAAACTTTTCAATGTAAAACACCAGCTCATGCTCCAATCTTCCTGGGTCAAGATTATGCTGCGATGCAATATCATCCAGCCGTTCTTGCAACCGTTGGCGCACAGTGACGATGCGCTCGGATTCGTAAGGCGTCACTTGTTCCATAAGCGAATGGATGTTGTCTACACGAGCGCGCAATTCGTTAGCTAACTGTTGTCCTTCTTGCGCACGAAAAGCACAGAATGCCGTCACAGCATTTTCTACAATGGCAGCAATGGTGGGCCAATCACTTTCTGCCACCTCCAATTTTAGGGGTTGCAACACATCGGGCATTCGGAGTATATCATGCAAAAGCCTATCCTGAGAAAGTCCTTTTTCATTGGCCACAGAAGAAAACTCATTGTAGTAATGGTCAAATAGAACGCGATTGAGCTGTTGCATTCTGCCCTCTTCCACTCCTTCAATGTTGATGCTTAAATCCACTTTTCCGCGCACCACAGCGTTGGTCATTATTCTGCGCAACTCAGTTTCGCGTTCGCGAAAAGCCGATGGCATGCGCATATTTAAATCAAGCTGTTTGCTATTGACCGACCGAAGTTCTACGGTGCAGGAATGGTTGCGATAATTGCCCGTAGCTTTGCCGAAGCCTGTCATAGATTGCATCATAAGGAATGTCGATTTTTGATGGATAGTTCCGAATTTGCACAAAAGTAACGCTTGAGCACCCCTGCTGCCATTACGGTTTACACAGATGGCTCGGCCCTTGGAAATCCTGGGCCTGGCGGGTTTGGTATTGTATTGATGTCTGGACAATACAGAAAGGAAGTGAGCGCAGGCTACAGGCACACCACCAACAATCGCATGGAGCTTATGAGTGTGATTGTAGCGATGGAGATGATGAAAAATGCTGGTTCGGATGTGACTATTTATTCCGATTCGAAGTATGTGGTGGAATCGGTGGAAAAACGTTGGGTGTTTGGCTGGCTAAAAAAAGGGTTTGCAGGAAAGAAGAATGCCGATTTATGGCGAAGATTCCTAGCCGCATATCCCAAACACAACGTAAAATTTGTGTGGGTAAAAGGGCACGCCAATAATGTGGAAAACGAGCGTTGCGACCGATTGGCCGTTGCTGCCGCCAACGACAAAGCCAATCACCATGTGGATGCTGGCTACGAAGCCGCAATGGCAGCAGAGAAATTGCTGTAGTTCAAAGACCAAATAAATTTGGGGATGCGAAAAATGAGGACAACACCTTATTTTTGACGTGCATGCATGGTCTAATGCATGTTCAGCCCCATGCGCATACCCTTCGTTCATAAGGAAGCTTGGTTTATGTATGTGCTCTTTGCAGTGGCATTTGCACTGCTATTGGCGTTGCTGCCCGATGCTGGCTACGATAAATATTATTGGATTACATGGACACAGCAAATACTTACAGAAGGTTTGGGAAGCATCTACACCAACCCAGAGGTGAACAACCATCCGCTAATTTTATATGTGCTTAAGCTCTTTTCACTGTTTTTCTCTTCTGTAGAACAGGTGCATTACACCACCGTGAATTGGCTGAAAGCGCTCGTTTTACCTTTCGATATTCTTACGCTTATTGTAGTTGTTCATGTTCTAAAACGAACGGGCAATTCCATTTGGGGAGTGTTGGTTTTCTTTCTGAATCCAGCTTTTTGGTACAATACTATTGTTTGGGGGCAGGTAGATACGATTCACACGTTTTTCGTGCTGGGCGCATTGCTTTTTGCCGAGCGCGGGCAATGGCGTTGGGCGGGAGTTATGTTGCTCATCGCCATCAATTTCAAACTGCAAGCCATTATTTACACTCCATTGGTCATGGTGTTTATTCTACCATTCATCAAAGCACGTGGCTGGAAAGCCGCAGCCATTCAGGTGGGCATATTGGCGGGGGTGCAGCTATTAATTATGCTGCCGTTTTGGTTGGCGGGGCAATTGCCTGCCACATTGCATGCTTTAACTACGCGTAGCATCGACCATTTTCCAGTGCTTTCGCGCAATGCTTTCAATTTCTGGCATTTTGTGGTGGACGACCCCTACAATTACAACGACCGAAAAATAGTGCTGGGAATTCCGCTAAAAGTGTGGGGTGTGGGGCAGTTTTGGGCGGCTTCGGCTATGGTGATGATGCCCATGGTGCTGGCAGTGGCCAACGGTGCATTCGATAATTTGAAACGCAGCGAACGGCTAGGAACCATCTTTCAGGTGTCGGCATTGGTAACGCTTGCGTTTTTTCTTTTCAATACGCAAATGCACGAACGGTATGTGCATCCCGCATTGTTGTTTTCGGGTATGTTTGCCTTGCTCACTGGGCGAGCAGCAGTTTTTGGTTTAATAACTGCTGGATATTTGCTCAATATGGAAGCGGTGATGCGCTATTTGCGGTATTATGATGAACGTTGGCTGGGATTTAAGATTGACTACGAGCGCATTTTTCTCTTCGAACCGAAATTTGTCGCTACCATTTTTATGTTGGCTTTCTTGTATGGTGCTATCGAGTTTTATCGCACGTTTTTCTCGTTCAAAACGAACAAAGAGGAAAATGGAATCTAGAAAACGCTTCCATTCACTCGAGTACTTAAGGGAATTTGGTGTTCACTTCATTTCTTCATTTCCTTTTTCTTCATCCCTATTAAACCTATGATAACTCCCGTTCGGGCTCTTCAGGTTTTTCAGGTAATGAGGTTTGGGGCGTTTTTCCTCACGGGAATTTTGTTTGCCAAATTGGGTTTGGGTGCCTACAGTATTGGACTCTACGAATCGCTGTTGTTTCTCGGTAGTCTGCTCAGTTTCTTTTGGTTGTCGGGGTTTACGCAGTCTTTGTTGGCACACTATAAGCCTGCCGAAAAATCGAGCGAGTTTTTCAATGCCTTTTTGATTCTACTTGGTTTTTCTGTACTGGTTTTTGTTGCTTTTCGGTTGTTGGTTACGCCCTTTTCATTCTTGGCAAACAATCCCGAAATACTTGCTTATTATGGCACATTTTCGTTTTATGTAGTGCTGATTGGGCCGGTGTATTTGGTGGAATACATCTTTCTGCTCAAGGAAAAAGCAAGGAGTTTGGTGGGGTATGGCGTGTTCTCGTTTGGCACCCAATTGGCGTTTATCACCTTGCCCATTCTTATGGGGTATGGCTTGGAAGAGGCCATAATTGGATTAACGCTAAGTGCCGCCCTACGCTTCTTGGTGCTAGTGGGGTTGCTGTTGACATATGCGGAGTTTCGATTGAACCCTGATTTTTTGGTCAGTTTTATTCGCACAGCGGCACCGTTGATTGTGGGAGCCCTTTTCGCTGGCTCGGCCGAATACTTTGATGGCCTCATTGTGTCGCACTATTTTGACGAAAAAGCGTTTGCTGTATTTCGATATGGCGCCAAAGAATTTCCATTGGTTTTGCTACTGGCCGGCGCATTTAGCAATGGAATGGTGCCCAAGGTGCGCCAAAATTTAACTGCTGGATTAGTGGAAATACGCCAAGGAAGTCTGCGCATGATGCACGCGTTCTTCCCCATTAGCATCGGGTTAATGTTGGTTAGTGGGTGGCTTTATCCGCAATTGTTTAGCGCGGAGTTTGCTCAAAGTGCTGCGGTGTTTAACGTGTATCTGCTGTTGGTAATAAGCCGTGTGGTGTTTCCGCAAACGTTGCTTATTGGACTGCGCCACGCCAAAGCCATAATGATGGTTTCCATTATAGAATTGCTGCTCAACATAAGCCTCAGCTTGCTTTTTGTGCAGTGGTTTGGCTTGGTTGGCGTTGCTTGTGCCACTGTGCTAGCCTTTGCGGTAGAGAAATTGATGCTGATGGCGTTACTCTGGAAAAAGGAGGGCATTTCACCGCTCAGCTATTGGCCTTGGCGGCTGCACCTGAGCTATAGTGCGGTGTTGGTGGTGGTGTATGTGATGATGGGTTAAACTTTTTGGCGGGCTTCAAAGTGCCATTTACCGCGCTAAAACCATCTGGCCCCACCTGCCACGCCAGAGATACAACGGGATAAAATTTCGGGTGATTTTCAGTTGAACTAAGCCGTTACGGGCAGTTGTTTTTCCATGGGCCGCAACCGTTCGCCTGCCTCTTTCACGTTTTTCACATGGTCGAAGGTTAGGGTAAGTTTCTCGCCTTTCTGGCGCATGGTGCAGGCGCGTGGGTTGGTTTGTACATAGTGCAGCACATGGGTAAATGCCTCGCTTTGGTAGTAGCTGCTTTGCGGGTCGGCTACAAAATGGCATACCAAACTGCCTTGTTTTAGGAACAAGCGTTCGAAGCCAATGCCCGCAGCCAACCACCGCAGGCGCATGGTGTGCAGCAGTTGTTGGGCAGCTTCGGGCAATGGGCCAAAGCGATCGCGCACCTTCTCCTCAAATTTCAATAACCCCGTTTCATCGGCAATATCATCCAACTCGCGATACAGCAAAAGCCGCTCGGCAATGCTGTTTACATACGAATCAGGCAAGAGGATTTCGAGGTCGGTATCTATTTGGCAATCGCTCACGGTAGGACGAGCGGGTTGGTCGGCATAGAGGTCTTTAAAATCGCTATCTTTCAATTCTTGCACGGCTTCGTCCAATATGCGATGGTACATTTCATAGCCAATGTCGGTAATAAAACCGCTTTGTTCGGCTCCAAGCAAGTTTCCTGCTCCGCGAATATCAAGGTCGCGCATGGCGATGTTCATGCCGCTGCCGAGGTCGCTAAACTCTGTGATAGCGGTCATTCGCTTGCGGGCATCATCCGTCATCATGGTGAAAGGCGGTGTAATTAAATAGCAGAAGGCTTTCTTGTTCGAACGCCCCACGCGACCTCGCATTTGGTGCAAATCGCTAAGCCCAAAATGGTTTGCATTGTTGATGATGATGGTGTTTGCATTGGGAATGTCGAGCCCGCTTTCGATGATTGTAGTGCTCACCAACACATCGTATTCGCCTTCTATGAAGCGCATCATGATGTCTTCCAGTTTCACGGGATCCATTTGGCCGTGGCCCACGCACACCCGCACATCTGGACAAAGCCGGCCAATGAGGCCAGCCACTTCAGTGATGTTTTCGATTCTATTGTTAACGAAAAATACTTGACCACCACGGCTCACTTCATACTGCACTGCATCCCGAATCAATTCTTCATTAAACCCATGAAGTTCAGTAATTACAGGATGTCGGTTGGGTGGAGGTGTGTTGAGCAATGAGAGGTCGCGGGCACCCATAAGCGAAAACTGCAAGGTGCGAGGTATTGGCGTGGCCGTCAACGTTAGGGTATCCACGTTGGCTTTCATCTGCTTTAGCTTGTCTTTTACCGCTACACCAAATTTCTGCTCCTCGTCAATGATAAGAAGGCCGAGGTCTAGGAATTGCACGTCTTTGCCCACAATGCGATGCGTGCCAATGAGAATATCAATCTCTCCATCGGCCAATCGTTTCAAGGTATCGTTTTGCTGTTTGGTTGTTTTGAATCGGTTGATGTAGTCCACTTTGCATGGAAAATCCTTCAACCTTTCGCGAAACGTACGTGCGTGTTGCAAGGCCAAAATGGTGGTAGGTACCAGCACCGCCACTTGTTTGCTATCGCTAACAGCTTTGAAGGCCGCGCGAATGGCAATCTCTGTTTTGCCAAAACCCACATCGCCACACACCAAGCGATCCATGGGGTAGTCGCGCTCCATGTCGGCTTTCACCGCTTCGGTTGCTTTCTCTTGGTCAGGCGTATCTTCATAGATAAACGAAGCTTCCAGCTCGGTTTGCATATACGTGTCGGGATTGTAGGCAAACCCTTTTTGTGCTTTTCGCTTGGCGTAGAGCTGAATTAAATCCTTGGCAATATCCTTTACCTGCTTTTTGGTTTTGGCTTTTAGCACCTTCCAAGCGGGCGTTCCAAGTTTGTTTATCTTCGGTTCATCGCCTTCTTTGCCACTGTATTTTGCAATGCGATGAAGCGAATGGATGCTCACATACAGAATATCGTTGTCGCGATACACCAACCGAATGGCCTCTTGCACTTTTCCGTTGGTTACAATTTTTTCGAGGCCTGCAAACTTGCCGATGCCATGGTCGATATGGGTAACATAATCGCCAGGGGTAAGGCCCGAAATTTCCTTTAAGGTCAGCGCTTCTTTGCCCCGTTTGTAGCCCGAACGTACCGAAAAACGGTGGTAACGCTCAAAAATTTGGTGGTCGGTGAAACAAGCCAGTTTTGCGGTGTGGTCTATAAATCCTTCGTGAATGGAAAGGAGTAATGGGGCGAAAAGAGGTTTTTCTACCCGTTGACCCGCAGGCATGGGCAAGTCGTCAAATATCTCTTCGAGGCGTTTTATCTGCCCTGGATTGTCTACCATCATTATGTTGGTATACCCCAGAATTTTATTGTCGATAAGAATCTTTTGCAGCAGTTTGAAATCCTTCGCCACCTGAGGTTGTGGCGCCATATCGAAGGAAAATTCTTGCGCGCTATTGAATAGTCTTCGTTCTCCAAATTCAACTACAGGAGCTTTTTCCATGGATGCCACCAACTGAGCAGCACTCAAGTAGCGGTTTTCAGGCAGTGGTTGGCTCACCACCGATTTTAGCTGACTGTATGCATCCTTGGCACTCACCAGTTCCTGTTCCACCTTCAGAGAAATGGCCTCTGCATCTTTTGCCCAAATAATGGTGGATGATGGTAGAAATTCGAGAAAGGAAACCGTCTCTTTCAGCATCACATCATCTTGCACATTGGGCACAATGCTGGCTTTTTTAAGCGATTTCACCGAAAGCTGTTCACCTGGATCAAATGCCCGAATGCTTTCCACATCATTTCCAAAAAACTCAATGCGAATAGGCAATTCTTGCGCGAAGGAAAACACATCTACAATCCCACCGCGAATGGCAAATTGCCCCGGCTCATACACCTGATCCACGCGGTTGAACTGGTATTCATTCAGTATTTCGTTCATAAAATCCAACGAGAGTTTTTCTCCCACCGAAATCTGAAACGTGTTCTGTTTTAGCAAACGCTTGCTGGTCACCTTTTCGGCAAGCGCTTTGGCATAGGTTACAATAATTTGTTGTGCAGTGCTGCTTTGCAGCGCATTGAGCACCTCCCCACGTTGTATCACATTGCTGTTGTCGGTCTGCTCCAATTCGTATGGCCTGCGGTGCGACATGGGGAAAAACAGCACCTTCTTCTTACCCATCAATAGCTCCAAGTCGCTAAGGAAATACGCAGCTTCTTCGCGATCGGTAAGCACCACAAGGTGATGCCTGTCGGTTTGCTTTGCCACATTCATAATTACAAATGCCGCTGCCGAGCCAGCCAAACCTTTGATACGCAATTTGGCACCTTCTTCTGCCAACGCGGCCGCCACACGGTCAACCGTAGGAACTTCCGAAAGGCTGGCGAGCAGGTCTTCTTTGGTCATGGTGCAATCCCAAAGTTTCGGGACGGGGCGCAAAGATGGGGAATAGAATAGAGTTGGATTAACCTTGCAAACCTTGCAAACCAAAGGTTTCTATTACCTTTGGATAAAATCCGTTGCCAATGCAGACCAAACTACTTGTAGACACAACTATTGAGGTGCTAAAAAACATTTCACCGAATAGTAATCTCGAAGATATCATGCACGAGCTGCATCTAACTGATCAAGTTCTGCAAGGATTGGAAGATGCAGAACAGGGTCGAGTTATTTCAACAGATGAATTGTTGAAGCGCATTCAGACATGGCGCAAAGGGTAGTTTGGTCGCGAAAATCAGAACATAATCTCCACGCGATTTACGAGTTTATTGCCAAAGATTCAGAAGTTTATGCTGCTCGCTTCGTAAAACGATTAGTTATTTCTACTGAGGAATATGTGCCGAAAAATAAATTTTCAGGACGATTGGTTCCCGAATTCTCGGATATGCCGCTCTCTTTCTTAAGGGAGTTCATCTTTCATGGGTATCGTGTTATTTACGACCCAAGAGAGGAATCCGAAATTGTTATAGTAGCTGTACTGAATGGCAGAATGAGAATCGAAAGGCAATTCGAGTTAGAGTAAATTAGCTTGTAACCTGCGGAGAATGTTCCTGCATCAATTCCATCGCTTTCTTCACCATGTTTTCTGAACCGATAAACAGCGGAGTCCGTTGATGAAGGGAAGTAGGTTGAATTTCTACTATTCTGCCAAATCCATCCGTTGCCATTCCCCCAGCTTGTTCCAAAATGAAAGCAAACGGATTTGCTTCATACAACAAGCGCAGTTTGCCTCGAGGGGCGCTTTCGGTGTTGGGGTAAATGAAAATTCCACCTTTCAGCAAATTTCGATGCAAGTCGGCCACAGCAGAGCCAATATAGCGCGAAGAGTAGGGGCGATTGGTAGCCTTGTCCTCCACTTGGCAGTATTTGATATACTTTTTTACGCCCTCAGGGAAACGCACATAGTTCCCTTCATTGACGGAGTAAATCGCCCCATCTTTTGGCACTTTCATGTCGGGGTGCGAAAGCAGAAAAGCACCAATTGATGGGTCTAACGTGAATCCGTTTACACCACACCCAGTGGTATACACCAACATGGTACTCGACCCATAAATGATATATCCAGCAGCTACTTGCTCCGTACCTTTTTGCATAAAATCGTCCATAGTAGCTGGTCCACTAATCGATTTTCTTCTGTAAATGGAGAAAATAGTTCCTATGGACACGTTCACATCAATGTTGGAGCTACCATCTAACGGGTCAATAGCCACTACATATTGCCCATGAGCTGCATAACCATCGCCAAATTCAATGACGCCTTCGTCTTCTTCCGAGGCTACTCCGCAAACTTCACCGCGATCGCGAAGTGCACGGATAAATTGATCATTGGCATACACGTCCAATTTTTTTTGAGTTTCACCCTGCACGTTTATCTCGCCAGCATCGCCAAGAATATCCATTAGGCCAGCTTTGTTCACCTCGCGATTCACAATGCGAGCGGCCAAACCTATTGAACTAAGTAAGCGCGAAAGTTCTCCTTTGGCATATTTGAAATCATCTTGCTTGTCAATGATAAATTCTCCAAGAGATATAACCTTGTTTTGTTTAGGTGTCATAATGGTTGGCTAATAAGGATTGTGTGTAGTTAAAAATAGAGAGACCCTCGTTAGCGCAGTTCTCTATTTGAACGTGTCTTGATTCAGATTACAATTTGATTATGTATGCCAACTTAAAAATGCGTCTGTCGTTGCCACTAAGCGTGCCAGATACTGGTACAAATTGATTCGGTACAGCAGCAGTCCCTGGATTTTCGGCCCCGCTACTCACCGATAGAATGAATTTATCCGTCAAATCGGGAGTGCCATTCCCACCATCGCACAATGCCCATCCTGGAGGGATAGAAGCATTTGTGCCCGACCACATAATTATTCCGCCAACGGGCATTGCACTTGATGTGGGCTGTTGCGTGGCAAGTTGTTCCCATTGTCCAAATGGAGCAGTTGCCGGCATAGGCACAAAATGGCGATAGTACCAAAACGACCCTAAATCTGTTTCATAAATTAGGAGTCCATCAGCCAATGCATTGCTGTACTGGCTTTCCATCAAATCGCGCTGAATTTGTGTTAGTCCTGGCATCAACATTCCTTTCGAGGGAATTCCAGAAATAGCGTTGTAGGGGTTTGAAACATCAAGTATCGCGCTTGGCTCTGGAGTTAGGGTGCCAATACCAACATTATTTGTTTGAGCAATTACTTGCAAAACTGATAGAATCAGGAAAAAAACGAGTAATGAAATGCGCAACAAAGAAATAACTCTCATTTAAATACTGTTTGGGTCAGTTCGCTATGCTGTCCGCTGATAGCTAAACATAACCGCTCAAAGATATATTTCTTTATCAAAGTTCTAAAGAAGGCTTTAATTATCCCTCTTTTGAAAAGAAATTCAGCCTAAAAAGGGAAGGAAATGGGATGAAAATGGGTCCAAAACAGAAGATGCAAAAAGTATGGTTCCTGTCGAAGCTAAGGGGAGATGAAATTATTCCTCTAGAAATAATGGGGAAGGAGTACTTTCGCAATCAATAATGTTGCTTAATGAGGCATTCTTAAGGATACGAACCGACTCATTTCGAAGTTCGAAAAATACTTTTCGAATGCCGCAGGTTGATTCATCCTTGCATTCATTGCAACGCTCGTAATGTTTGTAAGATGCGCAGGGTAGCGAGGCAATTGGTCCGTCAATAAGGCGCATCACTTCCGCCAGATTAACATCATTGGGACTACGCAATAATTGATATCCCCCAGCGCGCCCTTTTCTACCGGCCAAAATGCCAGCTTTGCGCAACTACAATAACCCCGATGAAGGACACCCGTTAATTCCTACATGGGTCCGCAAAGTCCTTGCGCCCACCATTGCACTTGGCATAATTGGCAGCACAATAAAAGCAGCATTCTTTGATTAATCGTAAATAAATTGTTGACTTAAATTTTACATTTACGCTTTCCAACCCAAAAACGCTACAATGAAAATACTACTCCTGCTCCTTTTTGTTATTTCATTTCTTCAAACAGCAATTGCGCAGGATACTCTTTTTAGAGTGAATGGAGAGAGCATAGGGGTAAAGGTTTTGGAAGTAACCCCCTTAGAGATTAAGTACAAGCTGACCAGCAACCTCGAAGGCCCTACCTATACAGTTTTCAAGAGCGATGTATTTATGATTGAGTATGCCAATGGCAGCAAGGATGTGTTTGGTGTTCAAAGCCCTAAACCAAAAGAGAATGTTGCAACAAGTGATAGTTTAATTCTTAATGAGGAGAAAAAGCTTAGAGGTTTAATTGGAGGAGGGTATGCTTGCGCTGCGCTTGGCGGAGCAGGATTAGCTATTTCAGTGCCTTTTCTAATAGCTGGTATAGTTCAGTCTAAAGATGAAGGAAGCATAGTTACAATAGTTTCGTCTGGTTTTGGTGCAGTTATTTCTGCTATTTTGGTTGGTGCAGGCGTCACTAACTTAAAAAAGGCCCGTTTAATAACGAAAAAATTAGAAAAGAATGGCACTGCCTCTCTGAATCTTAGTCCAGAACTGCTTAATACTACAGCATTTAGGGGCCCAATAATAAATCGAGGTAACGGGATAGGGGTTCGATTATCGTTAACCTTTTAGTAAGCCACCCGAAAAAAGATAGGTTCTACCTTCAAAGATACCTCAGCGGGAAAGGCAACCGCGTAAAGTTGCGTTTGACCGATTTGTAAACGTTACGAACGAAAACAACCGTTTACACTTACGTTTTCCGAGGTGCGTATTTATACCCAAAACAAACCCCGTTCGAAAGGGATGAAGGCCGTTTACGTGCAAATTAAAAAGGGGTCACACCAAATAAATGATGTAACCCCTTGATTACCAATGTGGAGAATATCGGAGTCGAACCGATGACCTCTTGCATGCCATGCAAGCGCTCTAGCCAGCTGAGCTAATCCCCCATTATTTTTTAGAACGGGGTGTAAAAGTAAATAATTCCTTCAACTGACAATAAAAAAGGGCGAAGCCTAACGGCCTCGCCCTCATTTATTTCCTCCCTACGTTTAGTGGGCTACCGCAAACTTGCGTGTGATGCTAAATGCACCCGCTTGCTCGGTCATAATCAGCATATAGTACCCTTCGCTCAAGCCTGCTGCGGCCACAGCCATAGTACTTTTGCCTGCGGGCAACACACGAGACTCTGAAGTAATCACACGGCCAGTCAAATCAACAATCGACATGGTCACAGTGTAGTTCTGCTCAAAGTTTACAGTTAATGAACCGTTGTCGGCCATCGGGCTTGGGTACACACCACTAACTAAAGCATCGAAATTCACTTCTTCCACTCCTGTTGAAATAAACTCATCTGCAACAAAAACGTGGATATCGTCCACCGAAGGATCATCTTCGCCAATAGCAACCACAGCAGGCACAGTAGTAAAGTTGATTAGCTCCGTATACACTTGATACATGCCATAAGCCAAGTTATCGAATCCAAATGCACCATACGCATCTGTATAGGTGTAGGCAATCGCGTTTCCAGCCATGTCAAACAACATAACTGTAACTCCTTCTATTGGATCTCCTTCCGCTGCCATTTTATTAGCACCTTCAGTCACATCACCACCAATAAAACCAGGGCCTCCAGGGTTATTGCCGGTTATCAACGTGATGTCGTATTGCACAGCTGGCGCCACTTCGGTCACAACTATCGTTTGTCCATAGTTCCAGAAAGTAGAATTGCCGTAGTAGGTTGGCAATTGGCTGCTAAAAAATGCACTATTTGGAGTTGTAGCGGCCTTCACAAGATATTCTCCGCAAGGAATACCCGAGAAATAGTAGTATCCACCAGAATCCACCATCGCAGATTGCACTTCCGTAAGTTGGTTTGTATTGGCATCAAAGGAGATAAGATAAACCTGAGCTACATCAATCGGCTGATTCAAATTACCCGCAAATACTTGACCCGAAATCCAACCAAAGCAGCTGTCTTGAGATACATATATGGTCATGCATTGGGTGTCAGTGCAATTGCTTGTATTCACAGTAAGGCAAACCGTATGCACACCGTCCACAAACCCTGGCACATAAAGACTAGCGCCATCTGCTTGATTAGCCACGCCATCAATACTCCAATCATAACTAGCATTAGGATCCTGAGCATAAGAAGTAAAGGTGTAGCCTATTGGAGTATTGCCAGAATTACTAAACCCTGCATTACATCCACCACCAATGAAACCATCTAGTGAAATCGTGTCGCAAAACGACTCTTGACAGCCATTGGGTCCATACACCGTTAGGCATGCCCAATACCACGATTGGTTCGCATTGTATTGATGCGTTGGAGATGAACCACTACCTGAGCTACCATCACCAAAATCCCACACATATTGATTGGAATTATTCGCACCATAAGCCGAAAACACAATCAAACCGCTATCCAGTGGTATTACTGAATAAACGAATGAGGCTGTGCAGCTATCACCACCATTGTTTCCGTCCACTACATATACATCAGCGCAAAAGGTATCTGAGCAGCCTTGGCCATCTTCCACAGTCAAACACACATTATAAGTTCCTGCATTTGGAAAAAGCAAGTTTGGATTCATTGAATCTGAACCTAACAAAATCATTCCACCTCCTTGCACAGTCCAATTGTATGTGCTCATGTTTTGCCCTTGCCCCGAATAGGTAAATTGAGTATTCTCTCCAGAAACAATTGCTCCATTGGGTGTGCTCTCATAATAGAAATAAGCATCACACGTCAAGCTACCTCCGATAACAATAGTGTCGCAAGCAGAAGCAGTGCATCCATTTGCATCAACAGTTGTCACACAAATTCCATACGTGCCATCCTGTAGAAACTGATAACTATTGGAAGGATTGGGTGAATTAGAGCCATCAGGCATAGACCATTGATAACTAGTAGCAGTACAATTTGAGTTGGTAGCAAAAGTGTAAATACCATTCGGGTCTGCACTTTCAACAATATCCACAACACAATTGCAACCAGAATTAGAACCGCAAGTCAAGGCTAAAATAACCGAAACAGTATCAAGCATTCCCTGCTGATTTTGAATCGTTTGGCTAATAACATTTTGACTATTTTGACAATACTCCCAAATTCCCACATCAAACGACTGATTCTGTCCAATCACCGAACCATTGATTACGGTTATGGAGTACCAACCATTTGCATTTGTGTATCCACAAGATGAATCCGCAATAGCAGGGTTTGTTCCCGATGTATACGTTGCGCACACATATTGACCATCAACGGCATCGCCATTAGCGTCCAATATATATCCAGTAATTAAAAGGTCGTTGGGGTTTGGCTGTGCCCAAAGACTAACCAATCCAGTCAGGACTAGCGCAAAAGTTAAAATGATTGTTTTCATGGCTATTGTTTTTAAGTTAGGGTCAAAGGTGAAACTGCTTCGAATGTAGAGAAAACCATTCTATCCATATTCTTACGCGTCCAAACTAAAAAATTATAAAAAAACGTATATTATACTGTAAAATATGAGGAAATAATCTTACTTAAATAAATGAATGTGTTCTGAGCAGATTCAAGTATCTTAATAGAGAAACACCATTCAGCTAGAACATCCGCTAGCCAATGATAGCGGTCAATCCAAGAATGCCCAACGCACCCCAAACTTCCAACCCAAATCATTAGCCGGATAGCTAGGCGCATTGTAATACCTATAACCCAGCAATCCAGCGTTCCAATGTTCTATCTTAAAGAACCCTTGGAAAGTCTTAATCCTTAGATTCAAAAACACATCGAAAAAAGGGTAATTACCTACTTGCTTAGTGTTCTGTAAATGAAATGCTGAAAGCGCTGGATTATAGGCATTCGCATAATATGCAGTTGCATAGTTGGCCTCAAGCCCAAGTTGCAGACGAAGTTTCCGCTTAAACAAACTGGTCTGGTAATAAATCATCCCCCTCCCAAGAGCCATTGGCACTCGAATATCATCCCCGCTCAACTTAAACTGAACAGCAGCATCAACATGCACATGAAACCATCGAATGGCCAAATGTTCCTTTGCTCTAATTACCACCAATTGATTGACATCTGAACTCTGAAAAGGCATCCTGTCCGCACCAAATAGCACTATGTTTTGCAAAAGGTGATAACGAAATTCCACCTGTATTCTCAACTTATTTTGTTTAAAAACGAATCCAGCACTTAAATGGTTCGTCTTTGCAAATGAATTGGAAATGGTAAAGTGATTACTCACATAATGCTCCATCATGTAATCTGGTCGATAAACATGATAGAAAACATCCGCCTTCATCTGCAACTTCTTCACTTGAAAACTCAACCCGCCTTCAACTCGGTTGTCAGCGAGATTGTGTCCAAGCAACATGAATCGGTTTCCCGCCCACCAATTAAGCGTACCTAATACTTTACCATCAGCAGCAAAATCCAAAAACACATTATGAATTGCATTGTGGATAGAATCATAATTCACTTGGTCATAACTATGGCCTATCCCGGCCGTCAAACTGCTCAAGCTTCCCGAATTTGCCCTATGAGATGAATCATTAGCCAACAGTTTCACCTGAATCAAATTATTCACACCCAATAAATAGGTGGAATCATTAGTAACTAAGCTGTCAAGCAATATCTGCTCATAAAATCCCCCTGAGACAGGGACATCCTTGTAAATCTGAGAATATCTATCAATCGAGAACGCGTGTGCCAACACCGGAATAAACCGTCTAGAATACCTAACGCTATCCCTTCCAACTATTCGAGCCAAAGAAAATTCATGATTAAGCCCAATGTCAAACCCTACCTTTCTATTACTAGCCTTCGTAAGTTTTGTTGGGATAAATACTCTGCCTGAAATCAAATTCTCTTCAAAAACAGAATCATTGACTATACCGCCATTCTCTTCTGTATCCAAATCCTGCCAATCAAAAATGAAATGCCCTCTATATCGCTCATCCCTACTTCTAAATGCTGAATAAACAGACAAATCAGTCACCTTATTCAATTGCTTGGCATAAAATCCAGTAGAATTGATTCTTCCAAAATGGAACCCCACGTTCAAAAATTGTCCAAAAGCACGAGTAAAATCAACCTTCAACTGATTCTCGGCATTCACCCCATTTACA
>CAMDOM010000042.1 GCA_945903645.1 Chryseobacterium gleum
CTTATTCATCATCCCCTTCTCATATTCCTTTACAACCATGCGCCTAAACGCATCACTGTAGGTTCGAGGTCGGGCTAATGGCTTTTTTCTAATTGTTTCTTCTGACATATGTTGACTGGATTTTAGTCAACTTTTTTCAGGACTAGACATCCAAAACAAAGCCCCACCCACCAAGGCGGGGCTTTGTTTTTTTTGCAAAAGGTTTATATTTGCTAGAGTTATGGAGTGCTCTTCAATTACCACATCGCTGCACGCTTTTAAACGAATGCTTAATCGCCAAATTTCACCTGCTGAAATTCAGGAAGTAGTTGGCTCTGGAGAAATTATAAAAAAACTATGATGACGATAGGCCCTACCCCAGTGTCCTAATTTATAAAACCATTAATGATAGACCTATTCATGTTTTGGTAGGTAAAAATGAAATGAATTCAGCATGCATTATCGTAACGGTTTATGTTGCAGGTGAAGAATTCTGGCAACCCGATTTCAAAACTAAAAAATAACACTACTATGATTTGTGTAATCTGTAAAACAGGAACAACCCATGCAGGTAAAACCAACACGCTGTTTGAACGAGACGGCAGTTTTGTAATTGTGAAAGAAATTCCAGCCATGGTTTGCTCACAGTGTGGCGAAGCTTATTTCGATGAAAAAACAACGGAAGAGCTATACCATAAGACATCCGAGATACTTAATAGCGGGGCAGAGCTGGAAGTTATCAAAATGAAAGCAGCTTAAGTTCTGCTCAGTTTAATGTAGATATAATCCCTATCCTGGCTAGAATAAGTGTTCCAAATTTTGCCCACTTTAGCAAGGGTGTCTGAAGCTAGCAATAGGATCTTTACTTAGGGCAGCTTATTCCATTGTGGTCACTCCTATCGAACATACCACACCCACCCCGGTTGTGAACATAATATTGCCAACCTTTGGGCATTCCAAACTAAAGTAAGCTATGCAAGCCGAGCATTTAAGTAAACTGGTTCCTACGGTTGTGCTGTTGGTGTTGGGCATTTTGGAAGCTTTGGGTGGGCTTTATCTGCGCGACAAACGCACCCGCAACGATTTTACCATTGAGTTTGCAAGCCTACTGCTGCTGCCCACGCTTATACAGCCTGCTATTTTTTTGGCTACGTTTTGGGGGATGCACACCTTTTTTCCTGCGCTAGAAGATGTGTTTGTTGGAATATCGGTAGTATGGCATATTCTCGCATTTTTGGTGTTGGACGATATGCTTCAATACTGGTGGCATCGGCTATCGCACATCAATAAAACCATGTGGAAGCTACATAGGCCGCACCACGTGGTAGAAGAAATGGGCGTATTGGTCACCTACAGAAATGCCGCTTTGTATTATGCCCTAATGCCCGGCATTTGGTTTTCGGCCCTGTTGGTTTTTATGGGAATGGGCTATGTCTACATCATTTATCTCCCTGTAAAACTCACCATAATATTATTGGCCCACAGTGAAACGCGCTGGGATAGGTTTCTTTATAAGTACAAGATTCTGCATCCATTGGCGTGGGTGGTGGAGCGCACTATTTCAACCCCAAGCACGCATTTTGCCCATCATGGCCTCTCGGCCGATGACCACATTTCGCATCCCAACGGCAACTTTGGCAATTTGCTTTTCTTTTGGGATGTGCTGTTTGGAACGGCCAAAATCACCCGAAAGTATCCCCAGAAGTTTGGCGCTTGGAACCGCATAAACGAACCGTGGTATGTGCAGCTGTTCTTTCCCTTTATTCTCTCAAAAGACCCGAAGAGTGAACTGCATTCCATAAAAACCAAGAACGACTACGACCCAACTTCGTCCTAGAATTATGTGCTGATTAGGTGGCAGTACGACACCAACCGCAATTGCCAAGCTCGCCCCTTGCGCCTACCTTTGCAACCTACAAACACCCGCCTATGCGCTTCCTCCTTATTGTTCTATTCCTTGGCATTACTACTTCTGCGTTTGCGCAGTTGGGTTTCGAACGCGATGATGCCACGCCAGTAAAGCAAGAAGATGGTGCGTTGGCTTTCCCTTGGGCGGGTGGCATCAATCACGCCCAGTTTTCGAATGCAGATTTGAATGCAGACGGCATTTCCGATGTGGTGGTGTTTGATAAATCGGGCGATAAATTGCTCACGTTTCTCATGAGCGCCAATGGGCAATTGACGCTTGCACCGCAGTATCGCGCCATGTTTACCAACCAGCATAGCGCTAGAGCACGGCTGCACGATTGGATGCTGATGCGCGATTACAACTGCGATGGCAAAACAGATATTTTCACGTATTCGAACGGTGGGTTTGCGGTGTATCGCAATGATGGAAACAGCGATACGCTTGTGTTTACGTTAATGACCGATGAACTTATTTCGGACTATCAGCCCAACAATCCAGACTTGGGAAATTTGAATGTTTACGTGAGTCCGGTGGATTTGCCTGCGCTAATGGATATGGAAAATGATGGCGATTTAGACATCGTTACCTTCAGTTTGAGTGGGTTTGCTGCTGAGTTTCATCGCAATATGTCTATGGAACTTTATGGCCATTGCGATAGCCTTGTTTATGAATTGGGCAATGCCTGTTGGGGCAATTTTCAGGAAGACGCTTCTTCTATTTTGGTCAATCTAGGCATTGTTTGCGATGGGCCGGGCGCTCCCCTACCCGACCAAGACCGCAGTGGCGCACGCCATTCTGGATTTACGCTACTGGGTTTTGATAGCGATGGCGATGCCGACAAAGATTTGCTGGTGAGCAACGTTAGTTTCAGCACCATGAATCTTTTGCAGAATGGCGGCACAACCGACTTGGCGAATATGACCGCACAGGATGTGACGTTCCCCCAAAACTTTGGTGGTTCGGACCCTTTGAATGTGTATACATTTCCTGCTGCATTCCTTGCCGATGTGAACAATGATGGGAAAAACGACTTGATTTCTACAGCATATCAAGAAGGCAACGGCAACAACTTTGAAGGCACGTGGCTCTATCTAAACACTGGTACAGTAGAGGCACCGTTATTCACCTACAGCAAACGCGATTTTCTGCACGATGGCATGATAGACTTGGGAACAGGAGCTTATCCTGCGTTTTTCGACTACGATGGCGATGGACTCAAGGATATGCTTGTGGGGAACTTCGGTTATTTCCTTAGCACAGGAAATTATGCTTCGCAACTGGCCTACTACCGCAATGTGGGCACTGCTAGCGCACCTTCATTTAGCCTTATAGACCGCGATTTGTTGGATATTTCTGACATGGCCCTGCAAAATGTGGCTCCTACATTTGGAGATATTGATGCGGATGGCGACTTCGATTTGATAGTGGGAGATGGTTCGGGAACGGTGCATCTTTTCACCAATAATGGTGGTGCTGGCAATCCTTCCGATTTCGAGTTAACTGCGGTGGGATTTCAAGGCATAAATGTTACTGGTCAATTTGCTACTCCTCAACTTTTTGATGTGAACGGGGACGATTTGCTCGATTTGGTGATTGGAGAAATGACCGGGAATCTCAACTATTTCCGAAACGAAGGCACAGCAACCAATCCTTCGTTTGTGCTGGCAGATGCCAACTTTGGAGGAATTGACATGCGTTCCCCTGGATTATCGTTCGGCTACAGCGCTCCTTTTCTATTTAATAATAATGGGCAAACGGTATTGATGGTTGGTTCAGAGAGTGGGCGTGTTGCAGTGTTTGACAACCTGAATGCCATACTTTCTGGCCCTGCCATATTAGATGCGAATGTTGGAAATGGTACCGCAATTACCAGTGGTGATGAAACTACTCCGTTTAGTTTTTCCTCAAAGAGCGGGCGCCATCAGTACTTGGTTAAAGCTTCCGAACTTCAGGCGCAAGGCATTGGCGAAGGCGCCATTCGCAAGCTAAGTATGGAAATATTGAATGGCCCAAGTGTTCCGCTAGGGCAGTTCTACGTTAAAATGGGAATGACTTCCTTGAACGAATTGAGCGGATTTGAAACTGGTTTGCAATCCTTTCACTTTGCTGCTGGGCCTACTTTGCCAAACGGAGTAGTGGAGTTCTCTTCATCTTCTCCACTTATTTGGGATGGCGAATCGAACATACTAGTAGAAATGTGCTGGTATCACACCAACGCAAGTGGCGGGCAAGATTTGAATGTGCGGTTCACCACAACCGATTTTGTGAGCAGCGCATTCGCCAACGCCAACAACTTCAATGGTTGTAACATTAGTGTGTTGGGCACAAGCAATCAGCGGCCAAATTTCACCCTATCGGTGAAGCCGACTTTCAATCTTATTGGAAACTTCCCGGAATATGAAGGAGAGCGGGCTGTGCCGTTTGGTGCAGATGTGAATGAGGATGGCTTACTCGACCTCCTTATTGGAAATTTGGCAGGCGGATTGGCATACTACAAGGGTTCTACGGAAGGATTTACCATCAGTACTGAAACGCTTGAAACTCCAAGTTCACGCGTGTTGAACCTGTATCCTAACCCAAGTAATGGAATGTTTACCCTATCGGCCACACCGCCAATTGATGGGGAGGTTTCGCTTCGCATTATGGATTTGCAAGGCCGTGTGCTTTGGACCAAATCGTATAATGGCATGAGCAACACTATGATTGATGCCAATCCTCTTCCCGCAGGAATGTATCTTTTGGAAACACAGTCTAATGCAGGTAGCAATGTGCAACGCTTCATTGTGAATAGATGAAAACCACACTAGCGCCCATTTTATTGTTTGATGGCGTGTGTAATCTCTGCCAAAGCACGGTGCAATTCGTTATTAAGCGCGATAAAAAAGCTACTGTACAATTTGCCTCTTTACAGTCTGATTTTGCGCTGATACAGTTTAACAAGTTTGGCATACCTGCCCAATACTTAGACAGCATCGTTCTAATCGAGAATGAACGGATAAGCTACAAAAGCACTGCAGCGCTTAGGTTGTGTAGCTATTTGGATGGTTTATGGCCGGCAATGCGAGTGTTTATCCTTGTGCCAAAACCTTTGCGCGATTTCATTTACGATTGGGTGGCGCGCTACCGCTACCGTTGGTTTGGCAAACAAGAAACCTGTTGGATTCCTACGCGAGAATTGCTTTCGCGGTTTAAGGTATAGTGAGGGTCATCACCATTTTGCCATAGTCTAGCACGGCATCAAACCGCTGCAAAATATCGCCTCCAAGCACCATATCTATTGCGGTGTGCCCCAATTGATGGTATGAACTATTCACGTGTTGCAGGTCAACTAGCATCACATCTAAATGGTCCAGCACAAGGTCTCCAAGAACAAATTGGTCCACATTGAAGAGGTAACTCTGCATTTCGACAGTTCCAAGCCCTTTGGAGAGTTGGTCAGATAATTCAAATTCTGTTTGGAGCGAAAAGATGTGGACGCGATTCTTGTCCAGAACCGTTTGCGATGCTCCTGTATCTATTAACACATTGGCTAATTCACCATTTATAAAGCCCCAAGTAGCCACATGAAGCCCACTTGGGGCTATGGATATGGAGCGAAGAGGGATAGATGTTTTCACGGTACAAAAAAAGACATCCCACGCTTAGCGGGATGCCTTTTTTAAAATTAAACATTAAAAGTCTTAAACAGCAGCGTTCATGCTGTCCAACACGTCCATCACTTCCTTCACCGACTTAGCCGATTCATTCAAAAGAACTTTCTCCTCTGCATTCAACTTCAATTCGATAATTTCCTCTATACCATTTTTGCCCAACTTTACTGGCACACCAAGGTAAATGTCTTTCAAGCCGTACTCTCCATTAAGAAGGGCACAAACTGGGAAAATACGTTTTTGGTCACGAACAATGGCTTCTACCATTTGTGCTGCTGCAGCTCCTGGAGCATACCAAGCAGAAGTCCCCATTAAATTCACAAGCTCACCTCCACCTTTTTTGGTACGCTCAACAATAGCATCCAACTTAGCTGAAGAAACAAGTTCAGTTACAGGAATACCGCCAACTGTAGTGTAGCGTGGAAGCGGTACCATAGTATCGCCATGACCACCCATCAATACAGCTTGAATATCCTTTGGGCTGCAATCCAACTCTGTGGCCAAGAATGCACGGTAGCGAGCAGTGTCCAAAATACCAGCCATACCAAATACGCGCTTGCTATCCACTTTTGCAGTTAGATATGCGCAGTAGGTCATTACGTCAAGTGGATTAGAAACCACAATGATTTTTGCATTTGGCGAATACTTAATTACTTGCTCGGTTACCGAACGAACGATACCAGCGTTTGTAGCAATCAAATCATCGCGGCTCATACCCGGCTTACGTGGCAATCCAGAAGTAATTACAACTACTTCAGAATCGGCTGTTTTGCTGTAATCATTGGTGCTGCCAACCACACGCGAGTCGTATAGATTGATTGGAGCGGTTTGCCAAATGTCCAAAGACTTGCCCTCGGCAATGCCTTCTTTAATGTCGAGCAATACAACTTCATTGGCTAATTCTTTTTGAGCGATAACATTGGCGCACGTGGCTCCTACGTTTCCAGCTCCTACTACTGTAATTTTCATGGTATAATGTATTTGGTTGATGTTTCGTTGAACGGGGGCAAATGTATAAAAGACCCGTTTTCCAATTGGCACTGAAATGAGCAGTTATGAATGGTTTTCAACTATGCCACCTGAATCAAATTCATGCTAAAATCTGCAGGAATTTCAATCCAACTTTACTCTTTGGGACGGTTATTTCAAGAATATACCCACCACCACCGCGGTAAGCAAACATGCCAAAGTGCCACCAAGCAATGCGCGCATACCCAGCTTGGACATTACTCCTTTCTTGTCGGGAATTAAACTGCCAATACCGCCAATTTGAATTCCAATGGAAGCAAAGTTGGAGAACCCACACAGGATATATGTTGCCATTATGATGGATTTCTCGTGGGTGAATAGATTAGCGACTTTCATTTCGCCAAGGGTTTTGTAAGCATAAAACTCGTTCAAAATGGTCTTCTCTCCTAGAAGCTGTCCTACCAAGAAGATATCTTCGGTAGCCACGCCCATAAGCCAAGCGATTGGAGCAAATGCATAACCGACTAGGAATTGAAACGATAAGCCATCGAAAGATGTATTGGCAATGATGAACGCATTGGCTCCTGTCCATTCGCCAATCAAATCGCGCATTATCCAGTTTCCCATGTAAACGAACGATGTAAACACCAACAGCATTGCTCCCACGTTAACGGCAAGTTTAACACCATCCGTTGTACCATTGGCTATAGCTTCCAACACATTGGCCCCCATTTTTTCTTTGTTAACGCTCATTTCCTCATTAAACTTTTCGCGCTCTGGCACCAAAAGTTTGGCCGCAACTATAGCTGCTGGAGCACTCATCACCGAAGCTGCCAATAAATGCTTTGCAAACAACAAACGCTGTGCAGGATCATCACCACCCAGAAAACCGATATATGCCGCAAGAACACCGCCAGCAATAGTTGCCATGCCGCTTGTCATCATACACATCAGTTCTGACCGCGTCATTCCAGCCAAATATGGGCGCACTAAAAATGGCGACTCTGTTTGGCCTAAGAAGATATTACCAGCCGTTACCAAACTTTCGGCCCCAGAAAGTTTCATCGTTTTCTTCATAACCCATGCAAATACATAGACTACCTTTTGCAAAACACCCACGTAATAAAGCAAACTCGTTAGTGCAGAAAAGAAAACGATGGTCGGCAATATGCGAAAGGCAAAACTGATAATTGCGGCCTCCGCATTGCCAGAAACAAAGGAACTGAATAGAAAATCGGTGCCAAAATCTGTGAATGAAATCACTTTCACGAACCCAGCACTAATACTTTCAAAAATGCGTTCGACAAAGGCTACTTTCAATATGCCAATTGCCAACACCACTTGAAGCAGTATGCCTACAACGATTATTGACCAATTGATATTTTTGCGGTCATCGCTAAAAAGCACACCTATACCAACCAACACCACGAGACCCAAAAGGCCTCGAAGCAGGCTCATGATGTCGAATCCAAAATCAACAAGAAGAAGAGTGGGCACTTGAAGGAGGGCTATTGCCATGGCTGATTGTTCCGTTTAGGAAATCCAAGGTTAGGAAAAAGAATTGGGAAAGTTAACTCTATACTTTCTCCCTTTGAAAAAGATTACCAGCGCTAAAAAAGTCTATTTGCGCTTTTGCAGTTCGTCCCTAAGTTTTGATGCTTGTTCGTAATCTTCATTCGCCAAGGCAACGGCCAGCATGTCTTCCAGTTCTTCTTCAGTTAATCCATTGTAGAGCCCAGAAGGTTGGGCTTGCTCCAAGGCGCGCGTTGAGGCTATTGGGCGAATTCCACCTCCACCGCCCTCTTTTTCAAAGGCCGCAGCATTCAATATAAACTCATGCGTATAGATTGGACACTTGAAGCGAATAGCCAACCCGATGGCGTCAGAAGGTCGGCAATCGGTTTCAAAGACACGTGTTCCATCTGTAAAAACCAATTTACCATAGAACACTCCATCCACAAAATTGTAGACTAAAACTTCGGTAAGGTCGAGATGAAAATTATCTGCAACGGTCTTGAAAATATCGTGCGTTAAAGGACGCGTTGGAGTCATGTCCTCCAACACAATCGCAATTGATTGCGCCTCAGCACTACCAATAATAATAGGTAGCCTTCTGTTGCCTTCTTCTTCCTCAAGAACCAACGCATAGGCACCTGTTTGGGTTTGACTGTATTGTAGCCCAAAAATGCCCATTTTAATTTTTACCATCCGACTCATTCCCTTTCAGGCCAATGAAGAATATTACCCGTTGGCTTGCTTGAATTTTCGAAAAGCTTCGTTCAGTTTTGGAACAACTTCAAATGCGTCTCCAACAATTCCGTAATCGGCTGCTTTGAAGAAAGGAGCTTCTGGGTCTTTGTTTATAACCACAATCACCTTGCTGCCATTTACACCAGCTAAATGCTGAATTGCGCCAGAAATGCCAATTGCGATATACAAATTTGGGCGAATTGCTACTCCAGTTTGACCCACGTGCTCGTGATGAGGTCTCCAACCAATATCAGCTACTGGTCTGGAGCAAGCAGTTGTTGCACCAAGAATAGTTGCCATTTCTTCTACCATTCCCCAGTTTTCGGGGCCTTTCAGTCCACGACCAGCTGAAACTACAAGCTCTGCTTCTGGAAGCGGCACTGCACCTCCCGTGCCCATGCCTTTCACTTCTTTCACAGTAATTCCAGAATTGATAGCGCTTACATCAACCGAGAACGCTTCAACTGGTGCAGTCCCCGCAGATTTAACCACTGGGAATGAGTTGGACAATATGCACAACACCTTTTCATCGCTTAATATGTTGACAAGAGCATGAGCTTTGCCTGAGAATACATTCTTCGATACCACAAATCCGTTTGAAGTATCGGGTAGCGAGGTAACATTGGTAACTAGTCCAGCACCAGAACGGGCTGAAAGTCTCGGAGCAACAGCCTTAGCAGTAGAATCGTTTGCGAAAACAACCACTTTGGCACCTACACTATTGGCCGCTTTCACAATTGCTTCCACCACTTTTTGTGGGTCAGAAGCATTGATGGAAGCATCCGTTACATTAAGCACTTTGCTTGCGCCTACACTTCCAAGAATTGTAGCGTCTTTTGCATTTAGCGTCAAGGCAACCGCTTGACCACCCAATTGAGCTGCTACTTTACTGCCATATTGAACAGCCTCAAGTGCAGACTTTTTTATTTCACCGTTCTTGGTGTCTACAAAAATTAGAACTGACATTGTCTTAAATTATATCGTTAGAAATAGGTAGAATTAAATGGCTTTTGCCTCTTCGTGAAGCAAGCGAACAAGTTCGTCTACATTGTCGGCAGCAACCAACTTAACAGACGACTTTGAAGCTGGTAGAATGTATTTCACAGTAGCTGTTTTTGCAGCAACATTTGAAGCTGGAACTACAGTCAATGGCTTAGTACGTGCAGCCATAATACCGCGCATGTTTGGAATACGTTGCTCGGCCATACCCTTAGCAGCACTTGCCACAAAAGGCATTTTCACCTCTAAAATCTCCGAGCCTCCTTCAATACCGCGCTCCAAAGCGGCTACACCACCGTTTACTTCCAATTTACTGGCAAGAGAAATATATGGAAGATTCAAGAACTCAGCAAGCATGCCGCCAACTTCCGAACCGTTGTAATTGATAGTTTCTTTTCCCAACAGAATCATATCGAACCCTTGACCTTTGGCATAATTGGCCAATTCTTTAGCCACTACATAAGATTCTGTTGGTTTCACATCGATACGAACTGCATCGTTGGCACCAAGAGCAAGTGCCTTGCGAATAACTGGTTCTGCCGTGACATCTCCAACGCTTACAACTGTAACTGTTCCACCGTCTTTCTCGGTAATTTCAAGAGCACGAACCAACGCATACCATTCATCATAAGGATTCACAATCCACTGAATGCCATCTTCGTTAAACTTAGTTTCCCCATCTGTAAAAGCAATTTTCGATGTGGTATCGGGCACTACACTAATCGGTACAAGGATTTTCATTGTATGCGTATGATATAGATGATGATTTTTTTAGGATTGCAAAATTACAGAACCTTTACCGTAATGTCCAACCTCAAAATACCAACACTTTTAGAGCCGAAAAGTTCGGTTCTAATGCATCAAAATTGCCCGCTTTTCCACTGTAACTGTTAGTGTACTTTTGCTCGTGATGAGATTAGTTTGCATACTCCTGCTGTCGTTAGCCACCTGCATTCAAACTGTAGCGCAGATAGAATCGTTAAATCCAGTCAGAAAAGACTCTGCCATAGCTGTGCCCATTCTGCAAATTTCATACGCAGTGCAAGTACCCATTGGCGACCTGGCCGACCGATTTGGCATAGCCCACAACATTGGCGGAAACATTGCCTACAAAACCAGCAACAATTGGATTGTTTCGCTTGGCGGGCACTACATATTTGGCGACATCGTTCAAAATAAAGATAAACTGTTGGATGAAATGCTCACGCCAAACAACATTATAATTGGTTCGGATGGCGCACCAGCAATTGTAAACATTGGGCAATCTGGTTATATGCTCGACTTTAGGGTGGGGAAAATTCTTCCAATACTGCGCCCAAACAAAAACAGTGGACCTATAATCAGCATTGGAGGTGCATTTATGGAACATTGGATTTCATATTCTGTGCAGAATAATGCCATACCTCAATTGCAAGGCGAGTATCTAAAAGGTTATGATCGCCTTACCAATGGTTTTATGCTCAATCAATTTATTGGGTACCATTTTCAAGGCAATTCGCGATTATTAAACTTTTACGGTGGATTTGAGTTTTCGCAAGGTTTTATGGGCAATCGAAGAAGCTATGACATTCCCGAACAACGCAAAATAGATCCAAATCTCACCTATTTTCAGTTTGGATTTCGCATTGGCTGGATGCTTCCTTTTTACAAGCGCAACCAAAACGAATTTTACTTCAACTAATCATTTTGGAATTGGTATACGATAGCATCATCGCCATCTACCATTTTGGGATGCGAATTGCGTCCAACTTCAATCCCAAAGCCGCATTATGGATTCAGGGCAGGATCGGAATTTTGGAGCGCATCGAGCGTGAAGTAAAGTTAACGGAGGCTAAAACTGTCTGGATACACTGCGCCTCTTTGGGGGAATTTGAAATGGTACGGCCCATTATTGATAGATTGAACACCTCCAATCGCCCACCGCGAATAGTGCTCACATTCTTTTCTCCATCGGGCTATGAGGTTCGAAAAACGTATGCTGGAGTGGCGCATGTGCTCTATCTACCGCAAGAAGGAAAGGCTAACGCTATCCGATTTATAGAAGCCATTCGCCCAGATGTTGCCATTTTCGTGAAATATGATTTGTGGTGGCACTATTTGAATACTGCTAAAAATTTTGGGTCCAATCTCATTCTCATTTCAGCACAATTCTCTTCACGTCACTACTTTTTCAAATGGTATGGTAATCATGGCCGCAAGTGTTTGGCTGCTTTTCATCACATATTCGTGGTGGACGACAACTCGAAGGCTCTCCTTCAACAAATAGGAATTACAACGGTGAAAGTTTGTGGAGACACGCGCTACGACCGCGTAATGGAAATCGCTTCGCAATGGAAAAGCTTGCCATCTGTAGATGATTTCAAAGGCGACAGAAAACTAATCGTTTGCGGGAGCACTTGGCAAAAAGATGAGGAGGTACTGAAGCCGAACATCGCGGAAAATCCAACCATCAAATGGATTATCGCTCCACATGAGGTGGATGAACCAAACATGCTACGCTTAGAGAGCTTGTTTCCAAACTCGGTGCGCTTTTCGCATTATTCCAACCAAAACACGAACGTTATTCTGGTGGATTCAATCGGGGTTCTGAATCAAATTTATGGTGCTGCAGATTTAGCGTATGTGGGAGGAGCATTCGACTCTGGACTGCACAACATATTGGAAGCTACTGCTTTTGGCGTACCAGTAATTTTTGGGCCAAATTATTCTCGATTTGCCGATGCCAACATTATGATAGAGGAAGGATTGGCCTTTAGCGTAAGTGATTCCGAAGGCTTGAAAAATACGCTATCTCTTCTTCTTACTCAAACCAAAAAAAAAGAAGCTCTGTTGGCTTTTATGACCAAGCGAACTGGTGCGAAAAAATCTATTCTAGCCTATCTAGAAACAGCTCTTTCGGAGTAAAATCCCGAATTAGTCAGCGACATAGAGCATTCTCTGCTCTGATTTAATTTTCATTTTTTCCAATCGTGGCCGCAGGACTCCTTAGCCCTGTGCTGCTGCGTTTTCCATTATCAATTCGTCTGCTTTTGCCGTTTTCGGCCTCAAGTTGAATTCCCGTTTGGAATGCATTGCCGTTTTGTTGAATCAAAAATGTTGATCTACTAAATATTGCCTCCACTTTTTACCACCAATTAAAATCCATATAAATCAGTTAAAACCTAGAGTTTTGAGTATCAGCTGTAACCTTTTGACGTTAAACACATAAAAGTTTTCAACAAAAGTGGTAATTAGTGGTAAACTGTGGTTTTCAGTCCCTTACTTTACCATCTGAAACCCAGCCATAAATAGGTTTGAACATCATTGGTACATACGAATGCAAAGCCGACTCAAAGGGTCGCTTGATGCTGCCTTCTCCATTGAAGAAGCAGTTGACGGCTATGCTAGAAGATGGGTTTGTGCTAAAGCGTAGCGTATTTGCCAAGTGTTTAGAGCTATACCCGATGGGTGAATGGAATCGCGCTATGGCGACCGTGAACGGATTGAACCGTTTCGTGCGCAAGAATGTGGATTTCATTCGCCAATTCACGGCTGGGGTTAAGATTGTTGAACTGGACAACACTGCCCGTCTTCTAATTCCGAAAGACCTTTCGGATTTTGCAGGCATTGGCAGCAACATTGTCCTAGCTTCTGCCGGCAACTACATCGAGGTGTGGGATAAAGTGGCATACGAGGCGGTTCTCAACAATCCTCAGGTGGATTTCGCCCAATTGGCGGAAGAAGTAATGGGAAACTTGAATGCCGCAGGTGATGTCATATCATGAGCCGGTCCTCCTGCGGGAGTGCATAGCGGGTCTGAACATCAGGCCTAACGGAACCTACGTTGATTTGACGCTTGGTGGTGGAGGCCATTCCAAAGAAATTCTTGGATTACTGGGCGAGCACGGTCGTTTGTTTGGTTTTGATCAGGATAAAGATGCCCAAGCCAATGCTCTGCTCGATTCCAGATTTACACTCGTTCCGCACAACTTCCGATACACCCGCAATTTTCTAAAGCTGTATAAAGCCATTCCTGTGGATGGCATTTTGGCCGATTTGGGCATCAGTAGTCATCAAATTGATGCGGCCGAACGTGGATTTAGCATACGGTTGAGTGGTCCGCTTGATATGCGGATGAATGCCGCGGGCGAAGTGACCGCGGCCGACATCATAAATACATACGCTGCAGAAGAGCTTTCGCGAATGTTTCGCGAGCATGCTGACCTCAATGAGGGTTGGAAACTTGCCAAAGCAATTGTTGCTCAACGCGAATCACGGCCATTTACAACTGTAGAACAATTGAAAGCTATTTGCGAACGTTTTGCGCAGCGCGGCAAGGAAAACAGTTTTCTATCGCGCGTTTTTCAGGCCATCAGAATAGAGGTGAACGATGAGCTTAATGCCTTAAAAGACATGCTCGCTCAGATAGAAGGGCTACTTGCAGAAAATGGCCGTTTGGTGGTCATTAGCTATCATTCGTTGGAGGATAGAATGGTGAAAAATCTTATCCGCAGCGGCAATGTGGAAGGAAAACTAGAGAAAGATTTCTACGGAAATCCTCTTGTACCGCTTCGAGCAATAACCAAAAGCCCGATAGTACCTAGCGATGAAGAGTTGGAACGCAATCCTCGCTCGCGAAGTGCCAAGCTTAGAATAGCCGAACGCATCTGATGGAGGAGAAAGAGACCAACGGTATTTCAGGAGCGGCAATCGTTAAGCGCATCATTGGTGTGTTGGACGGCAGTTTTCTAACGCGCGATACTATGGTGAATAACCTGCCTTTTCTGTTTTGGCTTTTTGGACTGGGAATCGTGTACATCGCCAATAGTCATTACGCTGAAAAGACGGTGATACTGACGAATAAAATGGAAAAAGAGGTGAAAGAATTGCGGTCGGATTTTATCGCCACTCGATCAGAATTAATGTTTGCCAGCAAGCAAAGCGAAGTAGCAAAAGCAGCTGCACCATTGGGCATATACGAAAGCCGCACACCGCCCAAGAAGATTGTAGTGACGAAGGATGAAATGATAAACGAGTAGAGCCGCGAAGACACCGACTCATTGATAACAAAGAATTGAAAGAACGAGGCGAAATAAAGAAACGGGCGTATCTGGCTTATGGCTTGATGTGCCTTTTCGCGTTCGCTATTGTGGGTCAAGTGGCTAAAATTCAGTTCGTAGAAGGCAAAGAATGGCGCAGCAAAGCGCAAACCCAAACCACACGTTTTGAAACAATTGAGGCAGCTCGTGGCAATATTTTTTCGGAGGACGGAAGCCTATTAGCTACTTCAAAACCAATTTATGAAGTACGGTGGGACGCAAGTGTTCCAACCATCACCAATGAGATGTTTACCGACAGTATTGACGCATTGGCTCGCGGTCTTTCAATAATTTTCAACGACCGCTCACAAACTTCTTGGAAGCGCGAATTGACCCAAGCGCGAAATACCCACAGTGGTTATCACCTGCTAAAAAGAAATGTGGAGCACATGGAGCTTAAACGCTTACGTGCCTTACCACTCTTTCGTTTGGGGAAATATAAAGGTGGCATAATCGTGGTGCAAAAAAGCAGACGCGCCAAGCCTTTCCGCGAGCTTGCATCTAGAACAATAGGATTTGACCGTCCGGGCTTTAGTGTTGGTTTGGAAGGCGCTTATTCCAAAGAATTGGGAGGAATAAATGGCAAACGATTAGTTCAAAAAATTAGCGGAGGAATTTGGAAACCTCTTAGTGATGCCAACGAAATTGAGCCGCAAGACGGTGCAGATCTCGTTACCAGTATCGACATCAACATCCAAGACGTTGCCGAATCGGCATTAGAAACACAGCTTCGCATAAGTGGCGCACAGTCGGGCTGTGCAGTACTGATGGAGGTACAAACAGGTCTCATCAAGGCCATTGCCAATCTCACTTTGCAGGCCGATGGAAGCTACAGCGAGACCTACAATTATGCCTTAGGTGCTGCTACGGAACCAGGTTCCACATTCAAGCTTGCCAGCGTTATCTGCCTTTTGGAAGACGGTCACATTTCCCTTTCTGACACGGTAGACATTGAAGGCGGCATCAAGAAATTTCATGATCGCACGATGCGTGATAGCAAAACAGGATTGTATAACCGCATCACAATTGCCCAAGTTTTCGAGAAATCGAGCAACGTTGGCATTTCCAAATTAGTGAATCAATTCTACGGGAAAGACCCAAAAGTTTTTGTGGATCGCATTCGCAAAATGAAGCTAAATCAAGCTCTAAACACCGATATCCCTGGAGAAGGAAAGCCAATGATAAAATATCCGACTGATGCTTCTTGGTCGGGAGTTACACTTCCTTGGATGAGCATTGGCTACGAATCGCTAATGACGCCATTACAAATGCTCACCTTTTACAATGCCGTGGCCAACAACGGAACAATGGTGAAGCCACGATTTGTGAAGGCAATAAAACGCCATGCACAGGTGCAAAAGGAATTTCCAACGGAAGTAATTGAAGCCAAAATTTGCTCGGATGCCACCATTAAAGCCGTCCAAGAATTGATGGAAGGGGTGGTGGAACATGGAACCGCTACCAATTTGCGCCATGCAGCCTACAAAATTGCTGGAAAGACGGGCACCGCTCAGGTGGCAACAGGCGCAGGAGGCTACAAAAATGGAAAAGTGACCTATCAAGCCTCGTTTGTAGGGTACTTTCCTGCTGATCAACCACAATACAGCTGCATTGTGGTGGTGAACAATCCTGGAGGAGCATACTACGGAAATGTGGTTGCCGGTCCTGTTTTCAAAGAAATAAGCGACAAAGTGTATTCCACCCAGTTGCACATGCACCCTGCACTTTCAGCAGACACAGCTTTGCTTGGCTCAAAAGCTCCTAGCTCAAAAGCTACGCTTAACAGAGACATGCGGGTGGCTTTGGGCAAAACTAAAGTTTCTGCAAAAACAGGTGCACCAGATGCCGAATGGGTTGCTACCAAAACGAGCCACGACTCAATAATTCTCATGGAAAGGCCCATATCGGAAGACCTCGTTCCTCGAGTTGTTGGTATGGGTGCTATGGACGCGATTTATTTACTCGAAAACATGGGATTGTATGTGCGGATGATAGGCTCGGGTGTGGTGCGTAAGCAATCCATCACCCCGGGAACCCGCGCTACCAAGGGCCGTGAAATTGTGATTGAACTATCGTAATGAAACTTTTAAAGGACATACTCTATAAAGCAGGCCTCGAAGAGGTAGTTGGTTCCACCAATGTGGCCATCGAAAGCGTGTGCATCGATTCGCGGCAGGCCAAGAAATTCAGCTTGTTCGTGGCGGTAAGCGGTACACAGGTGGATGGCCATCAGTACATCGACAAGTCCATTGCCCAAGGTGCGCTTGCCATCGTGTGCGAGAAACTTCCTGCAGAACTAAAAAAGGAAGTGAACTATGTGCAGGTGAAGGACAGCCGCTATGCTGCCGGGGTCATCGCCAGTAATTTCTACGATAATCCTTCGGAGAAACTCAAGCTGGTAGGCATCACCGGGACAAATGGTAAGACCACCACGGCCACGTTGCTCTATCAGCTTTTCCGAGGTCTTGGATACAGTGTCGGACTGCTTTCTACCGTGAGGAATCTTATCAACGGGAAAGAAAGTTCAGCCACGCACACCACGCCCGATCCTGTGAGCCTGAATGCGTTGCTCAACGAAATGGTGCTGGCCGGATGCAGCCATTGTTTTATGGAGGTGAGCAGCCATGCGTTGCATCAGCACCGAGTGGCGGGCATCCAGTTCACAGGAGCCATTTTCACCAACATCACCCACGACCATCTCGACTATCACGGCACATTCAAGGAGTACATCGCGGCCAAGAAAATGCTATTCGACATGTTGCCCGCCAAAGCTTTTGCGTTGGTGAACATGGACGACCGCAATGGCGATGTGATGGTGCAGAACAGTCGCGCCAAAGTGGTGACCTACGGCTTACGCAGCATGAGCGACCGCAAGGCCAAGATATTGGAGAACAACCTGACAGGTCTTATCCTGAACATCGATGGACAAGAGGTCATCACGCGGTTGATTGGTGCATTCAATGCCTACAATGTTCTGGCGGTGTATGGCGCTGCCATCGAACTGAAGGAGGAGAAATTGCAAGTGCTAACAGTGCTAAGTAATCTACAGTCGCCTGACGGCAGATTTCAGTTCATCAAAACGGAGAATGACATTCTCGGTATAGTCGATTATGCACATACGCCCGATGCGTTGGAGAACGTGCTTAGCACAATTCGCGAACTGCGCACTGGCAACGAGAAGCTGATTACGGTAGTGGGCTGCGGTGGAGATCGCGACAAGACCAAGCGACCAGAGATGGCGCGCATAGCAGGCGACAAGAGCGATAAGCTGATTCTTACTTCAGACAATCCGCGCAGCGAAAAGGCTGAGGACATCCTTGCCGACATGCGGCAGGGTCTCGACCCCGTGAATGGCAAAAAGGCCGTGAGCATTGTAGATCGCGCAGAGGCCATTCGCACGGCTTGTCTGCTTGCTAATCCGGGCGACATCATTCTAATAGCGGGCAAAGGCCACGAGAAATATCAGGAGATATCAGGGGTGAAACATCCTTTCGATGACATGGAAGTGCTGCGTACCAATCTTATTCAAACCAGCTAAGCGATGTTGTACTACCTCTTTCAGTTCTTGGATACGCAGTTTGACATCCCAGGTGCGGGCGTGTTCCAGTACATCTCCTTCCGTGCATCGATGAGCATCATCGCATCGCTCATCATTTCCATGCTTATCGGCAGGCGTATCATCCGTTTCCTGCAATACAAGCAAGTAGGCGAAATAATCCGCGACCTCGACCTGCAAGGGCAAGAGAAGAAGAAAGGCACACCCACCATGGGCGGCATTATCATTCTTGCTAGCATCATCATCCCAACATTGCTTTTTGCCAAGCTCGACAACGTCTATGTAATTCTAATGCTGATTAGCACGGTATGGCTCGGGCTTATCGGATTTGCTGATGACTATATAAAGGTGTTCAAGAAGGACAAGGAAGGTCTTGCCGGACGGTTCAAGGTACTGGGACAGGTGGGCATCGGCATCATCGTAGGTGCAACGCTCTATTTCAGCGATAGCGTGCTGGTGAAGAATCGCATCAGTACTGGTGGCGAGCCTGTGGAGGTAATCATTGATGGCAAGACAGTATCTGTAACCGCTGCCCCAACCTACAGCGAGGCTGATCATTCGATGGTTACCACTATTCCTTTCCTCAAAAACAACGAGTTCGACTATTCCACAATTCTGTTTTTTCTCGGAGATAAGGCGAAGGATTGGAGTTGGTTGGTGTTCATTCCCATCGTCATCTTCATCGTTACAGCTGTGAGCAACGGAGCCAATCTCACCGATGGGCTCGATGGTCTGGCTACTGGCACATCGGCCATCATTGGAGTGACACTTGCGGCATTGGCGTGGGTTTCTGGCAACATCATTTTCGCGGATTATCTGGACATCATGTACATCCCCGGATCAGGCGAGCTGGTGGTCTATATCGCGGCCTTTGTTGGGGCATGCGTAGGTTTCCTGTGGTACAATCAATATCCGGCTCAGGTGTTCATGGGCGACACAGGCAGTCTGGCATTAGGCGGCATAATCGCGGTATTCGCCATCATGATCCGCAAGGAATTGCTCATTCCCGTGCTCTGTGGAATCTTCTTGGCCGAGAATCTTTCTGTGGTGATGCAGGTGAGCTATTTCAAATACACCAAGAAGAAATACGGTGAAGGAAGACGCATTTTCCTCATGTCGCCCTTGCACCACCATTTTCAGAAGAAAGGAATGCATGAGGCCAAGATTGTGGGCCGTTTCTGGATTGTGGGCATCATGCTGGCGGTTCTCACCATTGTAACACTCAAACTGAGATGAGCAATCGCGTGGTCATACTCGGTGGTGGAGAAAGCGGCACAGGTGCTGCCTATCTCGCTATGCGCAGGGGTATGGCTGTTTTCCTTTCTGATAAAGGGAAATTGAAGGAGAAATATGCAACTCAGCTTCGCGAATGGAACATCGATTTCGAAGAAGGACAGCACACAGAGGAACGCATTCTTAATGCCGACCTCATCATCAAAAGTCCGGGCATTCCTGAAAAGGCTCCGTTAATACAAAAACTGCGCGCACAGGGAACGACAATCATCTCCGAGATTGAATTTGCCATACGCCACACCGATGCCAAGGTCATCGGAATCACAGGTACGAATGGCAAAACGACTACCACGCTACTTACGCATCATATTCTCACCAAGGCGGGACTCAATGTGTGCCTTGCCGGCAATGTTGGTCAGAGCCTCGCCCTTCAAGTTGCCGACAACACATACGATTATCTGGTGCTGGAACTGAGCAGTTTTCAGTTGGATGACATGCACGAGAGCCGCATCAATTATGCGGTGCTGATGAACATCACACCCGACCATCTGGACCGCTATGCTAACATGGAGGATTACATCACATCCAAGTTCCGCATCACGCAGAACCAGACCTCGGACGATACATTCATCTATTGCGCGGACGACACCAACATCACCGATTACATGGCGAAGCATCCTTTGACTGCTAAGACCTATCCGTTTTCTATTTCGGAAAAAGGTGGCTTGCCAGAAGAACCTCTGCCTCCTGACTCGTCAATCAACACTCATCAATCGTCACTTCCAGAAGGCGCATACCTCCAAAACAAGCAACTACACTTTAACATCCATAATACCACAGACACCATGTCCATTCACGAATTAGCATTACAAGGTCGCCACAACTCTTACAACTCCATGGCATCAGGCATCATTGGCCGATTGTTGGAGCTGCGTAAGGATATTGTGCGCGAAAGTCTGGGAGATTTTACTGCAGTAGAGCATCGCCTCGAGAGCGTTTGCAAGGTGAACGGAATTGAATTCATCAACGATTCTAAGGCCACCAATATCAACTCTACTTGGTATGCGTTGGAATGTCAAAACGCGCCCCTTGTTTGGATTGTAGGCGGTGTAGACAAAGGAAACGACTACAGCATGGTGGAAGAACTCGTACGCCAAAAAGTGAAAGCTATTATTTGTTTAGGAGTGGATAATGAAAAAATCCATCGCGCTTTCGAGGGCTTTGTGGACACTATCGTAGACACAAACTCAGCGGAAGAAGCTGTTCGCACTGCATACTACTTAGGTGCTAAAGGCGATACCGTTTTACTTTCTCCTGCTTGTGCCAGCTTCGACCTTTTCGAAAGCTACGAAGACAGAGGTCGTCAATTTAAATCAGCAGTACGCGGACTCTAATTCATGGTTTCCTGAAAAAAAAACATTTGACCGCCAATGAAAAACGAAAACAACCCAACTCAGGAGACCTTCAACAGCCTACTTGAACTGCGCAGACAAATACTCAATGAGAGCGTGAGCGATGTGCAAAGCACACGTCATCGTCAAGAAGTGGTGGGCGTGGTGGATGGCGTAAAGTTCATCAATGATTCAAAGGCCGTAAGTGTAGATCTCACCTGGTACAGCCTAGAACGATTGGATGGCGAACTTATATGGATAGTTGGCGGCCTGCAAGAAGGACAAGACTACACCATGCTGAAAGAATTGGTGCAGGACAAAGTGCGTGGCATTGTGTGCCTTGGCCGTGAGAGCAGTAAGGTTTACAAAACATTCATGGCCTGCACAGAGATAATTGTGGGGGCTAGTACTGCTGAAGAAGCCGTGAAGGCCGCACTTGCGCTTGCCCAACCAGGCCAAAAAGTGATTCTCTCACCTGCATGCCCAAGCCACGACCTATTCGATAGCTACGAGGACCGTGGGAATCAGTTTACGAAATCCGTCCAGAAACTAATTAAAGCTTAAAAAGTGAGTGGTCTTATCAAACGATACTTGCAAGGCGACCTCGTCATTTGGGCAGTGGTCTTCTTATTGTCGTTGGTGTCGGCCATGGCGGTGTATAGTAGCACAGGAACGTTGGCGCACCGCTATCAAGGTGGCAACACAGAGTATTATTTCATCAAGCATTTCTCCATCATTCTGTTTGGATGGGGCATCATCTATCTAGTGCATCGCGTGCCGTTCAAATACTTTTCGCGGGCAGCGCAGGTCATGCTTTGGCTGTCTGTGCCGTTACTTATAGTCACGCTGTTCAGTGGTACAAACCTTAATGAAGCCAGTCGTTGGCTCACAGTTCCGCTAATCAACCTTTCGTTTCAAACGTCCGACTTAGCTAAGTTAGCGCTCATTGCCTATTTGGCCCGCGAACTGTCCAAACGTCAGGATGCGGTCAAGGATTTTAAGGAAGGCTTTATTCATCTCTTATGGCCAATTCTACTCATTTGCGCATTAATTCTTCCCGCTAACTTTTCCACTTCGGCAGTACTGTTTGCCTCCTCGTTGGTGCTGCTGTTTATTGGCCGTGTGAAGGTGGCACATATTGCTGGTGTGCTTGGTGCTGGCGCAGTTCTAGGGGCATTTATCGTGCTCCTGTCATTTGTAGTTCCCGTAGAAAAAGTGTTGCCGCGTTTCGGCACGTGGAAAGCCCGTGTTGAGACCTTCATCAGCGATGAGAAAACACCCGCCAATGCCGATGCATCCTATCAGAGCGATCAGGCCAAAATTGCCATTGCCAATGGAGGCGTAGCTGGAGTTGGGCCCGGCAATAGCACGCAACGTAACTTCCTTCCACACCCATATTCGGATTTTATCTATGCCATAATTCTCGAAGAATGGGGACTTGCAGGCGGCCTGTTCATTCTGTTTCTCTACCTCATTCTGCTCTTTCGAGCCTTACGGGTTGTACATAAGGGTGAAAGTGTGTTTGGGTCATTATTGGCCTTCGGATGCAGTTTCAGTCTGGTGTTTCAAGCTTTCATAAATATGGCTGTGGCGGTCAATCTCTTCCCAGTGACGGGTCAGCCGATGCCATTGGTGAGCATGGGCGGTACAAGCATCTGGTTCACTTCAATCGCCATCGGGATGATACTGAGTGTGAGCAGAGCAACCAGTCCATCAGCAGTCGAAGACAAAGCTGATAAAGCAGTAGAGTCGGCTTACAGTGCAGACGAATATGACTCCGAAGAGGATGAAGGTTCAGTAACAGTAGCACATGTCTGAGCATCACAACACATCGAATTCGGCTGTCCGTGTTATCATAAGCGGTGGTGGCACTGGCGGGCATATTTTCCCGGCCATTGCCATTGCCAATGCCATCAAACGACTGCGTCCTGATGCGGAGATCCTATTCGTTGGTGCAAATGGAAAGATGGAGATGGAGAAGGTGCCTGCTGCGGGCTATCCCATTATCGGTCTAAACATCAGTGGCATTGAGCGGAGTCTTTCGCCCAAAAATCTCATGTTTCCTTTCAAGTTGGCCGGAAGTCTGACGCAAAGCATGGGCATCATCCGCAATTTTCGTCCCGATGCCGTAGTTGGTGTGGGCGGATTTGCCAGTGGACCAGTAATGTTGGCGGCCACTGTCCGCGGCATTCCTACCATCATTCAAGAGCAGAATTCGTACGCTGGTATCACCAATAAAGTATTAGGCAGGCGCGCTAAGCGAATCTGTGTAGCCTATCCCGACATGGGAATTTTCTTCCCCTCAGACCGTATTGTTTTGACGGGGAACCCTGTGCGCCAGGATATCTTGAATATGGATGGCAAGCGCGAGACGGGTCTGGCTACTTTCAATCTCGATTCAACGAAGAAAACGCTGTTGGTCATTGGTGGCAGCCTTGGTGCACGCAGCATCAACCAAAGCGTGGAGGCGCACATCGATGCTTTCATCAAGGCCGATGTGCAGGTAGTGTGGCAAACAGGTAAGCTATTTCTCAATCAGGCCAAGAAGGCAGTCGAAGAAAAGGGTGCGAAAAACATCCGTGTGCAGGCGTTTATAACCACGATGGACCAGGCTTATGCTGTGGCCGATGTGGTGTTGTCACGAGCAGGGGCGAGTTCCATTTCCGAGCTGTGTATCGTAGGCAAGCCCGCAGTTTTGGTGCCTTTCCCATTTGCAGCAGAAGACCATCAAACCAAAAATGCTATGGCGCTCGTGCAGCGTAATGCCGCCATCCTTGTGCCTGATGGAAAAGCGATGGAACAGTCCTGCGATAAGGCATTGGGTCTATTAATGGATGAAGAAAAGCGAAACGATTTGATAACCAACATCAAGGAATTGGCGTTGCCGAATGCGGATACGCAAATTGCTAATGAGATCTTGAGTCTTATCAAGAAATGAGCGCCCTCTCAAACATAAAATCCGTTTATCTCATCGGTATTGGTGGCATTGGAATGAGTGCGCTCGCGCGGTTCTTTGCGCAACGTGGACTTACTGTTGCGGGGTATGACCGCACACCATCGGCACTTACGGAGAGTTTGCAGAGTGAAGGCATCGCGGTCAGTTTCAAGGACGGGATGCAGGAAGTGGCGTCAGCATTCGCCAATAAAGAGGAAACGCTGGTCATCTACACGCCTGCCATTCCAGTGGCACATCAGCAGTTGAATCATTTCAGGGACAATGGTTTTCTGCTGAAAAAGCGCGCGGAGGTGTTGGGCATGTTGTCCGAAGGGCATCGCACATTGGCGGTGGCGGGCACCCATGGCAAGACCACCACAAGCAGCATTCTTGCTCACCTTCTGCGCAGCTCATCACTGGATTGCAACGCCTTTCTTGGTGGCATAAGCGCGGACTATGGCACCAATTTTCTCTCATCCAACACAAGCAATCTGCTGGTGGCCGAGGCCGATGAATACGACCGTTCGTTTCTGCGGCTGTCACCCAGTTTGGCCATCATCACCTCTGTGGATGCCGACCATCTGGACATCTATGGCACGGCCGATGAAATGCTGCTTTCGTTCAAGGCATTTGCAGCCAAGGTTGAACCGAACGGCTATCTAATCCACAGGGCAGGATTACCTTTCACCGATATAGACACACAGGCCAAGCGCCTCACCTACGCGATTGATGATGCGGCCGATTTCCGTGCGGTGAATGTGCGCGTGGAGCAGGGCAAGTTCACCTTCGACCTGCATCTGCCCCAAGGCGTTGTTTGGAACAACTTGGCATTGGGCATTCCGGGAAGGCACAATGTGGAGAATGCCGTTGCAGCCATCGCTATCGCCCATATTGTTGGTGCCACAGAGGCAGAGATTCGTCCTGCGTTGTCGGCTTTCAAAGGTGTGCAGCGCAGATTTGAGGTGCATGTGAACACGCCAAGTGCGGTTTATGTGGACGATTATGCGCATCATCCAGCCGAGTTGGATGCCTGCATCAGCGCGGCCCGTGAGCTTTTTCCAAACCGCAGACTGACAGGCATTTTCCAACCACATCTATTTTCCCGAACACGGGATCATCTCGAAGGGTTTGCCAAGAGCCTGAGCCAATTGGACGAAGTGCTATTGATGGAAATCTATCCCGCTCGCGAACTTCCTATTGAGGGAGTCACATCGTCAGCATTACTAAAATTGATAACAGCAGAGAAGAAAATTTTGATGCAAAAGGAGGAGGTGATTCCCTATTTGCAGCAGCACCGCCCAGATGTCCTGCTCACATTGGGCGCTGGCGATATTGACAGGCTGGTGCCTGCATTGGTGGAACTTATGAAAACGAAAAAAAAATAGAAACAAAGCAATACAACAAATAGTCCTAAACAATAAAAAACTGACCGAAGCTTTCCTTCAATGGATATGACCATAGGGCTGTGAATAAAAATGCGTTTGGGACAAAATTGAAGCTATACATGTCCAATAATTTGGGCCTATGTTAGGTAGTAATGAAAAGTAGAATAGGGAAAGTCATTTATCAGTGTTAAAACGAATTCTTAACATATCACTTTGGGTATTGGCCATTGCAGGCCTGTTCGTTTCGTTAGGCTTCAGTGCGCGCGAAACCGACCGCATTACCTGCGCCAATATTCGAGTGGATGTAGACCATAGTCAGGGAAACTTCTTCCTCACAAGAGAAAATGTGAAGCAAATGGTGTTGGATAAAGGCGATAGCTTAGTTGGAAAAAGATTGTCGTCTATCCCAATCGCCACCTACGAAAGGCATATTGCCGCCCATCCATCTGTGAAGCGTGCCGAAGTATATACACAACTGAACGGCACCTTCGCGGTCAAAGTGTATCAACGCGAGCCCATTCTAAGGATTTTTACTCCCTATGGCGAAAGCTATTACATAGATAGCGATGGGCAACTTATGCCCATTAGCGAGAATTACACCGCGCGTGTTCCCATTGCCACAGGTTTTATTCACGACCGCTTTGGCCGCATGCAATCCTTCAAGTTCAATGAACTTTCGGACAGCTTGGCCAAACGAACAATTCTTGACGACCTGTTCGAACTGGCCACCTTTGTCCATAACGACCCCTTCTGGAAAACCCAAATTCAGCAAATCCAAGTGGAACACACAGGCGAGTTCACCCTAATTCCAACCGTGGGCGATCACCACATTCTTTTGGGCGGCACCAAAGGCATGGAACCAAAGTTTGCCAAACTCTTACTGTTTTACCAAAAAGGACTGAACACCACCGGTTGGGACCAGTACGCACACATCAATCTCAAATACAAAAATCAGGTGATAGCCACCAGGAAGGGAATTACGAATTAGGAATTACGAATTAAGACTTGATTAAATCACAATAGAATTAGTGAAAGAGGGAAACGTCATACAACTCAAAAGCTTCGCCTTTGCAATAAGGGTTGTGAACCTGTATCGTCACCTCACCGAGCAAAACAAAGAATATGTGCTTTCAAAGCAACTTCTTAGGAGTGGTACATCAGTAGGTGCAAATGTGGAGGAAGGAATTGGTGGCCAAAGCAAAAAAGATTTCGGAATGAAAATGACCATCGCTTATAAGGAAGCACGAGAAAGTCACTACTGGCTTCGACTGCTTACCGCAACAGGATACTTAAATCAACCCCAATCAGATTCAATACTCGCAGACTGCGATGAACTACTTCGCCTACTTGGCTCAATTACCAAAACGGTTCATTCAAAAGAAAGCAATTCATAATTCTTCACTCATAATTGTAATTCGTAATTCCTAATTCATCATTCGTAATTCTTAAGGAAATGGAAAAATCTGAAATCGTAGTAGGCCTAGACATTGGTACTACCAAAATTGCCTGCATAGTAGGAAGACGCGATGAATACGGTAAAATCGAGATTCTCGGCATCGGCAAGTCCGAATCGCTTGGCGTGAGCAGAGGCGTTGTCGCCAACATCGACAAAACGGTGCAAGCCATAACCGCAGCCGTGGCCGAAGCCGAGCAAAAAACTGGGCAAAAAATCAAATATGTCAATGTGGGCATTGCTGGCCAACATATCAAATCGTTGCAACACAGGGGCATTCTAACCCGCGAATCCATCGATGAAGAAATTGGCCAAGTAGACATTGAGCGCCTCATTAGCGATATGGAGCGCCTTCAAATGTTGCCGGGCGAAGAAATCGTTCACGTACTTCCGCAAGAGTATATCGTAGATAGCGAACAGGGAATTAAAGACCCGCGCGGTATGAGCGGCATCCGCCTCGAAGCTAATTTCCACATCATTACAGGTCAAATTGCTGCTGCCAAAAACATTCACCGTTGCGCCCACAAGTCTGGTCTTAAAGTGACCGAACTCGTGCTCGAACCTCTTGCATCTGCCGAAGCTGTGCTTAGCGATGAGGAGAAAGAAATAGGCGTGGCCTTGGTAGATATTGGTGGTGGTACTACCGACATCGCCATTTTTCAGGATGGTATCATTCGCCATACAGCGGTAATTCCGTTTGGCGGCAACATCATGACCGAAGACATCAAAGAAGGATGCGCCATTATTCGTCATCAAGCCGAATTGCTAAAAGTGAAGTTTGGCAGCGCATTGGCTTCTGAGGCCAAAGACAACGAAATTGTAAGCATTCCCGGCATTCGTGGTCGCGAGCCCAGAGAAATTAGCCTCAAAAACTTGGCTAACATCATTCAGGCCCGTATGGAAGAAATCATCGAGCTCATCTATTTCGAAATCCGAAATTCAGGGTTCGAAAAGAAGCTGCACGGTGGTATTGTGCTCACAGGTGGTGGTGCCAACCTAAAACACCTGCCGCAATTGGTGGCCTACATCACTGGCATGGATGTGCGCATGGGCTTTCCAAACGAGCATCTTTCATCGGGAAATACCACTGAAGTGACCAGCCCAATGTATAGCACGGGCGTAGGTTTGGTGATGATTGGTTTGGCATTTAGCGATAAGCTGAAAATCAAAAACATCACGATTGAAAGCTTCATGGGTGATGTCATTCCTGAAGAACCCAAACCTATTGCCGAAGTAACCCCAGAGCCAGCGGAAACGTACTTCGAAGAACAACCCTTCGAAGAACCCCAAGCCGAAGTGGAACCAGACAACTTCATCGAAGAGGAGTTGCCCAAAACACCTATCCGCTATTTCAGCGGTTTTCGTGGAATAAAGCAAAAGCTCGAAGGCTGGTTGAACGAGGGCATTGACTAAATCAATTACGAATGAGGAATTACGAATTACGAATGAGGGTTGATGGATAGGCATTCGTAATTCATAATTCGTAATTCGTAATTCTAACCTCCAGTTTCACACAATCAATTGCTCAAAACTCTTTGATTCCATAGAATTTCAGGCATCAAAAACACCAAATCTTTGAACATCTAATACCTACGGCCATGACAAAAGGAATAATGAATTTCAACCTTCCGAAAGAGGAAAGCTCCATCATCAAAGTAATTGGTGTGGGAGGTGGCGGCTCAAATGCTGTCAATCATATGTACAAACAAGGTATTCGCGGGGTCGATTTCATTGTGTGCAACACCGACCAGCAAGCTCTTGACATGAGTCCTGTGCCGAAAAAAATAGCTCTTGGTTCTAGCCTCACCGAAGGCCGTGGTGCTGGTGCCCAAGCCGAGGTAGGTCGCAATGCAGCCATCGAAACCCTTGACGAGATTAAAGAAGTGCTCGGTTCCAATACCAAAATGGTATTCATAACCGCAGGAATGGGTGGTGGCACAGGCACTGGCGCAGCGCCAGTAATTGCCCAAGCCGCCCGCGAACTGGGCATTCTCACCGTAGCCATTGTAACTGTTCCATTTGCGTTCGAAGGCAAAAAACGTAAAGTACAAGCCGATAAAGGCCTGGACGAGTTGAAGCGCAACGTTGACACCGTACTGGTTATTTGCAACGACAAGTTGCGCGAAATGTATGGCAACCTCAAGTTGAGCGAAGCCTTCAACCAAGCTGACGATATCCTAACCATTGCCGCCAAAGGCATTGCCGAAATCATCACAGTAGAAGGTTATGTAAACGTTGACTTCGAAGACGTGCGCACCGTAATGACCAACTCTGGCGTGGCCATCATGGGCAGCGCAAATGCATCGGGTGCAAACCGCGCTACTGAGGCCGTTACTCGTGCTTTGGCATCTCCTCTGCTCAACGACAACAACATCTTTGGCGCTAGCAACATCCTCCTCTACATCAGCAGTGGTAGCGAAGAAGTAACCATGGATGAGGTAACCGAAATCACCGATTTCATCCAAGAAGAAGCCGGTATGACTGCCGACATCATCTGGGGCAATGGTTTTGATGAAACCCTTGGCGACACCATCAACGTTACCGTTATAGCCACAGGGTTTACCAACGAAAAAACCCACGAAATTCAAGGCCGCGAAAACCGCGTGGTGCATCAACTAAGTGAGGAGAAAAAAACACCTCCTCCCCCACCTTTTCCTAGTGCCACTGCGGCTGCAAGCATAAGCCCAGTGGCTGCTGTGGTCAACGAACTCACTGCTCGCCCTGTGCTGTTCAATAAAAACCTGCAAAACCTCACCAACGACACCCTTCCACAACGCGACCTTTTTGCGCCAAAGAAGGACGAAGAAAAAGTGGTGTATCA